>JBIMKP010000003.1:0-101018 GCA_051861545.1 Bacteroidia bacterium | reverse complement strand
ATCCCTTTGGGATTTTAGGAAATTTCGTAATAAACAGAATTCTATTTTTAATTTATATTGACTTAATTCAATTCATAAATCAATTTTAAAATATTTAGAGTTTTACTAATATAATTATCTGGCAAACAAGCGGATATTCGTATAAGTAAAATTAGTATTCAATTTAATTTTGGCCAGCTGAAAAAGACATAAACTAAGTCAAATTTCATGTTGCCTAATTTTAGTCAATCTCATAATAATTTAAATCCTTACTAAAACTTTCTTTAATAAATAAGGTAGATACAAAAGCCAATACAATACAAACTGTACCTACAATAAGTGCAGCATTTACAATTGGCATAGATTTAGACAAAGAAGCAAAACTTAGTGTAATTGGAACCACTGCACCTCTAACAAAATTTGGAACTGTATTGGTAACTGTTGAACGAATATTTGTACCAAATTGCTCTGAAGCAATGGTAACAAATAAAGCCCAATATCCAGTTGCAAATCCAAGTAAAAACGACATCCACTTAAAATACCCGATACTTACATTACCATTCAATAGGTAAACTAATAATAGTACAAATGAAAGTCCTAAATATATTAAAACAACCTTTTTACGACTTTTAAAATATTGGCTCAATAAACCACTAATTAAGTCGCCCGATGACAAACCCAAGTAGGCAAACATTACAGAATCTGCAACATTTACTTTTTCTATCATTCCAAAATAATCACCAAATCTTGAAGAAAGATTTACTAAAACTCCAATTGTAAACCAAATTGGTAATCCGATAAGAATACAAGCCAAATATTTAAAAAACATATCAGCTCTAGTGAAAAGAGATAAAAAATTACCTTTTTTAATATGACTATGTTCCTTTAAACTATTATACATTCCACTTTCATAAGCACCAGCTCTCAAAAGTAAAAGAACTAAACCCAAACACCCACCTACAATATAAGTAGTTTGCCAAGAAAACTCCTTTCCAACCAAACCCGCAACAACTGCACCCAATGCGCCAAATGTTACAATAATCATGGTTCCGTAACCCCGTTTTTCTTTTTCCATGTTTTCGGCTACAAGCGTAATTCCAGCGCCTAATTCCCCGGCTAAACCTACACCGGCAATAAACCTGATAATACCATATTGAGTAATATCAGTAACAAATGCATTAGCGATATTTGCAATTGAATACAAAAAGATTGAACCAAAAAGTACCGAAACCCTACCCTTTTTATCTCCTAAAATTCCCCAAAGAATACCTCCTAATAACATTCCTGACATTTGGAGATTAAATAGTTTTATTTCTTGTTCTTTTAAAGCATCACCTATAAAACCAAGATGTTGTAAACTAGCATTTTTAACCACATTAAAAACAATGAGGTCGTAAATATCTACGAAGTAGCCTAAGGCCGCAACGATAATTAATAAGTGAGTTTTATTTTTAAAATCCATAGTGCTTCTGCTTTTGTAAAGAAAAAGGAAGCAATTGTAAAATACAAACCTTATTTAGATGAAGACTAAACTAATGGAATGAAATTTAGAACTTCAGCCAAATACTTTGCGTCAATTTCATCAAAAGTATTGAGGAATTCGCTGTCTACATCAAGTACAGCCCAAACTTCACCATTCTTAAAACATGGGATGACAATTTCCGATAATGAAGCACTACTACATGCTATATGACCTGGAAACAGATTTACATTAGGCACTATAATTGTTTGGCCTTGTTTCCAAGAACTTCCACAAACACCTTTTCCATAAGCTATGCGTGTGCATGCAACGGGACCTTGAAATGGCCCTAAAACCAATTCATTCTTTTTAACAAAATAAAAGCCAATCCACCACCAATTGAATGCCTGTTTTAAAGCACCACAAATGTTGGCTAGATTGGCTATTGTATCCTCCTCATCAGCAATAAGTGCTTTAATTTGAGGAAGAAGACTTTTATAAATTTCTTCTTTCGAACCTGATTTTAACAGGATTTCGTGCATATTACTTTGCAGTTACAGTGTCAACGGCAGCAGCAACTGTATCAGCAGGTGCAGCTTCATCAGCAGCAGAAACATTTGCTCTATTTACCGAATATTCGGCATTTTCAGATTTGTACTGCTCATTAGCTTCTAAGGTTTTTTGAGCTTCTTCTGTTCCGTAATGGCAAGCTGTTAAGCTAGCAGAAATAATAAGGATGGCCAATAACTTCTTCATGAATTTTATTTTATGCGGTGCGAATATAATAATATTAATAAATGTAACTACTCTATTTTAATTCAAATTCTGTTTGTCCGATTTTAAATCCTTCACAATACAAATCAGCTTTGTATTTTCCAGCAATAAGTTGACTTCCTGAATTCCAATAAATTGATACATTTTGTGCAGTTTGATTGTATTCAATTGTCTTTTTAGAGCTATATAAAGATTCTTCGTTTTGGAAAACAAAAGTTCCAGAACCAGCTAATTGATTGTAAACAGTGGCACCATCAGGACCAACAATTTTGAGATAAATTTCTTTATTTCCCTTTTCTGAAACAAAATTTTCGGCCAAAGTGAAACTTACTTTGATTTGTTCAATTTGACTAGTTCTTATTGTTTCCTTCTCTTTTCCGTTACTTCTAAACTTAATTCCAGTTACAAATAATCCCTGAGCATTTAATTTAGCTCCAATGGCAACTTTGGTGCTTAGTCGCACATTGTCCATGGTTAAATCTTCATTTTTTCTTTTTTGCTTGGTGATATCTGTTTTGAGAGTATTATTTTCATTATTCAAACTTACAATTACTGTATTCAAAGAATCTATTTGACCAATGTATTTTCGTTTGTAATACCTTAACATATCTATTTCGTCCTGAACTTTTTGCAACTGCTCTCTAGTTAATTTACCCTGACGTAATAAAGCTTCGATTCTTTCAGCAAATTCTTGTAATGAATCATTTTTCTCTCTTAAAAATTGATCTAATTCAGAATTGCGACCCTTAAACTGGTCTAATTCAAAAGCAGTTTGCTTCAACAAAGTATCTAATTCCATTCTGGTTGAATCAGATGAATACAATCTTTCTTCTGTAACAACTAATTTTTTATCCGTTTGGAAATAATTGAAAAGAAAAAAACCTAACAACAACAATGTCAATATATTAGTAGCAGATAATATAATTATGATTAACCTACATTTTTTGTTCTTTTCATTTTGTTCCATTCTGCAAAAATATTAAATAGCAATGGCTTTAGAAACTACTATTTTATATAATTAATCAACTCTCCGTTTTTTAGAGTTTTTAAATGTTACAAATTACAAAAAATCAAGTTTAAACACTTCAAAATCAAATTATTAATCATCTAAAATTTGTTTATATTATGATATAATCCAATAAATTATAATTAACCGATTATTCAATTTTAATGAGAATTAATACTAATTTTCTGATTGATTAAAGAAAGCAATCGACTGAATTTTGGGTTTAAAATTCAAAAACAAAAAAACCTGATTGATTTATATAAAATAGGTTTTATCAAGCAAACACTTCGATTTTTTTAAGAATCAATGCAAAACATGAAATTGAATTCTTTATAATTGCCAAACTTTACATCAATTTAATGCTATAGTAATGAATATAAGTCCGATTTTTATAGAAGGTCCATTAGTAATTCAACCAAGAATATTTAACGACTCAAGGGGTTATTTTTACGAAAGTTACAATGAAAGTGCATTTTTTAATGCTGGAATAAATTTAAATTTTGTTCAAGATAACCAAAGTTTATCCCAAAAAGGAGCATTAAGAGGATTGCATTTTCAGGCACCACCATTCGAACAAGGAAAATTAGTTAGAGTAATTTCTGGCGCAGTAATTGATGTAATTGTTGATATTAGAAAAAACTCACCAACTTATGGCAAACATTATTCAATAGAATTAAATGAAGAAAATAAAACCATGTTTTGGATACCACCAGGCTTTGCTCATGGATTTGAAACCCTAGTTGACAATACAATATTCCTTTATAAATGCACAAAATTATATGACAAAAGTAGTGAAGGAGGATTGTTATTTAATGACCCAGAAATTGGAATCAGCTGGAAAACAACAGAGCCAATTGTATCTGATAAAGATTTAATTTTACCTTCAATAAAGGATTTCACCAGCCCATTCTAACCTATAAACCTATACCATGTCTGAAAATATCATCGACCCTGAAGTAATTGAACTCATATCAAAATTAAAAAGTAAATACGACCAAAACGGACAAGATTTTAAAGCTTATCTAGAAGGTTTAGTTTATCAAGAATATACAAGCTACTGGGATTATATTCAAGTTGACACATTATTAAGCCTACAAAAGCCAAAAACAGATATACCTGATGAAATGATTTTCATTATGTATCATCAAATAACAGAGTTATACTTCAAATTAACTTTGCATGAAATTAAACAAATACAAGCTAAAAAGGAGAATTTAACGGGAGAGTTTTTAACTGCTAGGTTAAAAAGAATGAATGCCTATTTCAGGAACTTAACTTATTCGTTTGAAATAATGATTGAAGGCATGGAACCTGCTCAATTCTTGAAATTTAGAATGAGTTTATTACCTGCAAGTGGCTTTCAATCTGCTCAGTACAGAATGATAGAAATTTTATCAACTCCTTTAATAAACCTTGTTGGTATTAGTAATAGAGAGAACTTAAAAAACGAAAATTTAGAAAGCCAGTTTGCTAATATTTATTGGAAAAATGGAGCAACAGAATTAAGCAGTGGCAAAAAAACATTAACACTTACTCAGTTCGAAGAAAAATATTCAGATGATCTATTCAGATTGGCTTTAGAAAACCAAAACAACCTAATTTTAAATCTATACAAAAATCTAGGAGAAGCCGAAAAATCAAATCCTGAATTGATTGAAGCCATGAAGAATTTTGATATGGCAGTGAACATTCATTGGCCTTTGGCTCATTATAAATCAGCTGTAAAATATCTTCAGAAAAGTCCTGCTGATATTGCTGCAACAGGTGGAACTAATTGGCAGAAATATTTGCCTCCGAGATTCCAATTCAGAATATTTTTTCCAGAATTATATACCTCAACAGAATTAGAAAATTGGGGCAAAACTGGTTTTTAATATGTTAAAGAAAAGTTTAAGATTTCTATTCATTATTTCCATTTTCCTTTGTGTCTCATTTCAAAGTAGAGCCCAAGAAATAAGTGACGACGGAATGGGAAAAACTTTTTATGATGATGCTAAAAAACATTTTAAGGAGATATTTCATTACATACTTGAATTTCAAGTTATGATTAATCCAGAAAATGATGAAGAGCTTATTAACAAAATGGTTATAATTAAGAACGGACCTTATACAAGTTACTATATCAATGGCGTTTTGGAAAGTAGTGGTTATTATAAAAGAAATTCCAAAGACAGTACTTGGCGATATTATGATGAAAATGGGATTTTAAGAAAAGTAGAACTTTATAGAAATAATCAATTGGTAAGATGAAAACATACTTTAAATACTTAATTCTAATTTTCTTTAGTGTAACAACAATTCAATCTTTTGCTCAAGAAAAAGAAATTGAAATAAAAGTAAACCTAGAAGTAGGTTCATTAATTAAAATCAATCCTTGTAAAAAAGGTAAAAAAGAATTTGAGGGAATTGATGTTTATGCTAGAAATCAGGCTTATGACAAAAAGAAAGTAAAAAAGGAAACTGGTGAAGGACTAATAGAAGCTTTCTTTGAAAAAAACACAAGCATTGATGCTAAACGTTTACCTTGTGTAATGGGTGGTCATTCCTATAAAATTGCTAGTTTACAAGAGTTCCCAACTCCAGAGGGAATAAAAAGAGTAGTTATTTGTTATACAACTTACGATTTAACTATTATTTGGATTGATTTAGATAAAGCACTTGAAGCTGGAGAAATTGCGCTTTAATTTTGAAGATATTTACTTTTAAAATAAATTCTTCTTTCTAAAAAAGAAAACCCCAAATACCGATAACACTATAGCCATTAAAACAACAATCCAAAATGCATATGGACTATGTTGAAAAGGCAAATCCACATTCATACCATAAACACTAGCTACTAAAATTGGAAGAGATAAAATAATCGTAACTGAAGTTAAATATCGAATTGTAATATTGAGGTTATTCGAAATAATTGATGAATGTGCTCCCATCATATTTCCTAAAATATTGCTATAAATATTCGACATTTCTATAGCTTGTCTTGTTTCAATGTTAACATCCTCAATGAGCTCTTTTTCTCTTTCTTTTGATATTTCTGGCAAGTTTAATCTTTGTAAACGTTGCATCATCAATTCATTAGCTTTTAAGGAGGTACTAAAATAAACTAGACTTTTTTCAAGATATAATAGCTCAAGTAATTCTCTATTTCGAGTAGAGCGATGCAACATGGTTTCAATATCATTGGCTTTATTATTGATGTCTTTTAAAAACTTCAAGTATAAAACCGATGATTTTAGGAACAACTGCATCACAAATCTTTCCTTTAAATGCGTATAAAAATTCTTGATTTTATTCTCTTTAAAAACCTGAATTACTTCAGTAGGTCTGCTACAAATCGTTATTATTAAATCACGTTTTATTACAATACCAAGAGCAATTGTTGTGTAAGGTAAATCCTCCCCTTTTGTGTTTTCAACAGGAATTCTTGAAACAATAAGCATGCAATTTTTATGACTTTCAACACGTGCATTTTCATCTGGGTCAAGTGGGTCATTAAAAACTTCAGGAGGTAATAATAAAGAAGTTGACAACATTTGAACTTCTTTTCCTGTTGGACTTACAACATTGATCCAGCAATTTTTTTCGTATTGCCCGATTTCCTCAAGCCTATTATAGGTGCTTTTGAAGTACTGGATCATTTTATTATAATTAGAAGTCTACATTTTAGTTCGCAAAATAAGCCTTTAATTTCAGAGTAAATTAAATCAATCAATAATTAAAAAGAAATATGTATAAAATCTTTAAACTCACTACAATTTAATAAACAAAAAATCAAATCATATATAAAATTGAGAATCATGTTCTATTTTCGAAAGCTTGAAAATAACAATTTATACAGACGGTTCAGCTAGAGGAAATCCTGGTAAAGGTGGATATGGTGCTATTTTAAAAGCCGGTCCACATTACAAAGAATTAAGTGCAGGTTATCGTTATACAACAAACAATCGTATGGAATTGCTAGCAGTAATAATTGCATTAGAAGCAATAAAAGTTCCTGAATCGCAAGTTGAGATTTATACCGATAGTAAATATGTTTGTGAAGCCGTTGAAAAAAGATGGGTATTTGGCTGGGCTCAAAAAGGATTTAAAGACAAAAAAAATCCTGATTTATGGATTAGGTTCCTTAAAATTTATAAACAACACCATGTAAAATTCCATTGGGTAAAAGGTCATGCTGGAAATCCAATGAATGAAAGATGTGATGTTTTAGCAACACAAGCGGCGGATGGAAACTCGCATCTTATTGATTTTGAGTATGAAAAAACAGAAAACACATTGCTATAAAAATCAATAAAAATTATCTTTTAAAATTGGTATTAAAAGTTTAACTTTATCACACTAAACCCCATTTAGTATGCTAAACATACTTGTACCAAACGACTATTCACCAGAAGCAAAAAATGCTTTAAGGTATGCTGTTGAATTTGCAGCCCAAACCAATAGCCAAATTATTTTGTTTCATGCAATACCTGAGGTAATGCCAATTAATGAAATTCCTTACGAAAATTATTATGCAGATGAAGTTGATGAAGAAAATTTATTAATGGAGTCGTTTTTAAATATGGCTAAGGAAGAAAATTGGCCTTCCATAAAAACTCCTAAAACATTAGTAAATTTTAGCAATAGAGTATCTGATGGAATTCAAGCAGCTTTCGAAGAATTTAAGGCAGATATTGTAATCATGGGAACCCATGGTGCTAGTGGTTGGAGAAAATATATTTTAGGCACCAATACTTCAAGTTTGATTGCTGAAGCTAATTTTCCGGTTTTGGCTATTCCAGCTAATTATAAGTTCAAACCAATTTACCATATCGTTTATTCATCAGATTTAATCAATCTGTCTTCCGAATTAGATTTTATGGTTCCTTTTGCTAAAATATTTCACGCTGTACTTGATATTTTCTACTTTGATTATGCTGGTACTGAAAGCGAAAAATTAATGCTTGATGCAGAGCAACATATTAGAAGTTTGAACTACCAAAACGTAAAACTGACTGTAAAAAAAGGAAATCTTGAATTAAGTATTGATGAACAATTGAGAAAAAATATAGATGAATCGAATACTCAAATTGTTACTTTATTTAAAAACAAACACAATTGGATGGACGATTTATTGCTTGGTTCTAATTCTAGAAAAATGGCTATGCAAAGTCCGATTCCAATTTTAATTTTCAAAAAATCATAGACTAAGCTTTTACCTTCAAAAATTCTAAAATCAAATCATTGCATTTTTCTGCGGCTTCCAATTGAACAAAATGGCCCGCATGCGGAATCATGTGTAATTCTGAATTTGGTATTAATGAAATTGCCTTTTTAGCAATACTTTCAGTTGTTAACATAGGATGTATCATTTTATTTGGAATCATAGCATCTTCTTTACCGAATATTACCAAAACAGGAAGTTTTAATTCTGTTAAAAACGCGCCAATTTGTTCATCCAACATGGCATGAATATTCGACCTTACCATTTTACTCCAATGTAAACCTTTATGTTGAGGGAAATAAGATTTTAAATCGTTTATAATTTTAGAGGATTGCTGCTCCGAATTTTTATAAAAACTATTTTGAATTGCATGCACTAAACTCGATTCGTCACTAATTAAAAATGAACCCATATCCATCAATTGTTTCATCCAATTTTTTTCAATCGAACTAAATTGTTCAAAGCCACTTGGTGCCATTAAAATCAATTCTTCTAAAACGTTCGGGTACCTTAGAGCAAAAATCATTGCAATATGTCCACCCATACTATGCCCTACCAAAACAGCTTTTTCAATCTGCAATTCTTTCATCATCAACTGAATACATTCAGCATAAAAAAACAAAGAATAAGGCCTTTCTGTTGATTTAGACGACATTCCATTTCCTGGTAAATCAATTGAAATACAGCGAAAATTTTGTTTTAAAACTTCCGTATTTTTTACCCAAACGCCGTGGTAATTAGCCAAACCATGTATGAAAATCAAAACTTTATCTGATTTACCTTCGTCGGTATAAGCAATTTCAACACCATGCCCAATTGATACTTTTTCTAAAGTTTTCATGTGTTGCGAGTATAAGTTATTTGATTTGCTTGACCACTGAAAACTTTAAAATATATTTGGCAATTATTTTATTTAGAAAAATCAAGAAATGAAAAAAAGAATTCTGGTATTACGTTTCAGTTCAATTGGTGATATTGTTTTAACAACACCTATCATTCGTTGCCTGAAACAACAAGTACCAAATTGTGAATTACATTTTCTTACAAAACCATCCTATAAAGAATTCCTAGAAACAAATCCATATATCGACTCCTTACATTTTTTAGATAAACATCCTATTTTAAAAGGATTAGAATTAAAAAAAATAGGTTTTGATTTTGTGATTGATCTTCATAATAACTTAAGAACATCAATGCTTAAGGCAGTTTTAGATGTTCCTTCATTTTCATTCCCAAAACTAAATATTGAAAAATTCCAAACGGTTCAACTTAAAATCAACACTTTACCATCTGTTCATATTGTAGATAGGTATTTTGAAACCGTAAATCAGCTTCAAGTTTATAATGATGGAAAGGGATTAGATTATTTCATACCAAAAGAAGTCTTAGATAAAGTAAAAAACGATACTTCAGAATTCAAAGATGGATTCATTGCTTGGGCAATTGGAGGTCAGCATGCTACAAAACAATTACCCTATGAAAAACTATTTGAAATATCACAAAAAATACAATTCCCAATAATACTTTTAGGCGGAAAAGAAGATGCTGCAATTGGAGAAAAAATAGTTTCGAATTCAACTGGAATCATTAAAAACAATTGCGGTAAATTAAGTTTAAATGAAAGTGCTGCTTGTTTACAATTATCAAAACTTGTATTAAGCAACGATACTGGTTTAATGCATATAGCAGCTGCTTTACAAAAACCAATTTTTTCATTTTGGGGAAATACCATTCCAGAATTTGGCATGTATCCTTATTATGGAAGCTCGAATACCAAACAAAATATATTCGAAACTAAAAATCTAAAATGTAGACCTTGCTCCAAAATTGGATTTAAAAAATGTCCTCATACACATTTCAAATGTATGAATGAAATAAATACTCAAGAAGTTTTTCACCAAGTAAATAGTGCTCTTAGCTTGTAAAACAAGGATTATTTATTTTTTTCAACAAATCAAAGGCAGCCGTTTGAATAGCTTAAATTCGTAATCCTTAAAAGCGAATTCAGGGCTCCTAAAATGAAATTTTCACACTTACACGTACACACTCAATTTTCTCTCCTTGATGGAGCTGCGGATATCGGTAAATTGTATAAAAAAGCAATTAAAGATGAAATGCCAGCTTTGGCAATAACCGACCATGGAAATATGTTTGGTGCTTTTGAGTTTGTGGCTGAAGCTTATAAACATAAAAACGATGATGGCACTTTAAAAGTAAAACCAATTGTTGGTTGCGAATTTTATGTAGTTAATGATAGAACCAAACGTCAATTTACAAAAGAGGATAAAGATGTTCGTGCTCATCAACTTTTATTAGCAAAAGATGCAGAAGGTTATCAAAACTTAATTAAGTTATGTTCGCTTGGTTATATGGAGGGTATGTACGGAAAATATCCTCGAATCGACAAAGAACTTATTTTAAAATACCATAAAGGATTAATTGCTACTACTTGTTGTATTGGAGCTTCGGTACCCAGAGCTATCTTAAAAAAAGGGGAAGCAGAAGGTGAAGATGAATTCAAATGGTGGTTGGATATTTTTGGTGAAGATTATTATATTGAATTACAAAGACATGCCATTCCTGAACAAGATAAAGTTAATGAGGTTTTATTAAAATTTGCAGCTAAATACAATGTAAAAGTTATTGCTTCCAATGATTCTCATTATGTAGATCAACAAGATGCAAATGCCCATGATATCTTACTTTGCATCAATACCAATGAAAAGCAAAGTACTCCTATCATGAAAGATTTTTCTGATGATGAGGTGAATGTAAAAGGTAAAAGATTTGCTTTTGCAAACGACCAGTTTTACTTTAAAACTACTCAGGAAATGACTACTTTGTTTAGTGATATTCCACAAGCAATCGACAATACAAATGAGATTGTAAGTAAAATAGAAACACTAAATTTAAAAAGAGATATTCTACTTCCAAATTACGAAATCCCACTTAACTTTACTTCACAAGACGATTATTTACATCATATTACTTATGAAGGAGCAAAAAACAGATACAAAGAAATCACTCCTGAAGTTGAAGAAAGGTTAAATTTCGAATTGCATACCATTAGAACCATGGGTTTTGCTGGTTACTTTTTAATTGTTGCTGATTTTATTCGTGCTGGAAGAGACTTAGGCGTATTTGTTGGTCCTGGTAGGGGTTCTGCTGCAGGTTCTGCTGTGGCCTATTGTATTGGAATTACTAATATCGACCCAATTAAATATGACTTACTATTTGAAAGATTTTTAAATCCAGATAGAAAGTCGATGCCCGATATAGATACCGATTTTGATGATTTAGGTCGTCAAAAGGTTATCGATTATGTAATCAATAAATACGGTAGAAATCAAGTAGCGCAAATTGTTACTTATGGTACAATGGCTGCCAAATCGAGTATAAAAGATGTGGCTAGGGTAATGGACTTACCTCTCCCCGACTCGATTGCAATGGCGAATTTGGTTCCATCGAAACCAGGAATTGTTTTAGGTAGAATTTTACATGCACCAATTGATGGTGATAAGAGTTTAAAAGATAAAGAAGGGCTTGATTCGGCAGAGATTGAACTTGTTAATAAACTTAGAGAAATATACAATGGTTCTGATTTAAGAGCAAAGGTTTTAAAAGAAGCAGAAAAACTTGAAGGTTCTGTAAGAGGAACAGGTGTGCATGCAGCTGGATTAATTATTGCGCCTAAAGATTTAATGGAAATTGTTCCAGTTGCAGTTGCAAAAGATTCCGATTTAGTTGTTACCCAATATCAAGGTAAAGTTATTGAAGATGCTGGTGTAATTAAAATGGACTTTTTGGGCTTAAAGAATTTAACTATTCTTAAAAACGCTTTAATTTTCATTAAACAAAACCATGATGTTACTATAGTTTTAGATGATATTCCATTAGATGATGCTAAAACTTATGAGATTTTTCAAAAAGGAGAAACCAATGGTATTTTCCAGTTTGAAAGTGCGGGTATGCAGAAATACCTTAAAGACTTAAAACCCGATCAGTTCAGTGATTTAATTGCAATGAATGCCTTGTTCCGTCCGGGACCACTTGCTTATATACCAACCTTCATTAATCGTAAACATGGAAAAGAGCCCATATCCTACGATTTAATTGAAATGGAGGAATACCTTAAAGATACTTACGGGGTTACGGTTTACCAAGAACAAGTAATGCTTTTGTCTCAAAAACTATCAAACTTCACTAAAGGAGATGCCGACGTTTTAAGAAAAGCAATGGGTAAAAAAGATAGATATACTCTTGATAAAATGAAGGGTAAATTTATTGAAGGTGCAATTGCTAAGGGACATCCAGCAGATAAATTAGAAAAAATTTGGACCGATTGGGAAGCATTTGCACAATATGCATTTAACAAATCACATTCAACTTGTTATGCTTATGTAGCCTTTCATACTGCTTATTTAAAAACCCATTACCCAGCAGAATATATGGCTGCGGTTTTAGGAAATTCTAGCGGAAATATTGAAGATGTTTCTTTCTTTATGGAAGAATGTAAAAGAATGGGTTTAGTAGTTCTTGGGCCTGATGTTAATGAATCACTCATGAACTTTTCTGTGAATAAACAAGGTCAGATTAGATTTGGAATGAGTGCTATTAAAGGTGTTGGTGAAGCAGCCGTTGAATCTATTATTGAAGAAAGAAATAAAACAGGTCCTTTTTTATCAATCTTCGACTTAACAAGACGTGTTAATCTTAGAGCAGTAAACAAAAAAACCTTAGAAGCTTTGGCTCTAGCTGGTGGTTTAGATTGTTTTGAAGGAGTTCATCGTGCTCAATATTTTAATATTGGTCAAGATGGAATTAATATCATTGAAAAAGCAATTAGATATGGAAACTCTGTTCAATCAAATGAATCAAGCAATTTAATGAGTTTGTTTGGTGCAGTAAGTGGTGTTGTTATCCCTGAACCTCCGATTCCAGCTTGTGATCCATGGAATTTAATGCACCAATTAAAGGAAGAAAAAGAAATGATTGGTATGTATCTTTCAGGTCATCCTTTAGACCCTTATAAAATTGAAATTGACAAACTAGTTACCAATCCATTAAAAGATTTAAAAGAACTTCCTCCATTAAAAGGAAAAGATATTCGTATTTCAGGAATCGTTATCGGTGCAGAACATAAAGTATCACAAAAAACAAATAAGAATTATGGTTCGTTAACTATAGAAGATTTCTCAGGAACTTACAATTTTGCTTTGTTTAATAATGATTATCTTGATAATAGAAAATTTATGGAAATAGGATATTTTCTGTTTATCAAAGGTAGAGTGCAAAATAGATGGAATAGAGAAGATGATTTTGAAGTTAAAATTTCTTCCATTGACATGTTAAGTGAGGTTCGTGAAAAATACTTCACTAAGTTGACCATGACATTAGAGTTAGAAAGATTAAATAGAGATTTATTAAATTATTTACTTGAAATTGGTAAGAAAAACCCAGGAAATTGTTCTTTATTTTTTGATTTGATTGATTCTAAAGACGCACATGGCGTAAAAATGATGTCAACTAAAACTAAAGTAAATCCTTTAAATGATGTTTTAAACGAACTTGAAGAATTGGGATTGGATTATAAATTAGATTTTAAACTTAATTAAACTGACAAAATTTGTATTTTTTTGATTGGCATATATCTTGCAAACTTAAAACTAAAAATAAACATAAATAATTATGGCAATAGAAATAACAGACAGCAACTTCGAGGAAGTAGTGCTGAATTCAAAAGTACCAGTATTGGTTGATTTTTGGGCAGAATGGTGTGGTCCTTGCCGCATGGTAGGTCCTGTAGTTGAAGAATTAGCAACTGAATACGGTGATAAAGCAGTAATTGGAAAATTAAATGTTGACCACAACCCTCATGTTGCAACACAATTTGGAATCATGAGCATTCCTGCTTTATTGTTTTTCAAAGATGGTAAAGTTGTTGACAAACAAGTTGGTGCTGTACCTAAACATGTTTTAGCAAATAAATTAAACGCTCAATTGGTTTAATTTCTAGGAAAATAAATCCTTATATTGGCTGTATCAATTCCGATAAAATGAAATTTTAATTTCAAAAACCGGTTTTGTTACAGCCTTTTTTTTACTTATGTATCAACTAAAACAGGAAGATTTACTTCAAATACCGAACCTCGAGTTTCTTGCCAATCAAGTTGTTGAAGGTTTTATAACTGGTATGCATAAAAGTCCATACCATGGTTTTTCTGTGGAATTTGCTGAACATAGACAATACAATACAGGAGAAAGTACGCGACATATTGACTGGAAACTATTTGGAAGAACCGACAAATTGTTTGTAAAAAGGTATGAAGAAGAAACAAATCTAAGGTGTCAGATTGTTATCGATGCTTCTGCCTCAATGTATTATCCTGAAAATGGATTAAATAAATTAAGGTTTTCAGTAATTGCTGCTGCTTCAATTATTCAATTATTAAAAAAACAAAGAGATGCAACAGGATTGAGTATTTTTAGTGATGGGTTGACTTTCAATTCACAGGCAAAATCAAATTCAATTCACCAAAAAAGATTGTTTTTTGAATTAGAACAATTGTTGAATAATAAACTTCCTAATTCTGGCAGTAAAATTAGTGAGAATCTTCACCTATTGGCAGAAAGTATTCATAAACGTTCATTGGTTATCATTTTCACTGATTTGTTTCAAAGTGGAGATGCCGATTTAAATCAAGCTCTTCAACATTTAAAATTCAACAAACATGAGGTAATTTTATTTCATGTTGGTGATAAAACTACAGAGTTAAACTTCGAGTTTAGCAATCGACCTCATATATTTATTGATAGTGAAACTGGAGAAAAATTAAAGATTCATCCACAAGCCATTCAACAAGAATACCTTGAACAATTTGAGGCCTTTAAACATAGTCTAAAAATCACCTGTCTACAATACAAAATCGAACTAATTGAGGCCTTTATTGGCAATGATTTTAACCAGATTTTATTTCCTTTTTTAATGAAAAGAGCCAAATTAATTTAATTATGATTTGTTTCCCAAATTCTAAAATCAATCTTGGTCTTCATGTCATAAATAAAAGAGATGATGGGTTTCATAACCTTGAATCTTTGTTTGTACCTATACCACTTTGTGATGTTTTAGAAATTGTTCCATTAAAAACAGATTCAAAAAACAAATTTGAATACAAAGCTTATGGACTTGCAGTTGATGGTGAATTAGAGAAAAATCTTATTTATAAAGCTTGGTTATTATTGGCCAATAAATTTGATTTAGCGCCAATAAATTGTGCTTTTTACAAAAATATCCCAATGGGAGCTGGTTTAGGTGGAGGCTCGGCTGATGCTGCTTTTTGTTTAAAATTATTAAACGATTTTTTCAATTTAAGATTAAGCACAAACGAGCTCTTAAACTATGCTGCAATTCTTGGAAGTGATTGTCCTTTTTTTATCGAAAACAAAGCATCATTTGTAAGTGGAAGAGGCGAATTTATTGAGAATTTTGAAATAGACTTAAAAGGATATCATTTAGTAATTGTAAAACCAGATGTGCATATTAGCACAGCTATGGCATTTTCATCAGTAAATAAAAGAGGTGAAGAAGCTAAAGGCACTTTGAAAGATATTTTAAAACAACCAATTTCTGAATGGAAAAACACGCTTTTTAATGATTTTGAAAAAAGTATATTTCCACAAGTACCAGTTATCGAAACGATAAAAAATCAACTTTATAATTCAGGTGCAATTTATGCTTCAATGAGCGGAAGTGGCTCAGCATTATTCGGAATTTTCGATAAAAAACAAGAATTAAAATCGGTGTTCAGTGAACATTTTTATTTTGAATGTGAGCTTTAAACTGAAGCTGTATCACTTTCAACCGAACCATCGCGTAACCTAACAATTCTTTTTGCTCTTTTTGCAATATCCTCTTCGTGAGTTACAATAATTACAGTATTTCCTTGATTATGGATTTCTTCCAACAAATCCATGATTTCATGTGAAGTTTTAGTATCAAGATTTCCTGTAGGTTCATCTGCTAAAATAATTGCTGGTCTGTTTACTAATGCCCTAGCAATTGCAACACGTTGTCTTTGTCCTCCTGAAAGTTCATTAGGTTTGTGGTCAATCCTATCACCTAATCCAACACTTTGTAGCGCTTTTTCTGCTCTATCTAATCTTTCTTTTTTACCAATACCTGCATAAACCAAAGGAAGAGCAACATTATCAAGCGAAGTATTTCTAGCTAACAAATTAAACGTTTGAAAAATAAACCCGATTTCTTTGTTTCTTATTTCAGCAAGGGAATTGTCTGTCATATGACTAACATCGGTTCCATTCAAAAAATAAGTTCCTCTACTTGGTGTATCTAAACAACCGAGAATATTCATTAAGGTAGATTTACCTGAACCAGAAGGACCCATAAGCGCAACGTATTCGCCCTTTTGAATATGTAAATCAACAGAGCGTAATGCATCTACTACTACATTTCCAATGGTATAAGTTTTACCTATGCCATTAATTTCCAATACTGGTTTTGTCATTTTATTTATCAAATACTTTTGGAACCCTGAAATAATCAGAATCTTTCGCAGGTGCGTTTCTTAATGCTTCCTCTTTGGTAATATCTGTTTGAGCAATATCTTCTCTTAATACATTAACTTCATCAGACATAAAAATTAATGGTTCAACATCATCTGTATTAAGTTCATTAAGTGTTTCGAAATAGCTTAATATTCTACTTAAATCCTTTTTAATACCTTCTCGTTCCTCACCTTTAAACTCAAGCTTTGCTAAGTCTGAAAGCTTGTCTATTGTTTCATCGTTAATATCCATGAGCTTGTAATTTATTATTAATTGTATCAAAAACCTGCATTTTTAATGCTTCTAAATCATCCATTGTTAAACCTTTTGTTGATACAGGTTTATGAATGTATTGAATCACTTTTCCAGGTCCGCCGGTGATTTCACCTGCATCATTAAAAATTTTATGATTTCCAATTATACTAACCGGAATAATATCAATCTGTTTTTCAATAGCCATTTTGAACGGACCTTCTTTAAATTTAATCATTTTAGGAACCTGAGCTGAAATTGTCCCTTCAGGAAATATGACTAAACTTCTGCCTGAATCAAAAAATCTAATTGCTTTAATGTAAGCCTCTGCAGATTTTCTAGCATTTTTTCTATCTACTGCAATATCTATTGTTCTAAACCAAATTCCGAATAATGGAACCTTTAACAATTCTGCCTTAGCCATAAAACTAAAATCCAACATATCCAAAGCACTTGTTACAGTAGCAATATCGATATAAGATGTATGATTGGGAGCTATGATATAAGGTCTATCGTTTTTAATCTCTTCTTCAAAAACATTTTTAACGCGAATAAATCCAAGAAATAACAACAATTTGCCCCAAAATATTCTTAATTTATGTGCAGTTGGATAGCGTTCTGGTTTTGCTAATGCCCATCTAACTGGTATATATATTAAAAAGAAAATTGCCATTGCAGTCAATAGCAAATACAAAATGTAGATTATTCTAAACGGATTTTTGGTAACTTTTGGCAAACTGATAAAATTTCTTATTCAAAAAACGGCCATAACAACGACTTAATCAAACTAATTATTTCAACGGCATAGAATATTTAAAAATGAATCATTTAAGAAGGATTTGCGGATGAAACCTAAATCATATAAAACCTAATAAGAATTATACTCCTGAAGTTTATTTTGAATGATATCTTTTACCTTATTTTTCAAAAACTCAATATCTTCAAGACTTAAACCACTTGTTTCTATTGGAGTATGAATGTATTGAATAACTTTTCCTGGTCTGATTTCAAAAACACCTTGGTCGGGAATTAATTTATGATTTCCAATAAATGTAATTGGTAAAATTGGAACTTGTTTTTCAATGGCTAAACGAAACGGACCATCCTTAAAATCAGATAATTGTGGAACTATTTTAGAAATTGTTGCCTCTGGAAACATAACCAAACTTCTACCGCTATCAATTACTTTTTTTGATTGTAAATAAGATTTGGCTGCTTGAACTGGATTTCTTTTATTGACACTTAAATCGATGCTTCTGAACCATTTCCCAAATAATGGTACTTTTTTGAAATCTTCCATTGCCAAAAAACTTAAAAACAAAGGAAGTTTTGCTACTAAACAAATAATATCTAAACGAGAGACATGATTTGGAGTAATTATATAGGTTTTATTTTTATCGAAATCAGCTTCTACAATTGTTTTAACTCTTATAAAACCAATTTTCAAGACGCTATCTGCCCATAGTTTTCTAACAAAATGTGCGTTTTTGTATGTTTTTTCATTTTCAAGGAAAATGAACATGAAAGGATATAAAATTAAAAAAATAAGAATCAACCAAAAACTAAACCAGATTGCAAAAAGCGTTACCAGCGGATTTGGATGTAATCGCATTCTATACATTAACTACTGGCCCCAAGTTTCTGGAGATTTACGCCAATCAGCTAATAAAGCTAATTGTTCTTCTTTTACTAAACCTTTTGAAGCTGCAACTTCAATTAAAACATGGTAATTGCACAATGAAACATACTTACAATTTGCTGACTCAAAAGCTTTTACAGCCGCCTCAAATCCATAAGTAAAAATGCTTGCCATTCCTGAAACATCAGCACCATGAGCTCTTAATGCATCAACAGCTTGTAAACTACTTTTCCCAGTTGAAACCAAATCTTCAATAACAACAATTTTTGTTCCTGTTGGAATATTTCCCTCCACTTGTTTACCCATTCCGTGTTTTTTGGCTTCTGATCTAACATAACCAAATGGTAATTCCAACTCATCAGCAATTAAGGCACCAGGAGCAATACCAGCTGTTGCAACGCCAACAATTGCTTCGGCATCAGGAAAATGCGATTTTACAAACTTACCCATTTCTTGTTTTATGAAGGTTCTAACTTCTGGATAAGATAATGCCAATCTATTATCGCTGTAAATCGGACTTTTCCAACCACTAGCCCAAGTAAAAGGATTTTCAGGTTGAAGGCGAATTGCCTGTATTTCCAATAAATATTCTGCTATCTTTGCTGCTGCTTCCGGGCTATTATTCATGACCACAAATGTATAAAATTTTCATAAACGATAAGCCTTTAATCCTTACAAAAAGCGAAGAAATTCCAGCTCGTTTTCAGGAACTTGAAAAAATCAATCATCCTGAAACCGTTTCAATCATGGATTGGGTAAGAAAAATTGAAGGTCTAAGTCATAAAGGTTGTTGGGTTGTTGATGCGCACCCAAAACTAATTTTCGAAGAATTCAGAACCCATTTTATCGCTATTGAAGCTGGTGGTGGACTCGTTTTTAACAACAAAGACCAAATTCTACTCATTAAAAGATTAGGAAAATGGGATCTTCCAAAAGGAAAAATCGATCCAGGAGAATCTCAGGAACAAGGTGCTATTAGAGAAGTAGAAGAAGAATGTGGCATCAATAAACTAAGTATTCAAAAAGAATTAGGAAAAAGTTTTCATACTTATAAAATCCAAGGTCATCGTTTCTTAAAGATTACTTATTGGTTTTTAATGAATACAAAATTTGATGGAAACTTAGTCCCTCAAGAAGAAGAAAATATTACTGATGCTAGATGGTTTGATTGGGAAAATTTAAATCCAGAGGAATTAGATACTTACCAATCGATAAGAGAAGTTTTGTTAGATTTAAAATCAGTAAAAAAATAAACTTTTTCTACTGAGGTACAACACAACTTTTCTGACATTCATAATCTTTCTGAACAACTTTTTCTAACATTTCTACATTTCCAATTTGATAGCCGTTTGATAAATATTGAACCTCGCCTTTTAAATTAACATAGACTAAAACGGGGAATTCTAAAGGAAGTTTTCTTTTACAAGCAATCAATAAATTACTTAAATATTTATTCTCTTCATCAAAGGCTAACTGATTTTGAAATGGAATTCCATTGTATTTTTTAGTATTAAACAATTGAGCCTTTTGTTCGGATTCTGCAATTAAAACAAATCCACCACCCCAGTTTTCAAACTTCGATTTAACAGGCAATAATTCTGCTAATACATGTTTTGTTGGTTCTTTTTCAGGACCTAACCAAATGAGAACTATTCCCTTTTCTTTAGCTATACTTTTTAAACTCATGGATGATTTTCCGAAAATTGAAAGATTTTCGTCCATATTAATTTTCCCCAAAACTGTTGGAACCGAACTCAAATCTCTTGGACTAATATCTAATGTTATGTTTTGTCCTTTAATGATATTGAAAAACTTCATTGAATTCAAAACCGAACCATCTGGTTTACGAGCACCAGTTACTAAAAGATAATTTCCTTCGCTTAATTGTAAATTAACTGGAAAATTATTCATAATTGGATTTTCCTCAAAATCTAGGGTCTTGTACCTTCCATTTTCAAAAACAGCTAAACTAAAATGTATCGAATAAACCGGCTTAAAATCTTTTTGCTTTGATGAATTCAGCAAGCTTATTGAAACTGTACTATTTGAGTTTACTGCCTTAGGGACAATTTTATCCAAATTTACTTCAACCCAGTTTCCTTTAATTAAATACTGAGGTTTTTTAGTTGCTGATTCTATTCGAGCTGCTACACCAAAACTTCTACTAATAGCAACAAAATAGGCATTTCTTGAAGCAATATCAGCTAATCTTAATTGATGAATACCTAATGGAGAAATACCAATTTTATAATAATTTACACTATCAACAATAGTTATTTGTGCTTTAACCCAATCAACTATTTTTTCTGGATTGGTTCTAAAATAAGCTGTACTGTTTTTGCTAAATGATTTTTGAAATTCTTCTTTATAAGGACGAGCCATTTCAATCCCAATCCTTGGATTCATTACATACTTTACAAAATCAGTTTCTGAATAATTTAAGTTGTTAGAAAAAAGAAAATGATCTTTTAAAACATCCTCAGAAATATCTCTTAAGTCTTTCTCAGAAAGGCTATATAAAAATGGGAGTTTTAAATGTAATGGACCTTTATCCAATTTCAAAAAATTTAGAATAGTTTGATGATTACCGCAGCTTTTTTCTAAAACATATCGAACTGAATCAAAATTCATTTTTAAGCTTTCAGCAATTGATACTGATTTAATTGAATCAATAAAAGTATTAGTATAAATCCGTCTGATACTATCTTCTATTTGAATTAAAGCAGAATTCTTTTTAACCATTTCCTCATTTGGTTTATTTTCGACACTCAATTCAATTGGTGCAATTAAGTCGTGTTGAACTACTTTTTCTTCTGATAATTTTTGATTTGGTGTTATATATAAAGTATCAATTAATCTTACATCTAATTTCTCATACCTAATCTGATTTTCATAGTTAACATAAATCATTAAATCGCCTTTACCAGTAAGAAAAGAAGCCATTCCATTTTTATCAGAAATTCTTTTCGATAGAGGAAAAAACTCAGCATAATTATATAAACAAAAATCTACTTGTGCTCCTTCAATTGGCTTACCAAATTCATCCACAACTTTTACAAATACCGTTTTAGTTTCTGTATAATTTGAAAGGATATTAATTTTTGTAAACCAAGATGTTTTTTCAAGTACTTCTTCATCTCCAGTATAATCACCATAAACTGTAGTATTCACTAACATGGCTCTTTTTGCAGGACCAGTAAACCAAGCTAAATCTAAGTCAGGTTCAGGTTCACAAGCTCCAATAAAATGCCATTTACCATCAACCCAAACCTCTACCCAAGCATGATTATCATCAGAATGTGCCCATCTTGGAGTATAACATTGACGGGCTGGAATGCCTATAGCTCTAAGCGCTGCAGTAGTAAATGTTGATTCTTCCCCACATCTTCCATAAGCTGTTTTAATTGTATTTAAAGGACCAGAAGTTCTACTATCAGTAGATTTATAAACCACTTTTTCATGACACCAATGATTTACTTCTAAAACCGCCTCCTTCATGCTTAGGTCTTTTACTCTATTTTTTAATTCTTCAAAAAAATAAAGTCGGGCGGTATCCATTGTTTCATTGTTTACTCGAACTGGTAATACAAAGTGTCTGAATAAATTTTCAGGAACATCATCTCCCCATGAAAAAAAGTCTTTAGCTTTAAAACTTGATTGGATATTTTTTAAATAGAACTCTCCATCATAATCTGCTAAATCGGAAAGCGGCATGTATGCGTAGAGAAATTTTAGTGCTTCTATTTCTTGAATACTTAATTCTTTTTTAAATACATCAAACAATTGAACCTCACGGTTTATAGCTAGCTGCTTTTGCTTTTCAAATTGTAATTCAACTTTATCTCTATATTCCTTATCAGTAATAAAATGTTTGTTTGAATTACACGATTCAAGTCCAAAACCAACTAACAAAAAAACAATTAGTATATATCTAAAAATCAACTTCTTCATCTTATTTAATTATAATTTCATCTATAAAAATCCATGCTTTGCTACCAGCAGCCTCGTGCCATTCGGGGCAAACATCAACTTTTTTACCTATTACTTTTACATATCTAGCTTTAATATTGTTTAATTTCATTGTAAACAATTGCTCCTTAATTTCATCAGATTTTTGAGTTTCAGTATTGAGTACTTTCGAAACTTGTTTAAAGTTAATTCCATCTTCACTTACCAGCACCTCTACAAATTCAGGATATAGAATCCAAGATGGCATGGCTCTTAAAAAATTTGCTGATACTTCATTTACGGATTTACTTTCACCTAAATCAATAATTGCTTCTACGTCGTGCTCTTGCAATCCTAACCACAAACCATCATGAAAATCTATAGAACCCTTTTGTCCATCACAAATTGAAACTTCACCATCTCCATAATAAAACTGACTTGGTTGATATTTCATTTGAATCTTTTTACCAACGCCTTCATGTAATATTAACTTCCTTGAAAATAATTCGGGCTCAGAATCACTGCTATTAAATACTCTTGCTTTTACTTCACATGAATTTCTAACAATGAATGGCTTTTCATAGTTTGGTGAATTTCTATCAGGTTTAGTTCCATCGAGGGTATACTGCATTTTTAAACCTTTTTGACCAGAAACCATTTTGACTTCAAATCCTTTTTCTTGTTTATTGAAATTAACTTCAAAATTAACAGGTTGAGCCTCGTATCCATATTTAACACCCATTTTATCTAATATAGGATAATGAGTTTGAAGTCTATTCCAAAAATCCGGGTAAGAATGTTGCGATTTTGGTGTCCATAAATTTTCAGACATTGCTAAAATTCTAGGGAATAATCTACTATCAACTATTTCTTGAGGAGCTCTTTCTGTCCACATATTGCATTCACTTCCCAAAATACGTTTTGACTCTTCATTGTTTAGTCCTTCTGGAATAGGTTGAAAACTATAAACCCTTTTTAAGTCGATAGATTTTAATCCGTAATCAAAATACAAATGTGAAGTTGGTGATACAATTGCATCATTACCATTTTTCACTGCATCAATGGCACCTTGCACTCCTCGCCAAGATTGAACTGTAGCATTTGGAGCCAAACCTCCTTCTAGAATTTCATCCCAACCTATAATTTTTTTGCCTTTTTGATTGACAAATTTCTCTACCCTTTTAATGAAATAACTTTGTAATTCATGTGCGTCTTTAAGCCCTTCAGTTTTCATTCTTAATTTGCACTTATCACACTTTTCCCAACGATATTTCGGTGCTTCATCTCCTCCAATATGGATATATGGAGCAGGAAATAATTCCATTACTTCCGTTAAAACACCTTCAATAAACTGAAAAGTATAATCATCACCTGCACAATAAATATCTTTAAATACACCCCAATTATTAGCTACTTCAACCTTTTCATGTGTGCACGATAATTCAGGATAAGCCGCAATTGCTGCCAAAGAATGTCCCGGCATTTCAATTTCTGGAATCACCATGATGTGAAGTTTATTTGCATAAGCAACAATTTCCTTAATATCATCTTGGGTATAGAAACCACCATAAGAAGTTCCATCTGGCTCAATCCGCCAAGCTCCTTTTGATGTTAATTCTGGGTATCTTTTAATTTCAATTCTCCAACCTTGGTCTTCTGTTAAATGCCAATGAAATTTATTTAGTTTATAATATGACAATAAATCAAGATAACGAAGTATAAACGCCTTATCCATAAAATGTCTACAACAATCTAAATTTAGTCCTCGCCATGAAAAACCAGGTTTATCTTGTATTCTAACTAATGGCAAATCAATTGATTTTGAAACAGAATTAACTGGAAGCAATTGTCTTAAACTTTGCATTCCATATAATAAACCTGGCAATTCTTTAGCTGAAATTTCAATTTTATTTTTACTGATATTCAACTCATAGCCTTCTTCGCCCAGTGATTCGAGATGTTTTAGTAATTGCAGTTGAATTACATTTGATAAACTCTTGTCAGATTCCTTGATTTGAAGATTTAAACCAAGGCTGAGTTTGATTTGATTTTTGATAAAATCTGCCGAAGCCCTTAAATTAGGATTGTTGACAGGGATTTGAATGATTGTTTTTTCATTCAATTTAAAACTTCCCTCCAAAACCTTTACAGTCATAGGTTTAGGAATGATATTTACCTGAGCATCTGTTAATAAAACAGCAAAAATTAAACTAAAAAAAGAGCAAAATCTCAAAAAATTTAAATTCGTCATACAAGCCGAAAATTAAACTTTTATTCTAAAAAACCATGTGATTAATACGATTTTGTATTTTCTCTATACTTTCTAATAGTTTAGCAAAACTTAAACTCGAACCATAAATCATAAATTCTTGCATTAAATTATAATCATTTTCATATTCTGATTTGAGTGATTCTGGTGGTAAAATAGTAATTAATGAAGGAAGATGTTTAGTATAATCAACTCCACTTATTCGGTAAAACATAGAACGATGTTTTGCAATATGTTTGAATAAATCATTTTGAACTAAAGCCAATTCAAAAAAATCTGAATTTGATAATTTATCTAAATCATAAAGATGCCTTGACAACCTTTCTACTCTTATCTTATTTAAAGGAAGTGAAAATTCTTCATGTAATAAAAACACCTTTTCCCAAAAAGTTCTAATTGGATGCACACTAGGAACCAAAAAAGAATCTTCATGAGAATTAAATAGGTTTAATTTCTTTGAAATCTCAGAGCTAATGATTCTATTTTCATAAGGTTCCTTTAATGACCTTGAGCCAATTTCTATAATAACTTTATGATGCAAATATTCATTTGAATCATAGATAGATTGGTAATACAATTCCAAAATATGTGGATCTTTATCCGACTCAACAACAACCGTGCTTTTAAGATCAATTAGATGAGAGAAACCCATTTTACATAAGATTTCGTTTAGCTCATTTAATAAATTTGTCGAAATATATTGAAATGATATCCTTCTTAAACTTCTTATTTGAGATTTACTGAGTTCACCCTCAAAACCAAAAAACCTTCTATCTATTGAAATATCGATATCCTCAGAAAATCTTTCAATTACAGACCATGATTTACTTAGTGATGTGCCCCCTTTAAAAACTAGGTAATCTTTTAACGATGAAGAAAACAATGCTTTTAAACATTGACAAACCCACCAATCTTTTTCAATAGCGACAAATGGAAGTCCAGTATCTTCTGACACATTAGCAATTAAACTTTTCTTTTGTTCAATTGATAAACTCAACCAAGACTTTCCTGGTTGAGTTGATTCATAAATATTTGTTTTATCCAAAACGGAGCAAGTTTTAAGTCATGCAATATATTTTCTCTCCGTTCTTTCAATAAAATTTTGTGTATTTTATTTTCGATTTCTTTATCAATAGATTCCTTACCTATGACTTTTAAGGCTTGAATTAACATCCCACTAATTGGACCTTTAGCCAGCAAATTTTTAGGATTAGTTCTTTTAAAAGAGATGCTTTGCTTTCCTAATTTAATTTTACGTGACGAACCATCTGTAAGGTACACAACCCGCATGGGTACTTGGGTTGACAAGCCTAAACGATTTAAAGCAACTACTCCAGGAATGGCCAATTTCAATTTATCTTTTTTTGCAATTGCAAATGCAATTTCATCTGTATTGGGAGGAACAATTCCAAATAATTTATCAACTTTAGGGTAACAATAAATACCATGACCCACTCTTTTTAAAACTCCTTTTTGGCATAACCTAAAGAGGGATTTTTTAACAGATTCAGGATTTCCATAGTTTTCAAAATCTTCTATGAAATAAATACGCCCTTTTCGACCAGACTTAATTTTATCTAATATTCTATTTTCTACGACTATCCTCATTTTACACCAAATTTTCGTCCCAAATCTATCCATTATTTGGGACTAAAAAAAGCACTTTTCAAAGTTTTTCAATTTTCTTAGTTTTACTTCAACAAATTGGCTGATTTTAAATCAATAAAAAATGTTGCTATTGATTTTTGAGTTTTGATTTGAATAGTTTTCGATTCATTTGCACGCATATCAAAAAAGTTATCCGATAATTCTCCATCACAATCTATCCAAACATTTTTATGAAAGTTTTTTGATGTTAGTTCTAAATCAAATCCATCTTTATTTGGAATAAGTTTTAAAGCAAATTCACTGTTTTTAAGCTTCATATCCTTTACCTTAACAAAATAATACTTAGCTGTAATTATTTGATTATTTGAAGTTTTCAAACTTACATTTAATAATATTTCATCTTTATTTCTTCCAGCAATCAAATCAGATTTTGAAAATGTCTTTAATAAGGTAGAATGCAAATTAGGAATTGAAACTTTTTGATTTTGTTGCATTAGAATCTTTCCATTAAAATCTTCTAATTTTATTTCTAAATCACCAATTTCAGCATTTATTAAATCTGAAACAACATATAATTTTATACTATCACCATCATCTTGAAAACTTAATATCATTGGTTCAAAACTCTTCTTTACTTGGTATTGTAAAGCTTTCCAACGGTGTTTGTAATCCATTCCCGACCATGAAATAACAGGCCAGCAATCGTTTAATTGCCAATACAATGTTCCCATATTATAAGGCATTTTACTTCTATGTGCTTCAATCGCTATTTTAATTCCATCTGCTTGTAAACATTGACTTACATAGGCAAAATCTTTAAAATCTGTTGGCACCTTATAATCCCTTTCCATGTATTTTTTGATGGTTTGAATTCCTTTTGGATGTTTATTATGTAAACGAATTACACTTGAATCTATATGGAAATTATTTGTATCTGTAAACTCCAAAAAGGTTTCAATGGAAGGAAATCCTTGAAACCCATATTCACTCATGAATCTTCCAACTTTTTTAGTATACATATCAAATGGTTCTTCTCCCCACCAAACACCCCAATAATGTGCATCTCCTTTTAGTAAACTCTCTTTTCTTCCCCAACCAAACTCAGGTGAACTTGGCCAGTAAACATGTGATTTATCAAAATCAGAAATTGTTTGAGGTAATATCTCATGAAAAATCTTTCTATAATCATTCCAAATTCTTGTTGAATCTGCTGCTGTATAATTAAATTGTTTTTGCCAACCCCAATTAAACCAGCCTTCACTTATTTCATTATTACCACACCAAATGGCCAATGAAGCATGATTTCGAAGACGTTTTACTTGGTCGATACTTTCTTGTTTTACATTGTTTAAAAATGTTGAATCTCCAGGATACATGGCACATGCGAACATAAAATCTTGCCAAACTAAGATTCCTAATTCATCACAAATATTGTAAAATTCATCATATTCATAAATTCCACCACCCCAAACACGAAGCATATTCATGTTTGATTTTTGGGCTTGTTCTAATAAATGTCGATAGGTACTTTTATCCGTTTTAGCTACAAAATTATCTTGAGGTATATAATTTGCCCCTTTTATATAAACAGGAATATCATTCAGTTTAAAATAGAAACTCCTGCCTAATGAATCTTCTTTTTGAACCAACTCTAACTTTTTGATTCCAATTTTACTTGAGGTTTTATCAAACTTTTTATTTGAACTGATTATGCTAGTTTCTAATTCATATAAATATGGTTTTCCTAATCCATTACACCACCATAATTGGACTTGTTTGATATCAAATGGAATTCGAATATTCGAAATACCCGCCTTTAAAAGCACCATTGTATCTTTTAGTTTATTTGAATTTTCTTTATTGATAATGCTGATATAATACTCACCTGATTTCTTAGAATTTATATTAAGATTTAAGTCCAATTGAGCTGAATTATTCTTTATTTCTTTTTGGATAAAATGAGTATTTTCAATTTTAAAATCAGACCAAGCTTCAATAAAAACTTTCTTGTAAATACCGCATGTTACCAACCTTGGACCCCAATCCCAGCCAAATTGATACTGGGCTTTACGAATCATTACTCTTTCATCATTAGGCAATTTTGCACCTAAAGTTTGATACAATTCTTTTGCCTTTTTTGAATCTGATTTAAAGACAACTTTTAAATGATTAAATCCAAGTTTAATACCTTTTTTGATGTTTAGTTTCCAACTCCTAAACATGTTCGTAGCTGTTAATATTTTTTTATCATTTAAATAAACATCAGCATAAGTATCAATCCCTTCAAAAACTAAATTTATGTTTTGTTCTGTGTACAAATTTGAATCTACCTTAAACTTACATTGGTAAACCCAATCCTCATTTTCAACCCATTGAACCAATTCTTCATTCTTACCATAAAAAGGATCTGGTATCAATTTATTATCCAATAAATCGGTATGAATGTTT
This sequence comes from Bacteroidia bacterium, assembly GCA_051861545.1. Lineage (GTDB taxonomy): Bacteria > Bacteroidota > Bacteroidia > UKL13-3 > UKL13-3 > CAISCU01. The sequence continues at coordinate 71,868 of JBIMKP010000003.1, read as the reverse complement.
CCAGGAACCTTAGCTGGTAGCCATTTTGATTTTTGATTGGCTTGTTTAAAATACCACTGATTATTGCTTAAATCAATATTTCTTGAAAAACCTGAATTTAATACAATGATGAATATTAAACTAAAAATGATATGCTTAATCATGATTTAAAATTTCTCTAACTAATTTCACTTTATTCTTATCACAAACAAAATAAGCACAATCATCATCCCCTGAAATATTGCTCATTTTCACATTGCTTTTTCTATACAACATGGGACTTTCTTTAAGGCTTCTCAACGACATATGGAATGAGCTAAAATAGGGCTTCAATTCAGCAATATTAATTTCGTTAATTCCAGCACCGGGCATGATGATAATTCTATTAGCAGCTTGATTATTTAGGTTCTTCAAGAGCTCTAAACCTTTTAAAGCAGAACTTTCTTGGCCTGAACTCAATAAAACATGAAAACCCATTTCAATAATTTCTTCTAAAGCCTTTTCAGGATTTGAACACACATCAAAGGCTCTATGAAATGTTAGTTGAAAAGGGAAACAAGCATCTATCAATCTTTTACAAGTTTCGATATCAATATCACCATTGGGTTTTAAAGCCCCAATTACAAATCCCTTAACTCCCGCAATTTCTTTGATTCTTTGAATATCGCGAATCATGATTTCAATATCTAATTCAGAATAAACAAAATCACCAGGTCGAGGTCTAATTAAAACATGAATTGGTATATTCAGTTTAGAAGCACATATTTCAATCATACCAATTGAAGGAGTTGTACCTCCTTCTGCCAAATTTTCACACAATTCAATTCGGTTTGCTCCACCTAATTCGGCTTCAATTGCTGATTCAACAGATGCTGCACAAATTTCAATTAAGTAAGTTTTCATTTGTACTTCAATAATCTAAAATAAAAAGTACAAAACACAACATAATGAAATGAATATTTTCAATGAGTAGTAATTTTAAAATCAAAGCTTTTAAAACAAAAAAAGGCAGCCTTTCAGCCACCTTTTTTAATTAGATTTACTTCGTTTTATTTCTTTTTACCAATTTTAGCACCAATATGTAAACCACCTCCAACACTTACAAACCAAGGTGATTCAGGATTTCCAGGCAATTGTCCAAATTCAGCTTTGAATGACAAGCCAACATTGGATCCCATATCTTGTTTCCAACCTAATCTCCATCCAAAATTGTTTCTTTTGTTTTCAGGAATGTCAATATCAATTCCTTTAAATTGAGCTTGTTTTTCATTTGGAACCAAAGTATACGAAATACTAGGACTTAATAAAACATCTGCATACATATTAAACTTAGATGTCTTTCTTTTTTCTCTATAATTATCTGGTTTAATTTTCACATTTACTATTGATTTAAAGTCTAATCCAGCATAAAAACAAAATGCATTCATTGTATAAGTTGGTGTTTCGTAATTAAATTTATCTACTAAATAATTTAAATTTCCGCTAGCATCTTTGTATTGAATATCACTTTTATTGGGTTGTGATATCAAATCCATATCAACTTGGTAATTATTATGAAACTGTTGAATTCCACCTCTTACACTCCAAATTCTTCTAAACATTGCAGGAACCATTACATATCTAGTAAAAGTAGTTCTACCAACAGTGCTACTCGACAATACTACTTTAGCTTTGCCTTGTTTAATCTTGTGACTCAAATTAAATTCAGCTCCAGCCGAAAACGACCATGTTTTTGTTAAATCTTTTGGTGCAAAAACGGCAGCTGCATTGTCATCTAAATAGGTATTTCTAAACTCTGCATCAATTTGAAGTCTGTTTCCTAATAAAAAATTACCATAGATATTATAACCTATTGAATTATTTGGCGAATAGGCAATTGCATCAAAAACATTAATTCCTATAAATAAATTCTTTGATTCTGGGTCATTTTCAAGAATTTTATAATTGATTAATTGGCCTTTTGATGTTGATGAATTTAAAATTACAAAAAGTAAAAATGCTGCTTTACCAATTGCTTTGAGGATTTTTGTTTTCATATGATTTAGATTAAGATTTGATGGTTCAAAACTAGAAACACCAACCCTGCCTTGAAATACCCTGTGTGTGGTAATTTATATCCGTGCTATTGGGTATATCTTAGTCAAATCCTTAAATTCGTTGAACATGAAGGCCAAAATTGTACTCATCGATGACCATCAAATTATGTTAGATGGAATCTCATCTTTACTTAACCCAAGTACTGATTATGAAATTATTGCAAAAAGTACCAATCCTTTAGAAACACTTGAATTGATAAGAATACATCATGCAGATATTCTAATCACAGATATTTCAATGGAAAAATTATCTGGTATTGAACTATGTAAATTGGTTAAACAAAATTTCCCTCATGTTAAAGTTCTGGCTCTTTCTATGTTTGGTGATAAAGAAACAATTTCAGAAATGATAGAAGCTGGAGTTAATGGATATATTCTTAAAAATACTGGTTCTGTAGAACTTATTGATGCACTTGATAAAATTAGCAGTGGACAAGTATTCTTTAGCAATGAAGTAACTTTAGAGATGATGAAATCTATTTCACAATCAAAAAATCCTCTTGCAGAATCAACTAAACTAACGCCTAGAGAAATTGAAATTGTTAAATCAATTGCTGATGAATTAAACAATGCTGAAATAGGTGAAAAACTTTTTATAAGTGAACGAACTGTTGAAACCCACCGAAAAAATATTTTCAGAAAAACCGGTACAAAAAGTGTTGCTGGACTTATTAAATACGCTATTGAGTTTAAAATAATCTAAGCTTTTTCAAATAGACTTTTCAATTCGAAAAAAAGAATATCCGTGCTAGTACGGATGAAATTTACCATTCTTAGGGTATTTCAGTATTGAAGCTTCAACAGCAATTTTGTTGAATAAAATAATACTTATGAAAACCCTATTTACTGCATTTCTTTTAATTAGTACTCTTCTCATTATATCTTGTTCAGCTCCAAAATTATCAAGCTATTCTGATAAAACTGATTTAGTTTCAAAAGCCAAATATGATTTCAATCCAAACAAAATCAGAAAAAATGGCAAAGGCTTTTCTATAGATATGAAAGCTCTTGGAAAACTTCCTAAAAAAGTGGCTTTAATCAGTTTTTATATAGATGATCCTGGATTAACAAAGGTTACTAAATCTCCCTCTACAAGCTCTTGGAATACTACAAATACAGGTCCTGAAAATGCGAAAATTTATGCAAACTACTTCTACCAACAATCTATTCAAACATTAAAAAACACCTTTAAATCCAATGGGATTGAGGTTTTAAGTCCTGAAGAATTTCTTAAAACCAATGAACAAAAGGAAACTTACAATAATTTTATTGTGAAGCATACCACTTTGAATAAAATTGGCAATGGTTTCAAAAAAATGATGAAAAACCTTGGAACTGCTTCTACCACCATTGAAGTTGATGAAGCTGCTGATAATTTTACCCTCGTTAAAATAAATAATAGAGAAAATAGTGACCCAAAAAAGAAATCGGTTGAAGCTCAAAATTTAAGTTCATGTATAGATGGACAAATGATCGAAACTATCGGCTTTGATTTATGTAAAGCTTTAGATGTAGATGCTGTTCTTATAATTTATAATACCCAATTGGCAGATGAGGCTTGGGGCAAAACACGTTTTTGGTTAAGTGCAGTTAATATGCAATTGTTTGGTCCAAATCCTTTACCATTAAAAGAAGGTAAAAACGATGGAAACTCTTATAATAAAGGACTATTTTATTGTGGTGTAAGAATGAACTTTTCAAAAGGATTATTAATCAACCCAAAAATAAAAGATGAATCGAAATCACAACTCAACGAATCTGCCAATAGAAAAGCTTATCAAAATATGATTGCTGGTTGCGCTAACAAAATTTCGAAATACATGATTAAAGAATTAGAATAATTCAAGTTTAATTTAAATCATTTTTACTATTTTGGTTCTTTAATAATGAAAATATACCATAAACTACTTCCTATAGTATTGCTGATTTTATTCAGTTCTTCAGGGTATTCACAAATTGATAGCCTTGAAAAACTTCTTAAAACCAATATCCATGATACCATTAGATTGCAGATTTTAACCGATTTGAATTGGGAATACCTGCAATCTGATTTAAATAAAGCCGAACAATATGCCAAGGATGAATTTGAACTTGCTAGTTCAATACATCACCCTAGATTTATTGCCCAAGCTTATAATGATTTTGGAATAGTTTGTATTAAAAGAAGTGAGTTCAAAAAGGGATTAAACTGGCATCAAAAGGCTTTAAAAATAAGACTAGAATTAAAAAATCCACTTGATATCGCTTCCTCCTACTCTAAAATTGGTTACTGTTATTCTGAGATGGACTATTTTGGTTTGGCGCTTAATAACCAACTAAAAGCCCTTGAAATTTATAAATCAATAAATGACAAAGGAAAAACTGCTTATACACTCAACAATATTTGCTTTTTATATACTGCCTTATACAATTGGGATAAGGTAATTGAACTGGCAAAGCAATCTTATTCAATTGCAGATGAGTTAGGAGATGATTACACAAAAGCCGTTGCTTTAAATAATATTGGCAGTTCTTTTGAAGAAAAACGAGATTATTTATCAGCTATAAAATACAAATTAAAGGCCCTTGAAATCTTTAAACTTACAGGTGATAGCAATAGTATGGCCAGTATGATGAACAATATTGGCTATTACTACAGAAATCTAAACCAAGATGATAAAGCGGAGTCTTACTATTTACCCGGTTTAGAATTATCGAGTCGCATCAATGATAAAAATAGCATGGCTTTATTTCATTCAAATTTAGGTGCATTATATACCGACAAAAAGAAGTTTGCCAAATCTATTTATCACTTAAAAAAAGCGGAAGAAATTGCTACTTCACAAGAATTACCAAGTACTTTAATTCCGGTATATAAACATCTTGGTGATTATTATGTAGAAACAGGAAATGCACAAAAAGCAAAAGAAAGTTATGATACCTATACCTATTTAAAAGATAGTTTATTCAATTCGAAATTGACAGAACAGTTTTCTGAAATGCAAACGAAATATGAAACTACAGAAAAGGAAAATCAGAACCAAATACTTCAAAAAGAGAATGAAATAAACCAGGTTCAATTAAACCGAAGCAGAACAATTCAATGGATTCTTTTTATAGGAATTATATTTATTAGTTTGATATTTTATTTGCTTTACTCCAATTATAAAATCAAACAGAAACAAAAATTAAATGAAACCTTATTAAGCCAAGAGCAAATTAGAGCAAAGGCCGTTTTAGAGGCAGAAGAAAAAGAAAGATTAAGAATTGCTCGTGACCTTCACGATGGATTGGGACAGCGTTTAAGTGCCGCCAAACTTAATATTTCCAGCTTACACCAAAGCATTCAAACTAAAAACAATCAACAGGAATTGTTTTTAACAAATGCCATTCAATTACTCGATGAATCTGTAAAAGATGTTAGGTCGATTTCGCATAATTTATTGGCAAACGGATTAATTAAATCGGGATTGGTTTCTGCAGTTCGCGAATTTATTAACCAAATTAATTCAACCAATAGTTTAAAAATTAATATTGAAACTGTTGGTTTGGAAGACAGACTTGATCCTATTCAGGAAAACGTTTTATATAGAGTGCTTCAGGAAGTTGTAAATAACATTATAAAACATGCACAAGCTAATGAAGTGAATATCCAATTCATCAGGCATGAAAATGAATTAAACCTATTGATTGAAGACAATGGAATCGGATTTAACCTTCAAGAAGCTCAAGAAAAAGGAGGAATTGGATTAAAAAACATTCAATCAAGAATTGAATATATTAATGGTAAAGTTGATTTTGATTCCTTTCCAAATAAAGGAACTACAGTAAATATTGAAATTCCTCTAACCTAAAGATTGTATTTGACTTGAGGTGGAATGAATTCTGAAACATCACCATTGTTTCTGATTAAATCTCTAACAATTGATGAACTGACAGGGGTATAAGCAGGATCACACATGATAAAAATGGTTTCAACTTTATGAAAAACTATTTTATTCATTTGAGCGATATTCTTTTCATAATCAAAATCCGACATGGTTCTTAAGCCCCTTAGAATATATCCAGCTTCTATTTTTTCGCAATAATTCACTGTTAATCCTTCATAAATGGCAGCACTTACTTTGGGCTCATCTTTAAAAATATCACGTATCCATTCCAACCTTTGCTCTAAGGGAAACAATGTATTTTTACTGCTATTATGACCAATTCCAATCACAATTTCATCAAATAAATGAAGGGCTCTTTCAACTATATTTACATGCCCAACAGTAATGGGGTCAAATGTTCCGGGAAATAATGCAATGCGTTTCATAAAAATAAATATTAAGGTTTATTCCGGATTCTTGAAAAATGAAAAGGTTGATTGTCCGTATTTTCTTTCCTCAAAAAAACCCTTTTGTGAGCTTAAATCCAAATGAGAACCATGTTCAATAATTAACATTCCGTTTTTAGCCAATAGTTGTTTTTCAAATACCATGATTGATAAATCAACAATTTTATCTAAAGCATAAGGTGGATCTGCAAAAATTAAATCGTAAGAACTAGTATCGTTTCTTAAGAAAACAAATACGTCTTGTTTACGAACTTGTATCTGATTAAAATCTAATTTTTGTGCAGTTTCTTTCACAAACTTTACACAACCAAAATCTTTGTCGACACTAGTAATTTCGGCAACTCCCCTACTTGCCAATTCGTAACTTATATTACCTGTTCCTGTAAATAAATCTAATGTTTTTAATCCTTCCCAATTGTATTTGTTTTCGAGGATATTAAACAAACTTTCCTTCGACCTATCTGTAGTGGGTCTAACAGGTAAATTTTGTGGGGCATGAATAATAATGCCACTTTGGGTACCGCCTATAATTCGCACAGTAATGTACTACTTTCTATTAAATATTGATGTTCTTCGAATTGATGAAATGAAACCGGATAGGTAAATGATTTTGATTTAATACCGAATGAAACCGATTTAACATATGATTTCAATAAGTTCTGTAATTCGTTCATCAACAAAGCTTCACCATATAATAATACCTCTGCATCTTGATTTAATTCCATTTGCTTTGCAACAGCTAAAATAAAATAAGTGATATCGTTTTCATTACCAAAAGCAAATGTATTGTAGAACTTAAGTTGTTCATCTAAAACAGCAATTTCAATAAAATGTCCATGTACATGCACATGAATTTTTGATGCTGGATTTGGAAAATGTTGTTGATGTATAAGTTTTATAAACAACAATGAACTATGAATCATATCAACCATTGGCATGTTAAAACGAATTAATTTTACCAATTCGTTTTTAACATTAAACAAGGCTGCAGTTTTTAACACATTCATTTTACAATCTAGGACCTGCGAATTGTCGTACATTTTATGTGTTAAACAATAATAGGCTTCTGTTTCAATGATGTTTAAAAGCGATTCCGGCACCAAAGTACAAGCTTCATTACTTACAAATACCTTTTTTGAAGCATATTTTTTAGTGATTTCATTCATCAAAAGTTCACTTGCCTTTAGTTCATCATACGACAATTCAAATACACCTTTACCAACAGGAAACAACAAAGTAAGTTGCATAACCTGTTTTTTGCTAGTATCAGATATAATAATGGCAATATGGTTATCGGCAAATACCAAATGCTGGGCATATTTAGATGCATCTCCTTCCTGAAACAGGTTATCTGTAAAGGTTTTGATTTGATATTGAATGCTGATTGCGGCCATAACTTAATTGATAGCGCAAAGTAATTATTGAAATTGTATTTTAAAAACCCTCTTTCACCAAAGAAGTTGATTGTGAACAGTAAAATAGACTTTTATAGCTGATTTTATAAATCCTCTACAGTTTTTCGATTTATATTTGTCGAATGTTTACACCAAAAGATCCTAATTTTAAAGAACGTATTCAGCACAAAATGCTGGCAAATAATTTCATGCAATACATTGGTTTCAAGGCAACTAAAATTGAAGCTGGTAAAATTTCAGGTGAATTAATTCTAGAAGAACATCATTTGCAACAGAGTAAGTTTTTACATGGAGGTGTAACAGCTACTTTGGCCGATTTAGTTGGAGGTTTTGCTTCTTTTACTTTGGTTAAAGATAATCAAACAGTAGTTACTTCTGATTTAAAAATCTCTTATTTAAACCCTGGTATCGGACAAAAAGTGCTAGCAAAAGGATGGGTTATTAAGGCTGGCAATACACTTCATTTTGCCGAAGCCGAAATTATTTGTGTTAACAATGGCACAGAAACATTGGTTGCTAAAGGCTATTTAACTTTTGCAGTGGTGAATATTCCATAGTAGGAACATTAAAAAATAGAAAATCATATAATTCGAGTTAATTTAAATTCACTTTATAGATATCCGTTTGTTTATTGACTGCCTCAAATCTCTTCTTTCCGCGGACCTTCGGTCCGCGGAAAGAAGAGACTTGAGGGTGTTCGTATTCATTTATTTTCCACCTATGTTATTGACCTGACGGCACATGAGATTGTAGTAAAATGAAAGATTAATTTTACTATGAAAGAATTAAAATTTCCAGTAATTCTGATATGAATACCAATTTTAAGGTAAAGAAGCTGATAATCGTTTTGTAAATTGACAATTGCTTATGGTATTTCGAACAATTCACTTAACCTATTTGCTATTATTTCACTTTGAATAAAACTATTTGGTTGTATCTAACCTTAACGGCTTTCCCCTTCTGTTTTCCAGATATCCAGCGAGGCATATTTGATATCACTCGTATTGCTTCTTCTTCCAAACCCCATCCATGTGTTTTACCAAGAGTAGTTAAAGTGCTCTTGTCAATATTTCCAATCTTGTCAATCACAAATTGAACCATTACTTTTCCTTCGATTTTATTCTCAAGTGCAATTGGCGGATATTTAATATTCTGTTCCAAATAATTATTGATGTCGCCATTAAATTTTGGCATCACTTCTACAAATGTGAAAATCTGGTCTGCATCTGGTTTCGAGTTCTTTGCTTGTGTTAGTAGGATATCGTCTACTCCTCCAAGTTCATCTACTAAAGTTTCTTGATTTTGTTTACTATACTTATCTTGTATTTCACTTAAATAAGCTGCTGGTTCATCTGGGGTTGCTTTTTCTTTCTCCATAACACTACCAAACTCAGCTTGTTTACTTGTAAAATGCCGCTCTATGTACCTATCTAATTGCTTAGAAGAATTTATTTTAGAGAGATGATCAAGTTGTTCGCTCTTATTTATTTCAATGCCTTTATTGTAAACAAATAACATTGAAAGTAGACCTGCTTTGATGGCATTTTCGTGACTTGCATTCTTTTTGTTTTCTATTAAGTATCGAAAATAATTGGCATGAAATACGCAAAATAAGGCTTTGTTGTTTTCAGTTAAAGAGTCTAAATGTTTGTAATATACAGCCTTTTTTCTGTAGCTAGGACTACCGAAAATCCATCTGAATACAAATTTTTCGATTTCAGGCCGCTTCACTTTTTCTTTACCTAAATCTGTAGTTTTTAGCCATTTTGCGCACTCAATAACTGCGGGCTCTGCATTTGCATAGTCTTTGTCTATAAGCAACCTAGGAGTATTAGGTTTTGGGATGACAAGGTATTCTTGTGCTTTTAAAGAAAAAACACCTAGGTTTCCAAGTATAAAACAGATGATAATTAAATGCAGTTTATTCATATTTTTAAATGTATCTGATAGCTTGCAGTTTTATTAATTGTATATGAAAAATTAGTATCTTTTACTTCATTAGCCATCAAAACTTCATTCATTTACTTCAAACTTATTTTTAAATCAAACTCCTTCTTTAGTGTTAACAAGGCTTCTGCATTTCCTTTTGCGTCGTCAACTGGATTGTGAGTATGTTTGGTTTTTCTTAAATGTTTAAAGTTTTGAAACATGTCTTTAACCATTCCTTTGTACAAACTTCCTAAATTTTGAGAACTATGTCCGAATGGATTTTTTTGAATAAAATGATGAAAGTACCAACAAATAAACATCCAATCAAATCCATTATTATCACTAATAAAAACAGCTTGTCCTGTTGAATTTTCTTTTATCCAGTCTGCAAAATCTAACATCACTTTTTGAGGTTCATCAAATAACAAAGTTTGCTCTCTGCTAAATCCAGATACTGCTAGAGCTTCAGTAATCCAATTGTTAGAGATTGGTTTTAATTGACCATAAAATGTTTTATCTAAATGTTCATCAACCAAAACAGCGCCAAACGAAATCATTGAATAATCACCGGGTATAGGACCATCAGATTCAATATCAACCATAAAATAACTCATCTACTTTTGAATATTAAAGATGTAAGTTATTAAATAAATCTGATTTGTTTGCTGATAGCCTGTGATTTTTATAGGGCTAGTTGATAATTTTCAATAGTAAAAATTGAATTACTCAAATCATTAATCAAACCAAAACAAAAAAGCCATTATTTAAAGTCTAAATCAATTTAAACTTTAAATAATGGCTTTAAAACAGTTGCGAGAACTCGTTTTGTTTCTAAGTTCTTTAGAATTGTATTGGCAAACTTACTTTAACATTATCCCACATAATATTTAATGTGGTTCCTTTTGAATTGTTGGTAAAGCTATAAGTCAATTTTTCTTGTTCTTTAATTGTTTCTACATTTACATCTGCGCTCAATACATTTTTAGCTTTAATTTTTGAATAGCCATAAGAACCCCATTGTTTTAATTCTGAATTTAGAATAATGGTCCATGTATTTTTTTGAGGAATCGTAAATAAGGTATAGGTACCGGCTTTTATTGTTTTACCTGAAATTACTACATCTTTAGTAAAAGTAATTTCAGTTGCTTCATTAGCGCCAGTTCTCCATACTTCTCCGTAAGGAACCAAGTCACCAAATATTACTCTACCTTTTTTTGATGGCTGACCATAAGTAACTTTAACATTCTCGGTTTCAGCAGTCATTTTAGGACTTTTAGTATTTTGTCCGAAGCTTATAGCCACGCTAAATACAAATAGAATTGATAAATAAATTTTATTCATGTTGATTTCGTTTAATAATCATAATAAAGATTTTTTTGTAAGAATTGTTTTAAAGAACATAACTCAATTTAATGCACTTAAAGACAGTTTTCGTAATAAAAAACAACGAATATCCGTTTCTTTACCTTAACTCTAATAACAGCACCCAGCACCCAAAACTGTCGCGAACCGAAGGTTCGCGACAGTTTTGGGTGCTGGGTAATTCATTCATTTTTGTTTACTACTATAATGTCATCCCTATGGGATTTTAGGAAATTTCGTAATAAACAGGATTCCATTTTTAATTTATTTTACCTAAATACAATTCATAAAACAATTTTAAAATATTTAGAAATTTACTAATATAATTTACAGGTAAACATGCGGATATTCGTTTAAAAAATAAACATGAAGCACCTCTACAATTTTCATCCAAATATAATTTCTACAAAGGTTTTCGCTTTTTTCAACTTTTCAATCCATTCAAATTTATTTTGACCATCATCTAATTTGTTGATTTGATTCAGTAGATGTGAACGAACTTCTTCAATAGTCATTTTATCTTTTGTAGGTTTAAAAATTAGCTCAACCTTACAAAAATTTGGAATAAAGCTGAATACCTTTCGAAATAAACCAGGTAATTTCCTGTCGATTAGTTTATAAACATTACCTTTAGAATCAACAAAAAGCTTATCTAAAAAGTATTCCTTGAATAACTGAGTATTGGTTGTAAAAATGAATTCATCTTCAAGAATATAAATCAAGTAATCTTCGTTTTTATCCCAATTTGTAAAAGAAACATTAACTGCTGGAAATTTCATTTTTTAAAATTTAACATACGAATAACCGCTTCTTTAATAATAAGTGAAACTTCTAAGATTTTAATTTGATTTACAATTAAATAAATTAGAATTAAAAGCATGTTGTTTTCCGAATTTTCAAAATCCTGAAGGGATGATATGATTATAGAAATCAAAAACAAGAAGAAAATCACCCTCTTTGCTGGGAAAGGGGGAAATCATGTTATACATATTTTCTTTAAACATGCGAACAACTGTCGGGGTCATTAATTTCGCTTAAAAAGTTCAATTTATAAGCAAATCACTTATTAATTTTCACTAGTGGAAAATATAAGAATGTAGTTTAGGCAAAGCTTATTGTTTAAAGCTTTTCGATTTCGCCTTTTGTCAAACCAGTATACTTAATTATCTTTTCAATTGGTTCGCCATTTAACTTCATTATCCTTGCTACTTCCGATTTTCCATCACTAAAAGCAGTGTCGATTACACCTTTTAAATCTCTGTAAATTTTCAAACTATTTTCATAGTTCGCTAATTCTGATTGTCCAAATTTTGCAAGTTCGGCTTTCTCAAATGCTTGATTAAATACCTCATCTGAAAATATTGTTGGTATTGTTTGAAAATCTTCTAAATGTTTTATAAAATAAAGCCACTTGTCTAAACGAGATGTAAGTTGATTCTCACTTTGACTAAAATTAGGCATTTCCAAATAAATGTAAGTCAATTTATCATAAAATGTTCTTCCGTTTTGATTTTTCAGTTTTATGGTATGAACTACTTCGCTTTTTTCAGGATCCGCTTCGTAATCGTCAAAAGTAAAATCTAAAATCCCAATACAATAAACTGCTTTCAAACTATAATTCCATTCTCCCTTTTCAGCTTGCTCTCTTATTGGAAATGTTGAATAATAAATTGTTCTTTCTTTAAAATAATTTTGTTTAGCTTTTTGTAGTTCTACTATAAATTTCTCGCCTTTTTCATTTTCACAATAAATGTCGTAAATAGCTTTTCGGTCAAGATCCGTTTGTCCTAGTTGTTCATTATTTTTAAAAGATAAATCAGCAATTTTATCATTTTTAGGTAATAGGGCATTCAAGAAGTCAATCAACAATGGTTTACTTGCTTCTTCTCCAAAGATTTTTTTAAATCCGAAATCTGTAAATGGGTTTAGGTATTTTGCTTTCATTTTGGCCTTGTAAAACTGTATCGTGACAAATTTACTAATATTTATTGAGTTTCATTAAATTTCAATTGTTTGAAAAAGTGATGAAGCATTTTGCCTACTCGCAACTATCCCTACAATTTTTATCAATTTCTTTCGTATAAAACAAGCTAAGCAAAGTATTATCACAAATAAAGCCCACCCTTGCGGGCAGGCTTTAATACACTTTAACAAAACAGGGGTTTTAAGCAGGAGCCCCTGTTTAATTTGGTAAATTTGTTCGCTTTAAGCTTGTTTTAATGTAGCAATTTGAACATTTAATTTCAAAAAACAAATAGTTTACAATTATTTTCACCTCATTTTCTGTGTTTTATACCAATTTGCCGTTTTATTGACAAACAATACGGACATAATTCTATAATAACTATTGAATTTTTGATTTGGGATTGGGGATTTACGATTGGGGATTGGGGATTTGGGATTTTTGTAATCAAATGAATTATTTGAGGCAATATTATTCAAAATAGATAAAAGCCAAATTTTAATTCAAATTCTAGTATTATTGAAAAATGAGTAATACAAGTTTAGGACTACTTGCTGCTATACTAACAGTTTTTAGCTGGACAATCGGCACTTTTTCGTTTGCACATGCATCCCGAATTGCTAATCCTGCTTCGGTTAATAGGGTGCGTTTATTATACGCTTTTGTTGTTTTAGGTATCATGACCTGCTTCATTTCATCTATCTCTCCTATTCAACTTTTTAAACTACCTCAAGTATCGCATTATTTGTGGTTTGGACTTTCTGGAATTATTGGTTTAACCCTAGGTGATTATTTTGCATTTACTGCATACCATATTTTAGGTAGTCGTAGAACTTCTTTATTTAGCAGTTTCGCTCCAGGTGCTGCACTATTTGCTGGGATGTTTTTTGTTGATGAACAATTATCTTTAATAGGAATTATAGGTATGTTTATTTCTATTATTGGTGTCTTGTTACTAAGCCTTTCTAAAAACGAACAAGCTGCTGTAGAGGCCGAAGGTAGAGGTAATTTTGCCCAAGGAATACTATTTGCTGCTTTGGGTGCAATTTGTCAAGGACTAGGCTTAGTATTAGCAAAAAAAGGATTTATGAGTAGCTCTGAAGAATTGAGCGCCATTCATGCAACATGGATTCGTATGTTTATTGCAACCATTTCTGTTTATTTAATTGGTGTTTTTAAAACAAATATTATACAAGAATTTAAAGCCATCACTTTTCATGGAAACAAACTAAAACCTGTATTATTAGGCACCCTGTTCGGACCAGTAATCGGTGTTTCACTTTCATTGTTTTCAGCCAATAAAATAGAAGTTAGTATTACTCAAACCATTCTTTCATTATTACCAGTTTCAGTAACATTTGCAGCTGTTTTATTCTTTAAAGAAAAGGTATATTTCAAATCGTACCTAGCTGTATTGGTATCTATAATTGGGGTTTTAATTTTGGTTTGGAGGAACGAATTAGCTTTATACTTTTAAGGTCTCATTAAAACCATTTCAAATTCATTTTCCAGTTTTTCTATTTTTTTGTTTGATAGCTCCAATGCTGCGTTTGCATTGCCAAGGTAATAATGTGAAACTGGATTAAACCAAAACAAAAATGCATCTAAAGGTGCATGTAATACAGCAGTTGTAATCAATCCTCCAATTAAACTCGCATTTAAAATAAAAGCATGACTGGCATTTTTATAATCGCGTAAATACAATTGACCCAATCCTGGTAATAGCAAACTTTTATTACCAATTTTCTCAGGATTTATCTTTTCTAATTCAACAAGAATTCGTAATAATGAATCCGCTTTAGTTGCACTTAAACCCTTTGTTGTTTTCAATGAATTAATTAAATCACTAGTTTCTTTCCATTTTTTTTGTCTAAAATAAGCTAATAAACAATACTGTTTATATCGGGGATAAAACTCAATAAAATCAGCAAAACCATAATAATCCTCATTTAATAAAAATTCGTAGTTTTCGGTATTTAAAGCTGAAACCGCAAAATAATCGAGCAAAACCAAACTATCTGAATAAAGGGTATCATCTAGCATGTTTTTAGAGAGCACATAAGCATCATCAAAATTCTTAGATAAATATGCAGCCTTTAACATATTCCATTTAAAATCGTTTCTATCGCTAAAAAAGTCGATACGTTTATACAGATTAAATGCTGTTTTATAATGTTCCTGTTTTAATTCAAAATTAGCAGAATCCAAGAGTTCCTGAATACCTTGAGCCTTACTAAATTGAAAAATGTTAATGAGGAATAGCAAACATAATACCTTCAATTCTTTCATTTACAAGTTCATTAATTTGTTGATGCCTAAATGTTTTTTGTCGTTTCATTTCATTTTTAGTACCCACTAAATTGGCACCATAAAATCCTAAAGCTAAAGCAGAATTTACCCATGCAAAAACTGAATTTATTCCATAACGACCAAAAGCTCTGCCTGCTAAAAAGGCATAAGAACCAAAAGAAAACATTGAAATTAAACCATCTCTATTATTTCCTAATAATATTTTACCTGAACCTGGTAAAAGTAAAGAACTATAAAGTGGCCAATTATTATAAGATTTAAACTCAGCTATTTTTTCTAATTGCTCTATAAAAAAAATACTATCATTTAAATGTTGGGTATTTAATAAAATTCGCACTCCAATAGTATCTAACTCTTTTAAAAACAAGTAAGCTTTTAAATCAGGATTTAGAAAAACGAGGTTATTTATAAGGTGAAATGAATCGAGATAAATACACAAAGCTTGTTTAAACAAGTCGGCATTGTTAAATTTAAATTGTACTGGTATATTAAGGTTTAATGCACTACTATACCTTTTTTGTGTGCTTAATACTTTTAGGTATAAAACATAAATTGAATCGTTTTTACTTTTAGAAAGATGAGGACTTAAAACCATTTCACAAGTTTCATAATCTCTTTCTTCGAATAAAACACGCGCATAACTTAAACTGGCAGTATCAGAAAAGTAATTCTGATTAAATGCTAAAAAAGGAATACAATTAAAAAAAAAGAAAAGAATATTCCTACTCATGGATATTCAATTAATTTACCCAATTCATTTGTTTGGTATCCCCTATTATGTCCGCCACCATTGCACCTACTTAGTCTATCAAAAGTTAAAAAAATGGCTTTAATAAAAGAATGCTTTTTAAAACAAGCACGTGAATAAGAAGAACAAGAAAGTTCGAATTCACAAACATCCCCATCCTGTGATGACAATAAAACCTTGTATGCTTTATGTAAGCCCTTATATTCCTTTTTAACCAAGTTGGGCTTATTCTGAACGACATCATTCCAAATTTGGTTTTGTGCAGAGACACCAAAGTTTAAACAAATAAAAATAAATAGTAAAACTTGTTTCAAATCAAAATTACATTTTAAAATTATTGCAAAATACAACCTAAGAGTAAAATAATTTAGGAAAATTTGAAATCTAGATAGGTTTTCAATATTCTTGTTTGGATTAAACGAATCACTATGAAATTTAAATACCTACCATTACTCATTCTTTCTTTTGTTTTTATTCAATCAAGTTTTGCGCAAAAAGAAATTAGTACTCTAAATATTAAATATGGTAAAACTTTACCACATGTTGTGCCTATTGGAAGTCTAGGTTTCATTATTTTCCAAGAAACTAAAGAAAAAAAAACTAAAAAAATCAGTCTTACAAAATACAATACAAATTTAAAACTTGAAAAGAGCTCAAGCTTTAATATAAAGAAGACAGAAACAATAGCTTACGAAAAATATTATGAAGGAAAATATCTTTATTTTATTTGTACTCAAGTTAGAATTAATACAAATAGGTATAGTGATTTATCAAATTTGGTTATATGGGATTTTACATTAATTAGAATTGATGTTAATACTATGGAAACCACATCAATAAATATCATTCAAAAAACAGCATTTCATATAAAAAATTTAATTGAAACACCAACAAATGTTTATCTAATTGGTGATGAAGTTCAACAAAAGAAAAATGTATCGAAAAGTAAATTATCATGTGCAAGCTGCGGATTTCCAATTATTTTCACAACCAATTATACCAAACCTAAAGTCATAAAATTTGATTTTAATAAAAAACCTGCCCTTAAAAAGAATATTGTATTCTCTAAATATGATGATACAAAAACAAAAATTTTGAATTCTGATTTAATAGATTCAACAGGAAATATTGAATTACTTCTTCATTCAAATAAAAATAACAATCAAAAAGTTTTGTTTCAGCAAATAATTTCTGAAAAATGTGAAAATGCAACTGAACTTAATTTCCCTAAAGGAAAATCAATGTTAAATGGAAAGGTAATAAACACTGATAAAAACAAAAAACTAATTTCAGGAATAGTAATTGAAGAAAAAAACTCTGCTTTCATAGACCCTAATATGCCCGAATCATCAGGAATATTTTTGGCAGTAATTAAGGATAATAAATTACAGTTTAATTCAATTGTCGATTATCCTATCTTCAAAAACTTTAAGCTCCTTTCAAAAGAAGATTTATACATAGTTAAAAAATACGAAAAAGAGAATAAAACATATTCTGCAAATGTTTCAGTAAAAATACATGATATAATAGAAAGAGATAGTATATATCTAATTATGGGTGAAGCCTTTGCTAATTCATTCTCAGATGCGAATCCTTCGAATGTTACAAATACATTTGAAGGAATAAAATGGTTGGGAGGTTTTATTCTTGCATTTGACAAAAATGGCAAATATTTATGGGATAATGCTTTAACTCCAATAGAAAAAATTCTTGGGAATAGCACTTCTCAAAGAGTACTTTTTTTAGAAAAAGAAAATGGTGATTTAGAAATTTCCGGCACCCTGACAGGTAAAATCCAAAGTAAAATTATTCACTTAGATGGAACATCAGAAATAGATACTTTCAAAGAAATTGTAAATCAAAAAAAGAAATCTTTGTTTAAACAGAGAACCGAAGATCAGTATTTTTTTAAAACTCAAAATTGGTACGACAATTATAATATAGGCATCTATTATAAGGAAATTAAAAAGAGAAATTCAGAAGAGGGATTAGAAAAAGGTGATTATCTAATTTTAAAGAAACTTGAAATTGAAGAAGATTAAAAAACAATCATCCATAAAGTACATCCTAACGGTAAAATAATACGAGAAAATTTGAAATCTTGGTTTGATTTTAATATTCTTGTCATAATTATGTCAGTATCTATGAAATTAAAAATTCTACTCTTTGCTTTTTTATCAGTTGTTCTTTTAAAATCAAGCTTTGCACAAGAAGAGGAAGGTGCTCTTCAAATTAAACTGGAAAAAGAACAATATAGTTACAAAATCTATCCTGTTGGAGAAAACGGCTTTTTATTAGGTAGTTACGATGAAACTAATAAGAAATCGAAACAATACAATTTTATAAAATACAATAGCGACTTAAAACAAGACAAAACCTATAAACTTAATTTAGTAAAAGGTCATACTATTTGTTTTGCTAAATATGTTGGAGGTAAATACTTTTATGTAATAGCAGGTACCGACCTCAATTATACCATGTCGGCAGGAGAAGGTGCTGCGTTTAAAGAATTTATTTGTTACCGAATCGACTTAACAAATATGTCGGCAAAGAGCATCAATTTAAATTATAAAACAGCATTTCATATAAGAGATTTAAATGAGGCTGATGGTAAAATTCTACTTAGTGGTATTACAGCAATATCAAGTAAAGATTTACAAAGAAAGGTCTGTTATTCTGTCCTTTTGTGTTATATCCCATTAATGTTTTACAAACCAGAAGGAAATCCGGTTTTAATTAAACTCGATTTTGAAAAGAAAAGTGGCAATAAAAAGGAATTTGAATATAACAAGGTTAAAAATATTTATACCGATATATTATCTGTTGATTATATTGATACTTCAGGGAATGTTGATTTACTGCTTTATTCCTATACAAAAAAAATTAGAAGAGTATTCTTTAAATCTATTATTAATGATAAAGCAGGTAAAGAAGTAGAGCTAAAATTTGCTGGAACTAAAACAGCTTTAAGTGGTAAGATATTTACTAAAAATGAAAGTGATAAATATATTGCTGGTTTGATTGGCGATACCAAGAAAAAGAACGCCCAATACGGAACATTTGCTAAATCAAATGGAGTATATCTGGCTAGTGTAAAAAATGGAAAAGTAGTTTATAATAAGAGTAATAATTTTTCAGACTTTAAAAACTTTAAGTTCTTATCGGTTAAAGGGCAAAAAATCGCTAAAAAGAGAGAGAAAAAAGATAAAGATTATAATGCATCAATAGTTTCAATAACTCAATACATCACTGAAAGAGAAAATTCTATATTGGTAATGGGTGAAGCTTTTTATCCAACTTACAGAACAGAAACCTATGTAACTGTTGACTCAAGAGGAATTACATCTATAAGAACCAGAACTGTTTTTGATGGCTATCAATGGATTGGAGGCTATGTAATTGCTTATGACAAAAACGGTAAAATGATTTGGGAAAATGGAATGAGATTTAAAGAAACTGTAAAATCATATTACGCAAAGAAAAGAATGGTGTTTGCTGAAAATGAAAATGGTGATATAGAAATTACTTGTGCTAACAACAAAACTATTCAAACTAAAACCATTCATGAGGATGGTAAGGCAGATGACGATAAATTTATTGAAATTAAAACTGCTGAAGGTGGTAAAAAAATGGCTAGTAAAAGAGATGAAAATTTAGCAACAAATGTAGAACCATGGTACGATAATTTTTATCTGGCTTATAATTTCCAAATGATTAAAAAAGATAAAAAAGAAAAAGGAGATAAATTCAAAATCTACCTTAATGTTAATAAATTAGACATGACAAATGACTAATTAAATGAGTCTTTAATTATACAATCAACAACAAAACATCCAATTTTTAATGAATTGAAATTGGATGTTTTGTTTAAAAAAAATCAAACTAAAAATTTATGAAACCAAAAAAACTACTCTTAGCATTAATTGCTAATCTATTGTTATTTACTCTGCAAGCTCAGGAAATTGAAAAAACAACAAAAGTAAAACTGGAGGGCGATCGTGCCGATTACAAAGTTTTCTCTTTAGCTGATAACGGTGTTTTGTTAGCTCGTTATCCCGAAATTCTGGGAACCGGATATGAGGTAAATTATACCCGTTATGACCAAAACCTTAAAATGCTTAAATCTTACAAGCTGAAATTAGGTAAAAAAGAAACCGTTGGTTTTACAAAATACTTTGGTGATAAATACTTCTATTTTGTAGTTGGAGAAGATTTGAATAAAAGTCGTTCTCGTGGCTATGGTGCTTCTTTTAAGAATTTTACTATTTATCGTCTCGATCTAGAGAAAATGGACGCAAAACCAATTAGTTTCAGCTATCCGAAATCAGTTGAAGTAAGAGACATGATTTGGAGAAATGATCATTTATTTATTCATGGATTAGTAAAAGAAAGCGTAAAGGATATGGATAAGGTTTTATACTTATCTCTCATCACCTGCTTTATTCCGTTAATTATTCATAAGTATGAAGCTTATCCTTTTGTTATGGAAGTTGATTACAACAAAAAATCAAACAACAAGATTGAATATTACATGAATAATTTCGGAAAAACATTAACCGATTATTATTCTATAGAATTTAGAGATTCAACTGACGATGTTAGTTTATTATGCGCATCCTGGGCCAAAAGCGGCGGAAAATTCTTTGTACAAAAAATAGTAGATAAAAAGATTCAAAAAGAGATTGAAATCAAGTTCCCCAATAAGATGGCAGCTGCCAAAGGTAAAATCGTAACCAAAAATGAAAACCTCGATTATATCTCAGGAATTTATGGTGAAACAAAAAAAATCAATCCACTAACAGTTTACAACAAAACTTATTTAGGGATCTATTTTGGTATTGTAGAAAATGGCAAAACAAAATTTTTATCAACTACCAAATTCACAGATTTCAAAAAGTTTAATTTCTATCCTTCATTTATGGAAAAAAAAGAAGAATTATCCTTCTTTATTCATGAAATTATAGAAAGGGATGATAAAATACTAGTAATAGGAGAAGCATACCAGGAGAATTTTAAATATTATTCAAGAACAACTACATATTCTGATGGAAGAACCTCTATATCCTATTATAAATCATTTGATGGTTTTAACTGGTTTGGTGGTTTTATTTCTTGTTATAGCAAAGATGGAAAACTATTATGGGAAAATGGACTTAACCTAAAAGAAAGAGATATTAGCTATCACTTCGAATCAAAGGTAAAATTTGAAGAAACTGAAAATGGTGGATTTGAACTAAGTTATAATTATCCCAACAAAACACAAATAAAAACCATTGATGCAAATGGAATAGGATCAAAAGACCAGTTTGTTGAAGCTACAAATCAGGTTATAAAAATAGGCAAAGACACTAAAAAGACCATCAATCTAGGTGCAGATGAAATTCTATGGTATGATGATTTCAAATTGGCTTATCAATTCACTGATGAAAGAAACAAAAAAATCATTGGTAAAAAATTTGATTTATTTCTAACCCTTAAAAAGATAAAATTCGATAATGAATAAATTCATCTTATTAATACTAATCCAAGTTTTTGCCTTTCAAATTTCCAAAGCACAGGTATTCGAAGCAAGCGGAAAAATTGGCAAACCTTTCTTGGAAATTATAAATTATCAGGACCTTGATAATAGTAAGTATAAAAATAGAAATGAAAAGAAATTTGCTATAGAAGTTGATTTTGAAATGCGTAATTTCTTGAATTCAGGTCGTGTAATATACAACTGTGAAGCATCTGAATACGTAGAAAAAGTTGCTGATAAACTTTTAAAAAACAATCAAAATCTTAGAAAAGAACTTAGTTTTTATATAGTAAAATCTACTGATGTAAACGCATTTACGTATAACAATGGAATGGTGTTTGTGCATGTAGGATTGCTTGCTAACGTAAAATCAGAAGCTCAGTTGGCATTTATTTTAGCGCATGAAATTTCTCATTATCAGCTTCACCATTCATTTGAAAAATATAAACAGTCAAAAATTCAACAAAAAAAAGCAGCAAAAAGCAATGGCGATGGAGCTGATGCTTTCTTGAACTTAATGAGTTATAGCAGAGAAAAGGAATTAGAAGCAGACAAAAATGGATTGAAGTTATTTTTGCAATCAGATTATGCAAGCTCCGCCAGTTTAGGAGTATTTGAAGTTCTGAAATTTGCTGATTATCCACTA
The DNA here is from genome assembly GCA_051861545.1 of Bacteroidia bacterium. Lineage (GTDB taxonomy): Bacteria > Bacteroidota > Bacteroidia > UKL13-3 > UKL13-3 > CAISCU01. Next base: position 49,587 of record JBIMKP010000003.1, on the reverse strand, counting down.
GAAAATAAGTTAATTCTAAGAGAAAGTTTTGAAACTCCTTTCTTTAAAATTTCACCTATAATTTTCCCTGATACTGCCAGCTTAATAAAGAATAATGAAGATGAAAATGATAGCTTATCAACGCATCCAAATATTTTAAATAGAATCACAAATATTAAAAAGGAACTAAAAACAACTGCTGAAAAAGGTTCAAATTTCCTAGTAAGTGAAAACCAATTCAATCATATTAAAAGAGCTGCAAGAATAGAATTATCAAATATTTACTTAATAGAAAGAAATTACATAGGCGCATTTTATAATTCTTTTATTCTTTTAGAAGAGGAACCCCAAAACAAAGAATTAATGTTGTCTGAATTAAAAGCTTTGTTTTTTATTCAAAACTATATTAATCAAAATCTCAAATCAAAAATTGCTTTATCACCTAAAAAAATAAAAGGAGAAATTCAAAAATTACATGCCTTTTTCAACAAAGCGCAAAAGTCAGATATGAATGCATTTATTCTTCGTTTATCCTGGAGATTGCGTTCTAGTCTTGGAAATGACCCTGATGCAATTAAATACTCAAATTACTGCATAAAAGACTTTGGAACTTATGTAAGTAATAATCTAAATCACTTTAAACCCATTTCTGAATTTCAAGATACTTTGTTCATTCACAATTACGAATACAGTAAAAACTCGAATAGTAAAACCTCAAAAACAGGATTAAAATCTTTAAGAAAAAAATCAGAATATCCTCATTATAGTATCTCACATTTTGCGATGTCCGATTTTATAGAAGACAAAAACTTCAAACAAACTTTTGAAGAAGTTACTAAAGGTCTTGAATCGAAAACTAATGATGAAACAGAATCAAAAGAAGTTGAAGAAGAAAAAGATGAAGCTTTAATTACTAAAAGGAAATCAGCCTTTGCAAAAAAAGAGAAGCCTTTGATTGATGAAGCAATTAAAGATTTGTTAGTAGTAGACATTAATAATTTATTTTTTGACTTAAGAAAAGAGGATCCATTAAGATATTTAACAGTTAAGGAAAAGCAACTTGAATTATTAAACTTGATTCAAGAAACTAGTAAACTAAACGGAGTAAATGTCCATGTATTTAATCCAATTGAGTTAAATGAAAATGACAGTGCTATTTATACTGAAAGAGTTGCTATGAAAAACTGGATTAAAAGCCGTTTAATTGGCGATGAATATGAATACGCCGATTCAAAAGAACAAGCGATAATTAAGAAAATTATGGATAAATACAATGCAAAACACATTTGTTTTATCAATAGTATTGCTGTTTTAGACCAAAAAGAAATTGGTGAAAATCAAATTGGAATATTCTTCTTAAGTTTTTTAGTTCCACCATTGCCAATTTATTTTGGATATCAATTATTTAATCCATTAAAAGCAAGTGGTATGTATATTCCAATTTATAATTTGGAAAATGGCAAAATTGCTTATAAACATGAACAATATTTTAATGATTTGAACAAGATTGATTTTACTCGTTCTGAATTTTATAACTTCTTTTTTATCATATCGAAAAATGCATACAAATAAAATATTATTTACCCTACTAATATTTGTTCCATTCTTTTCATTTGGGACAAAAGCACCCGGATATTTAGGGAAGAAAACTCAGATTGGTGCTTATGTATGTTACATGCCCGACTATTTATCAATAAGAGATGGGGATACAAGAGATTTTAAATTCAATAAAAAATCCCTTTTCATGCCGAGTCTTTTATATAATTTCCAAGTTTCGAGGGTAGTTAGTAATAAAATTGACTTAAGTCTTCAAGTTGGATTTCTGCGCTACGGAATTATATCTCCAAATGATGAGTTTATACTTCAACAAGCAGTTTTATCAAATGGCAATGATGCTGAGTACTCCAGAGCTTCAGGTGTTACATTTAAATTTATTGCTCGATTAAATAGAGATTTTCAATCACCATTGGGAAACTATCATGGTTATGGAATAGCTGTTTTAAACCAAAATGTTGAAATGGTTGACAAATTTGAAAACACAAATGAATTGGCCAAAATCAGTGATGTTGGTTTGTGTTATGAAACTGGTACCAGAAGACATATAGGCGCTAATTTAATTCTAGATCTTGGTATTGAAGCTACATTATTCATAAATGGATTTACTCAAAATAGCCAAGATTTGGGCACTTCTTTATTTAAAGATTATTCATTAGCAATGAACAGAAAAATTTATGCCCGAAGAAATATTGTTAATTTTAAATTAGGTTTGAATTATATATTTTAGAAAACTATGCAATCAAAAGAGCAAACTGTTGATGCCTATATGAATGCCCTACCCGAGGAAAGAAAACTTCCAATGATGAAACTGAGAGACATTATTCTGAAATCTCTTCCAAAAGGATTTAAGGAAGAAATGTCTTATGGTATGATTGGTTATGTTGTGCCTCATAGCCTGTATCCAAAGGGGTATCATTGTTCTCCAGAATTACCTCTGCCATTTTTAAGTATTGCATCACAAAAAAATTTCATAGCCATTTACCACATGGGAATGTATGCAAATCCTGAAATTCTTAATTGGTTTACAAACGAATATGCTCAAAGAGTTAAAGGCAAATTAGATATGGGTAAAAGCTGTATCAGATTTAAAAAGCCTGAAAATATTCCTTTTGACTTAATTGGGGAATTAGCTAGTAAAATGACAACCAAAGAATGGATTGAGACCTATGAAAATGCTTATGTTAAAAAGTAAATCCAGTTTTAATTAGATTTCAAAAATTCATTTATTCATCAAAAACAGTATTTTAGTTAAAATTTCAAAACCATGATGATGAAAAAATACTCAATCGAAATTAAATGGGCAGCCCTTTTTTCTGTAATGTCGCTCATTTGGATGTTCTTAGAAAAAATGATTGGATTACATGATGTTTACATAGATAAACACATGTATTATACCAATTTAATTGCCATTCCCGCTATTCTTATTTATGTTTTTGCTTTGTTGGAAAAGAAAAAGAAATTCTATAATGGAAACATGAATTTCGGACAAGCTTTTGTTTCTGGAACAATTATTTCTGTAATTGTTGCTGTAATAAGTCCATTAGTTCAAACCATTACTTCTCTTGGTATCACTCCTGATTATTTCAAAAATGCAATTAAATATGCCGTTGACAATAAACTAATGGGACAAACAGAAGCTGATGCCTTCTTTAATTTGAATAATTATATCATACAAGGTATTTATGGCGCAGTTATTATGGGTATTATTACCACTGCAATTGTTGGATTTTTTGTGAAAACTAAAAGTGTAAACCATTAGTTTTTTAGGTATATAATTCACTTGTTAAAAACTATTGAACAATGAGTTCAATAGTTTTTTTTATTTTCACGCCATGACGAATTCTGATATTGCAGACATACTAAAACTCTATGCTGATCTTTCTGAATTACATGGAGGAAATCCATTTAAGATAAAATCATTTGCATCTGCTTCTTTTAATATTGATAAAATGCCTCAAGCATTAAATCAGCTTGATTTAGTTGCCCTTGAAAAAGTTCCAGGTATTGGTAAAACTATTGCTGTTGTTATAGATTCCTTAAACAAAACAGAAACTTTTCCCGAACTGCAAAAGTTATTGGAAGAAACTCCAGAAGGTGTTTTACAAATCATGAAAATTAAGGGTATTGGACCCAAAAAAGTAGCACTAATTTGGAAAGAATTAAACATAGAATCGGTTGGAGAATTACTTTATGCTTGTAAAGAAAACCGATTAATGCAGGCCAAAGGATTTGGTGCTAAAACTCAGGAAAGCATCAAAAAACAAATTGAATTTATGTTTGCCAATGCACATAAATTCCATTACGCTAAAGCAGAAGAACCTGCAATTGAAATGTTAAAAGATCTACAAGAACAAGTGCATGAATTGGCTTCGTTTTCAGGAGCAATCAGACGTTCATGTGAAATACTGGAATGTATTGAGTTTATTGTTCCTTATACAGATTTAGAATCATCAATTTCGGCAATTGCAAATATTCCTTTTTTAAGTGAAATAGAAATATTTGATGATCTAATTGAAGCTAAACTTGGCTCCTACCCTGTTTCAATAAAATTGGTACCAGAAGAAAATTTCTATTATCAATTGTTTGTTGAAACCGCCTCAGAAGAACACTTAAAACAATTGGATGTGCTACCCGATGAAAATATTGAATACAATTCTGAAGAAGAAGTTTATGAAAGTATTGGATTAACTTATATCGAACCAGAGCTAAGAGAAGGTCGTAATGAAATTTTTCTTGCTAAATCAAATCAATTACCGGAATTAATAGAATACGAAGATTTACGTGGACCTTTACATAACCATAGTCAGTGGAGTGATGGTCAAAATACCATTGAAGAAATGGCACTTTGGTGTATAAATAAAGGCTATTCTTATTTAGGTATGGCAGATCATAGCAAAGCAGCATTTTATGCTCAAGGACTTTCAGAAGAAAGGGTTTATGCTCAACAAAAAGAAATAGATACACTGAATCTTAAATACCCAAATTTTAAAATATTTAAAGGAATTGAATGTGATATTTTAAATGATGGCAGTCTTGATTATAATGATGATGTCCTAAAAACTTTTGATTATGTAGTAGCCTCTGTTCATAGTAATCTCAAAATGACAGAAGAAAAAGCGATGATGAGATTATTAAAAGCAATCGAAAATCCCTATACAACCATACTCGGACATCCTACTGGAAGGTTATTATTAATGAGAGAAGGATATCCCATCAACCATAAAAAAATAATAGATGCTTGTGCTGCGAATGGTGTTCATATTGAAATTAATGCCAATCCATATAGATTAGATTTAGATTGGAGATACATAAATTATGCCATGGAAAAAGGTGTGATGTTAAGTATCAATCCAGATGCTCATGAATTAGATGGATTTTTGGATATGTACTTTGGCACATTGGTAGCAAGAAAAGGCGGATTAACTAAAGAAGCTTGTTTGAATTGTTTAGAAACTGATGATATATTAAAGCATTTCAAAAAGTAATTACATTTCAAATAATAGCTGTTTTTTTTTATGCTAAAATGAATTCAATGATTTTGTATTGAAACCAATTGAGTTCTTTTAAAACTACTTTTATATATTTATTGTATTAAAATATAATCTATTTCGACCTTTTCGATTTAGGCAGGAATAATAGTATACTGGTTATATAATATAGGCCCGATTAATATCATTATTAGGATATAATATGAATCTATTTCGACCTTTTCGATTTAGGCAGGAAACACAGAATACCTGTTCTATGATATAGGCCCGAAAAAATCTATATTAGGATGTAATATAAATCAATTTGACTTTTACGATAATCCGTTTCTTAATAAGTAAATTTAATAACATCACCCTGACGCCAGTTTTGGGGTCAGGGTAATTCACTCATTTTTGTTTACTACTATAATGTCATCCCAAAGGGATTTTGGGAAATTTCGTAATAAACAAGATTCTATTTTAAACTCATATTGCCTTAATTCAATTCATAAATCAATTTTAAAATGTTTTAAGTTTTACTATAATAAACTACTTGCAAACATGCAGATATTCGTAAAATACAAATTATTGATTAATCTTTTCTAATCCCAAATGTTATTCTAGCTTAATATGTTGTTTGATTAAAAACTGAAGTGTTTATTACGATTTAAATCAAGAAGGTTACAATTTGAATATTGTATTTAAATTAAACTTTACTTCAAAATTCAAACACCATTTAATTTTTTCTATCTAAGTTATTAGGTAGTTTACATAAGTATTAATTTTTTATTGGAGAAACTGAACATATTTCCAATATCAAAAATATTTTGACCATTATAAAAAACTCTGGGTTTAAATCATCTTACTTATTACAATATAAGCTTAAACGATTTGATGTTTTGGTTGACATTAATACCAATCAATTTTTAACAAATAAAGAATTGAATAAAACATGATAATAGAGTTGGAATAACAAAATCACACTCTTTAAACATCATCCATTCTATCAATAATTAGTAAACAAGTAAATAAAAATTACAATCACAAATCAACGCATAATCGCCTGAATTTAAACTAATTATTCAATTAACATCAATTAAAAATAAAACTCTGTCATATTAAGGAATATTAAACAATAAATAAAACAAAGCAGATAACTTCATGTTCACAATGCACTTGAAGATAGCAATCAAGATAAAAAAACTTGGAGTAACTGAAAATCCTTAAGAGTAGGAAAACAAACTAAAAAATTAAAATGGAGCATTTAAAAATTGCAAGCGACAATTATGTAGCTTTTACCTTTTTCATTGGCACAATGGCTATGATGGCCGCCTCAGTCTTCTTTTTTCTTGAGTTAAACAACACATCTCCAAAATGGAGAACATCAGTGTTAGTTTCAGGTCTTATTACATTTATTGCAGCTGTTCATTATTATTACATGAGAGGCTACAATTTGGAAACAGGAGACTCACCAACATTCTTCCGTTATGTGGATTGGATCTTAACAGTTCCTTTGATGTGTGTAGAGTTCTATTTGATTACCAAAAAAGCTGGTGCGAAAGTTTCATTGTTATGGAAACTAATTTTCGCATCGTTAGTGATGTTAGTAACAGGTTATTTCGGCGAAACAATTGACCGTGGAAACAGCGTATTATGGGGAGTAATTTCTGGTGCAGCTTATTTCTACATTGCTTACTTAATCTGGTTTGGAGAGGTTGCACAATTGTCACAATCAGCAGGACCTCAAGTTGCAAAAGCAACAAGAGTTTTAGCTTGGTTTGTATTAGTTGGTTGGGCTATCTATCCTTTGGGTTATATCTTAGGAACTCCAGGTGGTTTGTTCGGAATGCAATTAGTTTCTGATCCTGCTGCAGCTTCGCATGCAATGGACATTGTTTACAATATTGCAGATGCTATTAACAAAATTGGATTTGGATTAGTTATCTATGTTTTATCTAGAAGTGAGGACTAGTTTATAGAAAGAGTTTTACTTAAAAAAGGGAAGTGTAAACAATACACTTCCCTTTTTTTTACTTGAAAACAAAACTTAAAATATCTAACTAATATGGAAGTTGAAAAGCTAATAAATACATCTGCTCCAATTAAAAAGTATGACTATATTTTTTGTGGTGTTGGGGCATCAGCTTCTTTATTATTATTAGAATTAAACAGAAATAATCTCTTAGATAGCGCATCTGTATTACTCATTGATCAGGAAAAAAAAACTAAAAACGATAAAACATTTTGCTTTTGGGCTGAAGACGTAGACCCAATTTCAAATAATCTTCGTGATATAATTTCACATTCATGGAATTCAATGACTCTGTCTGATTCACCAGAAATAAACTTGTATCCTTTAAAATATAATCATATCTCAAGTATTGATTTATATCAAAAAATTGATGAATTAGCAGTTCATTTTAATTGGCAAAAGCTAACAACCAAAGTTAATGATATTTCCAGTGATGAAATAAGTCCTTTTATTAGAATAGATGGAAATATAATCAGAGCAAACAGAATTTTTGATTCAAGAAGCCCGGTTTATCTAAAGCCCAAAAATGATGAAATTCATATCTATCAGAGTTTTGTTGGATGGCTTATTGAAACCAAATCTGAAATAAATCAAGCTCATGTTCTACGATTCATGGATTTTAGAATCGAACAACAAAATCAAACCCAGTTTGTTTATGTATTACCTTTTTCAAAAAACAAACTTTTAGTAGAAATAACAAGATTCGGATTAGAAATAATGAAGGAATCTGATGTAGAAATTCTGCTTCACCAATACATAGAAAGTAATTTTGGCGCTTATACAAAACTTGATTTAGAAATCGGTTGTATTCCGATGAGTCAAAGTGAGATTCAAAATGAAACTCATCATGGAGTTGTTTTACTTGGAGCCAAAAATTATAGCATTAAACCAAGCACTGGTTACGCTTTTAAAAACATGTATTACCATGCAAAAAGTATAGCTGAATCCATCAAAAAAAATGCTGTCATATCTGACTTAAATATAAATCACAAACAAGCATTTAAAAGTAGATTTGGATTCTATGATGCTTTGTTGTTAGATATATTAAAAAATAATCCTCATGAGGGTAAAGGTATTTTTGTTGAATTATTTGAAAAAGTTGAAACAAAAATGATTTTAAAATTTCTTGATGAAAAGACAAGCATCAAAGAAGATATATCAATTTTTTATAAGATAAATTGGTCTCCATTTTTGAAATCACTTACAAAAAGAGTTTTTATAAATCAGTTCATTCAACCAATCATTTTATCGGCTTTAACTATATTTTTTATTCTATTAGGAAATAATGAAAGCCTGCAGGAGAGCGTAGGATACTGGTTTATTGCTATTGGCTTGATAACAATTGGAATCCCACACGGCGCCGTAGATCATTTATTAGAAACAGGGAAATGGGAATATAAAAAGTCGCCTGGTTTTATTTTAAAGTATCTTCTTCTATCCACTATTATGTTAGTTTTATGGTATTGGATTCCAACTTTAGGTCTGATACTTTTTCTTGTTTATTCTTCTTGGCATTTTGGACAAGCAGATGGGAAGGAATTTGGACTATCAGCTATAACTTCTTTCTTATGGGGAACATCTGTGCTCTTATATATCGTAGGTACACATCAAAATGAAACAAATCACATCTTAGCCTTTATGGGCGGGATTTTATTTCCGGCTGCTATTCCTAAATGGACTATTTCAGCTTGGATTATTTTTGCTCTTTACAAGAAAAACCCTTCATTTCTTATTACTATATGCTGGTTAACTTTAGCGAGTTATTTACCATTAATAATTTCATTCGCATTATACTTCATTGGACAACATAGTTATTCGAGCTGGATACAATTAAAATCTCATTTAAAAATGGATAACAAAAGAATATGGTTAAATTCTCTTCCATTTCATGGAGCAGCCTGGTTTATGCTGATTATATTGTTATTCTTTTGGCCTGATAAAGAAATGTCCAGCATACAAAAATGTGCCGGACAATTTTTCATCTTTATTGCCGGCATTAGTTTTCCTCATGTAATTTATATGCAAACACTTTATAAAAAAGAACCTTAATTCTTCTTCTTTTTATTAGCAAATACCTTTTCGAATTTTTCTATTTTAGGCTGAATAACCAATCTGCAATAACCTTTTTGTTTATTCTGAGCATAATAATCTTGGTGATATTCTTCTGCCCTGATAAAGAAATTGAATGACTCAACTGCTGTTACAATTTTTGATGGATAGGCATTCGCTTTGTTTAAATCGTTGATGATTTTTGTAGCAATTTGTTTTTGATTCGCATCTTTATAAAATATAACCGACCTATATTGCGTACCAATATCATTACCTTGTCTGTTTAAGGTTGTTGGGTCGTGAACAGTAAAAAATACCTCTAAAACTTCTTCAAGTGAAGTTACCGATGGGTCATAAACAATTTGTGCAACCTCTGCATGTCCACTAGCACCAGAACAAACATCTTCGTAAGTAGTATTTTTATCGGTACCACCAGAATAACCCGATTCAACGGATTTAACCCCTTCAAGCATTTCGTAAACAGCTTCAACACACCAGAAACATCCACCACCTAATACAAGTGTATCTAGTTTTGGTTGATTTTTCTTTTCAGTTGCTAATTCTTTCTCACTAACAAAATCCAATGAAACCGAATTAACACAATACCTTTGGCCGGTTTCTGTTGGACCATCATCAAATAAATGTCCTAAATGTCCGCCACATTTGGCGCACATAATTTCAGTTCTTTGCATACCATGACTATTGTCGGTAACCGTTTTAATCTTCCCTCCTTTGATTTCTTTGTCAAAACTTGGCCAACCGCAATGAGAGTCGAATTTCATATCATCTGTAAACAATTCGTTTCCACAAGCAGCACATTTGTAAACACCCTTTTCTTTGTTCATTAAAAGTTTACCAGTATAAGGAGCTTCGGTACCTTTTTGGCGCAGCACGTAATATTGTTCTTCTGATAATTCCTTTTTCCATTCTTCATCAGTTTTTTCAACAGAACCACTAGCATTCTGTGCAATTTGTTTGTTTGAACTTTGCTTTTGAGCGCATGATTCAAGACTTAATAACACTATTAAAAAGCTAAATAACAATTGAATATTTTTCATAAATAATTTGATTTATATAATGATTAGTCGTTGAGGATAATTAAACCTTACAAAATATTTTATAATTAATCGAACAAGTGAAATTTGAAATTGTTTAAACCCTTAAATTTTGAATACCAATAATTTATTAATAAATTCATTTTAGATTAGAAGAATATGAATATCTTCTAATCAAATTAATAAGAACTTATGAGACATTTATTTTATACCATCGTTATTATCCTATTTAGCTTGATAAGTAAAGCGCAAAATCCAATTACTAACAAGCAAATAATAGTGAAGTTCAAATCAACTACACAAAACTTTCAGCAAGCACTGAATAAACAAAAAATGCTTCCTGCTAATAAAATTGATAGTATTCATTTAGTATATCAAGCAATAAAAGTTGAGAAACAAAATATGGGTAAAGATGAAAACAATAGTTTTTACACCGTACAATTCCCAAATTCAACAATGCTTCAAAATGTAATTGATGAATATATCAATACTGGTTTGGTAGAATATGCAGAGCCCGATTATGTTGGAAATGGAGGAGGAACACCAAATGACCAATACTTTAGCAGACAATGGTCATTAAGCAATAATGGAACATTTTCTTTATCACCAGCTATTCCTGGAGCTGATATTCAAATGAAAAGTGCTTGGGATATTGAACAAGGTGATACAAATATAGTAGTAGCAATTATAGATAGTGGCAACAAACTCGATCATCCTGAATTTGCAGGTAGAATCTGGACCAATAAAAAAGAAATTCCAAATAATAATATTGATGATGATTTAAATGGTTTCAAAGATGATTTTTATGCTTGGGATTTTGTGAATTCGGATAATATGCCAACCGATGATTTAGGACATGGAACTTGTGTGGCAGGAATAATTGGCGCTAATGCAAACAATGGTATTGGATATGCCGGTGTAGATTGGAAATGTAAATTAATGAACCTTAAAGTACTTAACTCTAGTAATTCGGGTTTATATTCTTGGTTCTCACAAGCAATTTATTATGCAACCGATAATGGTGCAAAGGTTATCAATATGTCGTTGGGAGGTAGTTCGCCATCAACAACATTATTAACTGCCATAAATTATGCCCTAAGTAAAGGAGTAATTATTGTTGCATGTATGATGAATACCAATTCTGCAGTTGCCTATTATCCTGCCGCTTATCCAGGAGTAATTGCTGTTGGTTCTACTAACCCAAATGATCTTAGGTCAGCTCCATTTTTTTGGAGTACAAGTAGCGGAAGCAATTATGGAAACCATATTTCTGTTGTAGCACCTGGAAATTACATTTATTCACTCAATCATCTTTCAAATACAAATTATGATACTTATTGGGGAGGAACATCACAAGCAGCGCCTCATGTAGCTGGTTTAGCATCATTGTTACTTTCGCAAGATACAGCAAGAACCCCTGCTCAAATAAGAACTATAATTGAATCAACTGCAGAAGATACCATTGGAAATAAACTTGAAGATGTAGTAGGCTGGGACCGCTACTATGGCTATGGAAAAATCAATGCCTATAAGGCTTTATTATTAAACGCAACATGTTATTCAACATACAATAACCAAACAAGTATTTGCCAAGGAGATAGTATTTTTCTACAAGGAATTTATAGATTTAATGCTGGCATCTATATCGATACTTTTGATATTGCCAACAATTGTGATTCTATTAGTATTTGCAGCTTAAGTATAAAAAAACCTACAATATCTTTTTATTCTGAAAAAGCTTGTAATAGCTTTCTATGGAACAATAAAACGTATTTAAAATCTGGCATCTATCAAGATACTATTTCGAATTTTCAAGGATGTGATAGTATCATTACATTAACACTAGACATCATTAATTTAGATTCAACAATTCGTAAAAATGGAGATACACTTTTTGCAAATCAAAATGAAGCAAGTTACCAATGGTTAGATTGTAATAAAAACTTTGAACAAATTATTGGAGATACGAATCGAAATTTTATTGCCAAAAAAAGTGGCAACTATGCAGTAAAAATTTCTAAAAACAACTGTCAAATTACATCTGCTTGTACATCAATTTTAAAAACTGATTTGAAAAACGTGAATGAGCTTAACTTTTTTCAAGTATATCCGAATCCCACAAATGGTATATTTACAATTGAAACGAGTTTAAACTATGAATTGAATTATGAAGTAATTGACATAACGGGAAAAACTATTTTAAAAGGAAAGTTATCAGAAAACTTAAATAGAATAGATATTTCTGAATGTAGCCAAGGTGTATATTTTCTTAAAATCAATGAAATATCCACTAAATTGATCAAGGAATAAATTTCAATTTTCATAAAATGAGTGAAGTATAATTTTGGAATTTAATTATAACGAATATCCATTTCTTTACTAATAAATTTAGTAATACCCCCTCAGCCCCAAACGGCTGCGAACCTTCGGTTCGCGGCCGTTTGGGGCTGAGGGGGATTCATTCATTTTTGTTTACTACTATAATGTCATCCCTATGGGATTTGGGGAAATTTCGTAATAATCAAAATTCCATTTTTAAATTCATTTTGCTTTAATTCATAGTCATAAATCAGTTTTAAAATGTTTAGAAATTTCCTAAAATAATTAACAAGTAAACATGCGGATATTTGTATTTAATTATTATTTAAAACTCATAACCGTCTATTTATTAGTAAATTTAATAATAGCACAATCATCCCAAAACGGAGGCTAATTCATTCATTTTTGTTTACTACTATAATGTCATCCCTAAAGGATTTTGGGAAATTTTACACAAAATAAGATTCTATTTTTAAATCATATTGACTTAATTCAATTAATAAATCAATTTGACGATTATCCGCATGTATACCAGAAGAATTTTTAATAAATCGAGCATTTGTATTGAGAATTATTTTCAAAAAGTTTTTGGAATTAAATTGCTCTATTCAATGAGATTAATGACCCCAAAGCCGGTCACATGTTTATAGAAAAATGCCGTAAACCAAATTCCCCAAAACTGGCGCGAACCTTCGGTTCGCGGAAGTTTGGGGCTGAGGGCAATTCATTCATTTATGTTTACTACTATAATGTCATCCCTATGGGATTTTAGGAAATTTCGTAATAAACAGGATTCTATTTTTAAATCATATTAACTTAATTCAAAGGCATAAATCAATTTTAAAATGTTTAGAATTTTAATAATATAAATTCCAGACAAACATGCGGCTATTCGTTTTATTTAATTTGAAATCCCCAAATCTTTTAAAACAGCTAATTCTATTTCCTTCTTTTTATTATCACTTAATTTTTGACTCGGATTGTCTTGTAAATTTGCAATAAACCTACCCAATTCAACTTTAAGCAATTCTGATTGAACGTAGTAGTTTTTACAAGAATCACAAATATTCAAGTGAATTTTCACTTTCCATTTTTCTAATAAACCTAATTGTTTTTCATGAAAACGGTCGGCTAGAGCACTCGTTTGTTTACAGTTAAACAGTAATTTTGTCTTCATAATTTCTTTCCGTAATAAGTTTTCTCTAAACAAGCCCTCATCAATAATTTAGAGCGATGCAACATCACCCAATAGTTAGTCGGACTAATTCCAAATTCCTTACAAACTTCTTCTGCATCTCTTTCCTCCATATACTTAGCAAAAAAAACTGGCCTTAATTTTATTGGAACTTTACTTATACAAAATTGAATCCATTCCAAAATTTCCTTGTTCAACAGTTGATTATCGGCCATATTTTCACTTAACCAATTTTGGGGTGCCGATTCATTTTTCCAATGTGCAAAAGAGGTAGAAGTCTCTTCAAAAAATGAAGCATTAAATTCATTTTCTGTTTCATTCAAATATGATTCAGAATTTTTAAGAACTTCTTTTTTCCTATAATAATCTATGATTTTATATTTGAGAATACTCATTAACCAAGTTTTAGGAGAACTTTCACCCTTAAATCCATCAATTGATTTATAAGCAGCAATAAGTGTTTCCTGCACCAAATCCTCCGCTGTTTCTTTGTTTCCTGTCTTTAGAAAGGCATAAGAATATAAAAAATCACCATGTGCAGAAATCCATTCACTTATAATATGCATTGAGACAAAGTACGTTCTTCTAATTAAAATTTCATGTAAAAAATAATAAAGTAAACGAATATCCGCATGTTTACCACCGATAATATCTTATAAAACTGGTGTATGTTTTGAGAAACATTTTTAAAAGTAGCTTGGTGTTAAATTGTTCTTTTTTATGAAATTTAAGACCCCGATAGGTGGTCTTATGTATATAGAAAAATGCTTGAAATGAATTCTCCAAACCACTTACAACGCGGACCTTTGGTCCGCGTTGTAAGAGATTTGGGGATGGTTTTCTTTACTTTTATTTTCTATAATCATGTCATCCCTTCAGGATTTTTAAGAATTTCAAGAAATACATGCTTCTAATTCTAATTATATCGAGTAATCTTCTGCAATAGAGCTTTTAAAGGTTTGTGAAACTTATTGTTTATTTAGCGGATTTTCTTTAAAGTAAACCTATGATGAATAATCCGCCTGTTAAAAATATGAAAAAAATTAAATCGATTTTGTATAATTGAATTCAATCTATATTTAGGAAAATCTATGTTTTCAATTAAGCATATCAAATTCGATTCAATGACCTATGTTCTTCATTTTGTTAATGGGAAAATTAACAAAGAAGGAAGAGGATTATCATTTTTTTATTTTACTTACAACAGTTCAATAGCTGCAATTCCTATGGGAAGTAATGATCTTCCATTTATTTTTAAGGAATCAACCAATGATTATCAAACAGTAAATATTCAAGGTCAAATAAGCTATAAAATTAACGAGCCAGCTGTACTTGCTGATGTTTTGGATTTTACCGTTAATGACAATGGTCTGTACAAAAAGAATGATATTGAAAAACTAAATCAAAGAATCATTAATGAAGCTCAAACTGCAACATCATCATTTATTCATGAGATAAAACTAAAAGATGCAATTAGGTCTGCAAAATCAATTGAGGAGAAAATTATCTCAGGATTAAAAAATTCCAACTCCATTGCAATGATGGGTATTGAAATTCTTGGAGCAAATATTTTAGCAGTACAAGCCAGTCCAGAAATGGCCAGAGCCTTGGAAACAGAAACCAGAGAAAAACTTCAACAAGAAGCAGATCAGGCTATATATGAAAGAAGAAATTTTGCAGTAGAACAAGAACGAATCATAAAGGAAACGGAATTGAATACTGAAATAGCTGTTGAAGAAAAGCAAAAACAAATTTCAGAAAAGAAAATGGAATCAGAAGTTCAAAAGGCTGAAAACGATAGGAAGTTAAGAGAAATGAAACTTCAAGCAGATATTGCCATTGAAAATCAAAGAAAATTATTCATCGAACAAAAAACTGCAAACGACAAAAAAGAAGCAGAAACTTCAGGATATGTTATTGAAACCACTCTAAAACCTTATAAAGATATTGACTGGAAAACATTAACTGCTTTAAATAACAACCCAGACCCAAAGTTTAATATTGCACTTGCCTTTAGGGAACTAGCAGAAAATGCTGGTAAAATTGGAAATTTAAACATCAGTCCGGATTTGTTAACCTCGCTATTAAAAGAAAATAATAATGAGGAATAATGGGCTTTGAATACGGAATCATTGTAAAAAACAAAACCAGGCTTGAAAATCTAATTGAAAGATTCAATACAAAAGCTCAAGCTAAATTCTATATTGAAAGTTCTGGAGGTAATTTTTCTGAATATGTTGAAGAACATGAAGTCTTTCAGGAATCATTACTTTCATTACAAGTACAATTATCGAAGCTTATCAAAAATAAAACCATAGAAAGAAGTTTCCTTCCATCCTTTATCTTTTCAAACCAACATCTAATTTTAGTTATTGGTCAGGATGGTTTAGTTGCTAATACGGCAAAATATTCAAATTCATGCCCCATTGTTGCTGTTAATCCTGATAAAAATAGATATGATGGAATTTTACTTCCTTTTCAAGTTAATAATTTTACTTTAGGAATAGAAAGTGTTCTAAATGGTACCTACCAATTTAAAACTATGCATTTTGCTGAAGCTAAATTAAACAATGGTCAAAAATTGCTTGCCTTTAACGACTTATTCATTGGAACGTCTTCTCATATTTCATCTCGTTACAGAATAAATTTCAATGGTAAATCTGAAGAACATTCTTCCAGTGGAATTATTGTTTCAACTAAAGCAGGCTCTAGCGGTTGGCTAAGTTCAATGTATAATATGGCACATGGATTACTCAAATCAATCCATCCTGATGAGGTTAATGTTCAACCAAAATTAAAAACCAAAGATTTAATTTTTGTAGTGCGAGAGCCTTTTAAAAGCAAAAAAACTCAAATAGATATTTGTTATGGATTAATCAAGGAAAATTCAACTTTACAAATTGAATCATATATGCCAAATTCAGGTGTAATTTTTAGTGATGGTATTGAATCAGATTTCCTAAACTTTAACAGTGGATCAATTGTAAGCATTGGCTTGGCAAAAGAAACCGCAAAATTAGTTCTTAATAATCATGACAAGTAAACTCAAACTTTTGGTTCTTTGTGGGAGAAACAAAAAACGTAGCAGAACAGCAGAATTCATTTTTAAGAATGACCCTCGACTTGAAATTCGTTCTGCAGGAATTAGTCCTTCTAGTGTAAGAAAGGTTTCGGAAAATGATGTGAATTGGGCTGAACTAGTTTTAGTGATGGAAAAGAATCAAAAAAACAAAGTGAAAGAAATGTTTTCACATTTGGAATTACCTCAAATTGATGTGCTAGATATTCCTGATGAATACGAATTTATGGATGAAGAATTAATAATGATGTTGAAATCATCTATTAATACTTACCTCTAAAATCAAACATTAAACTTCTTTCTTGATTCTTTAATTGACTCCATATTTTCATTAGCCCATTTTGCTAATGAATTAATGTAAGGCACCAATGATTTTCCCAAAGCCGTTATTTCATATTCAACTCTTGGAGGAACTTCGGGATATACTGTTCTGCTTATTAAACCATCTGCTTCTAATGACCTCAATGTAACGGTTAACATTTTTTGCGAAATATCGGGACCTATTTCTTTATTGATTTCATTAAATCTCAAACGATTTTTTTCTCCTAAAACAATCAATACTAAAATCGACCATTTATCGCCAAATCTATCTAATACACCTCTTACTGGACAGTTTAAAATTCCGGTTTCAGAATTTTTAAAATCATTTACAATTTTATTCATTTGGTTATCAGCTTTACTAACTCACAGGTAAGTTAAGCACCTCTAGGCAAGTTCTTGTTTCGCCTAAAGCCTGTATTTAACTTTGCTATACAAAAGTAAGTTAATAACTATAATTAATCAATAAATTTAAAAAATAACAAAATGAGTAAAATTTTAATTACGGGAGCAAGCGGACAATTAGGTCGCCAAGTGGTATTAAATGCCTTGAAAAAAGTGGAAGCAAATCAAATTGCTGTTATGGTGAGAGATGCAGCTAAAGTTCAGGATTTAGCAGATTTAGGTGTAGATATCAGAATTGGTGATTACCACCAAACAGAATCTTTAAAAAATGTATTTGTTGGCATTTCTAAACTCCTATTAATTTCATCCAGTGATTTCAATAACCGATTTGGTCAACATAAAAATGTAATTGATGCTGCCAAAAACGCAGGAGTGAAACACATTTTTTACACTGGAGTAAGTTTAAAAGACATTAATCAATCAGCATTAAAACCTATGCTTGGTGATCACTTTTTAACTGAGGAGTATATTATTTCATCTGGCTTAACCTATACCTTTTTACAAAACTCACTGTATGCAGAAGTGATTCCAATGTTTGTTGGAGAAAATGTTTTGGAAACAGGAATATATTTTCCAGCTGCTGATGGAAAAGTTCCATTTGTTTTAAGAAGTGATTTAGCTGAGGCAACAGCAAATATACTTACTGAAGGAAATCATGAAAACAAAACCTATCAACTTACCGCTTCTAAATCTTATTCATTTGGAAACATTGCATCAATACTAAGCGAGTTAAGTGGTAAAAGCATTAATTATATCAGCCCTGAGACTGCTGACTTTGAAAACATGTTAAAACAATTCGGATTACCTGAACACATCATTTCAATGTCGTCTTTATTTGCTGCCGGAATTAAAAACAATGACTTCAATGAAATTCATTCAGACTTAAAAGGATTTTTAGGTAGGGAAGCAACTGATTTGAACAGCTTCTTGAAAGAAACATATCACTTATAAGATTAAACTAATGAAAACAAAAAGCCCCGATAATTGGGGCTTTTTTGTTTTCATTAAAATGAAGTACGATTATCCGCATGTATACCAGTAGAAATTTTAATAAATCCAGCATTTGTATTGAGAATTATTTTCAAAAAGTTTTTGAAATTAAATTGCTCTATTCAATGAAATTAATGACCCCGAAGGTGGTCACATGTTTATAGAAAAATGCCATAAACCAAATTCCCCCAAACGGACGCGAACCTTCGGTTCGCGTCCGTTTGGGGGTGAGGGGAATTCATTCATTTTTGTTTACTACTATAATGTCATCCCTATGGGATTTTAGGAAATTTCGTAACAAACAGGATTCTATTTTTAATTCATATTGACTTAATTCAAAGGCATAAATCATTTTTAAAAGGTAAAATCCTTCAATATTTTTTAGTGGAATTGTTCCTCTTCAGTTGATCCTTTTAATGCCCCTGTTGAAGCCATTCCGCTAGTCACTGTATTTTGCACTGCATCGAAATAACCTGTCCCAACAAAAGCTTGATGTTTAATGGCTTTGAATCCCTTTGATTGTAGCGCAAATTCTCTTTGTTGCAATTCGGAAAATCCTGCCATTCCTCTTTCAACATAATTTGAAGACAATTCAAACATGGAGGTATTTAGAGCATGGAATCCGGCAAGAGTTATGAACTGGAATTTATAACCTAAATCAGCAAGTTCTTCGCGGAAAGTTAACATCTGTTTTTCATCCATAAATTTTGCCCAATTAAAAGAAGGTGAGCAATTATAAGCCAACATTTTCCCAGGATATTTAGCATGAATTGCTTGTGCAAATTCTCTTGCCATTCCTATATCAGGATTACCTGTTTCCATCCAAATTAAATCGGCATAAGGTGCATAACTCAAACCTCTATCTATACCTTGCTCCAAGCCATTTTTTACATAATAAAAACCTTCTGCAGTGCGACCTTTTTCATATTGCACAAATTTCACATCACGTTCATCAATATCAGATGTAATTAAATTTGCGGCTTCTGCATCTGTGCGAGCAATAACTAAAGTTGAAGTTCCTAAAACATCTGTTGCTAATCTTGCAGCGATTAATTTGTTTATGGCCTCTTGAGTTGGCACCAATACTTTACCTCCAAGATGTCCGCATTTTTTTGCTGATGACAATTGGTCTTCAAAATGAACGCCTGCTGCTCCAGCTTCAATCATCCATTTCATTAATTCAAAAGCATTCAAGTTGCCACCAAATCCTGCTTCTGCATCAGCAACAATTGGAACCAACCAATGCCTGTCTACATCACCACTCAAGTTTGCAATCTGGTCAGCTCTTAACAAAGCATTATTGATTCTTTTCACAACAGAAGGAACAGAATCTGCAGGATACAAACTTTGGTCTGGATACATACTTGAAGCCAAATTTGCATCAGCAGCAACTTGCCATCCTGATAAATAAATGGCTTTCATTCCTGCCTGAACTTCTTGTACTGCTTGGTTTCCTGTTAATGCTCCAAGACCTGCAACCCAATGATCTTCATGTAAAAGTTTCCATAATCTTTCAGCTCCCATTTGAGCCAAAGAATATTCGATTTTGTAAGAACCCGCAAGTTTAACAACTTCTTCTGCGGTGTAAGGACGTTCTACGCCATTCCAGCGTGGATTTGAAGCCCAATCAGCAATGAGGGCATTGATTTTTTCTTGTTGAGTTGACATGTTAATTTGATTTTATATTTTTTAAAATTTGGGAAAGAGGTGACCCTTAGCGATAGATTTTCTATTACTTTAGATTGATTATTATGTTGTTTTCATTTTAGTCTATTTGTGTATAAGCATTTAAAGTTAGGAACTCATCAAACTCTATTTGTTTGATAAATGAATCGAACATTGAAATAGCTTTCTGACAATTTTCTTTTTCAAAAGCACTTCCTAATTCTGCTTTCAAAACTTCAATTTCTTCTTCGAGAATTTTTTGATATCGACTTAAGGTTATGAGTTCACCATCTGTTGTTTTAGCACCATGTTTTAACCATTGCCAAACCTGAGCTCGTGATATTTCTGCTGTTGCCGCATCCTCCATGAGATTATGAATGGCAGCTGCCCCTACTCCATCCAACCAGGATTTGATATATAAAATAGCCACATTGGTATTCATCCTGATACCTGCCTCAGTAATTATTGGATTTGGAGATTGGAAAGCCAATAAGTCCTTGGCTTCAATTTGATACTCTTCACATAAACGGTGTTTTTGATGAGGGTTTAATCCAAGTGCTTGATTAAATGCAGTTATAGCAATTGGAACTAAATCAGGATGAGCAACCCATGTTCCATCGAAGCCTGTAGAAGCTTCCAGTTCTTTGTCTGCCTGAACTTTTTCGAAGGCTATTTTATTTACAACTTCATCTTTTCTACTTGGAATAAAAGCCGACATTCCTCCCATGGCATGTGCTCCACGTTTATGACATGTTTTTACTAATAATTTAGCATAAGCCCTCATAAATGAAGAACTCATGGTAACTAAGGAACGATCGGGTAATATACAATCAGAATGATTTTTAAACTTTTTAATGATTGAAAAAATATAATCCCATCTGCCGGCATTCAATCCTGCCATGTGGTCTTTAAGTTCAAAAATGATTTCATCCATTTCGAAGGCGGCTAAAATGGTTTCAATTAAAACTGTGGCTTTAATACTTCCATTTGGAATACCCAGTTTTTGCTGAGCTTCAACAAATACATCATTCCATAAACTTGCTTCTAAATGGCTTTCAAGTTTAGGTAGGTAAAAATATGGACCAGAGCCACGGCTTAATAATTCTTTGGCATTATGAAAAAAGAACAAGCCAAAATCAAACAATGAACCAGATACTTGTTCTCCATCAATTAGCATGTGTTTTTCCAATAAATGCCAGCCTCTTGGTCTTACTTTTAAAACCGCAGGATTGGCTTTTAAAGTATAAGACTTTCCATTCTCTGCTACAAAATCTATTTGTCTTCTAATGGCATCTCTTAAGTTAATTTGACCTGAAAGATTATTATCCCAAGTAGGAGAATTGGCATCTTCGAAATCAGCCATGAATACCTTAGCACCAGAGTTTAAGGCATTAATCACCATGCGTCTGTCAACAGGTCCAGTTATCTCAACACGCCTATCTTGTAAGTCTGTTGGAATTGGAGCAACCTGCCAATCTGTATCTCTGATGGATTTTGTTTCTATTAAAAAATTAGGGAAAATTCCCTTATCAATTTCTGTTTGACGAATGATTCTAGCACCGAGTAAAGCTTTTCTTCTTTCATTAAAAGTTCGATGCAAATGAACAATAAACTGAATTGTTTCCTCACTAAGAATTTCTTTGTAGCTACCAGAAATTTCTTTTGTAAAACGAACAGCTCCTAAGCTTTCGTAAGATTTTGTATGGGATGTCATGTGATTGTGATATAAAAACCTAAATCGGATTTAGGCTTATGAACTTATATAGGTTTGAATGATTTTAACTTTTCAATTTTTGTTTACTCCTCTGAAAAAACATCATCATACATTTTATATCCTTTATAAAATTCAAACTGATGCTTTCTCAAATCATGATAATTTATTTGTTCATCCTATTTGTTATAGTGATTCAAACCTAATTCAGCGAAATTTATTAAACAAGCGAATTTTCGCTAATTTCATATACTAAATATAAAAAGAACAAAAACATACACAAATATCACATTTACAATGCATTAATAGCACAATCAAACCAAAACAACAAGGTGTATTTTTAACACTAAGTAAAAAAGAAATACTTGTAAAAATCAGCAACTTGAAGGATTAACATCAACTATAAAACATAGATTAAATCATTTTTTTTATAGTTGAATAGACTTCTACAATCAACAAAACCAAGAAAGATTTATATTGGTTGAAAAAAATGATTAAAAGAATATACTGGCTTTTGTTTTTTATCAGCCTCACTCCTATGTTGAATGCTCAATCACCAATTAAAACTTTACTATTTGTAGGGACCTATACTAATGAAATACCAGCAAGTGGAATATATATTTATGAGTTCGATGAAATAAATGGTTCATTAAAAAAATTGGGACAAGGCTCAAACATTACAAATCCCTCCTATATAAACATATCTCCAAATGGGGAATATTTATATGCCTGTACTGAAACCAAAACACCATATGAAGGAAGTATTAGTTCCTTCAAAATAGATAGCTTAAACGGTCTGATTTACCCAATAAATGTAAAAGCAAGTGGTGGAGCCAATCCTGTTTATGTAGACATTCATCAAACAGGAAAATACTTGGTGAATGCTAATTATACAGGCGGTTCTGTTTCATTATTTGACATGAATGAGGATGGAAGCTTAAATGATTCTAAATATATATTTCAGTTTAAAGATAGCAGTATCAATAAGTCCCGACAAGAAAGTTCACATATTCATTCAGCCAATTTCTCTCCTGATTTCAAATTTGTTTTCTTACCTGATTTAGGTGCCGATAAAATTCGTGTTTTTGAATTCAATCCAGATTCTATGAATCAATTTTTCGAGAACAAATCACTTGAAGTAAAAACCAAACCAGGAAGTGGACCTCGTCATTTTACATTTCATCCTACTGGGAAATTTGCATATTGCATTGAAGAGCTCAGTGGAACTGTTTGTGTTTACTCCTATTTTAATGGCAAACTAACAGAAATTCAAAATATAAAATCTTATTCAAAAACACAAGATACTTATGGTTCTGCCGATATCCATATTTCTCCAGATGGCCTTTTTCTTTATGCATCGAATAGATGGATAGATGAAAACACTATATCAGTTTTTTCAATTTCTAAAAATGGAAAAATTAAGCTTATTCAACACCAAAAAACAGGAGGAGAACATCCAAGAAACTTTACCTTAGACCCAAGTGGAAAGTTCTTATTGGTTGCAAATCAAATCTCCAACAACATAGTTGTTTTTAAAAGAGATAATAAAACAGGATTCTTAAGCAAAACAACAGTTGAGATTCAGGTACCTAATCCTTCATGTTTAAAAATGAGAAGTTATTTGAAGTAATAATTCAAAATAAAAGCAATCGATTTTTCAAAAAATAGAATTTAATTTGAATTTTAATTGAAATCGTATCTAATTCTATGAAACAAATTATCCCAAAAAAGAATCCATTCTTTATTCGATGGAGCTATTTTTCTATGCTATTCCTATTGTCAGCTTCATTATTTGCACAAAAGAAATGTACTACGAGAGTTTCCTTTTTCAACTCTAGAAACCCAGAAAAACTTGCTCTTAAACTGACAGAAAATTTAAATGATGATTCTGAAAAAGTAAAAGCTATTCATTGTTGGATAACACATCATATTAAATATGACGTAAAAAAAAGTGGTAAATACGATTTTAGCCGAGTTCCTGTAGAAACTATTCTCAAAAAAAGAAAAGCTATATGCACTGGTTATACTGATTTATTCAATGAATTATGCAAACAAGCTGGCATTGTATCAACTGAAGTTCCTGGTTATACAAAAGGATTATTAACAGACCTAAATGATCATTTTTATTTAGATGAACATATTTGGAATGCAGTTTATATCAACAATGAATGGAAGTATATCGACAATACTTGGGATGCTGGATATGTTATTAATCACAAAAGAACAATTTGGGGAGCTTTCGTTTATTTCTTTTCAGGTGGTAAATACGATAGGTTCAAAATCAAACCTAGATTTAAGTTCAGACCTGTTTTAGATTATTATTACAAAGATGCAAATGCATTTAACTACGACCATTTCCCTGCTAATCCTTTGTGGCAATTAGCTTCACCTGCATTAAGTATAAAAGATTTTGAAACTGATAGCAGTTTTTATTTGAGGAAGAAAAATGAAACAGGAATATTATCTGATAATGCTCAATTAAATGAAGAAAGATTGGCATCTATAAGCAAACCTGAATCTGAAAAACTAGTTGAAAATGGTAAATCAATTTATGTATTCAACAATAAAAACCCCTATACACTAGCGGTTGGTGAACTTTTAAGCGCGTTTGAAATGTATGAACGTTTGAGTAATCCTAATAACAATAATGAAACGCCAAAACAAAAAACAAAAGAAGGAATTTATTCAAATCTGAAATCTGCTAAAATTCATTATGATAGCAGCATTTATCAATTAGGAATTCAAAAGGAGGAGCTAAAATATAATAACAGAAGAAAACATGAAATCCTTGGTTTCCAAAACAAGGATTTAATTGCCTCTGCAAGAAGGATTGAAAAGAAGATGGAGTCAACTCCAAAAACTGTTATCAAAGTAAAACTAGATTTAAAACTAATCAATAAAAAAAATAGATCTCGTTACCACGATTTTATTAAATCTAAAAAGGTTTTTAATACAACTAAAACAACACAATTTAGTAAAAGCGACTCATTAGACGCAGAAACCAAAATACTCAACTACAACGATTCACTTCGAATTATCAATGAGTTGTTGTTTAATCAATTTGCGCTTCTCGATAGTCTTTACGAACAATACAACCATCATTTTGCCTATTATGGATATGTAAATTCAACCAATATTCAAGGTATAAAATACGTCAACAATTTGAGGTTAAACTTTGAAGATGACTTAGATTTTTATGTTAGAAGTAATAAAGACAGTATAATCCATTATAAAAAACGCGCTGACTCTCTCCTATTCGACAAAAACAAAGTTTTTATATTGAGTAATTATATCAAAGAAGCCAAAAAGTTGAAATCACTTTTCACTCGATTATATTCGACTCACAAAGTTTTGGAAGCCAATTATGCTAAACTTGTAAAATATGGAGCAAACAGAGAGTTATTATTAGAAACAGATATTAAAAATAAAGAAAATTATAGAACTGAATTAAATCAATACTTCGAAGATTTTAGTACTGTTTATAACCATGTTCAATTCTTAAATCAGTATTGTGAAAAATTAAAAGAAAATTCAGAAGTTGAAAGAAAACTTTATGAAATGGAGAAAAGCATTGAAGCTAAATGTTATACTGCAAGAAGTAACAATATCAACCAACATTACAATGCACTAAGTAAAAACTGCAAAAACGGAATTCAAGCTTGTTCTAAACTAAAGGAAAAAACCAAAAAAGAATGATTACAAACATCCATATTATTGAAGACAAAATACTATCTGATAATTGGTATGTATTGCATAAAATAAAGTTTGAATTTAGAAGTAAAGATGGAGCTCAACACATACAAGAAAGAGAATCTTATGACCGTGGCAATGGAGCAGTAATTTTATTGTATAACCTTGAGTCTAAAAACGTAATTCTAACAAAGCAATTTAGAATGCCAACTTTTGTAAATGGTAATGAAAGTGGCATGATGATAGAAGCATGTGCAGGTTTACTTGATGAAGACCAACCGGATGATTGTATAAGAAGAGAAACTGAAGAAGAAACAGGATATAAAATTCAAGATGTAAAAAAGGTTTATGAAGCTTATATGTCGCCGGGTTCTGTTACCGAAAAACTCTATTTTTATATAGGTGAATATTCCAATAATATGAAAATAAGTGATGGTGGCGGAGCCGAAGGTGAGGATGAAAATATTGAAGTATTAGAAATTCCTTTTGAACAATCACTTGAAATGATTGAAAACGGAGAAATTAAAGATGCCAAAACCATTATGTTGATTCAATATTTAAGATTAAAAAACATCTTGTAATGGAGAATAAAAAAACGATGATGATATTGGTTGCAGGACCATACCGTTCGGGAACAAACGACAATCCAGAATTGATACATCAAAATGTAAAAGCAATGAGTTCAACAGCATTGGAAATTTACAAAATGGGCCATTTGCCAGTATTAGGAGAATGGTTTGCTTTACCTCTAATTGGGGCCTGCTGAAAATCTTTATTAGAACTTATTATCAATCAATTAGATTGTATTTAAATAATTTAAATGCAAGGTCTTAAGAACAATGGCTTAAAAATCCTTGCATCAAGTAAAATTAGTTTTCAAATTAAATAAAGACAGAAACAAGGCCATCTTTGTCGTTGCTGCCAAATTGAAGTATTATATATACATCTAATTTGGCAGCGCCTAAAATCTGACCTGTTTCTGTCTTTTTCAGCAGGCCCTAATTGAAGAAGCAGGCTCAAAAAATATAGGCGATGATATTTTTAATGAAATATTTCATCCGGTTGCCATTCGCCTGATTGAACACTGTGACGCTATACTAAGAATTGGCGGACCTTCTGCAGGTGCTGATGAAATGGTGAGAATTGGAAAAGAAAATAAAAAATATGTATTTTATAATTTAAATGAAATAAAATGAATCAGGAAATATTCGATTTAGAAAGAGAAGAAATTCAACATAAAATTAAAAAAGCAGCTAATTGGTTTTATTGGATTGCAGCTTTATCCATTATCAATTCTATTTTAAATTTTGATACACCAAGTAATATTGGATTTAGGGGAGGTTTAGGCGTTTGTTTATTAGTTGATGCTGCAATTATGGATATTTATGGCTCTTATAATTATTATGCCACAATCATCAATGTAATCATTTCTTTGGTAATCGCTTTTATAGGATATCAAGCCAGAAAAGCTAACAAAACTGCATTTATCATTGGATTGAATTTTTATGCGTTGGATGCTATATTGTTCTTTTATTTTAACTTATGGATGAGTTTTGCCTTTCACATTTTGTTTTTGTATTTAATCTATAAAGGCATTCCAGCTATTAATGAGTTAAAAGAATTGGAACTTGATTCTAATTTAAATGTTCAAGATATCCAAGCAGATAATGAAATTCAACAAAATTGATTTAGGCATTTGTTAATTCCCATCAATTCATATCCTTATTAATAATTTTGTAGCTCTTGATTATTCCGTATTTTTACCGCAATGGAGTCGGAACAAAATCAGGAGCCTAAAAAAGCAAGAAGAGTTCGCTATAAAGGAACTCATCCTAAATCGTTTAAAGAAAAATACAAGGAATTACAGCCGGAAAAATATGCCGATGATATTGAAAAAATCAAACAACAAGGCAGAACTCCAGCAGGAATGCACCTTTCTATTTGTGTAAATGAGATTTTAGATTTTCTACAAATTAAACCTGGTCAAATAGGACTTGATGCAACATTAGGATATGGTGGTCATAGCCTAGAAATGCTGAAACAATTAAAAGGAAAAGGCATTTTGTTTGCCACAGATGTTGACCCAATTGAGCTTCCTAAAACCAAAGAACGTTTAGAAAAAGCCGGCTATGGTGAAGACAAAGTGAAAATCCGAAAAATGAATTTTTCTCAAATAGACCAATTGGAAAGTGAATCTGGTTTATTCGATTTCATATTAGCCGATTTGGGAGTTTCATCCATGCAAATCGATAATCCGGATAGAGGATTTTCTTATAAAATTGATGGTCCTTTAGATTTAAGACTGAATCCCAAAAGTGGTAAACCAGTTTCTGAGTACATAAAAAACTGCTCTCAAGATTTTTTAGAAGAATTGTTTGAGGTTAATTCTGATGAGCCTTATGCAAAACAAATAGCACGTCAGATTGTGAACCATTCAGGAGCTATTCAAACAACTACACAACTTTTTTTAATCATATCAGAAGCGCTTTCGTTTTTACCAGCAGCAACAAAAAAAGAAGAAATCAAAAAAGCCTGTCAAAGATGTTTCCAAGCATTGAGAATTGCAGTAAATGACGAATTTGGTGTACTTGAAAGTTTCCTTGAAAAACTTCCTTATGCCATGAAATCGGAAGGAAGAGTTGCCATCCTTACTTTTCATTCAGGTGAAGATAGAAGAGTAAAAAAAGTATTTCAAGCTTTATTTAGAGCTGGTGTCTTTTCTGAGATTTCTCAAGAACCAATCAGACCAAGTGCAGAAGAAATATTTAATAACCCAAGAGCAAAATCAGCCAAACTGAGATGCGCAATCAAAGCTTAATAATATGATTTTAGAAGAGAAAGATTATTTGCAACATCAGTTGTTTTTGGCATCGGTAAGCCCAATAAAAGTTAGAAATAGAACAAGATCGAGATGGATTAATAGCCTATTGATTTTGATCTTTTCAATGATTGCTTATTATAATGGAAATATACATTTAGCAATCTATTTTGGAATAACAAGTATCTTGTTTTTTACCATTTATCCTGTTTATTCAAGGTGGTCACAAAAAAGACAATATTCAAAATATGTCAAAGATAATTTCAGTTCTAGCTTCGGAAAAGACATCAATTTTGAATTCAGAAATGATGAGTTCTACTCTCAAGATGAAACAGGAGAAGGAAGTATTAAATATGCCGATTTAGACATTATTTATGAAACAAATGATTATTTCATTTTACTATTCACTGAAGGTGATTCTTATTTAATATCAAAAGCAAAAGTTAATGATTTAGAACACATCAGAACTAAAATTAACGAACTTCAATTAAACTTTGAAATTCCTTTTGTTCAACAATTAGATTGGGTTTGGAAGTGAATCTAATGTTTAAAATCATTACATCTTTATAATATATTTATAATCTATAAGATACTTTTGTTTTTATTATTTTTTTGAAATCAATAAAACACATTTATAAAGGTTTTTAAGTTCATAGCGGATTTGTTATAAAATAAGTTTAAAATACAGCTTGTCCTTAATTGTTTGATTGTATTTAAATTAAAAAGAATACTTGCATAAAACAATCAAATGAATTGGCTAAAAACTACATTTAAACTAACTAGCGAAATATCTAAAAATGAAGCAATAGATAGAATTAGTCATTTATGCAAAACTACTCAATCACCATATTTGAAGAATGTATATGATGGCAGATATAGTGAAACTGATTTTGAATTAACTCGGATAATATCAGGTAGAAATTCATTCAAACCTCTCATAAAAGGAAATATTGAAACTGATATCAAAGGTTGTTTCATTCACATAAAATTTGAGGTATCTAAACCCGTAAAAATATTTATGGGATTTTGGTTTGGATTCATCCTCTTTACTTGTTTGATGTTGATTTTAGTAAACCTAACAGATATCAAATATGCATTCACAGGATTACTTCCATTAGGAATGCTTGGTTTTGGATTTTTTATAAGTAAATATGGCTTTGAGGGAGAAGTAAATGAATCAAAAAGAGATTTACTAAAATTATTTGAAGCAAAGGAATTAAAGTAGAAAGTAAAGTATCATTTAAACCTTTTGAACCTATTTAAATCTTATTTGAAATTTAAATATGAATAGGTTCATTTTCATCATCATTCTTTTTTGTTCCTGTAATCCGGAAATTGATGAGTCACAATTCTTATCAGGTGATGTCATTTTTCAGGAGTCGGAATCAAGCCAAAGTAAAGCAATTCAATTTGCTACAAAATCTATATACTCTCATTGTGGAGTCATATATAAAAAGAATGGCCAAACTTATGTTTTAGAAGCAGTTCAACCTGTTAAACTAACCGCGTTAAAAACATGGATAAATAAAGGAAAAAACAATCATTATGTCCTCAAGAGATTCGCAAAACCATTGAGTGTAAATCAACTCAAATCAATGGAAGAAATAGGACAAAAAATGATTGGAAAACCTTATGATTTGTGGTTCAATTGGTCTGATGAAAACATCTATTGCTCAGAACTCGTTTGGAAAATATACCAAAAAGGCGCTGGAATAAAATTGAGTGAATTAGAAAAACTGAGTGATTTCAATCTTAACTCTGAAATAGTTAGAAAAAAACTAAAAGAAAGATATGGTAAACAAATTCCATTTAATGAGCCTGTTGCTTCTCCAGCATCACTTTTCAATTCAAGGTTATTGGTGACGGTAAAAAATTACATGTAACTGTTATTATATAAAAAAATCGGAAGTAAAATTAATTCCTTCCGACTTTAAAATACTTTTTAGCTTAATACATTTATTCTTTAATTAGTTTGAATGTTTCTTCATTTAACTTCAAAATATAAATTCCCTTTTCATTAGTATTTATCTTAATCAAATAGGTTCCATCAACCGAACCCGAAAGCACTTTTGTTATGATTTCTTTTCCATTTGGGTCATATAATTTCAAACTACTTAATTCTCTTACTCCACTTAGTTTAATTTCATCTTTAAATGGATTTGGATTAACCAATAAAGTTTTTTCCTGATTAGAATTTAAATTAATACTTACTATTGGTGAATAGTCGAACTTTCCATCATAATCCACCTGTTTTAATCTATAATAAATTTTACTCGCAGCAAAATCAATCAAGTTGAAAGATTCGGTAAATAGATAAGATTTAAGGAGCTTGCTATTACCTTGTCCTTTAACAATTGAAATCCTATTAAATGATGTTTCCGAATCAAAACTTCTTTCAATCTCAAAATGGCTGTTATTGATTTCTGTAGCCGTTGTCCATTTTAATTCCACTTCCCCCTTTTCATTCAACTGCCCAGTAAATTCTATTAATTCTACAGGCAATGTTTGAGTTGAGGTTTGAGCAAAATTAGAAGTAAGGTATGTTGAGCTTATACCAGAACCATTAAATGTATAAACCCTAATAAAATAAACTGAATTAAAATTTAAACCACTTACTGTTACTGAATTATTAGTTCCATTGTATACAACATAAGAACCTGTTCCTATCAAGGAATTTGCACTTCCATAATTCGAATTAGCAGTATAATTTACCCCATTAACAGGTGATGCAATATTATTATTTAAAGCCCTCATAACAACCAAATTTTGTGAACCAGAGCCTGAGGTCCAGTTTAATGTAATACTATTTCCAGTATTATTTGAAATCATAATTTGATTAGGAGGAATTAAAGGAGTGAATACACCATTACTGCTATCAACTTTAATTAAAAAACCTCTACTATTCGAACTATTAACACTACAAGAACGACTAGTTGCCCTTACAAAAAAAGCGTATGGTTTTATGTTATGACTTCCAACTGGAGGTGTCCAACAAAACTTTACAGAATCAAATTTGGGTCCATTTGTTGCTCTTGTTAAGGTATCATACAATTTAGTAAAAGTAGCACCTGAATTAATCATAAAAGTTGGAGCAACCCAAGTTAGGTCCGTTGTATCAGCATGTGTTGCGTACAAATTAAAACATATCTGTTGACCAGCTAAAGTAGTATAAGTAGTCTTAAGTGTTGGAGTAGTAACAAGACCACCAGCATCGTATGTTGTTATTGAAGGAGGAATTTTCATCACATTAAATTTCGAGAAAATTGAAGTTTCTCTATTGGTTTCTCCCACCTGAACTACAGTTCCATTGGCCAATCTTCGCCATTCTTTAATTTTAAATACAACATCTGATGTGAAATTTCCTTGTGGCCTAAAATAGATGTCACCAGTTATAGAGTCAACTCTGTAACCAAATGGATAATTCCCATTAGCATTTGGAGCTCCCAAAAAATGGAAAAGGAGAATTGATTGAATATGGAACTGAGTAAGAAACTGGAACAGAAATCGCACTCATTGATGGGGCCTTATGGTAACTTAATGAATCTCCATCAGGATCGGTTGCCATTAAATTATGATTGACATCAGAACCACTACTAACCAATAATAATGGCTGGCTATTTATTAAAGGGCTTTTGTTATTGTAAGCACGATAAATAATAGCCTCATTAAAATACCCAACAGAACTTGGATTTACAATTGTGGTAATAAGAGGATTTCTACAACAATCGCCATAACCAATAGAAATTACACTAACATTTGTTGGAACGACACTGATATCTATTACCCCAGTATAAACAAGTAATTCAAAACCAGGAGTAAATGAACCAGCAGTTTTAGTAGCACAATTGGTACAATTCGAATTTTGTGTACTACAAAGCGTAAGTATGTCTCTGCCACTTAAAGCTGGTACCAATTGTAAATTGTATGATCCATAATTTGGACTTAAGTTTCCTAATAATTTGTTTCTTAAAACTACCTGTAAAAAACATGTTGAAGATGGAAATCCTCCCACACATCCACAAGGCAAAAATGCTGAACATTCTCTATAAAACTTGATTGTTACCTGATAATTGGTGCCACTTATATGCTGATAGGTAATTTCAGTTCCTGCAAAATGTCCAGCTTTTGAATTATAAATAAATGAAAATAATGTTAAGATGAAAACAATAATTTTTTTATTCATGTTCAATTTATTTTATTCCTTAATCAGTTTAAAAGATTGGTTGTTAACTTTTAATATAAAGATGCCTTTTTCTGAAGTATTAACTTTAATCAAATAACTGCCATCAGCCGAACCTGAAAGCACCTTATTCATGATTTCTTTGCCGCTTGGGTCAAATAACTTTAGACTGCTTAATTCTCTAACTCCACTTATTTTAATTTCATCCTTAAATGGATTCGGATTCACAACAATTAAATCAGTATTAGTTGTTGATTCATTTAAGTTTAAACTAACTACTGGTGAATAATCAAATTTACCATCGTAATCAACTTGTTTTAATCTGTAGTAAATAGTACTAGCTGAAATATCCATCAAATTCAATCCATCAAAATATTGATAAGACTTTAATAAGTTACTATTACCTTGTCCTTTTACTTTTCCAATTTGAGAAAATGAGTTTTCAGAATCAAAACTTCTTTCAATTTCAAAATGACTATTATTAATTTCTGTAGCGGTTGTCCAATTTAATTCAGCTTCACCTTTTTCGTTTAATTGAACAGTGAACTCTTTTAATTCTACAGGAAGCGTTTGTGTAGAAGTTGAAGTATAAAAACCTCTGTTGTAATTTGTTGATGAGCCTGAACCATTGAATGAATAAACCCTAAAGAAATAAGTGGTTCCAGGCGCTAGACCCGTAATAGTAAAAGAATTCGCAGTACCATTATAAACTACATATGAACCTGCTGTTTTAAGGAGTTGAGTACCTGAGCCAAAAACAGAATTAGCTGTATAGGAAATACCATTTGTTGGTGGTGTAAAATTAGCATTGTTTGCTCGAGCAATAACCAAGCTGTTTGTCCCACTACCTTTTGTCCAGTTTAATGAAATACTATTACCCGTATTATTTGAAACTGACATTTGATTAGGTGGAATTGGTGGCGTAAAAATTCCATTTGCAGAATCTACTTTAATTGTAATTCCTTTTGAAAAAGTGCCCGGCATTGGACAATTTGCATCAGTTGATGTTAGTGTTAAAAAATAGGGTGCTTTTCTAAATGCACTCACAGGAGGAATCCAACAAAATAACATTGAATCTCTTTTAGGTCCATTTAAAGCTCTTGTAGAAGTCGTGTACATAGGAATTAAATTTGCACCAAGATTTGTTAAATCAGGTGGTGCATTCCATGTTAAATTTGTTGTATCAGTTGAGTCAGAGGCAACTGCTACAAAACACAATTGCTGACCCGCATTTATTGTATAATTTAAAAGTGGTTGGGTCGCTGTAGGCTGAGTATTCAAATCATAGGTTAATATTCCAGGTAATAAATTATTATTTCCTATTGTTGTAATTATTAGCATATCTCTTCTAACATTTGAGATATTAACCCATGTATTTAAAGAATCTTTTCTCCATTCCTTCACCATAACTGCAAGTGGTGCAGTAAACGTTCCTGTAGGTCTAAACCTTAAATCACCATTTGTTTGATTAATAAATAAACCTAAAGGATAATTTGTGCTTGTTGATGGAAATCCCAAATAAGGTAGAGGTGTAGTTGCATTGTATGGACTTTGGTAAGTTGCATTAGTTGTTGATGAACTCATAGCAGAAACAAATTGATAAGAAAGAGAATCTCCATCAGGATCAAAACCTCCTAGATTATAATTTACATCCTTACCTGAATAAACGACAGCTAAAGGTTTATTGGTAAAGGAAGGGCTGGTATTAGAAAAACGTTTATCAAAAACCAATTCTGTATAAATGTTTTGACCAGATGGACTAGAAAAAGTTGTAATTGAAGCCGTTCTGCAACACTCAGAATATCCAACAGCTAAATTATTACAGCCAGCAGGAACTGAGGCTAAACTAACATTTCCTTGAAAAGTATAAATTTCAGCGGCAGGCATAAACGTACCCGGTGTTTTTGTTCCGCAATTTGAACATAAAGTGGCTCCCGATTGTGAACACAATTGTATGATATCAACAATTCCTGAACCTGGAACAATTGTTAAATTAGTAGTGCCAAAATTGGTATTATTACAAGTACTAGTTCTTCCGTATAATGTAACAGAAACTGCACAAGTTGAGCTCAAAGGTCCAGCAGGACATCCACATAAACCAATACCATTGCAATCTCTATATAACTTAAGAGTTACATTTATAGTAGTTGCATTAACACGAGTATAAGTTATTTCGCTACCCATGATATGAGATGCTTTTGTTTGAAATGAACCTAAAAACAAGAACAAAATAAACAGTGTAAAGTATTGTTTCATAGCATTTTTTATTCAAATATATCCAAATAAAAGTGCTAAAAAACATTAAATTCAATTTTTAACATTAACCAGAACTACTTGTTAAAACAAGTGTAAACCGCTAAGTCATTGTACTTTCCTTTATGAAAAAATCTATCTTTAAAATAGGCTTCATGCTGAAAACCTAAATTTATTAAAATCGCAATTGCACCTCTATTTAATGGTGAAACTTTTGCTTCTATTTCATGCAAATTCAATTATTCAAATCCAAAATTAACAATTGCAGTTTTAGCGACCATTGCTAGTTTTTAAATTAATCGCTATATAAAACTAGAATAAAAGGATTGTTATAATTTTTCTATTCATATTCAATCTTTATTATTCTTTTATCAGTTTAAAAGATTGGTTGTTAACTTTTAAAATAAACATGCCTTTTTCTGAAGTATTAACTTTAATGATATAACTACCATCAACCGAACCTGAAAGCACCTTATTCATGATTTCTTTGCCGCTTGGGTCATATAATTTTAAACTGCTTAATTCTCTAACTCCGCTTATTTTAATTTCATCTTTAAATGGATTTGGATTCACTACAATTAAATTTGAATTATTTGTTGATTCATTTAAGTTTAAACTAACTACAGGTGAATATTCGAATTTACCATCGTAATCAACTTGTTTTAATCTGTAATAAATAGTACTAGCAGAAATATCCATCAAATTTAGTCCATCAAAATATTGATAAGACTTTAATAAGCTACTATTACCTTGTCCTTTTACTTTTCCAATTTGAGAAAATGAGTTTTCAGAATCAAAACTTCTTTCAATTTCAAAATGACTGTTATTGAGTTCTGTTGCTGTTGTCCATTTTAATTCTGCTTCACCTTTTTCATTTATAATTACTGAAAACTCTTTCAATTCTACAGGAAGAGTTTGGGTGGAAGTTGAAGTATAAAAACCTCTATTGTAATTTGTTGATGTACCTGTACCATTGAATGAATAAACCCTAAAGAAATAAGTTGTTCCAGGAGTTAATCCCGTAATATTAACTGTATTTCCAGTTCCATTATAAACAACATAAGAACCTGCAGTTTTCATTAATTGAGTACCTTGTCCAAAAACTGAATTTGCAGTATAAGCAACACCATTGGTTGGAGGTGTAAAATTAGCATTGTTTGCTCTAGCTATTACTAATGAATTTGAACCACTTCCTGCTGTCCAATTGAGGGAAATACTATTACCAGTATTATTTGACACGGTCATTTGATTGGGTGGAATTAAAGGAGTAAATATCCCATTTGCAGAATCAACTTTAATTGTAATTCCTTTTGAATAAGTTCCAGGTAAAGGACAATTAGCATCAGAAGCCGTAAATGTCATAAAATATGGAGCTTTGCGAGCTGCACTTACCGGTGGTATCCAACAAAACAACATAGAATCTTTTTTAGGACCATTAAGTGCTCTTGTTGATGGTGTATACATAGGAATTAAATTAGCACCCAATGTGGTTAAATCTGGAGGAGCATTCCAAGTTAAATTTGTTGTATCAGTTGAGTCAGAAGCAACTGCTACAAAACATAATTGTTGTCCTGCATTAATAGTATAATTTAATAAAGGTTGTGTTGCCGTTGATTGTGTATTTAAATCATAGGTTCTTATCCAAGGTAACGAATTATTAACTATGTTAATTCTGGCCATGATTAACATTTCTCTGCGAACTCCAGATATATTAACCCAAGTATTGGTCGAATCTTTTCTCCATTCTTTTATCATTACAGCAAATGGAGCATCAAAATTTCCCAATGGTCTAAATCTTAAATCACCTGTAGAATTATTAAAACTAATGCCAAATGGGTAATTATTATTTTGACTTGGAGCACCCAAATATGGAAATGGAACTAATGCAGAATATGGACTTATATAAGTGGCATTAACATTTGGAGCACTTAAAATTGAAACCATTTCATAGGATATAGAATCCCCATCAGGATCAAAACCACCAATATTATAATAAACGTCTTTTAATGCATATACAGCAGCGAGTGGCTTATTTATAAAACTCGGACTTGTGTTTGAAAATCTTTTATCAAAAACTAATTCTGTATAAAAATTTTGTGAAGAAGGATTTTGTAAAGATGTTATTGAGAAGGATCTGCAACATTCAGAAAAACCAACAGCTAAAGTATTACAAGAAGCTGGAACAGAAGCCAGACTAATATTTCCTTGGAAAGTATAAATTTCGGCAGCAGGATTAAATGAGCCAGGAGTTTTAGTTCCGCAATTTGAACAATTTGTAGCCCCTGCTTGAGAACATAATTGAATTACATCCACCACTCCTGCTCCAAGAACAATACTTAGGGCAGTAGTTCCAAAATTTGTATTGTTACATGTGCTAGTCCTTCCATATAATGTTACATTTACTGTGCAAGAAGTATTCAATGGTCCAGCTGGACATCCACAAAATCCAATTCCAGAACAATCTCTGTATAACTTTAGTTTTACATTGATTGTAGTTGCATTTACTCTAGTATAAGTCATTTCGCTGCCCATATAGTGGGATGCTTTTAATTGAAATGAACCTAAAATAATAATTAAAATTAATGAGGTAAAATAATGTTTCATAGTCTTGTTTTTTCAAATATATTTATTTTCAAATGTTTAATACTTAACTAAAGTAAATTTAAGAATTAATTACCTTTTCAAATTAAAACAAGTATAAACAGCTAAGTCATTGTATTTTCCGTTGTGAAAAAATCTATCTTTAAAATAGGCTTCTTGCTGAAAACCTAAATTTATTAAAATCGCGATTGCACCTCTGTTTAATGGTGAAACCTTTGCTTCTATAGCATGTAAATTCAATTTTTCAAATCCAAAATTAACAATTGCAGTTACAGCTTCATTTGCCAAGTTCTTACCCCAATAATCAACCCACATCTCCCCTCCTATTTCAGCTCTTCTATTAGTTGATTCAATTGACATCAAACCACAGGTACCAATAATCTTATTTGTTTCTTTGTGTAAACCAGCCCAAGCAATTGCTTGTTTGTTTTGATATGCATTTAAGGTTCTTTCAATTAATTCATTTGCAGATTTTTCCTCCTGCATATTTTCTCTTCCAATAAATTGATTTACCCTAGAATTTGCTCTCATTCTAAAAACTTCATTGGCATCATCTAATGATAAATTACGTAAAATTAATCTAGAAGTTTGAAGAATAGGAAAATCAGAAAAATAAGATTGGTTTAAAATTTCCATTTAATTAAAACATTTTTTTAAGGAAGAATTGACTAATTAACTAGATCTAAATTTAACATAAAATCCTGATTTATGCCCAATTAAATTAAACATCAAAATGAATAATCCTAAAAATTCAGGCCTAAATTCCTGATAAGCGGTTTCCAATAATAAAGGCAGCAACCCTTTGATACAAAATTAAATACATTAAGTTAAGCAGCAACTAAATTGCTCTTCTTATGGTTGATAGAATTATTGAAAAAAAGAAATTTAACACAAAAACTATCCTATACTTTGTTATCGGAATTAGCTTCTTATTACTCATGTTTTATTTAATTAAAACAAATTTTTCGAAAGAAGTAAAAGCTGATATTAACAGAGTTCATGTTGGATTTGTTAAATATGGTGAATTCAAAGAATACATTGCCATAGATGGAATTGTACTTCCAATAAAAACAATTTATCTCGATGCAATAGAAGGTGGAAGAGTTGCTGAAAAGTTTGTTCAGGATGGAGCCATTTTAAAAGAAGGTGAAGCCCTGCTGAAGCTAGTAAATACTGATTTACAATTAGATTTTTTACAAAGAGAAACTCAGGCCTTTGATTTAATTAACAACCTTCAAAATGCCAGAAACAATTTAGAAAACTTAAAAGTAAATCGTTTAAATCAATTAGCTGATGTTGAATTTCAATTTCTTGAAGCTGAAAGATTATTTGAAACCAATAAAAAACTTTTTGAAGAAAACCTGATATCAAAACAAGAATATCTTCAATTCAAAAACAATTATGATTATTCATCAAAAAGAAAAAAATTGATTGAAAAAGCAATTGTTCAGGATTCAATTACTGCCTATGAACAAATGAAACAAATGAGAGAATCATATTCTAGGATGCAAAGTAATATTAAACTTATGCGTCAGAAAACTGAAGATTTAATCGTTCGCGCACCTTCTGCCGGTCAATTGTCTTCATTTAAGGCAGAAATAGGTGAGCTCAAAAACAAAGGTCAAAATTTAGGTCAGATTGATGTTTTAAATGGGTATAAAATACGTGCCCAAATTGATGAACACTATATCAATAGAATTACAATTGGTCAAATCGCAGAATTTGAAATCAATCAAAAATTTTATCAACTGAAAATTAATGCCATCAATCCACAAGTTGTTAATGGAAAATTTGAAATAGACCTACAATTCAATGGCGAAATTCCTAAAGGAATTAAAAAAGGACAAAATATTCAAATCCGACTTAGCTTAGGTGAAAATGAGAAAGCATTACTTGTTGAAAAAGGAGGTTTTTATGAAAGTACTTCGGGTCAATGGATTTATGTTTTAGAAAAAGATAAAAAATCAGCAACAAAAAAAGCGATTAAAATCGGAAGACAAAATCCTGATTTCTATGAAATAAAAGAAGGCTTATCTGATGGAGATGAAGTAATTATTTCATCTTATCAAACCTTAGGTGATTATGATAAAATAATTTTTAAATAAACCAATATGTTAATCGAAACACAAGCATTAAGCAAAATTTACAGGACAGAAGAAATTGAAACCTGCTCATTAGATGCCATTAATTTAACAATTGAAAAAGGAGAATTTACGGCCATTATGGGGCCTTCGGGTTGTGGCAAGTCAACTTTGTTAAATCTAATTGGGATGTTAGACAATCCAAGTTCAGGAAAATATTTTTTCGATGGAAAAGAAGTCTCTGCTTTAAATGAAAAACAAAGAGCCAACTTAAGAAAATCTAATATTGGTTTTGTGTTTCAAAGTTTCAATTTAATTGATGAATTAAGTGTTTTTGAAAACATTGAATTACCATTATTGTATTTAGGATTTAATGCTTCTGAAAGAAAAAAGAAAGTAGAAGATGTATTGGAAAGACTTGAAATTACTCATAGAAAAAAACATTTTCCGCAACAATTATCAGGCGGACAGCAGCAAAGAGTTGCTGTTTGCAGAGCCATAGTTTCAAATCCGAAATTAATTTTAGCTGATGAACCTACAGGTAACTTGGATTCAAAAAATGG
Organism: Bacteroidia bacterium; assembly: GCA_051861545.1. GTDB lineage: Bacteria > Bacteroidota > Bacteroidia > UKL13-3 > UKL13-3 > CAISCU01. The sequence continues at coordinate 9,580 of JBIMKP010000003.1, read as the reverse complement.
TGAAGAAGTGATGAAACTACTCAAGGATTTAAATCAACAAGGAAGCAGTATTGTTATGGTTACACATTCTGAGGAACATGCAAAATATGCAAGCAGATTAATTAAAATGTTAGATGGAAAAATTGTTTAATAAATAATTATCTGAACATGATTAAAAATTTACTCAAAACAGGCTTACGCATTTTGTGGCATCACAGGGCACATAGTTTTATAAATATACTTGGATTATCTCTTGGATTGGCTTCTTGTATTCTTATTTACATGTTTGTAAAAAATGAAACCAGTTACGATAATCACCATAGCAAGAAAAACAGAATTTATAGAATTGTTTCTGAATTAAATCTTGGTGGAGAAGACACCAAAACAGGCCTAAGTTCTTATATGTTATCACCTACATTAAAAAAGGATTATCCTGAAGTTGAAGAGACTGTAAGACTTATGCCTATTGGTAAACAAACAGTATGGATTGATGAAAAACCATTTCAATTCGCTGACAATTTTATGGCTGATACAGGGTTCTTTTTCCTTTTTGATTATGAGTTCATTGAAGGTGATCCAAAAACATGTTTAATGGAACCCAGAAGTGTTGTAATTAATAGCGAAGTTGCACAAAAAATATTCGGTCAAGAATCAGGAAATATAGGAAAGACAATCAAATATTCAAGACAATCCTATACAGTAAAAGCTGTAGTAAAAGATATTAAGAACAATTCACATTTATACTTTAATACTCTTACTTCTTTAAATTCAATCCAAGAAGGATTAAAAATTCAGCTAGAAAACGATTGGTTTTACATGGCTCAGTATAATTACGTTTTATTTAAAAATGAAAATGATGCCAAAGGATTTGAAAGCAAACTAAAACAAATCAATGAAAATTATATAAATCCTTGGTTAAAAACTGTCAATAGTGAAGGCAAACTCACTTACTATTTGCAAGCACTTCCTGATTTACATTTTAATATTGAATTTCCGAGTGGACATACAAAAACTGGAAACAAATCCTATATCTACATCTTTTCGATTTTAGCATTTTTTATATTAGGAATTGCTTGTATTAATTATATTAATTTAGCTACTGCAAGTTCTTCTAAAAGAGCAAAAGAAATTGGCATTAGAAAAACCTCAGGAGCCAATTCAGTAGAGCTTTTTTACCAATTTATAATTGAATCAATTATGACAGTTTTATTTGCAATGCTTGTTGCTTTTATCTGGGTTTATTTATTGATTCCTGTCTTCAATCAAATTACAGATAAATCTTTAGGATTAAGCTCAGAAATTTCATTTTGGTTACAAGTTCCATTATTAGTTATAGCAATTGGAATTATTGCAGGAGCTTATCCGGCGTTCTATTTATCAAGACTTGAACCTGCATTGGTTTTAAAAAGCAATAAATTACCCGGTGGATTCAACAATTGGTTTAAGAAAAGTCTTGTTTTATTACAATTCATAATTGCATTGGTATTTATGATTTGCACTAGCGGAATTTATAGTCAAATGAGATTTTTAAAAAATGCTGATTTAGGCTTTAAAAAGGAGCAAGTTTTAGCCATTAGTTTGCCTATAATAGATTCTTCTTTTGCTAGTAAATTTGAGGTAGTAAAGCAAGAATTAGGTTCAAAACCATTTATAAAAGAAATTGCCTTAAGCAATAATATACCAGGGAATCCAGTAGGAATGTTATTACATCTTATTGAACAACCTGGAGAAAAAAATATAGAAAAAGGAATTGATTACATGATTGTAAGTCATGAATACCTTGATTTATTAAAAATTCCTATTATAAATGGAAGAAACTTTTCAAAACAATACATCACCGATGATACAGCTGCTTTTATTGTAAATGAAAAAGCAATAAAAACATATGGATGGAAAAACCCATTTCAAACAGTTTTAGAAAATGGGTTTGGACACAAAGGTAAAATTGTTGGAATAGTTCAAGACTTTCACTACAAATCACTGCATGAAGAAATACAACCGCTTGTAATTATGCTTGGCGGTAAAATGCAAGGAAGTTTATTAGTAAGTATTGAAGCAGGTAAGGAAAGTGAAAGTATTAAACATGTTGAAGAAATATTTGGGAAGTACAGCAAAAAATATCCACTTGAGTACTTTTTCCTAGATGATAATTTCAATAAATTATATAAAAATGAAGATAGATTAATGAAGTTATTCAGCATCTTTTCTATCATAAGTTTAATTCTATCTTGCTTGGGATTGTATGCTTTAATTACATATAGTTTAGAGCAAAAAATTAAAGAAATTGGAGTACGTAAAGTTATGGGAGCTAGAGTTATAGATATTATTATTAGTATCAACAAAGAATACTTCATTTTATATTTATTGGCTTGCAGTATAGCTATTCCCGGTTCATATTTCTTATTGGCTAATTGGTTACAAAACTTTGCTTCAAGGATAAACTTGGAGTTAATTATATTCTTATTACCGGTTTTGGTTGGATTTATTTTAGCCGGTTCAACTTTAATTATAAAAACGTATTTAAAAGCAAATGACAATCCAGTAAATAGTTTAAGATACGAGTAGGATAAAATTCAAAATATATAAAATTTTGTAATTGGCTGTTCAGAAATGGATAGCCATTTTTTTTCCAATTATCTGTACTATTCCGTCAATAAAAAATTAAAAACTACCAAATACTTGATAAATAAATAAAAAAGTCAAACTACGCTGATAAATCACTAAATCTGTTAAAAATTTGCATTAAAGAAACAAAGCTAGTAAATTGTTTTTTTTATTGATTTTAAAGCAGATAAGTAAAAAATAATATACAATGAAACTAAAGATATTAGTGATACTCAATCTTATTTCGGTCTTTGTTTTTTCGCAAGAAAAGACTGAGCTGCAAGTATCAAGTGAGATTCTTAAACTGAAACGTATTATCCAAATGCAAAGGGAGGAAATAAACACATTAACAAAAAGAAATGAAGAGATTGAAATAAAGTTAATTCAAATTTCAAATAATTTAGACCAAAAACTAATTAGAAACTTAGAGCTACAAGCCCAAAATGAAAGAGCTATAAACATAACTTTAGATGAATTCTCCCAAAAATTTAAAGAACAGAATCAAACAGTTGAGGGAGTAAAAAGTACTTTAGACAAGCAACTATTTTACCAAATTTTATATTATTCAATTGGGGTAATGCTTTTTTTAGTTATTCTATTTATTGCAACAAAGTTTGGAATAAAAAGAGCTTTAAAAAAGCAGGAACAAAATTGGAATAGTTTCAACGAACACATTTTAAGACAATAATAATGGCGAATCAAAAAAAAGGAAGAATAGACCCAATTACCTTTATATACGGCTTTGGAGCAGCTGTAATTTTAATAGGTTCGATGTTTAAATTTATTGGCTGGGATTATGCCAATGAATTATTCATTGCTGGTTTATCAATTGAAGCAGTTGTATTTTTAATTTCAGCATTCGAAAAAACTGAAGATGAAAAAGAATACAATTGGGAGAAGGTATTTCCTCAATTAACATCCGATGCTGAATCAGGCATAAATAATGGCCAAGATACCGATTCATATCAAGCGGCAATGAAACAATTCAGTGGAAGCATTAAATCATTATCAGATCAAATTACACTGCTAAATGGTTCATTGGAAGGTATTCGCAAAGAAATGATAGCAAGTGCCAATAAAGGCAAACAAATGCATGAAAGAATGGAAGAATTAAATAATCAATTTGATGAATACAATCAACATATGCAAAAAATGAATGCTAAATACAGAGAATTCTTGTCAAAAGGAAAAATGTAAAAATGTCATCAACCGTTAGAATTCCAAAATCAAAAGCATTAAATTTCAAGAAACTATCATTCTTGTACTTGATATTTATTGTCTTTTATTTTAGTTCAACATCTGGTGAATATGTTAGGCAATACATCAATTTAGAAAAAACTCAAAAAAGGTTAAATGAACATTTGGTTTCTCAATTAACAGAAATAGATTCAAATGACAAAAGGAGTTTATTAATAAAAAAGGAAGCATTAGAAGCTATCGAACAAATTAAAAGACTTGAAGAATCACACGAGAAGTACATGGTAAATGTAATCAATTCGGATGAGGAACTTAAAGAAACAAAATTCGTATCTAGTTTAGAAGAAATGGGCATTAATATTGATTCTATAGATGTTATTTTAAGAAATTTTGTTAATACACTTCCCGATGAAGAAAGAAAAAAAACCGAAATTGATTTAGGATTGGTTGGCGACAAAGTATCTTCATTAAATTCAAAACAAAACACTTTTGTAAAAGGAACTCCAACCGGCGTATTTGGTTCTATTATTCAACATTATAAAACAGTGGTATTGAGTTCTGCATTAGATGGAATTCAAAAATCAATGTCGAAAAAAATAAAGATTCAAACAGTTAATAAAAAAGATTCAAGCTTTTTAATTGGATTTAATAACACTTTTAATTTTGGGGAATTGGTTCGATTTAATTTTTTATCTCCTCAGAATAAAATGCCTGAGGTAATTATTGATGAAAAAAACTTGAAGTTTTGCAAGATAAAGACAAGGAGTTTTATGTGAATTGGATTGCAAATAAAGCTGGCGATTTAACATTAATAGCTAGAATAAAAGACCAAGTTATTAAAAAACAAATAAAGGTAATAGCTACTAAACCCAGTTTTTTAGAAAATAATCAAGAGATTACATGTTTCATAAACGAACCTATAAGTTTAAAATTAGAAAAAAATAGTATCAGAAATCAACTAATTAGCTTTAGTTCTAATGCAGCGAAGATTGAACGAAAAAATGATGAACTCCTCATTACTCCTACAGTTGAAGGACGTTTTGTTGTATATTTAAAATTAGGTGATAAAGTAATCGACCAAAGAATTTTATTTGCTGGAAAAGGAGAAGCACCTGAAGTAATTTTAAAAGATATTATTGGAAACAAAACAACAATTAAAAGTGCTCATTGCTTAGAATCTTTTGATAAAGAATGGCAAGTTGTGAACTTTAATTTTATAACCATAGACCCAAATGGAATTACAAAAAAAATTAAGAGTAATACAAGATTTCTTAGAAATGAATTAAGAGGAATAACAAACAATCTACCAGCAGGCAGTACAATAATTTTTGACCAAATAAGATTATTAAACATGGATGGCATAAAAACAACATTTGGGGCTCCAATATTTATTGAAAAATAATGGCTAGATATGTTAGAATAAAAAAGAGTAAGAATTTAAGATTCAAGTTAATTAGCTTGATGTATCTTGTATTTTTAGTGCTCTCAATTGTTCAAATTCCATCAGATTGGTTGAAAGTTAATCAACATATCAGAAATTATATTAATAGACCTGAGGGAAATTATGAAGATGCCAGTTTAGATGAATTGGCTTATCGTTTTGATAAAGTTTATGATAACTTTATCAAATTCATAAATTTTGATAAAAATACTGGAAAGTTAAAAGAATCAAATTCTTTCAGCCAAAATGATGAATTCTTCATTAAAAGTAATTCGGGGATTGAATTGTATCAGATAATTATTGATTTAAAAAAATGGGCTCAATTGCTACCTGAAAATGACCAATCTAAACAATTATTTTACGACTTATTCAAAGAAGATTTAAACAATGGAATAGAAAAAGAAGAAACCTCTAAATGGTTGAATTGGAGATGGAAACATATTCCTATTAGCTTATCGATAAATTTAATGGAAGAATTAAAACTAAGGTTAAAACTTCTATCTCAATTTGAAAAGAAGTTAGATAGTAATAGAAATAAAAATGCTTTTAGAATAAGAAATAATCAATCAAAAATGAGGGTTGGCGACAAAACTGAACTTCTATTAAATGGTGATAGTATTGAATATGTTAAAATCACTAGAGACGATATAATTAGCAAAGAATACAAAATAAATGGTGATACATTGGTCTTTAATCCAAGTTATTCTGGGATATATCAATTAAGTATTGTTGGAAAAAATTCAATTGAAAAATTACAGATAGATGTAAAACCAAAACCAATTGGGAATTCTAAACAAGAGGTACTTAAGGTAGTGTATTCAGGTGTTAGTTATACTGAAAATATTGATGGACTAAAATATGGAATGGTTTTAAATACAGATGATGGTTGTTCAGCAAAATTAAATTTCAAAGAATCATCAATTAATTATTTACCACAAAAATTAGGATGGTTAAGAATTAAAGTTTCAAATCAAAATGGTTTGTATTGTTTTGATTCAATTTATTCGAAAGCACTTCCTAAACCATTAATAAGAATAAAAGATTTGGTAACAAATACCTTGAGTAAAAAGAGGTTTTTAAAGAATGGAGAATTAGAACTAATTGCAATGCATCCTTCCTTTAAAACCGATGTATTTGGGATAAAATCATTCAAAGTAAAATGGGTAGGAATAGGCTCTAAAACAGAAATTATTAATGGCCCTATTATAAATGTAAACGCCGAAGAGATTCAGAAAATGCAATATTTAATCATACATTCTATTGAATACAGATCTGGCATTGAAATTTTAAAAAGAGAACAACCTATAATTATCCAAATTATCTAAAATGAAAAATCTACAAAAATTCTTTTTAGCAGCTAGTATTCTCTTTTTTATAAATTGTTATAGTCAGGATACATTAAGAGTAAAACAAACTATAACCATTTTAAAAAATCAAGATTTTAAAGTAAACCCAGGAACTGTTATAGTTTTATCACCTGAAACACGAATTTGGGTAGAGGGAGGATTAAATTTAATAGGCACAAAAGAACAACCAATTCAAATTATTTCAGAATCTGTAAACAATCCGGGAATAGGAATTAGTATAAATGGAAATTCGAACAAACAATCAATTAATATCGAATTTCTAGAAATAAAAGGTTTAGTTCAAGCTATAAGATTTGAACCTTTTTGGTATAGAAAAAGTGTAAAAATCAAAAATCTTAAAATCTCAAAATGTTCATTTAGCGAATCAAGTATTTATGTATCAACTCCTATTTTAGATCAACGTAATAAGGGGATTCAGTTTAGTCTTAAAAACAGCTTATTTTACAACAACAATTCAGGCGTTATTTTAGAGGAGTTTGGTAATAAAAACTTGTTTTATGATTTAGATGAGTTAGCTTTTTTTGAAAATCAATTTTCTGGTATTGATAATTCATTAGGTGTTTTACATCTTAATTTATCAAATTCTTATAAAAAATCAAATTATAAAATAGGTAATTTATTGTTTAATAGGAACCAAATTGAATCAAATGAGGTGGGTATATCTGTTTCAGGAACTGCAGATTCAATTTTTATTAATAAGATATTTTTAGATAAAAATAAAAGACCAATTTTTGATTTTTATGTGGATCCAAGACTGCCAAGAGTAATATATAAAGAAGGTAAATTTGAGGATTGGAAGGAGTATTTATGTTTAATCAGTGAAATAAAACAAGAACTTGGAATTATAACTCTATTGAACTTAAGATGTAATGTTTTAGCTCTTTTAGATAGTAATGGCATACCTATTAAATTTGAACAAAACATAATTTCAAATAATAATTTGATAAATTTCAATTATTTAAACAATCCTACGAATTTGACTTTAGAAAATGGCATTCAAATTAAATTACCAACTATAGATAATAGCATAATTTTAAAAAAAGACAGTCTTCTTTATATCGAGAAAAAAGCTCAATCAGATTCTATATTAATAGCTAAAAATGAAGTTTTTAATAAAAATTATGAGATTGGAATATGGGGAGGATTTTCTTCCTTTTTAGGTGATGTAAAACATAAATATGGAGTACCTGGATGTTTGGATTGGACTGGAGGAATATATCTTCAATATAACTATAAAAGAAATTTTTCGATTAGAGCAAATTACTATAGAACAGATATAGGAATGCATGATCCAACAGCTCCCCTATTTTTATTTCAATCTGCACCAGCATATATTAATGATGTAAATGGTAGTTTAACAGAATTAACTAGTTGGGAAACGAGTTTTAGAACAAAGATAAATTCATTAGAATTCCAAACTATTTGGTTTTTAGGTAATAAGTTGTACCAAAAAAGCAATAATGATAAAGGAAAATTCATCGCAGGTATATCTTTTGGATTAGGTATTATGCATTATACACCTTATAGAGGAGCAATTTACGGAAGAGATAAAGATTCCGTGATTTTTGTTGAAGCAAGACCTTTGGGATTTGAAGGACAAAATTTCATCCCAAATATGCAAAAATATGGTAGTTGGACATTTAATATTTCAACAGGTTTAGATTTAAATTACATTTATAAAAAATGGAAATTTAAAACCGAAATTCGATTTGTTATGACAGGAACAGATTATTTAGACGACATGGGAACTGGCTACATGTATGGAGGTAATTATGATGAATGGCTTAAATCAAATAAAGATTGGGTTGGTCCAATTAATAAATCTACAGGTAAACCAATTAAACTTGATGAAACTTTTTCACGCAAAAATGCATCAAGTACTAGAAGAACAACTGATTTACTTCCAGACGGCTATTTCCAATTACATTTTGGTTGTAGTTATGAAATAGACGACTTAATTCTTTCTGTCAAAAGTAAAATCAAAAAGAAAGCTAATTAAATCATAGGCCGTTAAACATATCCTCATATAATTGTCAATGATGTTTCTAAAATAAAATTTATGGCAAATGATAAAAAAGGGAACATCTTGTTGGCCAATAATTGGTTCAATGAAATAATTGAATTTATTATTGTAATAGGATTAGGCTTTGGTCTATTTATATATTCTTCAAATTATAATGCCTTTTTTAATTCAAAAAATGAAATCGCACAATCCTATAATAGTTTTGATTTCATTTTTATTTGTTTATACGAAATATTGGCTTTGGGTATCATAATTAAATACTTAAAACATAGAAAATGGGCTGATAAAGATTTCAATTTGACTTTTTCCTATAGAATGATATTAATTGCTTTTAGCCTAATCATGTTTAGAGAAATTTTAGGCTATACATTAACATTTATATTTGAACAAATGGAAATTTTAAATTCAATAAAAAAAGAAACAAATATCAATATCTATTCTGGTTTCTTTAGTATTCTATTAATTACGATTATAAATTCTATATATGAAGAAGTTTTACTAGTAGGATATATTTTTAAACGTTTAGAAAAACTACATCCGGTAATAATATTAATTATTAGTTTTATAATTAGGGAATCATTCCATACATATCAAGGTTTAGAAAGTTTACCAATGGTCTTATCTATTTCAATTGTATTTGGATTATACTATCTAAAATTCAAAAAATTATGGCCAATTATAATGGCACATGGAATAAGCAATAGCATAAAATTTGCAAATGAACATTTTCATTGGTTCAATTAAGCTTAATTTAGATTCATAAAATTGAAGATGAAAGAAAGTATTCAAACATCATTTTAATAAATGAATATATATTCAAAAATAGAAAACAAATGAATCATCAATACAACTTAAATACAATAGACGAACTAAGTTAAAAATATACTAACTGTGTCCTCACCCCTAAAATTAGTTCAAAATGAAAGTATAAAAAACAATAACTTTCACAAGGACTAAAATGAAAAAGAG
>JBIMKP010000002.1:0-192420 GCA_051861545.1 Bacteroidia bacterium | reverse complement strand
TAACTAATGCACAGGCCCGACTTTTAGGTAGCTTATAGCTTGTAATTGCTTCCATCGCTATTTCCCTCCGTTGGTCGGGCCCCAGCCCTTTTTTGAGATTATCTCCTTAAGCGCTGTATGGTCTAAACTTAAGTCCGCAAACATCCTTTTTAACCTGGAGTTCTCCTCTTGTAGGTCTTTCAACCGTTTTAAATCAGACGCCTCCATGCCCCCATAACGCTCTTTCCATTTGTAAAAACTTGCTGGTGTGATTCCCAATTCTCGGGTAATCTCTTCAACTTTACGACCGTTCTCATGCTCCTTGAGCGCTTTAACAATCTGTGTTTCTGTAAATTTACTCTTTTTCATTTTAGTCCTTGTGAAAGTTATTGTTTTTTATACTTTCATTTTGAACTAATTTTAGGGGTGAGGACAATTGCTGATGAAATAATACGTTTTCAGAGTTTATCTATAATATACAAAACATTCATTTTAAAAGAATTAAAAGTATCTGAAGATTTTTTTAACATCAATAAATTTTTATTAAAAATAGAATATGATTCAATTTTTGAAGCACAATTATTAAATTTAGGTTTTGGATATAAATTAGAACCATTTATAGGAAAACTGATCAAAAACAATGAATTTGTTGAAGTTCCAAATAAAGCAGAAAAGTATTTTGTTCTATATTTCTACAATTACGATTGTGATTTTTGTAAATCAAGTAGTGATGAGTTAATTAAACATTATCAATATTTTACAAATGAAAATTTCTCATTAAGCAGTTTTTCAATTGGAAGAACAGCTTCAAACAATACATTATTCCCTTGGGAAAATGATATTAATTTAGAAAAAGATTTTGAATATCACAACTTCAAAAATCTTCAGATAAATTATACTCCCGCATTTGTAGTACTTTCAAGCAATTTTAGGTTAATTGCAAAACCCAATAACCTCGATGAACTCTTTTTCGTATTAAACAAATTAAAACCCCATTAGCTATGCTAAAATCAATAAAGCTTTTATTACTGCTTCTATTATTTGCATCCAATAGCCAGGGACAAAACCTTCAGTTGCCAAATATGCCTGATAGTTTTGAGGTCAGATTATATAGTACACATTATGTTCCATTAATTGAATTAAAGAATTTATTTTCAGAATCCGATTTTATTGTTAATTTAAATGAATTAATAAATTTAGAGGATACTTTTAAATCCTATAAAAGATTAATTGATAAACCGCAAAACACAAAAACATTCAGAAATGGAATAGATACAATTGGTTTTGCTATCAATGATGGCTTCTGGCGTTATTTTAGTTTAAAAAATAACTCCATTTATTATTCTGGATTAAACTCAATTTGGGGAATTTGCAATTCACCATTTAATATGACAATGTATTTAGATAAACCAGTTTTATATATTCCTTTTGGAATTAAAACTAATAACTCCTTGTATGATACTTCAATAATTAATTATCCTTTATTCAGATCAAAAAGTCAATTTGTAAGTTGTGATTCAGCCAAATTAAGTGGCTTTTTTTACAGTGAAAGTCAAAACCTAAAAAGTGGTAGAATAGTTTTTGAATTAGATACAATAGATGTTTACAGTAATTATAATTATTCCTTTGATTCTACAATAATATTTCACCCAGAAAATAAATTATGGCATTATAATAGGTCAGACCAATTTATTGGAAATCATAGTATTACGTTATTTACAAAGACAACTGCATTTATACCTCTAGCTGAAATTAGTCAAAATTATAGCACACTAAGATTCATGTATGATAAAAGACTTCGTACTCCAACAGGTATTAAAACAATTACCCAGTCTAAGGCAAATTTATTCCCTAATCCGGTAAAAGATGTTTTGAATATTGAAGGTATTGACAATACTGAAATGTTATTGTATGATGCCCTAGGTAGAATTGTTTGGCAAGGAGAAAATGTTCAACAAATTCAGATGCAACATTTAAGTGAAGGGATTTATCACCTATCTATTAAAACAGATGCTGGGTTTCTGATGAAGAAGATTGTGAAAGAATGATATTTAATATTTACTAAAGACACTGAATTGATTTATCTTTAATTAATTTTATTCTTTTATTAGAGCAATTACTGATTAAAGCTGATTAAAAACCTCGATGAACTCTTTTTCGTATTAAATAAACTAAATCCAAATTAGTTATGCTAAAATTAATGAAGCTTTTAACACTTATTCTGTTTATAATATTTTCATACACTACCAAGGCTCAAAATTTTATTATGCCAAATATGCCTGATAGTTTTCAGGTAAAAGATTACAGTTTACATTTTATACCACTAGATGAATTAAAGAACTTATTTCTAAATGAAAATTATATTGTTAATCTAAATAACTTAATAAATTTTGCTGATAGCCCTAAATCCTTTACTAGAATTATAAATAGACCACAAAACACACCAACTTTCAGAAATGGAATGGATACAACTGGATATGCTATGAATGATGGTTTTTGGAGATATTTTGGAGTAAAAGATAATTCAATTTATTATTCTGGACTTAATGCTACATGGGGTGTTTGTAATTCACCGTTTAATACAACAATGTACTTAGAAAAACCAGTAATTTATATGCCATTAGGTATTTTTACTAATAATACAATATTTGATACTTCAATAATTAATTATCCAATTTTCAAAGCAAAGAGTCAATTTGTTAGTTGTGACTCAGCTAAATTAAGCGGATTTTTCTTTAGTGAATGTCAAAAATTAAAAAGTGGCAAAATAGTTTTTGAATTAGATACAATAGACGTTTATAGCGTATTTAGTCATTCACATGACTCAATAATATTACATCTACCCGAAAATGGTAAGTGGAAGTTCTCATCATCAAATGTTTATTTAACGGATTACACAATTTGTATTTTTACTAAATTTGGATCTTCAATACCTCTAGCTGAAATAAGTCAAAACTATAGCACACTAAGATTCTTGTACGATAAACGACTTCGCACTCCAACAGGCGTAAAAACAATTACACAGCCTAAGGTAAATTTATTTCCCAATCCGGTTAAAGATATTTTGAATATTGAGGGTATTGAAAATACTGAAATGTTTTTGTACGATGCACAAGGCAGAATGGTTTGGGAAGGAATAAATGTCCATCAGATTCAAATGCAATATTTAAGTGAAGGGATTTACCACTTATCAATTAAAACTAATTCAGGTTTTCTGATGAAGAAAATTGTGAAGGAATGAGGTTAATTATTAATAAAAGATACTGAATTGATTTGTTATTACTTAATTTTAATCTTTTAAGTTAGCAGTTATTATTTAAACCTGTTTAAAAACTTCTATGGAAACTTTTTTTCATTAACCCCCCATTAGCTATGCTAAAATCATTTAAACTTTTAATACTGCTGTTTTTATTTGCATTTTATAGCAAGGGGCAAAACCTTCAGTTGCCAAATATGCCTGATAGTTTTGAGGTTAAATTGCATAATTTAGATTCTAACCAAGCAAAGATTTTATTTAACTCCTCATTAAATGATAACTTTCTCATAAATTTAAATGAAATAGTAAATTTTGGAGTATATAATCGAAAATGGAATCGAATCATTGATAAGCCAGAAAATACTTCTACTTTCAGAATTGGGATCGATACCGCAGGTTTTGCTTTAAATGATGGATACTGGAGATATTTTACATTAAAATCTAATTCTGTTTATTATACAGGCCTTTACAATCCTATTCCCGCATGTAATGAAATCTTTTACATGACCATGTATTTGGATAAACCTTGTATGTTTCTTCCTACTGGCAACCAATCTGGAAATTTAATAAATGATATTTCAAAAATTGATTATCCAATTTTCAGAAGGACAAATAGTTTTTCACTTTGTGATTCTGTAAAGATAGAAGGTATGTTTTACTCAGAAGCTTTTAAAGGTAAAAACGGCAAAATAATATTTGAAGAGGATACAATTGAAGTTTTTTGTACTCAAACATCTTATAAGGATTCAACTATATTTTACAATTCCTCAAATGGTAATTGGATATATGATAAAAGTGACCAATTTCTATTTCATAAATTTATTAGTTTTTTCCCAAAAAAAGGAGGTGTAATTCCAATATTAGAATTTTTTGAAATACCTGAAGTAATTATTTTGAATTACGATAAACGCTTTCGTAATTCAACAGGTATTAAAACAATTACCCAGTCTAAGGCAAATTTATTCCCCAATCCGGTAAAAGATGTTTTGAATATTGAAGGTATTGACAATACTGAAATGTTATTGTATGATGCCCAAGGTAGAATTGTTTGGGAAGGAGAAAATGTTCAACAAATTCAAATGCAACATTTAAGTGAAGGGATTTATCACTTATCTATTAAAACAGATGCTGGGTTTCTGATGAAGAAGATTGTGAAAGAATGAGTTGCTTATATTTTACAAGAAAAGTTCTTAATCAACTTTACTAAAACATTTACTCCTCAATCAATTCATCAAGCAATTCCAAAAAACTATCTCTACTAATTTCTCTTGCTCCCATACTTTGTAAATGAGAGGTGCTTTGTTGGCAATCAATTAACTCAATGCCTTCTTGCATGGCGTGTAAACAAAGGAAAATTAAAGCTGCTTTACTGGCATTACTCATCAAACTAAACATGCTTTCACCAAAGAAAACTTTACCCAATCCTACACCGTATAATCCTCCTACTAATTCATTGTTTTTTCTTACTTCAAATGAATGAGCAAATCCTGCTTCATGAAGATTTAAATAAGCCTGAATAATATCTTCACTAATCCAAGTTCCATCTTCAACTCTGGTATTTCTACAATGCCTAATCACGGCTTCAAAATCTGTATTGATGCTGAACTCAAATTCCCCTTTTTTTAGAATTTGTTTCATGCTCTTACTTACTTTGATTTCTTTTGGAAATAAAACAAGTCTTGGGTCTGGACACCACCAAATAATAGGTTCATCTTCATTAAACCAAGGGAAAATTCCCATGGAATATGCCTTTATCAAGCTTGTAATTTGAAGGTCACCACCTATGGCCAACAAACCTTCTTGGTCTGCCAATCGAGGATCAGGAAAAGAATCACCTTGGATAAAATACATTGTTCAAAAATAATTGTATTGGCTTTATATTCGAAAGAAAAAAACATGGGACCCAATCCTGAAATTTTATTAAGCTTAGTAAAAACAAAAATGCCCTTTGGTAAATACAAAGACAGATTAATTTGTGATTTACCCGTTTCGTATTTGGAATGGTTTCAAAGAAAAGGATTTCCTAAAAGTAAATTGGGAATTCAATTGGAAACCATGTTCGAAATTAAAATCAATGGATTGGAAGATTTACTGAATCCACTCAAAAAGAAATAGGAATAATAACATTGTTATTACCAATATGAGCACAAAATTTAAATTAGAATCAGAATCTTGTTTTTTGTACAAATCCTTAAAATCCTGAAGGGATGACATGATTATAGAAAATAAATTTTGATGAAACCCACCCCTTGTCTTTTGTCAACGCGGACCAAAGGTCCGCGTTGACAAAAGACAAGGGCGAAGACATATCATACATTTTTACTATAAACATGAGACCACCTATCGGGGTCTTGAATTTCTGCAAAAATGACCAAAGTGAAATCAACTCTATTCATAAAGTTTTAATTTTCAAAATCGTTATTTGTCAGAATGGGATTATTCAAAAAAACATAAAAAAAGCCGGCTCCAAACGAAACCGGCTTTTATCTGAATTTTAAAAAACTTAGTTTAATACTTCACTTACTTCAGTGTAAGGCAAATTGAAAGCATCTGAAACGCCTTTGTAAACTACTTTACCTTCAACAACATTTAAACCTAATCTTAACTCTTCGTTATCAGCACAAGCCTTTTTCCAGCCTTTGTTAGCTAATTGAAGTGCATAAGGTAAAGTTGCATTGGTTAATGCCAATGTTGAAGTATAAGGAACTGCACCAGGCATATTCGCTACACAATAATGGATGATTCCATCAATAACGTAAGTAGGATCTTCGTGAGTTGTTGGTTTACATGTTTCAATACATCCACCTTGGTCTACTGCAACGTCTACCAAAACAGTACCTGGCTTCATAATTTTTAACATATCTCTTGTTACCAAATGAGGAGCTTTAGCACCAGGAATTAAAACTGCACCTACTACTAAATCTGCTTGTTTAACAGCTTCTCTTACATTGTACTCGTTAGAGAAAACAGTTTTAACATTTTTAGGAAGGATATCATCTAATTCACGTAATCTAGGAATAGAAATATCCATGATAGTAACATCAGCAGACATACCAGCAGCCATTTTAGCAGCTTGTGTTCCAACGATACCACCACCTAAAATCAACACATTGGCTGGTTTAACTCCAGGTACACCTCCTAAAAGGATACCACGTCCACCCATAGGTTTTTCTAGATATTTAGCACCTTCTTGGATACTCATTCTTCCAGCCACTTCACTCATTGGAACCAATAATGGCAATGAACGGTCTTTCTTTTCTACAGTTTCATATGCCAAACAAACCGCTTTACGCTCAATCATGGCATTGGTTAATGGCTCATAAGATGCAAAGTGGAAATAAGTAAACAACAATTGGTTTTCTTTAATCAAAGGATACTCAAGCGCAATTGGCTCTTTCACTTTAATAATCATATCAGCAATTTTGTAGATTTCTTCAATGCTTGCTAACATAGTAGCGCCTGCTGCAGCATACTCTTCATCACTAAAACCACTTCCGATACCGGCTGTAGCTTGTACATATACAGTATGACCTGCTTTGCAAAGAGCTGAAACACCCGCTGGAGTTAATCCTACACGGTTTTCATTGTTTTTGATTTCTTTTGGAACACCAATAATCATAATTTTCAAGTTTGGAGGGCAAACTTAGGACTAATTATTTGAACAAAAAAATTGAATTTCGTCACCAAACTAAGCCACAAAGCTCATCCAATTGGAATAATTAGGCGATGATGTATTCACCAGATAATCTAGGAACTTTTTGGGTATAATTCATTTGCAGACAAAATGATACATCATCGGTTTGGCTATGTAATAATTGGAATCTTCTAGCATGTGATGATTTTCTTACCAAAGTTTCTAATTCGTTTTTGTGTTGTTCGAATAAGGCAATTCCAGCAATACAAGAGTCATCTTCCTGCATATCCTCCTCTGCTAATCTTTGAGCCAATGCTCCTGCAAATAAGGTATCTTCAAGATTGTACTTGTCTTTCCAACCTGCACATAATAAAACTACCGGTCGATTTTTTTCAATGAGATACCTTTCAACTGCATCTATATTGAGAAAGGAGCCAATCACAATTTCTGCTGCTTCTTGTTGTCTTGCTAATTTTATTGCTTTTGTGCCGTTGGTTGTAGTAAATGCAATTTTTTTCCCTTCAATCAAAGGATTTAAAAACTCAAAAGGAGAATTGCCCATATCAAAACCCGGAAGTTTTTCTGCATTTCGTTCTGCTGCTGTTAGAAAATCAAAATCCTTAAAAATGCTACATTCTTCAGGAGTAGAAACTGGCAAAATTTTATCTATTCCTGTTTCAAAAGCTACACACATGGTGCTAGTTGCTCTTAAAATATCAATCACCACAACCGTTTTACCTTTTAAATCATACAAAGGCAATAGCTTCGGAGTGTATACAATTTCTATGTTTTTCATTGGCTGGCAAATTAATCAAATTTAGCCACTAGCTCATTTGTAAAATCAAAAATTGGAAAGAAGCATGAATGACTTCCTTTCTTTCTATCAAAAAATCATGATTATGTTTATTGGATTGGAAGGAGAAGTTCTTATTCCAAGATTTCCTGTTTAGAGAAATGCTAAATGATAAGATTGATTTTTTTGTTCTAAAGATTGGAGGCGTACTTACTTAATCAAAATGTAAATTGGGAAAACGAAATTATCAATTACTAAAATCCCGTCATACAAAGACGAATTGCACTACAATTGCAAATTTGCTGCTATACTCTGTTTTTCCTAATTCATTTGATTATAACTGTATTTGTCG
Organism: Bacteroidia bacterium; assembly: GCA_051861545.1. GTDB lineage: Bacteria > Bacteroidota > Bacteroidia > UKL13-3 > UKL13-3 > CAISCU01. The sequence continues at coordinate 184,406 of JBIMKP010000002.1, read as the reverse complement.
AGTCAATAAATTTCCCCTCATCGGTCCATACATGTTGAGTTAACAAGAAAGAATAATTGTCAATTTTCTTTATTCTGCTTTTTAAATATTTTATTGGGTTGTTTTGTTCTTCTAGAATATCGCGCCTTATGGACCCACTACTGAACAAAGTCCATTTATTCCTTCTATATCCATAAATGTAAATACCTCCTGAATTACTTTGATACCAGTTGGGGCAATAAACTATTTCATCTGAATTATTTCCATCAAGATCGCCAACGTTTGCAATCAGTCCATGAAAACCATTTGAATGTTTTAACATTGAAATGTTGCAAGTAAAAGCAATGTTAACATATTGGTTTACTATTTTATTGTTGACGTTAATGAAAGTCAGAGGCAGAATAACAGCTTTGTCTTTTACACCATCACCATTCACATCACCTACAATAAAAGTGTCTATGCGGTTTAAATCATATTCCTTAATGAGTTCCTTCATTAGCAAAGAATCTGATTTTGCATTGGAATCTGTCTTTAAGGTTAAAGTTTCATTTGTTGAAGAAGAATTTGCTTTTTCCTCGGTTGGTGATGAACAGGATATTGTCATCAGAGAATATAGTGTCGATATAAAAATAAATTGTTTGATCATTTTTAATATGGTGCATAATTGATGTATATGTAAAACAAAAAAAATTGATTTCAACCATCAAAATAAAATAAAAACAAGAAGCTAAAACGCATTTTAAACTAAATTATTTTATCGCTTGAAAGAATAGTACCAGAATGTAACAATCTGATTTTATTGTCGTTCTAATCCCATAAAAAAATGAAACATGCGTACAAAATTTTACTTGCTGATGTTCTTACTACTAGGAGGAGTAAGCATCTCAATGGCGCAAAGCCATGAAAAAACAATTCAAATTCACTTCGAATCTGATGAGTTTGGTTTAGACAAACAAGACAGAGCTGAGCTCAAAAAACTCATTCAGGAATTAGGCAGTTCTTCTTATCATGAAATTACTATTACGGGTCATACCGACCATGATGCAAGTGAAGAATACAATCAACAATTATCGAACCGCAGGGCACAACAAGTAAGAACATTTTTAGGCGAAAACGGGATTCAAGAAAACCGCATTACCATGAACTGGTATGGTGAAAATAAACCCAAAGCTAGTAATGCAAAAGAAAGCGGTAAAAAAGAAAATAGAAGGGTTGAAATAAAAGTAAAATTGTATGATTTCAAATCAACATCAGATGTAATAAATCAGATTTCTGAAACCAAAACACAGGTAATAGAAATCAACCCAAAAATTGAAAACAAAGTGGAAGGTGAAAAAGGTTTGGAGATAACAATTCCTGCCAATTCACTTGAAACAGAAGATGGACAAGCCATCAGTCCGGGACCTGTAAAGATTGAGCTTACAGAAATTTATTCAGACCGAAATGCAATAGAGAAACAGATATCAACTACATCAGAAGGACAAATATTAGAAACCGGAGGAATGTTTGAAGTAAAAGCTACTCAAAATGGTAAAAATTTAAAATTGAAATCAGGAAAATCAATGGGTATTGAAATGCCATCAAACAATTTAAAAGAAGGCATGAATGTATTTGTAGCAGAAAAAAATTCAAGTGGAATTACAGAATGGAAAATTACTCCAAATAGGTTCGTTGTTCAATCTAAAAAACGAGTGAAACTTCCTTATACAAAAATCAATACTCAACTATTTTTAGCAGGTAAGAAACAATCTATAAAAGGCAAATTAAAGAATATAACCTACGTTTATAAAATCCCACCACCACCAGTACATCCAACAATTCCAGCCCCTCCTAAAAAATATCAGCTACCTAAAAAAGAAGTTTATAATTCCTTTTTGGAAAGATTTTATGTGAACAAAACCACATTAGATAAAAGGTATGAAACTGAAGTTGAAAGAAGAGAAAATCTTTATCAGGAAAAATTAAAAAAATACAATAGAAATTTAGACAAATACATCGCTACTATTCAGCAATACAAAAGTGACTCATTAGCTTATGAAACAATGGAACTTCATAAATTCAAATCATGGCTAAATCAACAAAAAGAAAATTGTGAGTTTAATATCCTGTTAACTGAAACCAATATGTATAATAAGGCGATTCACAAATTTGTAGCGGCCAACGACAGCAATGAATTAACTGCACTTTCTCCCAAAACCTATTTAACTAATCTAGCAAATATTAATTTTAGAAGTGATGAAATTCTGATGCAAAGTTATTGGTCGAAAGAAAAAATCAGTGAAATGGAAGGATTGAGTTTAATGGAGATTGCTCATATATATGGGTATCAAACGCCGATTAATTTGCAGGTAAAATATGCCGACAATTTTTTCAATTCGTATTCATACAAAAACTCAATAATGGAGGAATTTGTAAAACTTGACCATATTGACAAAGAACTTGAAAAGGCACAAGCAGATATCTTTCAAAAAAGAAGTAATCTGGGTTTAATGAATGTCAGTTCTGCAAGTATGGTTTACAAAACTTCATTAACAAATTTTGGGATGTTTAACTGTGATAGATTTAGCGAAACTCCTCCGGCAATGATGGTCAGAATTGAAATTCCTTATAAAGATGAAGCCCAAATTTATTTCCAGATTAAAGGGGAGAAAAGTTTGATCTATGCATATAAAAAGAATGAAGGATATTATATTAAACTACCAAAAAATAAAGAAGTAGTTGTAGTAATGTTAAGTTACGACAAAAACTTAGGTCCATTATTTGTTAAAGAGAATAAGACCATTACCACAAATGAAACGATTGAATTGAGTCCAAAACCTATCAGTTTAAAGGAAATGAAGACCGCACTTGCGAGTTTATAAATGAAACTACCGAATATTAGAAGTATAGAAGTTTGAAAGCGATACTTATAACTTAAACGAACAAGTATTTACCTTTAAAACAAGAAAAGCCCTTTGGGCTTTTCTTGTTTTATTTAACCTCAATAGTATAAATAATTGTCTTTATAAACAGCCCTTGATTTTGAAAATGTTATGCGTACGCATCGGTTTCCGTGTAAGTCTGTTTTTTAATGAAATAACATTCTTTGGAGTTGGTTTTGTTGTAGTGATTTTTACATTTGAAATAAACAAAAACAACGAACTAAAACGCAATCTAAACTAAATTATTTTACTTCATGAAAGAATAGTACCAGAATGTAACAATCTGATTTTATTGTCGTTCTAATTCCATAAAAAAATGAAACATGCGTACAAAATTTTACTTGCTGATGTTTTTACTACTAGGAGGAGTAAGCATCACAATGGCGCAAAGCCATGAAAAAACACTTCAAATTTTTTTTGAATCTGACGAGTTTGGTTTAGACAAACAAGATCGTGCTGAACTCAAAAAACTCATTCAGGAATTGGGTAATTCTTCTTATCATGAAATTACTATTACGGGTCATACCGACCATGATGCCAGTGAAGAATACAATCAACAATTATCGAACCGCCGAGCACAACAAGTAAGAACATTTTTAGGCGAAAACGGGATTCAAGAAAACCGCATTTCTATGAATTGGTTTGGTGAAAATAAACCTAAAGCTAGTAATACAAAAGAAAGCGGCAAGAAAGAAAATAGACGGGTTGAAATCAAAGTAAAATTGTATGATTTCAAATCAACATCAGATGTCATCAATCAGATCTCTGAAACCAAAGCACAGGTAATAGAAATCAACCCGAAAATTGAAAACAAAGTGGAAGGTGAAAAAGGTTTGGAGATTATAATCCCAGCCAATTCACTTGAAACTGAAGATGGACAAGCAATTGGTCCTGGACCAGTTAAAATTGAGCTTACAGAAATCTATTCAGATAGGAATGCCATTGAAAAACAAATATCAACTAGTTCTAATGGACAAATATTAGAAACAGGAGGAATGTTTGAAGTAAAAGCTATTCAAAACGGTAAAAACTTAAAATTGAAATCGGGTAAATCTATGGCAGTTGAAATGCCATCAAACAACATAAAAGAAGGTATGAATGTATTTGTGGCTGAAAAAAATTCAAGTGGAATTACAGAATGGAAAATTACACCCAATACATTTGCCGTTGAAAAGAAAGAAAAGATAAAAATTCCTTTTACTAAAGTTAATTCGAAGTTGTTTTTAGCAGGTAGGTTACCTGAAAGATTCGTGAAACTAAAAAACATTTCATTCATCTATAAACTTCCACCACCACCTGTTCAGCCAATTATTCCTGCAGCTCCAAAAAAATATCCATTACCTCCAAAAGAAATTTACAATACCTATTTTGAACGCTTTTATGTCAATAAAGAAAAACTCGATAAAAGATACAATGCCGAATTAAAAAGAAGAGAAAAGTTATACCAAGAAAAACTAAACAAATACAACAGAAATTTAAGTAGATATACTGCTGCAATTGAACAATACAAAAAAGATTCAATTAATTATGAAACTACAGAATACCAAAAATTTAAAACTTGGTTAAGTAATCAAAAAGAAAACTGCAATTACAATATTGAATTGTTGGAAACAAATGCTTTTAATAAAGCGCTAGAGAAATTTGTAGCAATAAATGACAGTGATAAATTATCTGCTGTTTCGCCAAAATCATATTTATTAAACCTTGCAAGAGTTAAAGCGGGCAGTGCAGAAGTGATGAATCAGAGTTATTGGTTGAAGGGCAAAATTGAACAAATAGAAAATTTATCATTAATGCAGGTTTCACAAAAATTTAACCACAAAGTGGCTATCAATTTACAAACTTGGACATTTAACAATTTGCACGATTATAATGAAAATGAAAACCAGGTGATGGAATCATTTTTGGCCAAAGAACAAATAGAAACAGAATTAAAAAAAGCAGGTGATGATATTTTAGCAAAACGCACAAGACTAGGCTTAGTAAATGAAGGTGCAGCCAAAATGATATACAGTGCATCACTCACTAATTTTGGCATGTATAACTGTGACCGTTTTAGTACGACTCCTCCAGCAATGATGGTTTACATTGAAATTCCATTTAAAGAAGAAGCACAAATTTATTTCCAGATTAAAGGAGAAAAAAGTTTGGTTTTTGCTTATAGAGATGCTAAAGGATACAATATAAGATTACCCAAAAACAAGGAAATAAACGTAATCATGATGAGTTTCGATAAAAATTTGGGACCATTATTTTTAAAGGAAACGAAGAAATTTAGCTCAAACGAAAAACTAGAATTAAAGCCCGAACCATTCAATTTAAATGAAATTAAAACGGCTTTGGCTGCACTGTAGATGAAGAAAGCTCTATGCGGGGTGGATTATTCGACTGAAATCCACCTCTTTAGGGATTATTTGCAAAATAGTTTGCAGGTTCCAATAATTTTCCTATTTTTGCATCCCTAAATCGCGGAGTGGAGCAGTGGTAGCTCGTTGGGCTCATAACCCAAAGGTCGTAGGTTCGAGTCCTGCCTCCGCAACAAAAAAAGAAACCAGCTTCGGCTGGTTTCTTTTTTTGTGCCCTTTTATTTTGAAGTAATGGCTCTATGGGCTAATATCCATCCGTCTGCTAAAGGACGGACGTAGGTTTCATCCCGATAGCTATCGATCCCGAATACTTTCGGGACGCCTCCGCAACATTAAAACTAAAAGCCCTTTCGAGGGCTTTTTCTTTTTTACTCCAAAGGAAAATTCTACACCTACTTTCTTTAATCACCGAAATTCCAAAAGATATATTAGGATTTACTTCTAATAAATAAAACTCCTATAAGCAATTCATTTCTTCAAGGTGAATTCATATGAACTAAAATCTTTAGTATTAAATTCGTTCTAAATTTGCACTATGAAACTAAATGATTTAATTAAAACCAATAATTGGCAGAGTCTTCAAAATACTTTTTTAAGCTTATATCCAGATGAGGAACATTTATTGGATGAATACAAAAATGTGTTTGAAAAGCTCCAAAGTTTGGAGTTTATTGATATAAATCTAGAGATTATTTTAACCAAAATAGGTTCTGAAGAATCCGATTTTTATATTGATGTTTCAGGGTGTGAAATAAATCATGACCAAAATTCAAGTTCTGATAGTTATTCATTAGCATCCACCAAATGGAACGAATGGCTTGGAATGAATATTAGTCAAAGTACTTTGAATGAATTTAATGAATTAGAAATCATTTCACATTGTCTTTATGAAATGACATTTTTCGCATTTGATGAGGATGAAATACAAGAGCAATTAGCCTCGCTTGAAAAATCAATGGAAGAATACAAGGAATTAAGCGATGAAGAAAAGAAATCCCAAACTTTTACTCTTGATGAATTATTAAAAAAAACAGATCAAAATCAGGATGAAAACTAGCCTTAGTATATGCATCAAACCCTACCCATGCACAGTCTCTTTCTTTCCGTAATTTCTGATGATACTGTCTTCGTAGTTAATCCATTCTTGCCATCTTTTTTCAATGTCCAATTCCCCGCAATACTTTCTAGCATAACCTAAAAACGTTGTATAATGTCCAGCTTCACTTACCATTAATTCGTGGTAGAATTTGGCTAGTTCTTTGTCCTGAATGTTCTGAGATAATACTTTAAATCTTTCACAACTTCTGGCTTCAATCATGGCAGAAAACAATAATCTATCTAAAAACGATTGCTGTCTGCTTCCATCTTTCTTTAAAAACTTAACCAAATCGTTTACATAATCATCTTTTCTTTCTCTTCCCAATTTCAATCCTCTAGCTTTAATAAGCTCATGAACTTGATTGAAATGTTCAATTTCTTCTTTAGCAATTTCCAATAAATCTGTAACTAAATCTTGGTGGTCTGAATTCTGGGTGATAATTGTAATGGCATTGGTTGCAGCCTTTTGCTCACACCAAGCATGATCCGTTAAAATCTCTTCTATATTTGATTCAACAATATTTACCCAGCGAGGGTCGGTACTTAATTTTAATCCTAACATATGCCGCCAAATTTACCCCTTTTCAATTTCAAAAAAGCAATCAGTTTATTTCTTTTATTTGTGGCTGCATGATTTCAAACCCTCTTTTACTCATAATTGGCTCCGTTTGGCCCGAACCTAATTCTTCTGCTGCAGGGTATAGAATGATGCAAATCATCGAATCATTTCAATCAAATAATTGGAAAATACATTTCGTTAGCACCGCCGCAGATTCTGCTTTTAAATTTCCTTTAGAAACAATCAATATCGACTATTCTATTGTTCAGCTAAATCATTCTTCTTTTGATGATTTTATCAAAAAACTGAATCCAAATGTTGTATTGTTTGATAGATTTATGGTAGAAGAACAATTTGGATGGAGGGTTTCAGAAATTTGTCCCGATGCCATTAAAATTCTTGATACAGAAGATTTACACTTTTTACGAAATGCACGTCAAACAGCCTTTAAAGAAAAAAGGGATTTTACTGAAAATAATTTATTCTCTGATTTAGCTAAGAGAGAAATTGCTTCTATTTATCGCTGTGATTTTTCCATTATCATTTCAGAATATGAAATGAATTTACTTAAATCAATATTTAATATCCCGGAGGAAATTTTACTTTATCTACCCCTGTCATTTGATACCAAAAATATCAATCACGGCTCTTCTTTTAATAATAGAAAAGATTACTTTTTTATCGGCAATTTTTACCATGAACCCAATAAACAAACAGTTCAAATTTTAAAGGAAAAAATATGGCCATTACTAAAGAAAAAACTACCCGATGCTGAATTGCATATTTATGGAGCTTATGTTTCAGAGCATTTTTTAAACTTAAGCAATGAAAAAAATGGATTTATTGTAAAAGGAAGAGCAGAAAACTCAGAAGAACTTTTCCTAAAATATAGATGTCTACTTGCTCCTATTCCTTTTGGTGCCGGATTAAAAGGAAAAATTCTAGAATCAATGTTGTATTCATGCCCTTTTATCACAACAGATATTGGTGCTGAAGGTATTTTAGATTCAGTTATTTACAAGGATTTTATTCAAAACAATCACCAAAACCTAATTGAAGCGGCCATTGAATTATATACCAATGAAGAAAAATGGAATGATGCCATTCTGTTGGGTCATCATTGCATCAGAAACAAGTTTAATGCTGAATCTTTTAAAAACACTCTAATCGATAAAACAAACTTCGTTATTCAAAATAGAATCAAACTAAGAAAATTGAATTTTATTGGTCAATTGCTTCAAACAGAATTCAATCAAAGCAAAAAATATCTATCAAAATGGATTGAACTTAAATCCTCCAATTCATCTAAATAACAAACAAATCCTACTTGTGTTTATCCCAATATTTTTTGCCATAAGCACAAAAAATCTCTTCGCCCGCTTTAATTTTTCTTTTGGCAACCAAACATATTTTATTCGTGCCTTCTAGTTTGATAATTGAATTATTGGTAAAATCAGATTTTGAAAAACCTTCTGCATCATTGGCATATTTTGCAAAACAATCAGTTAATGAAGTATCAAAAACCAAGCCATTGGGTAAATTCATAAAATATTTGTCTTCCTTTTTCAGAACCCTAATTTTAGCTTGCTTTTGGCTCAACACTTCACCTTTGAAAATAGAAATAATTTCATCTTTGAAGATATCAATCGCCGTAAATAATCCCATTCCGGCATCAGAAATCTGAGATTTTTGAATGTATAAATAATCCTCCTCTTCACTTTCTATAGTCTGCTCCATCGGCTAAATATCAATATTTCTTCAAAAAAACCAAAAAAATATTCTAAAAATTACGTTTAGTTTCTAATACAATTAACTCCAAATTCATCCAAAAGGTTTATTATTCATTTTCAATAGTTGATTTTTATCGTCAAATTGCAGTATGCCAAAATCAGCAAAAGAAAATTTCAGAATCCTAAGTTTAATTTTATTTGGATTGATAATTTTATTTATTGGCATTATTATGATGTTATCAGGAAACGAAACAAATCTATATACATCTTTAGATTTAGGTCCAAGTTTGCAATTAAAAATCAGCAATACACAACAATTATTGTTAGGCGGAATTTGTTTTGTATCAGTAATTGTGTTGTTTGGAAAACGAAATCAACCTCACTAAAGAAATATTCCTTTTCTTTGCAGTATGTCATTTAAATCTGGATTTGTTGCCATAATAGGCAAACCTAATGTAGGAAAATCAACTTTGCTGAATGCAATTCTTGGTGAAAAACTTTCTATAGCAACTCAAAAAGCCCAAACAACCCGTCATCGTATCAAAGGAATTTACAATACAGATGAATGCCAGATTGTTTTTTCTGATACCCCAGGAATTATAGAACCTAAATACAAACTTCAAGGTAGTATGATGAAGTTTGTGAATGAAAGTCTAGCTGATTGTGACCTAGTTTTATTCATGACAGATTTCAATGAATACAATGAAGAACCGGAATTAATTGAAAAGCTGAAATTGATTCAAACTCCGGTTTTGTGCATTATCAATAAAATTGATGAACATACTCAAGAAGAGGTTGTAGCTAAAATTGAATTCTGGAAAAAGCTGGAAATTTTTAAAGAAATCATTCCGGCTTCTGCTAGCAATCAGTTTAATATGGACATCATTCTAAAATCATTGATGGAATATTTACCAGTTGGAGCTCCATTTTACGATCAAGACCAATTAACAGATAAAAGTGAAAGATTTGTTGCATCTGAAATCATCAGAGAAAAAATCTTATTGAGATACAAAGAAGAAATTCCTTACTCAGTTCAGGTAGAAATTGAGAGTTTTAAAGAAGAAGAAAAAATAATTAGAATAAGCGCAGTAATTTATGTAATGCGTGCTTCACAAAAAATAATTATGATTGGAAAAGGTGGAATTGCCATTAAAAATATGGGAATTGCAGCTCGTCGTGACTTAGAATTATTCTTTAAAAAACAAATATTCCTTCAAACCTTTGTGAAGGTAAAAGAAGATTGGAGAGACAACGATAGAACCCTAAAACAATTTGGTTACGAGACTGAATAAGCCTCATTTTCAATAGTTTTTAATTAGTTAGCTTCAAACAAATTCGCCTGAATCCATTTAATTTGCTTAGCTTTGCAGGCTAATTTTTTTGGAGAGTGGGAAATATTGTTGCTATAGTTGGAAGACCAAACGTGGGTAAGTCTACCCTTTTTAATCGTATTATGGGTGACCGTAAAGCCATCGTTGATGACTTTAGCGGCGTTACCAGAGACCGTCATTATGGAAAAGCCGAGTGGCAAACCAGAGAATTTGTTTTAATTGATACCGGAGGTTACGTGCCTAGTAGTGCTGATATTTTCGAAGCTGCTATTCGCGAACAAGTAAAAATTGCCATAGAAGAAGCTGATGTGCTTTGTTTTATGGTTGATGTTCAAACTGGTATTACAGATTTAGATTTATCGTTTGCAGATTTATTAAGAAGAAGCAAAAAGCCGGTAATCCTTGTTACAAATAAGGTTGATAGTTTTGAAAAGCAATATGAAGCTGCTGAATTTTACAGCTTAGGTTTTAAAGAAATGCATTTAATTTCATCTACTAGCGGAAGTGGAACAGGTGATTTATTAGATGCTATAATAAACCTAATTCCTGCTGAAGATTTGGTAGAAACAGAGGAAGTTATTTTACCTAAAATTGCTGTTGTTGGTAGACCAAATGTTGGAAAATCTTCATTAGTTAATGCATTATTGGGTGAAGACAGAAACATTGTAACCGATATCGCTGGAACAACAAGAGATGCTATTCATTCTCATTATAATTTGTATGGAAAAGAATTAATTCTGGTTGATACTGCAGGTATTAGAAGAAAAAAGAAAGTAGAAGAAGATATTGAGTTCTACTCCGTGATGAGGTCTTTAAGAGCTCTTGAAGATTGTGATGTTGCCATTTTGGTGATAGATGCGACTGTAGGAGTTGACCAACAAGACTTAAACCTAGTAAATCTGGCAGTAAAAAACAGCAAAGGTTTATTGGTTTTAGTAAATAAATGGGATTTAATTGATAAAGACACTAAAACTGCCAGAACATTTGAGTTGGCAATTAAAGAACGTTTGAAGCCTTTTGATGATGTGCCTATTTTATTTATTTCGGCCATTGAAAAACAAAGAATTTTCAAAGTAATTGAAGAAGCTTTGCATGTTTATGAAAACAGAACCAGAAGAATTTCAACTTCAGAGTTGAATGAATTTTTTGGAGAAGTGATTGCTGCAAACCAACCTCCTTCTGTAAAAGGAAAGTTTGTTAAAATTAAATATGTCACCCAATTACCTGGCAGAAATCCAAAATTTGTAATGTTTTGTAATTTACCTCAATACATAAATGAGAGCTACAAACGCTATCTAGAAAACAAATTAAGAGATGCTTACGACTTCAAAGGATGCCCAATTACAATTTATTTTAGAAAAAAATAGTTAAGTATTTGGTAATTTGAAAGTAAAGCATATATTTGCACCGAATTTTAGAAACAAATTAATTTAAAAGCAAAATGAAAAAAGTATTATCAATCGTTGCTGCATCTGCTATGTTGGCTATCGTAGCTTGTGGTCCTTCAGCTGAAGAAAAAAAGAAAATGGAAGAAAAAAGAATCGCTGATAGCATCGAAGCTGCTACTCGTACTGCTGATTCTTTAGCTGCTTTAGAAGCATCTATGATGCCTGATTCAGCTGCTGCTACAACTGAAGCTGCTCACTAATCTTTAGTAGATCAGAATTGAAAAAAGAGTGTCGAGATTTCGACACTCTTTTTTTTTAGCAAGCTGATTCTCCCTTCAGTTCTTCCTTTTTTTAGGAAAATTCACAAAAAAAGTAGAAAAACAGGGAAAAAATTATTCAGGAAAGAAGAAAATATTTGCAGAGATAAAAATTCCCCTTATCTTCGCAGTCCTTAAAAAATTTAGACGTCATGGCACAACCAACCTATAACCCATCAATCAGAAAAAGAAGAAACAAACATGGATTCCGTGAAAGAATGGCTAGTGCCTCCGGTAGAAAAGTTTTGGCTTCTAGAAGAGCTCGTGGTCGTAAAAAATTAACCGTTTCAGACGAAAAGCGTCACAAAAAATAATTGAGTCTTTCTCAATTAACGCCATTTGTTAAAGCGAATAAAATTGAATCCGGTTATACCGGATTTTTTTTTGCATGGAAGAGTACAAACTTACAAAAGCTGAAAGGCTTTCTAATAGAAGTCATATCAATGCCTTGTTTCAAAAAGGTAATCCTTCTTTCCATGTCGCTCCTTTTCGTTTTGTTTGGTTAAAAATTGATGATGAGCTTGATGCTTCTTGCAGGATAATTATTGTTTGCCCTAAAAAAAGATTCAAAAGAGCTCATACCAGAAATAGAATTCGAAGGCAAATACGAGAATTTTATCGCCTCAATAAAAACTCGCTTTTACAAAATTTAAATTCTAATCATACCAAAATTGCTTTAGGTATTTTTTATCAAGGGCCCGATGAAATGGATTTTCAATTAACTATGGATATCTTTGTGAAGGCCCTGCAAAAATTAGCCTCTAATTTTGAAAAAAATACTTAGCCTTCCTTTTGTAATTTTAATAAAAGTATACCAACTGCTTTTATCACCATTACTCCCAAATGCATGCAGGTATACTCCAACCTGCAGTCAATATGGAATAGAAGCTCTTCAAAAACATGGCCCCATTAAAGGATTATGGTTAACTATTAAAAGAATTTCAAGTTGTGGCCCCTGGGGTGGACATGGACATGATCCGGTTCCTTAGTTTTAAATTAAATTCCTTTCAACTGTTTTTTTAGATATTTGTAATATGATTGAAATTAAATCTTTTGAATTCAACGATTTCCACGAAAACACTTATGTTGTTTGGGACGAAACATTACAATGTATGATAGTTGATCCTGGGTGTTATTCCCAGAAAGAAAAGGATGAACTCAAAAATTTTATCCTAGGCAAACAACTCAATCCAGTTTTACTAGTAAACACTCATTGTCATATCGACCATATTTTAGGCAATAATTTCGTTTCTGAGTTTTGGAATCTTCCTTTGCATTTGCATAAAGAGGAATTAAAAACCTATGAAGAAACTGGAAGATGGGCAGATTTTTTCGGAATTGTAACCAAAGAAATGCCAAAAGAATTGGTTTTTATTGATGATACTCAAAAACTAAATTTTGGTAATTCAAGCTTTGATATACTTTTTACACCCGGCCATTCAATAGCTTCATTAAGTTTCTATAACCCTAATCAAAACTTTGTTATATCAGGTGATGTTCTCTTTAGTAGAAGCATTGGCAGAACCGATTTACCAGGTGGAAATCATCAGCTTTTACTTGATGTTATCAGAACCAAACTATTTACTTTGCCTGATGATTGTTTAGTATACAGTGGTCATGGACCAACAACCAATATTGGAGATGAAAAGAAATTCAATCCATTTTTAAACTAAATTTTATGAGCTTTGATTGGCAAATAATTCCGGTTTTCCTCATATTCAGTTTGGCTGTTTATTATATTTTAAAACGATTTTTCTTCAAGAAAAAAGCAGGAGCTTGTGGCAGTGATTGTGGTTGTGGAGAAGGTATCAAACTTAAAAACTAAGTTTTACTTTTAGCAGACAAACTCTATTCATAAAACAATGTTTTACATGGATACCAACAACTATACCATGTCACAAAAAATCTCTATTCCATTTTTATTCATTTTAGCACTTTTTACTTTCCAATCTTCTAAAGCTCAAAATAAAACAGATTCTCTGCAAGCAGTGAATTTTTTTGGAACTATTTATGCTGTTAAAAGTAGCACTGCACTTCAACTTAGTGAATTAAAACCCTTAGTTAAAAACAATCCAAATGCTTTTAAATCATTCAAAAAAGCTAGAAGAATTAAAGCAATCAGCATAGGTTTAGAACTTCTTTCAATAGTACCTGCTACACTTGCAATTATAAGTGAAAATGAAACAGAATTCTGGATAGGAATTGGAGTAACAGGAATTCTAAATGGAGTTGGGACCTATTTAATGCTCGATCCATACAACAAACACCTCACCAATTGCATTAAAGAATACAACAAGGGAAATATTTATCGGTAACAGAAATTTATCCATATCTTGTTAGTGGAAACGGTATTCAAATAAAAATTTTAAACCATTGATGGTTTCAATTTGCATTTAAATCAATTATTTACAAATCGTAAAGGATTACAATACATAAAATATGAAAAAGCTTTTGATTTTAGTGTCGTTTTTCTCAATTATAATTAGTTGTAAAAGAGATGATTCAAATCAAAAAACAATTCTATTTCGTTTTTTCATCAAAAATGAAACAAGCAAGAATGTTAAAATTTCATTTTTCTACCCAAATAACGAATTGTTTAAAGAGATTTCAATAAATTCAAATGATTCTATCTTAGTGGATGAAGGATCTTTGCAAATAGCTCCAAGAGGTCCAAGTTATAATTTAACATATTCGATAGATTCTGCAATAATTGATTTTGAAGATGGAAAAAGAATAATTCAAACAATAGGCATGAGAAGTAATAATGATACCATAAATAACATTTTACTTATTAATAATTATAAGAGATATGAAATGGTAAATCCAAATTATGTTAGAAAACAATTTACCGTAACAACTCAGGACTATTTAAGAGCTAAATAGGGCCTGCCAAAAATCTTAAATAACACTAATTATCAATCAATTGAATTAGTTTTTTATAAATCAAATGCAAAGGTTTTAAGAATAATTAGTTTTCAATTTACTAAAAGACAGAAACAAGGCCATCTTAGTCGTTGCTGCCAAATTGAAGTATTATATATACATCTTAAACACAAAATGGAAATCAAACAGTTTAATACCGAGGCAATTTTGTTTAGGCCAATTTATTGGACTTTAACAAAATGCATTCGGTATACTTTGGCAGCGTCTAAAATCTGTCCTGTTTCTGTCTTTTTCAGTAGGCCCTAAATAGAAAACCGTAAAAAGAAATTAGGTATTCTATAATAATTAGATGTGCATACTCATGTTTACCGGAAATGATTTTATATTTTTAAAAATAAAATAGATTTTAACTGAACAATTTTTCACTAAAATTTAAGTCCCCGATAGCTTGTATCATGTTTTCTTTATTCATATTATCCCTTAAGGAATTTAAGAATTTGTAGAAATTTTATAGTTGATTTTAATGAATATTAATATCCTTTAACCCAGAATATGCATTAGATTTTCTATTACTGGTCAAAATACCTTTGAAATTGGACGTAAACTCTGTTTCCCTCATGCACCATACTAGTCCTGTATGCTTTACTCACGAAACTGCCAATTTCTTTGGTCTTTTGCCCCTCATTACGAATTCCAATGCATAATCTGGGTTTAAAATCAAAGAATCTTGATTAAACTTCTTTCTAGAATAAGAGGAGGATTAATAAAACAGTTTAAGATTATCCGTTTCTTTACCAGTAAATTAATAATAGCACCCAGACCCCAAAACGGACGCAAACCTTCGGTTCGCGTCCGTTTTGGGGTCTGGGGAATTCATTCATTTTTGTTTACTACAATAATGTCATCCCTATGGGATTTTAGGAAATTTCGTAATAAACAAGATTCTATTTTTAATTTATATTGCCTTCATACATTTCATCAATCAAATTTAAAATATTTAGAGTTTTACTAATCTAATTTACTGGCAAACTTGCGGATATTCGTTAAACAGTTTAAACAAAAAAGCCATTCGCAAAACGAATGGCTTTTTGTTTAAACTCTATTTGATTACTTCAAATTAGTAAGCATCACATCTGTCATTTTATCCAAATCAAATTCCGGCTTCCAATTCCAATGCTCACGTGCTTCAGCATCATTAATATTTTGAGGCCAGCTATCGGCAATTGCTTGTCTAAAATCTGGATTATAACTCAAAGTAAAATTAGGAATATGTTTTCTGATACTTGCAGCAATACCTTCTGGATCAAAACTCATACCTGCAACATTGTAACTGCTTCTAATTTTAACTTGTTCGGCTGGCGCTTCCATTAACTCGATTGTTGCTCTGATTGCATCATCCATGTACATCATTGGAAGTGTTGTACCTGCCGCTAAAAAGCTGGTATATGAAGCATTTTTAATGGCTTCGTGGTAAATATGAACTGCATAATCAGTTGTTCCTCCACCCGGAGCACTTTTCCAACCAATTAAACCAGGATACCTGATACTTCTTACATCTACACCATACTTCTGGTGGTAATATTCACAAAACCTCTCCCCTGCTTGTTTACTAATTCCGTAAATGGTGTTTGGTTCCATTACAGTGTATTGAGGAGTATTAACTCTAGGAGTGCTTGGACCAAAAACCGCAATAGAACTAGGCCAGTAAACTTTTTTAATCAGTCCTTCTTTGGCAGCATCTAAAATATGGAACAAACCATTCATGTTTAAATCCCAGGCAAATTTTGGATTTTTTTCTGCTGTTGCACTTAATAAAGCAGCTAAAAGGTAAACTTGAGTAATTCCATGTTTTTTAACAATTTCATGAAACCTATCTTTATCTAATACATCTAATACCTCAAATGGCCCTTCTTGATTATCTAAGGCTCTTAAATCGCCGCAAACAACATTATCGAAACCATAATTCTTACGTAAGGTTGCGGCCAACTCAAGGCCAATTTGGCCATTTGAGCCAATGATTAATATTTTTTCCGTTGACATGCTTGTTGGTTTGGTATTTGGACTTCAAATGTAAAAAAATCATTGTGCTATCAAAGCACTTCTTAACTTGAATTTTCCCCCAAGTGAACCCGGAAGTTCTGTAAATGGAGTATCAGTTGGACTTATCCAGACTAATTTCGATGTATCAATTTTGTTTTCACCTAATCGCATTTTAAAAGATTTAGCCCAACCCGAATCAATTGCATAGTCATCTTCATTCCCTATTAACAATTCTAAATAGGAATTTAATTCTTTAGTTTTTTGATTAACCGCACTTATCACTTTAACTTCCATTCGGTAAACATTAAAAAATAAGCCTAATAGACAAATAAAACTTAACCATTTTAATTGTGCATGTTCCCATAAAGAAGCAGCAAACACAACTGTGAGTAGCCAAAAATGTGGTACATATCTAAATATATAAGCTTCAGGATTGATAAAAATACTAATCAGTAAAACCAGAGTAAATCCAAGAATAAACCATTTATACTTTTTGTCTTTGTTGAATATCAAACCCAATAAAAAAACAATAAGTGCTAAACTAAATGCTTCCTGAAATAACGGTCCAAATGCACTTATATCAGGAATTCCACTACCATAACTTCCTAAACCATCAAAGGTAAATGGTGTTTTGAATTTAGTCACATTTGGTGTTCTAATCCAACCTGCTTCTGAATAAAGTGAAATCGTAAATTTTTCAAATCGATTTAAACCTTTAAAGTTTTCAGGATAATTCACATCACCAAAAAAATTGATTTCAGGAGTTTCAACCACCGGAAAAAATGGATGTCCCTTTTCTATTGTATTTGATATAAAAGGATGGTAACCAAAAACACCTACAATAAGCATTACAAAAAGTGAAAACCTTAGAAACCAAATTCTCCAGTTTTTTGCTGATTTTATTACAACTAAAATGGCAAAAACCATCATAAAAATTACGGTATAAACAGTTCCTGTTATTTTTAGATGTGTTAAAATAGCAAAACAAATAAATGCAGGAAGCCATGCCGTTTCGTCTTTGCCAAATATTTGTACAGCAATGAAAATGATACCTAAACTTAAAACAATTGCAATAGGCCCATCTAAATAAAAGGTAAACAAATTCAATAATGTAATTGGATTCAATGAAATAAGAATTCCAATACTTACTGACTTCCATTTGCTCCAGCCGAAGTTATTTGCCAATAAACCCCCACATAATATAAATGATGAAGCTAAAATAAGCGCCAAACTTATACCTTTTGCGGCCTCAATTGTTTGTGTGAACAAATAAATTGAAGCTCCATAAACCCAATTACCAGTAGGAAAATAGTTTAAATAATAAAAACAATAAGCAGTTTCCTCCTCAGCCAAATAACGCTTATAAGGATTCCAGGATTTAGCCAAATTATAAACCGCATCATGATGGTACCAAATAGCATCAAATAATGTTTCATGAAAAAATGTAGCCCACCATAAACAAATACCAAAAATACCTATTGAAACTAAGGGAATGATTATAGATTTAAGCCATTTGAATTGAGCTGTTCTATTTAAATAAAATGAAAATAACGCTACAAAACTTATTATCGATAAAGGCGCAGTTAAAGAAGTTAAAGATTGTCCAAAAATTAAATTTACGAAACCACCAAAAATTAGCATTGCATATATAAAAACAATACCCAATCCAACATAATAAATAGTAGAATACTTGTTAGTTGTTTGCATAATTATTCTTCCTCTTCTACTGTATTTGGTGCTGCCAATAATTCTTTTCCTTTCATCCAATCCTTAGTAAAATTGCACCAATCACAATCTTCTTTACCACAACCCTTAGAGAACTCCTTTGCTTTAATTTTCCCGTAAACATCAATTACTTGCTTCTTTACTATTTCTAAATCTATTGGAGTAATTGCTACTTTTTCTTTATGAAAGTGGCCATCAATTTGGTCAGGTTCCACAAAATCAAATTCAGCACTTCTCATTTCCCATTGCTTGGTTTGATCGTAATCTAAAATCAACTTATAAAAAACCGCCTGTCTCCAATAATCACCACCATTAACATCTTCAAAAGAAGGTTCTTTTCCTTTTGCAATATCTGCTTGAACTTTCTCATCATTAGGACGTCCAAATTTCTTCAAAGCTTTTTTATAATTGCCGGTTTTATAATCAACCACATTTACAAAATTACCATCAAACTCAAGTTTATCTAATTTACCATTGATAGGAACTCCTTTCATCACAACATTCCTATAACTCTTTTCAATACTTGTAACCTTATTCCAATAATTGATATATTGATCATAAAACTTCACCAGAATTTGTTCTCCGTACTCCAATCGTCTTTCGTATGCTGCTTCAACAAAACTATCCTGATGCTTTTTCATATACCACCTAAAATCACTTAAAAATTTGGTGGAATCATGAAACTGTTTTTCGGGATTTTCATTCATCTTTTTAAATAACATTTCTAATGCATAATGCACTGCAGAACCAAATGTTAATGCACCACTTTTAGCTGCTGGAACTTTAATAAAATTATTGAAATAAAAAGACAAAGGACAGTGCAAATAAGCATTCAAATGTGTAACACTTAATGTATATTTTTCTATTAAACTATCAATATAAGGTGAATCCAATAAACTTTTTGGAAGCTCAATTTCTTTTTGTTCGTTAATACCTGCAATAAAATTACTGAGGTCTTCAGTTTGCATAAAAACTTCCAATTCATCTGCCAAGCCAGCTTCACGAATTTCAGCAACAAATAAACTTGGTTCTAATTCTTTACCCTTTAAATCATGTTGATGATAACTAATTACCAATTGTTTTCTGGCTCTAGTTAATGCAACATAAAACAACCTTCGCGCTTCTTCAATTTCCTCTTCAGTATGATTGAATAAATTATCGGGCATTTTATATTGATTCCGGGTTTTACTTGAATCCCATTTCTGACTATTTACACCCAATAAAAATACATGGTCAAACTCCAAACCTTTAGATGAATGAGCTGTAATAAAATTCACTCCATCTTCACTGTAATAAACCCTTTCAGCTGGAAGTGAAATTTCTTGTTCTACCATTAAATTCAATAAAGTTACTATTGATTTTAATTGATGACTTGTTTGTTTACTACATTCTGTTTTAATGAAACCAAAAAAGGTATTAATCATTTCCATTTGCCAACTTTGGTCTGCTCCACCTAAAGCTGCTGATAAAAATCCACATTGATTAATGATTTTTTGAATCAATTCCTGAACAGTAACATTATGCACCTCACCTATTAAACTTTCAATGGTTTGTGTGAACTTAACCAATGATGTTACATCCTTTTCTGGCTCAAATAAACTTTGCTGTTTTTTAGTAGCTAGAGACTTTAATTCATCTCTCCAGGAAGTACTTCTATTATCGAAATTCTTTCTTGCAATTTCTGTTGATATAGATGCTAATTCTAAAAGTGGAATATTGAATTCATCATAATGTAAAATCTCGAATAAATAGGTTTCGCCACTATGAGCCTTTCTGCTCTCCGCATCAACATAACGCATCACTTGAATTATCTTTCTTATGACAGGCCATTGCAAGATATTTTCCCTTCTTCTGGTATTAATTCCTAATCCTTTTTTCTGTAAGAATTTTATGATTTCGTTTGATTGTGTATGGTTTTTATACAAAACCGCTATTTCTTTTAGTGGAACACCTGCTGCATGCAATTGTAGAATATTTTCTGTAATTGCAAATGCTTCGTGTAATGCATTGTGGCAAGTCCAAATACTGGGTTTATATGTTAAATCTTTAGCATTTGGTCCTTTTGCAGACAGCGTTTTATCTTCTAAAATTCTGGTTTTATTATTCTTTATTACTTGAGCTGAAATATCCAAAATAGTTTGAGTACTTCTATAATTATTTTCAAGAGGAATCAATTCTAAGTGGTCTTTAAACTGACTTTGAAACTGAACTATATTTTCAACATTTGCACCCTGAAACCTGTATATACTTTGGTCGTCATCACCAACTGCAAAAACATTTGGTTTATCCCAATACTGTATGAGTTTTTGAAGCAATTCGTTTTGTGAGCCTGATGTGTCTTGAAATTCATCAACCAAAAAGTACAAAAATCTTTCTTGATAAGATGCCAATAAACCTGAATTTTCATGAAACGCTTTAATTACCCAAAGAATCATATCGTTAAAATCGTAACGCTTTAATTCTTGAAGTCTCTTGTTATAATCATCGAACAAATTTGCTGCGGCCTTCAGCAATTCCATTTTCCTTAGCTCTTCATTAAGTTTATCGGTATTCAAATCACCTTTTGAGAATTTAGTTCCATCCTTTCTTGTACCGGCTCTTTTGTAAATATATTCATCTCTAAACTCTAGTTCTTTACAATAAGCTTCAATTTTTTGAGATAAATATTCAGGCTTCCAATCCTCTCTTTTCATAATATCAAAAAGAGATTTCATTCTATCACTCTCAAAATACTCTTCACCAGTATATCTTTTTAATGGATGATTTTTAGGCAAATCATCAATAATTGCTCTTAATATTTGAACTTGCTCTAATTCATCAACAGGGTCTAAATTTCTGAATCCAAATACATCGAGATTTTCTTGAATAACCATGTTACAAAAAGAGTGAAATGTATGTATTGCAACACGGTAAGAATCAGGCCCAATAAAGGAAAGCAAGCGCTTCCTCATGGCAATTGTTCCTGCATCTGTATAAGTTAAACAAAGAATATTTTCGGGTAAGGTGTCGGTTTCAACAAGAATGTTTGCAATTCTGGCCGCTAAAATTTGCGTTTTACCTGTTCCTGGGCCTGCTATTACTAAAACCGGGCCATCAATTGCCTGAACAGCTTTTAGTTGCTGCTGATTTAAATCCTTTAAAATCGAATCAAATCGTTGTTGATATTGTTCTCTGAGCATCATATGAGGTGCTCAATTTAAGTCGATTTTAGGAAGCAAAAAAACTAAGAAGAATAATTTAAAAGAAAGTTCTATGATTTTTTTAGCAGAACCGTAGCATAAGCAACAATTCCTTCACCTCTGCCTATAAAACCCATTTTTTCATTGGTAGTAGCTTTAACGGAAACATCATCAATAGAAACATGACATAAACTTGCAATTGATTCCCTCATAGCTTTTGCATGAGGCATGACTTTTGGCTTTTCACAAACAATACAAGTATCAATGTTTCCAACGAAATAGCCCTTTTCTTCTATCAATGAAATACATTTTGATAAAATTAAACCGCTATTAATTCCTTCAATACTTTTATCTGTATTTGGAAAATGTTCCCCAATATCACCTAAAGCAAGTGCTCCTAAAACTGCATCAGAAATAGCATGGAAGAGCACATCAGCATCACTATGCCCAAGAATTCCTTTTTCAGAATCAATTTTAATTCCACCTAAAATAAATGGTCTATTTTCTGCTAATTGATGAACATCAAACCCGAAACCTATTCTCATATTATTCGGCTATTTCGTCATCATTTTTCTTTTTCTCATCTTTTGTTTGACTAGCAAAAGCATCAAAATCAAACAAGAAAGAAAAACGCAAAGTATTATTCAATGGATGGTTTTGTCCGATTGCCACTAAATATGATAAGTCTAATCCGAAAACACTGAATTTAAAACCAGTTCCAAATGTTAAATATTTTCTATTTCCTTTGGTAGGACTTTCATGAAAATAACCAGCTCTTAAAGCAAATTGTTTATCGTACCAATATTCTAAACCGGCTGAATAATTTATCTCTCTTAATTCTTCTTTGAATCCACCTGGTGCATCATAAAAAGATTGTGTCATCCCTTGAATTAAAGGAACATCTGGATCCATTCCTTCTAAAATAACTGTATTTCCATTTTCAATCACAACTCTTCCTGATGAATCTGTTTTATAAATAGGATTTGTTGGAACCAATAATTTAGTAAAATCAACAGCTAAGGCAATGGTATTATATTGGTCGATTTCTACTTGACCATATGTACCTATTCTTAAATTTACTGGAATGAAGTTTTCGTACTGTTGAGAGGTATAAGAAATTTTAGAACCTATATTTGTAATGGCACCACCAAAACCATAATTTACCTTATAATTTTTACCTTCTAATTTTACCCTAGTTTTATTGGTATAATAAGCAGTGATATCACCCGCAAACGCATTTCCAGCGCCAACTGGAGTTTGAGATTGATTGAATCCACCAGCTAAATCAGAACGAATATATCTAAAAGCAATACCTAATGAAAAATGGTCGGAAAGTTTTGAAGCATAACCCAAATCCAAGGCCAATTCGTTTGGTGTATAATTACCTGTGCTGTTACCAAATTGGTCGGTAAAGTTAATTTGACCTAAAGAAAAATACCTCAATGAACCAGCAACTGCCGATTTTTCATTGATTTTTCCATATATAGAAAGATATCCAAGATTAATATCCGGAACCAACTGCTTTAACCAAGGAGTATAAGACAAAGAAACAGCTCCTTTTCTTTCATTAAAAGGAAATTTCGCCATGTTCCAATGCAAAGCGTTTGGGTCATTGGGAGTTGCAGCTCCTAAATCTCCCATTCCACCTGCTCTTGAATCAGGTGTAATCATTAGAAAAGGGACAGCCGTTGTGATGGTATTTTGTCTACCATCTAATCCTGTATTTGAGCCACCAACTGTAACTTGAGCTTCACTATTCTTTACAATACCCGAAAAAATAAGGGCTGTAAATCCTAACTTAATAATTGAATTCTTCACTTTATTCATATCTACTAATCAACAAAAATAACTTTCCAATTAACTTATCCAATTTTTACCTGTTCCATATTTAGTTTAGCCTTAAAAATAAGTAAACTAAAAATTAGAAAAACCTTAAGAAAGCACATAAAACGGCAATCCACAAATTAAATTGCCATCTATTAATTAATTACAACCAATTTCTGGAACTGCTCAATTGGCTTTTGGCCCGAAACCCTGAATTTCACTTTGTAAATATAAACTCCATTGGCTAACTTATCTCCATATTCATCATTTCCATTCCAACTCAATTCAGAAAAGTGATTTCCTTCTGCATATCCATCATAATCAAGCGTTTTGATTAATTGTCCATTTACTGTAAAAATTTGAATGCTAACCGAGATATCTTGTCCAGCCTGATTGTGGTCGAAATGAAATACCGTGCTTCTTGTAAATGGATTTGGATAATTTAAGACATGTTGAATGGAAGGTTTTCCAGCTGGTTTTATTTCAAATTCAAGATTTGCTTCTGCTGGATTATTATAAGCGTCATAAGAGCGGAAACGAAGTGTATGTTTTCCAATTGGTAGATTTTTGAATTTATACCTTACTTCTCCACTTTGATAAGAATTGATGGTAGCTTGATAATAATCATTAACAACAATTGCTTTGCTATTTTCATTATTTAAAACCAATGTTAAATCTCTTCCAATTCCTCGGCCAGTTGTATTGATTCCATTTTCATCAAATAATTTGGCTATAAAAGTTGGATTCTCATCTGTTAAACCACCATTTACAAACTTTTCATCATTCATAAATAATTTCAATTCTGGACCCGTTTTGTCTGAACCAATTGAATCGGAAGTACCTCCAATAATTAATGAATTTGAATATCCAGATGCATCCGAAACTCCATTACTAGCATAAGCAGATAATTTTCCATAACCATATTGGTAAGAAATATCCTTTGGAACTATAAAAGTAAAGCTAAACAAACCGGCTTTAACCGAAGCTTTTCCTCTATACAATACATTGTTTTGCATTCTAAATTCCATTGGATTGCTTTGTTCTGGATTATTAACCAAAGTTTTATACGTTTCTGATTTATCAAATAAAGTTGGGAAAATTTCACCATCAAAATCGCTCATTAAAACTCCCTTTTTATCAACTAATTTTCCTGAAATCGTAACTTTTTCTAAAGCCTTAATCGTATCATTAAATTGAAGGATTGAAACACCATTAATTTCTGTTGGTATTATTTCATTTTTAGGATACGACATCTTCAAAAATGGATCTCCTAAAAAAGTAAAGTTTCTTGTATTTTTATCTAAATAGGAATTCTTAGTTTTCATTAAAACATCACCCAATCGTGGTGGATTTAATTGCGAAACAGAATCAAGTCCAACATTATCAAAAAAACGAGAATTTAAGATTTCATTTTGACCCGAATACACCAATCTTACTGTTGTAAATAAACCTATTCCTCCACCATTAGGATTCAACAAAACCATTTCACCAGCAGAAATTCTTGATGGGTCATCAAATCTACTAAACTCACAAGTTGCTGTTACAAATAATGGTAATTTAGTTTTGTTTGACCAAGCATTAATATCTTCAACCCCCATTACTCTTTCAGCTGTTAAACCAACTTCACCTCCATGACCAGTATAATTAAAAATAAGGCATCCTTTTTCAATAGCATTATTCATTGCTTTATTTGCATCTGGATAACGTGCTCCGCCAGCAGTAATCTCTCTTGGATAAGCATCTAAAAAAATCTTTTGGATATTGTACTCCGGAAAACGATTTCCAACAGTATTGGCTAAATTATTTGATTGATTCTGATGTGCATTAAAATCTTCATCATCAGCCATAAACACCATTTTATTTCTCCAATCACCAAACGAGGTTTCTTTGGTATATGAAATGAATTTATCAACCATTTCAGCAGCTTCAGAAGCACTTGAAACAGGCAACCTTCCTAATCCAATATCCATCAATTCACCTGGGTCGCCATCTCTATCCCAATTACCTTCATTCGCATCTAAAAAGCAGATATAATCATCGCTACAATAAGATGTTGTTGGGTCAAAGGATTCAAAACTTTGAAAAGCCGGAACAAAATTGGAGTTCACTTTGATTCTATATTTATAATCGTACGATGCCCTTCCAAATAACATAACATCAGCTAATTTTACCGAACCGGTTAAAGTCTTTTCGTAAAACATCTTTAAGAAATCTCTCAAAGCTGTAAGGTCTTGCGAGCCCGATGAAAACTCATTATATATTTGTTGAATATTAACTACATGAATATCTAAACCATCATTTTCTTTATGAAATTTAGCTAAACGATTTGCCTCTTCAAAAAAATCAGGATGGGTTAAAATTAAGCCATGAGCTGGACTTAAAGCATGGAGATTCTGGTTAAGAATTTTTCCGATTATTTTAGGTTGAAGAAAATTACTTCCATCAATTACAGCGAATTCTCTTAAACTATCGGTATTACAAGTAAAACTATAATTACTTGCAGCAAAAGATCCTTCTATTTCAAAAGGATTTACTGCATTAGTTATATCCCAAACATTTAAAGAACGATTTGTATTGATATTGAACTTGGTTTTAGCAGCAGTAGCAATTGATTTTTTATCTCTAAATACGAAATTACCACTTGAATTTTTTAGGTTTATACGAGCAACTATTTCAAAAAAATCTAACCAAGCAATGCTACCACTAGCTGGTTTATTATATGCATAATTAACATTTAAGGTTTGATTAGAAACCAAAAATTCAGCAGCAACATAATTTAAACCAGATGCAAACGGCTTATCGTAACCTCCTGTCGTAATACCCATATTATGCGAAAGAACATTTGAACCATTAACCGTTACAGCTAATGTACTCGGCACTATTGACCTAGAAGTTGCAGAAGATAACATACGCAATGGTTGTGCTGCAATTAAATTTGGAATACTTAGGTTAAAACTTTGAGAAGTAACTCTGTCAAATTCCTCACCAACCCAAACTTTGCCCGATTTAGTCAAATTTGATTTTTCATTTTCATATAAATAAGTAAAATCGGCTTCTGAAGATTCTTGGGTAAAATTAGGCTCCGAACTTATTTTAGGAATTCTTTTTCCATTATCGGCAGATACTGTGATAAAATAATAAGTGGTATCGCTATATAAATTAGATTGATGACTGTAAGTCCCAGATTGTTTATTAAAAACCCATTGGTCTATTTGAGATTCGCCATAAAACAAAATAAAATCTGTAGTATTAAACTTCCCATCTTCCTCTCCTTTTAATTGAATTGCTATCTCATGCAAATCATCATACCTAAAAGCGCTATTAGGTGTAGGAAGCATGCCAGCTCCGTTTCCATAAAGTTTAAGCTTTCTTGGGTCGATTAAATCTGGATTAATGCCCATTGTTCTTAATCCATTATAATCAATTCTATGAATACCATTTTGAGTTGTGGCTATTTTAAACCAATCGCCAGTTGCCAAAACTGAATTTGCAGCAGCTTTTTTTAATGCAATTCTATTTAGAGAAGGTTTGGTAATAATTTGAAGTTTAAAACTCTGCAAAATCAATAAAGCATCAGCATTCTTTTTTATTGCATCAATCTGAATAATCAATTTAGATTTACCTTTTTCAAAAGCAGGATAAGTTCTTACAGAAAAATCTGAAGGAAAATCACCCAAAGAGGCAATACTTGGAAAATCCAATCGTTTAAAATCTTCAAAAATGAGTTTAGCTGAAAGAAATTCTTCACCATTTAGGTCTAAAATTTCTGAAAAAACAGGAGTGGATTCCTGATTTTTAAGAAAAATTTCACCATCGAAATGGGGTAAATTCTTAAAATTGGAAGAATTTTTCCAATTAATTTTCCTTTCAACTAAAATTTCTTTCGCCTCCAAAAAGTGAGAAAAAAGAAAAAAAAGCGACGAAAAAAGGAAAATTTTCATCTTTTTTGGGCTTAAATACTCAAAATATTGCATGTTAGAATTTAAAATACTTATTATTGAAAATTAGTAAACTTGGTTTAAAACGATAACAAAGAAAAACAAATTGTGTTATCGTTTGAAACATTGTTTACAGAAACCCTATAATTGCAAACTTGTTTTTAAACTAGGATCGAAAAATAATATAATGACCTTTTATCAAAAGTGGCATAAAAAGGCCTACGTATTTCTGCTAATTATAATTACCATTTGTGGTGAATATGCCTCTGCGCAGGATCCTCAGTTTTCTCAGTTTTATGCCAATCCAATTTATATGAACCCTGCATTTGCTGGAACACAGACAGTTGGAAGGATTGTAACGAATGTTAGGCAACAATGGCCAGGAATTCCAGGTTCGTTCAGAACAGGAACCTTCAGTTACGATGAACATTTTGATGCAATTAATGGCGGATTTGGTGTTCAAGCAACGTTCGATGAACAAGGTGTTGGTACATTAAGAACTGTTGGATTAAATGTAATGTACTCTTATCAAATTCCTGTTACAAGGAAATTTACTATGAGAGCAGCAGTACAAGCCGGAGTTATTCAAAAATCAGTAGATTTCTCTAAGTTAACTTGGTATGATCAAATAGTTTTAGGAAATGGATTTATCAATCCTCCGAGTGAATCAGTATATATGACAGGCGGTGATTTAAATCCATCTATTTTCATAACTAACTTTGCGGCAGGAATTTCCGGATATTCAAAGAATTTTTATTTTGGTTTAGCCGCTCATAATTTATTTGAACCAACCCAAGACTTTTTCTCTACTGGAGATGTAGAAAATCCAAATACTATTCCAAGAAGATTCACTGGTAATATGGGATTGGTAATTCCTGTAGTTGAAAGCAGAAATCCGAAATACAGAGCAAATATTTATCCTAATGTCATTGTAAAATCACAAAGACAATTTCAGCAATTGAATTTAGGAATGTATGCGAGTAGAGGCTCATTTTTAGCAGGATTGTACTATAGAGCCAATGCTGTTAATTCAGATGCTTTCATTATATTATTGGGAATCAGAACCCCTAAAGTTAGAATTGGTTACTCATATGATGCAACTATGAGTGAAGCCAGACCAGGTGCAGCTAACTCACATGAAGTTTCTTTATCTTTTGAATTACACAAAAGAACACCGAAAAGAACTGTTAGAGCAATGCGTTGTCCTGAATTTTAAGAGGAAATTAATATTCCAAACTTCGATTTTACATAAAAAATAAAAAGATTTTCTAAATTGCAGATTCTAAATATTCAATAGAATTTAATTTCTTAAAGAAATAAGAAAAAATAATTCGCGTTGAAATTTATATTTAGCATGAACCAAATGAGAAAAATATTACTTTTTTGCCTGACTTTAAGCTTGTTGCTTCCAGAATTAAAAGCACAAGATCCACAACTTAGTCAATACTATGCAGCATCTTTATATACTAACCCAGCAATGGCTGGAGCGAGTAGAAATCTTCGTTTAGCAATCTCTGGTAGAAGTCAGTACACTGGCTTACAAAATAATTATAATACAGGCGTAGCTGCATTTGACGCTTATATTGGCGGAGTTAATAGTGGAATTGGATTAATTAGTTCTTATGATGTTTCTGGGGATGGATTTCTAACAACTAGCTCAGCATCTGCTATTTATTCTTACAATGCACAATTAAATAGAGATTGGGGATTTAATGCAGCTTTACAAGGTGGAATTGTTCAAAAAACCTTTGATTTTAGCAAATTTACATTCGGTGACATGTTTGATCCTGTACGAGGCCCAATTTTAAAAACACAGGAAACAATTCCAATGGAAACTAGAACCATACCAAATTTTGGTTTTGGAACATTAATTTTTAGCAATAGATTATTTGCAGGTGCTGCCATTCACAATTTACTTGAACCAAACCAATCTTTCTTCTACCAAAATGCAGATTCATCAGCATTAAGATTACCAAGAAGATACACTGTTCATGGAGGTTTTAATATTTATTTGAATAAAACTAGATACGAAGAAGATAGAATTATTTTATCTCCAAACTTGCTTTTTATGCAACAAAGAAACTTCTATCAAGTAAATGTAGGATTTTATGTAAAACAAAAAGCATTAACATTAGGAACTTGGTTTCGCCAAACTTCGAGAAATGCAGATGCAGCAATTTTCATGATTGGTATGCGTTTTACTAATTTTAAAATTGGATATAGTTATGATGCTGTAATTTCTAAAGCATCTACAGCAGCAGTAGGCTCTCACGAAATCTCTATGGTATTTGAATTTAAGCCAGATACAGGTGGAAGAAGAAGGAGTAGCAAAGCCTTAAGATGTCCAGATTTATAAAATTTTACACTCAGACTTTTTTTAATAAAAATCCGTTATATTTGAAAATTCCAAATTTCCCGTTTTCCACAATCTTTTAAAGATTCAAGAAAAATGAGTGATTTAGAAAACAACTAAAAAACAATTGATACTCAAATGAAAATAAGTTCAAAAGCTTTGGTATTCACACTTGCAGGAGCATTAGCGCTCTATACAAGTTCCTGCAATCGTGCCGGTAAATCGAGCACAACAGGTTGGAAATACAATGATGCTAAATGGGGCGGATTTGAAAAACACAAATTCAAAGAACAAGAAACTGGTCCAGGTTTAGTTTTTGTTGAAGGTGGTACCTTTACAATGGGGGGTGCTGAACAAGATTTGACTTTCGACCATAACAACTACAAACGTCGTGTATCTGTTAGTAGTTTCTACATGGATGAAACTGAAGTTACCAATTTTCATTATCTAGAATATTTACATTGGTTAATGCGTCAATATGGTGATAACCCTATCATTCATAAAAAAGCATTACCTGATACTTTGGTTTGGAGAGATAAATTATCTTACAACGAACCTTATGTATTGTATTATTTGCGTCACCCTGCCTACAGAGATTATCCTGTAGTTGGAGTTAGTTGGGTGCAAGCTTCAGAATATTGCAAATGGCGCACAGACCGTGTTAACGAAATGATTATGGTTCGTGAAGGTTTGGTTAATCTAGATATTCAAAAGCAAACTGGTGATCAAAACTTTAATACAGAAGCCTATTTATTAGGATTATATACTCCTTCTGTAAAAAAAGAATTAAGAGATTATGCTCCAGGTGGAAAAACTCGTGGTGTTAGAATGGAAGATGGTATTTTATTACCTTCTTATCGCCTTCCAACAGAAACTGAGTGGGAATATGCTGCTGGTGGTTTCAAATCTGCTTCTTTCAACGAAAATATTGATGCAAAAAGAATTTACCCTTGGAATGGCTTAACTCTTAGAAGAGGTGATACAGAAAAAACTCGTGGTAAAATGTATGCTAACTATACTCGTGGTCGTGGTGACGGAGCTGGTATTGCTGGTAATTTAAATGATGGTGCTCTTTATACTCATAAAGTAAAAGATGCTAAGTTTTTACCAAATGATTATGGTTTGTTCCATATGTCGGGTAATGTAAGCGAATGGACAGGTGATGTTTATCGTCCACTTTCATTAGAAGATATGACAGGTTTCAATCCTTATCGTGGTAACGTTTACAAAAAGTACAAAACTGATGCTGACGGATTCATTTCAGAAAAAGATAGCTTAGGTCGTTTGATTTATGTTGATGTAACTGAAGAAGACAATGCACAAAGAAGAAACTACAAACGTTCTGACAATATTGGTTTCAAAGACGAATTAACTTATACCGATATCGAACAAAAATATGATTACGGTGCAAGTTCATTAGTTGATAACGCTGCTCGTGTTTACAAAGGTGGATCTTGGGCAGATAGAGCTTATTGGTTGAGTCCAGGTACTCGCAGATATTTAGACCAAGAGCAATCAACAGCAACAGTAGGTTTCCGTTGTGTTATGGACCGTGTTGGTGAAATGACTAAAAAAGGTAAATAAACCTAAAAGTACACTTATAAAAAATGCCGCTCCAAAAGAGCGGCATTTCTATTTTATTATGGTCTGATAAATAGGGATTTAAGGCATTAAATCCCTACTCAATCGATTGATGTAGCTATTAAAGATTTTCAGGATGACGTAATTATTTAATAAAATCTATTAATGATTCCAATTTCATTCCTCTTGAACCTTTTAAAAAGACAAATTTTGAGCTGATAGGATTCGATTTTAGTTCTTCAATAACATCAGAAGTTTGTTCAAATTTCCTAAAATCACATATAGTCTTATAAAAGGCTTTACCAACCAACCAAACTTCAACACCTGAAATAGTCTTACAGTAATCTGCAATATTTTGATGCTCCTCTGCTTCATACTTTCCCATTTCAAACATATCACCCAAAATCAATAATTTATTCGGCCCATCCATTTGAATGAAATTTTTTATGCTTAATTCCATGCTACTTGGATTGGCATTATACGCATCAAGAAAAATATGATTATCTGACTTTTCTATTAACTGAGACCTCAAATTGCTAGGTTTATATGCTTCAATTCCAGCTTTAATTTCTTCATCACTTAAATCAAAATGTAAACCAATAGCTACAGCTGCCATTATATTATCAAAATTATAATCGCCACTTAAATTGCTTTCAATTTCCAAATTATTAAGCTTAAACTTAATTTTAGGTTGTAATGAATCGGCATAACAAGAATAATCAGATTTTAACTCCTTACCTTTATGATTAGCTGCATAAGAAATTCTATTTTCAATGCCATCCGACATTTCTATTAATGCTGAATCATGTATATTTACAAAAGCAGTACCATTATTAAGCTTCAAATAATCGTATAATTCTTTATTTGATTGAATCACACCTTCAATACTGCCAAAACCTTCTAAATGATCTTTACCATTATTTGTTACAATACCAAAATCGGGAAGAGCAATATTGCATAAAAATGCATTTTCATTGATATGATTTGCTCCCATTTCAATTACTGCCAACTGATGTGAATCCTTCAACATTAATAAAGTTAAAGGCAAGCCGATGTGATTATTAAAATTTCCTGGCGTATATAAAATTGATTTTGCCTGACACAAAACTGAGCTAATAAGTTCTTTGCTGGTAGTTTTGCCATTTGAACCAACTATTGCAATGACAGGAATATTTAACTTTCTCCTATGGTAGGAAGCTAAATCTTGTAAAGCTTTTAAAGCATCATCTACTAAAATATATCTATGGTCAATGCAAACCTTGGGGTCATCAACCAAAGCTAATGCAGCACCTTCATTTAAAGCATTTTCGGCAAATAAATTGCCATCGAAATTTCCGCCCTTTAAAGCAACAAAAAGACAATTTTCTGTAATCTTTCTAGTATCGGTGCATACATCAGGAAAATTAAGATATAATTGATATAACTTCTCAATCGAAATCATTTTATGAACCATTTAAGTTTAACTTAATGGCAATTACGTTAATTTTACCTTCAAATTCACAAATATGAAAAAGCAAATTCTACTCATTTTATGCCTTTTGACTTTTGTTGGCAGTTTTGCACAACCAGTAAAATTCAAAAGATCTTATGCAGGAAAATTCCTAAAAGTAAATTCTCAAGATTCATTTCAAAACAGTTTTGCAGGAGGTTTAAATGCGCCTCAATTTTCTGAGATTGATTTAAATAATGATGGATTAAAAGACATTTACATATTTGACAGAGCAGCTAATAAAAGCATTACATTTATCAGAAATGCCAATCAAAAATTCAAATACGACCCCTACTATGCCAATATGTTTCCTCCATTAAATAATTGGGTATTATTAAGAGATTATGATGGAGATGGAAAACCCGATATATTCTCAGAAATTGACTACAACGTAAAACCTGAACCTGAAAAATTCTTCTGGTCGCAAGGAATTAGGTTTATGAAAAATGTGACAAACACAAATTCAGACCAAATAAAATTTTATCAATGGAGAAATCAGCTTTATGATACAGGAAATGCATTCCTCCCTCCTACTAATATTGCGATTCTAAATTTAGATATTCCTAGTATTGAAGATATGGATGGTGATGGTGACCTTGATTTATTACATTTTGGATATGGAAAAAACACCTTTTCATTCAACCAAAATGTGAGTGTAGAGCTCGGTTATAAAAGAGATTCCTTATTATTTGTTTTCAGAGATGATTGTTGGGGAAATGTATATTACAAGGTAAATACTCACGGGTTTAGTCTGCATGATAATTCTAATTGTTTTAAAAACTATAAAACAAAAATGCATAATGGCAGCGCCATTACAGTTTTTGATTCAGATGGTGATGGAGACAAAGATGTTCTTTATGGAGATGTTAGTTTTAATTCATTGTTATTATTAAAAAATGGAAAAACAATTAATAGTTTAGGAAGAGATTCAATCATAAGTGAACAAAATATATTTCCTTCAATAGGCACACAAGCATCAATTGATATTTTTCCTGCATCATATATGATAGATGTTGATGCTGATGGCAAAAAAGATTTATTAGTAGCACCAAATGCTGATGTTGCTGCTAAAAACAATAAAATGGTAATGTATTATAAAAATACAGGCACTTCAAGCATTCCTAGTTTCACCTATCAAAACAATGAATTTTTAGTTGGTGAAATGTTGGATTTAGGAGGTGGTGCAAAACCTGTTTTAGTTGATATTGATAATGATAACGACTTAGATTTAGTTGTTGCTACTCAAGGTGAATTTACTCAAACTCAAAATAGCAATGACAGATTGGTACTATTCAAAAATGAAGTTAAAGATGGTCAATCGAATTTTAGTCTAGCTGACACAAACTTTTTGCTGATAAACTTTGGTACAAGTAGCCAAATTTTTCAAATGCATCCAAGTTTTGGTGATTTAAACGGAGATGGAAAAGTTGATTTAATTATTGGTGATATGAATGGAAAATTCCATTTTTATGAAAATACAAGTTCATCAAACAACCAAATTAGTTTTGAAAAAAAGAGCAGCAATTATTTTGAAATGTATGCAGGTACTTTTATAACTCCTCAGCTAATCGACTTAAATAAAGATTCTAAATTGGATATTGTTGCAGGAAGAAAAAATGGCACATTAGTCTATTTTGAAAATAAAGGAACTATCTCGAATCCACAATTTAATTCTAAACCAGATATTGACTCAATAGGGAAAATTAGCACTGCTGAGATTTCTATCAACGGCGAAACCATCAGCTACTTCGATGGCTATTCTAGCCCTTTGGTTTGCGATTTAGATAAAGATGGCAAATATGAAATTATTGTTGGAGGACATGATGGTCGAGTAAGTTTATTCAGCAATTTTGATTTGAGTCCGAATAGAATTTGTACTTCTATTGACAGCATTTTTATTGAAAAAGAGAACGACTTAGCACGACCAGGGAATTTCGGTAAAAAATCATCGGTTTGCATTGGAGATATTAATAAAGACGGTAGTTTTGAAATTATCATAGGCAATATTAGAGGCGGATTAGATTTAATGGAAGTTCAAGCCAAAGGGATTATTAGTTCATTAAGTGAAAAAATAAAATCGCAAGCCACTTACCAAGTTTACCCAAATCCAGCTCAAGATTTTATTGTTGTAAAAACTGACCAAAACTTCAAAAATGGAAAAATTTCAGTTTATGATTTAAACGGGAAAATGATTCTATCGGAAACAATAGATGCTTATGAGAAGCAATTAGACATGAGCTCCTTTATTTCAGGATTTTATATTGTAAAGGTTGAATCTATTTATGGCGAAAACTTCTTCGAAAAAATTATTAAAGAATAATGATTGATTTCATCCTAAACATGGTAAAATAACTTGTTTAGGATGAAGTCACTTTGTGATTCAATAATGATTCCTATTTTTGTTCATAAATATTACCAATATGTACGGAGGATTACAAGAACAATTACAAAAAGAACTTGCAGAAATAGAATCAGCAGGACTTTATAAAAAAGAAAGAATTATTGCATCACCTCAAGGAGCTGAGGTAAGATTAGAAGATGGAAAAGAAGTAATTATTTTCTGTGCCAATAATTATCTTGGATTATCTTCACATCCAAAAGTAACAGAGGCAGCAAAAAAAGCTATTGATACACATGGATATGGTATGAGTTCTGTTCGTTTTATTTGCGGAACACAAGACATTCATAAAACATTAGAAAAAAAACTAGCCGAATTTCTTGGCACTGAAGATACTATATTGTATGCAGCAGCATTTGATGCGAATGGTGGTGTATTTGAACCATTATTTAATGAAGAAGATGCCATCATCAGCGATGCATTAAATCATGCAAGTATTATTGATGGGGTTCGTTTGTGTAAAGCTGAGCGTCACAGATACGAACACAACAATATGACTGACCTAGAAGAAAAGCTAAAGGTAACTCAGCATTGCAGAAATAGAATAATTGTTACAGACAGTGTTTTTAGTATGGATGGAACAATTGCTCAATTAGATCATATTGTAACATTGGCAGAAAAATACAATGCATTAATTATGGTTGATGAGTGTCATTCAAGCGGATTCATGGGAAAAACTGGAAGAGGAACCCATGAATACAGAAATGTAATGGGAAAAATCGACATCATAACTGGCACCTTAGGTAAAGCATTAGGTGGGGCAATGGGAGGTTTTACTTCAGGCAAAAAAGAAATTATTGATATTCTAAGACAAAGATCAAGACCATATTTATTCTCGAATACTTTAGCACCATCGATTGTTGGAGCTAGTATTGCGGTTCTAGACATGCTAACAGAAACAACAGAATTAAGAGATATTCTTTGGGACAATACACAATATTTCAGGGCGAAAATGACTGAAGCGGGATTTGACATCAAACCTGGTGAACATCCAATTGTACCTGTAATGTTGTATGATGCTAAACTATCGCAGGATTTTGCTGCTGCATTATTAGAAGAAGGTATTTATGTTGTTGGATTCTATTATCCTGTGGTACCGAAAGGACAGGCAAGAATTAGGGTACAAATTAGTGCAGGCCATTCTAAGGAACATTTAGACAAAGCCATTAACGCTTTCACCAAAATTGGGAAACAACTCGGGGTCATTAAATAGGAAATTAAAAATCCAAAATTTCCATTGCTTGCAAATAAACAATAAAGGCCCAATCTCAAGTAGAATGGGCCTTTTTTATACGTGTTAACATTAAGTTTACACTATACTAACATTCTGTTTACTTAAGATTAACCCTCCATTAACTTTGGAGAACCATTGCGACTTTACTTTTGTGGCAGATCAAAACTGCTATGAGAATCAGCAAGAAACAACTTTTAAACTTCATTTTATTCCTATTTTTAACGGCATTTCAGGTAAAAGCTCAAAATGGAAAAATCTCCGGAAAGGTAATCGATAAAAAATCAGGAGAAGAGCTAATTGGTGTAACGGTAATTATTGAAGGTACATCATTTGGTGCTGCAACAGATTACGAAGGAAAATTCACTATAAGTAATGTAAAACCAGGAACTTATAACTTAATTGCTTCATACGTTTCTTATGGTAAGAAACAAATTAAAGATGTAGAAGTTAAAGCAAATGAAATTACCTCATTATCAATTGTTTTAGAGCGTAATACAAAAGAATTAATAGAAGTTGTTGTACAAGGAACGCTAAAAAGAGAAAATTCGAGTGCACTTTTATTACAGCAAAAAAAGAATATTTCTATTTCAGATGGGATATCTGCTGATATGATTAGAAAAACTCCTGATGCTACAACTGGTGATGTAATGAAAAGAGTGAGTGGAACATCTATTCAAGACAATAAATTTGCAGTTATTAGAGGATTAAACGACCGTTACAATACAGCTTATATTAACGGTGCACCACTTCCAAGTTCTGAAAGTGATAGAAAAGCATTTAGTTTCGACATTTTCCCGTCGAACATGCTAGACAATATGGTTATTACTAAAACCGCATCACCTGATTTACCAGGCGATTTTGCAGGAGGTTTAATCACTATTAATACAAGAGATATTCCTGAGAAAAAATTCACTTCATTCTCAACAGGAATTAGCACACATAGCATTACTACTGGAAAAGCAGGAGTTGCTGCAAATTCAAGTAGCACAGATTTTTTGGGTTTCGATGATGGAAAACGTTCTTTACCAGAAAATATTCCTGCTAGAGGTGAATTTAATTCTTCACCAGACAAAGTAGAGAATTCAAGAAAATTTGATAATGACTGGACTTTATTAAGACCATCAAATCTACCTTTAAACTATTCGTTTGGTGTATCTGGCGGTAATAGTTATAAAGTAAGAAAGAAAGATGAATTCGGATTTATCGTTTCAGGTTCATATAGCAATAGTGTAAAAAATTCATTTGTTGAAAGAAATCAATTCAACAGACCAATGGATGGTAACGATAACCAAATTGTAAGATCTTATCAAGATACCATTACAAAAGAAGAAATTCTAGCTGGTATTATGGCCAATTTCGGTTATAAAATTGGTAATCTGCATAAAATATCATTCAAAAATGCATTGACATTAAATTCAGAAAATCTTACAACTATAAGAGGTGGTGCTGATGATTATACATCGGAACAAGCACCATTAGTAAGAAATACTTACTTTAATTTTAACCAAAGCAGATTATTAACCAATCAATTAATTGGAGAACATTTTTTACCAAAATCAAAAATTAAATTAAAATGGGTATTAAATAACAATAATATTGATAGAAGCATCCCTGATTTTAGAAGATTTTCAACCCAAGCAACATTAATTGATGCTGAACAAGGGTATACTCCTTATCAAGCAAAAATTGTTAGTAGTAATCCTGATATTGCACAAACAGGTAGATTCTTTTCAAAATTGAATGAAAATATTAGAAGTGTTGGTGTTGATGTACAAAAATCATTAGGCTTTCTTAGTGGCAAAAAAGTTAAAACAGAATTCAAAACTGGTTTATTTTATCAAGTTCGTAAAAGAGATTTCCAAGCTAGAGCCTTTGCTCCAGTATTGAAAAAAAGTGGTTTAGAAAGATTAAAATTCTTAGAAGGAAATTTGGATACTCTATTTAGATCGGATTTATACTCTAGTGATTATTATTGGGAAGAAGATTTTCGTGCCCAAGATATTTATAGCGCTAGCTCAAATCTTTCAGCAGCCTACATTATGTTCGACCAAAGAATTGGAAACAGAATAAGAGTAGTTTACGGAGTTCGTGCTGAATCTTACTCTCAAATTATTAATTCGTATGAACTTAGTTCAAATCCACCTAAACCTTTAAATATTGATACAACATTCAACGACTTCTTACCATCATTGAATTTTACTTATGAGTTATCTGAGAAGACCAACTTAAGATTCTCTGCTTCACGTACTTTAGCTCGTCCTGAATTTAGAGAAATTGCATCTTTCTCTTTTTATGATTTCAATATTAATACTGTTGTTACTGGTAAATCAACTTTAACTAGAACAAGAATTGATAATTATGATGTTAGATATGAGTTTTATCCAGGTGAAGGTCAAATGTTATCAGTTTCTGCTTTTTATAAATCATTCAAAAATCCAATTGAAATGGTTTATGAATTCAGAGGAAGTGATACATATTTGAGTTATTCATCACAAACAAATGCTACAAATTATGGTATTGAATTTGAGGTTCGTAAAAACTTTGATTTCTTAGATAAATTGTTCGACACAAAATGGATAAGAGATTTCAGTTTCACAGCCAACTATGCATACATTGTATCATCAGTTAAGTTTGATGAAAATGTAGCTTTAGAAAAATTTGGAACTCGTCCATTACAAGGCCAATCACCTTATATTCTAAATACAAGTTTACAATACTATAATCCAAAATCGGCTTTAAGTGCTGCCATTTTTGTAAACAGAATTGGAAGAAGAATTGCTTTCGTAAGAGAAATAAATGGTTTAATCCCAGATTTATGGGAAAATCCTAGAACAGTTATTGATATTAGTGTTTCAAAAAGAATTTGGAAAGGACTTGAAGGTAAATTAGCCATCAATGATATATTAGCACAAGACTTAGTTTTTTATTGGGATAACAATGGAAACGGAAAACTTGATAAATTTACAAAAGACCAATTAATCAATGCATCTACCGACCCAGGAGAATCGAAAAAAAGATTTGAAATGGATAATGATGTATTCAGATATAAAATGGGATATTCACTATCAGCAAGTTTATCATACAAGTTTTAATCTTACTATTTTTAATAAAAAAACCGGCGCCAAAAACGTCGGTTTTTTTTATATTAATTGAATTAAAAATCTTCCTTATAGGGCCCAGTGAAAAAGATAACCTTGTTTGTGTTTTTAAGTAAATTGATAATACGAATATTCGCATCTTTAACACTAATAATTTTTTATAAATCTAGTGAATGTTTTGAGAAACATTTTCAAAATTAATTTGGTGTTAAATTGTTCTGCTTTATGATAATTAAGACCCTGATAGGTGGTCACATGTTTATAGAAAAATGTTTGAAACGAATTCCCCCAAACCACTTCCAACGCGGACCAAAGGTCCGCGTTGGAAGTGGTTTGGGGTTGTTTTTCTTAACTATTATTTTCTATAATCATGTCATCCCTTCAGGATTTTAAAAAATTTCAAGAAAAATTATGTTTCTGATTCTAATTAATTTTTTAAGGTTGATTCTGATTATTTCAAGCAATCATCTTTATTATAGCCTTTGAAGCTTGGTAAAACAAGTTTTAGGTAAAGAAGCAGATATTCGAAATTGAAAACCTATTGTACTTAATGCACGGATTTTTAAGCAATTGTTCTTAAGACCTTGCATTTGATTTATAAAAAACTAATTCAACTGCTAGAGCAACTAGTGCTAACATAAATTTTAAGCATGCCCTAATTAACGTTTTGGTAATCTTAAGTTAACTTTCTGACAACAGCTCTAAATTAGCTTCGCGAGCATAATTCAATAAACATGAAGAAGATATACCTTTTCATTTTTGCATTTTTATTAAGCATGGTTACAATGGCTCAAAAAGCCAGAACAATTGCAGGTAATATTGATGCAAACACAACACTTTTTAGTGACACAATTTACACATTGGATGGTTATGTTTATGTTAAAAACAATGCCACATTAACAATTCAAGCCGGTACAATTATTAAAGGTAAATTCGGAACCAAAGCAACATTAATCATCACAAGAAATGCTATGATTAACGCTAATGGAACACCAACAAGACCAATTATTTTCACTTCTGACAAACCAGCAGGACAACGTTCTAAAGGTGATTGGGGTGGTTTAGTAATTCTAGGTAAAGCAAAAATCAATCGTCCTACAGATTGTTCTACTTGCCCTGGAGCAACAGTTGCTGCTAGTGAAGCTGGCATTCAAGCAGCTGTAGAAGGTGACGTAGATAATACTGCTGGAGACGCACTATATGGTGGAAATGATGATAACCATAATTCAGGAGTTTTACGTTTTGTACGTGTTGAATTTGCAGGTACTGTAATTACACCTGGTAACGAAATCAATGGTTTAACAATGGGTGGTGTTGGTAAAGCAACCCAAATTAATAATATTCAAGTATCATTTGCTGATGATGATGGTTTTGAATGGTTTGGTGGAACTGTAGATGCTAAATATTTAGTTTCATATAGAAATGTAGATGATGACTTAGATACAGATTTCGGTTTCTCAGGTAAAATTCAATATGCAATAGTACTTAGAGATTCATTGTTGTATGATATTGGTGCAGGACCAACAACAAATGGATTTGAATCTGACAATGATGGATCAGGTTCAGAGGCTCAACCATTCACAGAACCAACTTTTTCTAATATAACAGTACTTGGTCCTTTGGCTAACGGAACTGCATTAACTTATAGCAATTCATTTCAAAATGGAGCTCGCTTAAGAAGAAATTCTTCAACTAGTATTTTCAACTCAATTTTTATGGGATGGCCTGATGGTTTGTTTATTGATGGAGCTCGCTCTGTAAACAAACATCAAAACGATACTTTATTATACAAAAACAATATTCTTGCAGGAAATATTCGTGCAGTAAATGGATCTTCATCAGGTGGATCAAATCCAACTGCTACAAGAGCAAAAATATATGCAAATGGAAATGACTCAATTGCTTCATCTAATGGTATTCTTAACGATCCTTTTAATTACCTAAATCCAAATTTCACTCCAGCAGCTGGTTCTCCTGCTTTAACAGGTGCATCTTTCAGCGGAGCTAAAATTTCTGATGCTTTCTTTAATTCAACAAGTTTTAGAGGTGCAATGGGTTCTGAAAATTGGACTTCATGCTGGTGTAATTTCAATCCAAATCAAGCAAACTACGATAATGCTCCTTTAAACTTAATGCCATTAACTTATGATGCTGGTAAAGATTCAACTATTTGTTCTGGACGTTCTTTAGTAATCGGACAAACATTAGGTGGTGTTTATAAAGCTTCTTGGTTCCCTACAACAGGTTTAAGTTCTGCTACAGCTGCTCGTCCTACCGCTACTCCTAATGTTACTACAAAATATTATGTAACAGTTACAGATTCTGTAACAGGATGTTCAATGGTTGATAGTATTCTTGTTACAGTAAACCCTACTCCTACTGCTAATTTCACATCTGCAAATGGTACTGGAGCTGGTGTTGTTGAATTCACAAATACATCTACAAATGCAACAACTTATTCCTGGAATTTTGGTGATGGAAATACTTCAACTGCAACAAGTCCAAGTAATACTTATTCTGCAAATGGTACTTACTCTGTAAGATTAACTGCAACTTCAGGTGCTTGTGTAAATACCACTAGCAGACAAATTATTGTTACTGGTATTGCTTCTCCAACAAGAGCTTTCACTGGTGATATTACATCAAATACTACCTTCTTTGCTGATACAATTTATATCATCAATGGTTATACTTTTGTAAAAAACAATGCTACATTAACTATTCAACCTGGAACAATTATTAAAGGTGGTGCAAACAAAGCTACTTTGATTATCACTCGTAATGGTAAAATTGAAGCAAATGGTACAAAAAATCAACCAATTGTTTTCACATCAGGAAAACCAGCAGGTTCACGTTCTAAAGGTGATTGGGGTGGTTTAGTAATTCTTGGAAAAGCTGTTATCAATCGCCCTACTGATTGTACAACTTGTCCTGGTTCTGCTGTTGCTGCTTCTGAAGCTGGAATTCAAAATGCTGTAGAAGGTGACTTAGATAATACTTCAGGTGATGCATTATATGGTGGAAATGATGATAACCACAATGCAGGAACTTTAAAATATGTGAGAATTGAATATGCAGGAACTGTAATTACTCCTGGTAATGAAATCAATGGTTTAACTATGGGTGCAATTGGCAAACAAACTACTATTGAATACGTTCAAGTTTCTTTTGCAGATGATGATGCATTTGAATGGTTTGGTGGTACTGCTGATGCAAAACATTTGGTATCTTACAGAAACGTAGATGACGATTTAGACGTAGATTTTGGATTCTCAGGAAAAGTTCAATATGCAATTGTATTGCGCGATTCATTATTATATGATATCGGTGCTGGTCCAACAACAAACGGATTCGAATCTGATAATGATGGTTCTGGTTCAGAAGCTAAACCTTTCACTAATCCTACTTTCTCAAACATTACTGTATTAGGTCCTTTAGCTAATGGTACTGCTTTAACTTATAGCAATTCATTCCAAAATGGTGCACGTATCAGAAGAAATTCTTCTACAAGCATC
This sequence comes from Bacteroidia bacterium, assembly GCA_051861545.1. Lineage (GTDB taxonomy): Bacteria > Bacteroidota > Bacteroidia > UKL13-3 > UKL13-3 > CAISCU01. Next base: position 141,460 of record JBIMKP010000002.1, on the reverse strand, counting down.
TACAATTCAATTTTCATGGGTTGGAATGATGCATTATTTATTGATGGAGCTCGTTCGGTAAACAAACACCAAAACGATACTTTGATGTACAAAAACAATTTACTTGCAGGTAATATTCGTGCAGTAAACGCATCTACATCGGGTGGTTCAAATCCAACATTAACTAGAAGTAAATTATTTGCAAATGGAAATGATTCATTGGCATCTGCTAGTGGAGTATTAGCTGATCCATTTAATTATTCTAATCCAAATTTTGCTCCTCAGGTTGGTTCTCCAGCTTTAACTGGTGCTTCTTTCAGTGATGCTAGAATTTCAGATCCTTTCTTTACTGCTACTTCATATAGAGGTGCTTTAAGCGAAAATGTTGACAGTAACTGGACTAATTGCTGGTGTAATTTTGATCCTCAAAATGCGAATTACAACTCATCGCCAATTAACAATCCTGCTGCTACTGCTAACTTTACAGCTCCCGCTACATCTAACTCATTAAAAGTAGATTTTGCAAATACTTCATCAAATGCAACTTCTTACATGTGGGATTTTGGAGTAAGTTCATCTAATGCTGATACTTCATCAGCTGCAAATCCAAGCTTTACTTATCCAAACAATGGTAAATACACTGTAACATTAATTGCAAAAAGCAAATGTGGTAACTCAATCAAAACTTTTGAAGTAACAGTTAATGATGTTAGCATCCTTCCAATTGTAGATTATACTTTTGTTCAAAACAATACTACTGGTTCTAGAGAATTAAGTTTTACAAATACTACAACTGAAAAAGGTTTAACAATTGATTATACTTGGAAATTTGGTGATGGTGCAAGTGCAAATACTAAAAATGCAACCCATACTTACACATCAAATGGAAACTATGTAGTAACTTTAATTGCAACTCATATTTATGGTGTTGATTCAGTTTCAAAAACTATTAATGTAATTGCTACATCAGTAAGTGAAGAAGTATCTGCTTTCAACAACTTTATAATGTATCCAAATCCTACAAGAGAAAATGTTACTATCGATTTCAACTTAATTAAATCTGAAACAGTTTCAGTTTCAATCATGGATTTATCAGGTAAAGAAATTATGAGTATCCCTAGTTCTAGAATGAATGTTGGAAAACAATCAATGGAATTAAGTACATCTGTATTATCTGAAGGAATGTATATCGTTAGAGTAAATGGAGTTGAATCTTCAATTAGCTCTAGATTGGTTATCATTAAATAATTAAATACAAAAGGAAAACTTGTTTAAACTTTAAACAGGTTTTCCTTTTTGTTTTTTTTAAAAGGAGATGTTTCGAAGTTCATCAAAAGAACCAAAATCTACTAGATGATACAGTTCAAAAACTTCAAAATAAAATTTGCTATCCTACTCAAATTGGTAAATTTTATCCTAACACAAAAGCTTGTTCTTGTAAAATAAGCTCTGTTTTGATCGACAGAAAAAAAGCCTCCCTAGGGAGGCTTTTTTATTTAGGGCCTGCTGAAAATCATTTTTATAACTTATTATCAATCAATTAAGCCTTGTTTTAATAATTTAAATGTAAGGTTTTAAGGACTATTGCTTTAAAATCCGTCTATGAATTAAAATTAGTTTTTAATTTACCTAAAGACAGAAACAAAGTCATCTTTGTCGTTGCTGCCAAATTGAAGTATTATATATACATCTTAAACACAAAATGGAAATCAAACAGTTTAATACCGAGGCAATTTTGTTTAGGCCAATTTATTGGACTTTAACAAAATGCATTCGGTATAATTGGGCAGCGCCTAAAATCTAACTTGTTTCTGTCTTTTTCAGTGGGCCCTATTTATGTGCGTTTGAAATATTAACCATTTTATATTACTAATCCCAACATTCCATCATTAAAAGATCACCTTTTTCATAAGAGATATAAATCTGACCATCCTGCTCTACTTCATTACTGCTGCTGGTTCTATAACCTAATTCAAGTTCTTCATTATCTAAATTATAAACCAGACCTTTTGTTGAAATACCGCTTACTATACCAACCGGAATTAATGAAATTGGCGTTCCTTTTGTATACCATTTTGTATACTGCTTTTTTAATAAGAAGATTTTAGAGTAATCATCATAAATAACCAAATTAGCTTGGTCTTTATAACGTGCCAATAATGTCATATTATTAATTGTATGGTCTGCTCTCCTACCCGTTGCCCAAATAATATTTATGAAAGTATTACCTCTTTCAATCAATAATTCTATTCCCTTTTCCAAATCAGTTTTATCTTGATTGGGTGTATGTATAATCTCTACAGAATTTTGGTAATTTAAAATTTCTCTTGGGTCCTTATTCCTATCAAAATCACCGGCAAGAATATCAATTTTAATACCCAAAGGTATTACTCTATCTATAGCACCATCTAATACCATTACTATCGGACTCCATTCCAACAATTGGTCTAATAAGTTTCTTGAACAAGATTCACCATTAGCTATAATTAAAGCTGGTTCCTGTCCGTCGCGAATAATATGATGTGATGACATAAATTTAATAGAACACAAATATAATACTAGGCTAACTATTAATTAAGGACAGCTTAATCATTTGTTATTGTCGCTGTTCGTGCTTTGAACAAATTTCAAAACAAAAATGAAAAATACTTTACAAAATCTCAAATTATGCAGTACACTACTGGTACTCTTAGCTTTAGGATTAACACAAGTAAAAGCTCAAGTTAGCTTAAATTTCCTCGGTAGGTATTCAACCGGCATTTACAACAATGCTGCGGCTGAAATTACAGCCTACGACCCAATCACGAAAAGACTTTTTATTACAAACGGTCCTGATACCTCACTAAAAATTGTGAATATCAGTAATCCAACAAATCCCACTTTAGTTACATCATTATCTATAAAACCTTATGGTATTGATTTAACATCTGTTACTTGCAAAAACGGAATTGTTGCAATTGCAGTAATAGATTCAAATGGAAAAACCAATCCTAGTAGCATCGTATTTCTTGATGCAAATGGAACTTTCCTAAGTAAAGTAAAAGCTGGTCCAAATGCTGATATGATTACTTTTACTCCGGATGGAAGAAAAGTATTAGTTGCTAATGAAGGTGAACCAAACTTAGGTTATACAATCGACCCAGAAGGTTCTATTTCTATCATTGATATCAGTGGTGGAATTTCTAATTTAAACCAATCGCATGTTAGCACTGCTACATTTACAGCCTTTAACAATACTACTTTAAATAAAAGTATCAGAGTATTTGGAAGAATCCAAACAACGGGTGGTGCTTTCTTAAGAAATTCAACTGTTGCAGAAGATATGGAACCTGAATATTTAGCAGTTTCAGATGATAGCAAAACAGTTTGGGCTACTTGTCAAGAAAACAATTGTATAGCTGAAATTAGCATTGATAGTGCTTATATCAGAAAACTTATTCCATTAGGATTTAAAAATCACTCATTGCCAGGAAATGGCTTAGATGCATCGGATAATGGAACTACAATTAATATTGCTAACTACCCAGTTTTTGGAATTTACAACCCAGATGCAATTGCTTACTCAAGATTAAACAATACTAACTATTTATTCACTGCTAACGAAGGTGATGCTAGAGCTGATTGGGGTGCTGCAAATGTTGAAGAAGTTAGATTTGGTAATGCTGCATACGTAGTTGATACTGCTAAGTTTGGTGGTGCTGCTGCAGTTACTGCTTTAAAAGCAAATACCGCATTAGGACGTTTAACTGTTAGTAATAGATATGGTGATTTTAATAATGATGGGAAAATGGATTCTGCTTTTTGTTTTGGTGCTAGATCTTTTTCTATTTGGGATGCAAACACTGGTTCATTGGTTTGGGATAGTAAAGATGAATTTGAGCAAATCATAAAAAACAAATTACCTGCAAATTTTAATTCTAGTCATACAGCCAATACAATTAAAAATAGAAGTGATGATAAAGGTCCTGAACCAGAAGCCATCACTCTTGGTAAAATAGGCGATAGTACTTATGCATTTATTGGTTTAGAAAGAGTTGGTGGAATAATGATTTTTAACGTTACCAATCCGTCAAATCCTTATTTTGTTGATTATATTAATACAAGAAATTTCTCTGTTACTCCTGGTTCTGGAACACTAGCTACTGTTGGTGATTTAGGTCCTGAAGGTTTAGTTTTTTTACCTGCTTCACAAAGTCCGAATGGTAAAAACATGATTATTTTATCTAATGAGATTAGTGGTACTGTTGCTTTATTTGAAATCAAATCTAAATCTGATTTCCAATTACAAGTTTTACATGCATCAGATATGGAATCTGGAATTGATGCTGTAATTGATGCTCCAAACTTTGCTGCTGTTTTAGATAAATTAGAAGATGAACACAATAGCACATTAAAATTAGCTTCAGGTGATTGTTTTATACCAGGACCATTTTTAGCGGCCGGTGAAGATGCAAGCGTACAAACACATTTAAGAAGTACAGCTTCATCATATTTCCCTGGAACAACATCAGGATTAAGAGCTGCAATTGGTAGAGTTGATATTGCAATGATGAATATTATGGGATTCCAAGGTTCTGCTTTAGGAAACCATGAATTTGATTTAGGAACTGCCGAAGTTAACAGCATTATTGGTGTTGATATTAGAAGTAATGGTAACGACAAAAGATGGGTTGGAGCACAATTTCCTTACCTAAGTGCTAACCTTGATTTTACAAATGATATCAATTTATCTTACTTGTATACCAACCAAAGATTACATACAGATTCATTTAAAACTAAAGCTAATATCACTGCAAATGCTCAGAAAAAAGGAATTGCTCCTTCTGCAATTGCAATGGTTAATGGACAAAAAATAGGATTAGTAGGTGCAACAACTCAATTACTTGCAAATATTTCTTCACCTGGAGCAACAATAGTTAGAGGTGGTAACTCAGATAATATGGTGGCATTGGCTGCTATTTTACAACCTGTTATTGATTCATTAAGATTTACTGAAGGTATCAACAAAATTATTGTGATGAGTCACTTACAACAATTGGCAAATGAAGAAGCATTGGCTCCATTATTAAAAGGAGTTGATATCATCATTGCTGGTGGTTCACATAGTTTATTAGCTGATAGCAACGATAGATTAAGAACTGGTCATACAGCAGTTAGAACTTATCCTATTATGAAAACCAATTTTGATGGTGAGCCATTAGCTATTTTAAATACTAGTTCAGAATGGAAATACATCGGAAGATTTGTTGTTGATTTCGATTCAGCAGGAGTAATTATTCCTTCGATGTTAAACAGCGTTATCAATGGTGCTTATGCAGCTGATAGTGCAATGGTTACATCGTTATACGGAAATTATGCAACAGCTTTCACAGCAGGTACAAAAGGTGCTTTAGTAAGAACATTAACTTCTGCAATAGGAAATGTCATCAACAATAAAGATAGCAATAAATTTGGTAGAACAAATGTGTTCTTAGAAGGTAGAAGAAATGCAGTAAGAACAGAAGAGTCTAATTTAGGAAATGTATCTTCAGATGCAAACTTATGGGTTGCTAGAAGAGTTGACCCAACTGTAAAAATTTCAATTAAAAATGGTGGTGGAATTCGTTCTGCTATTGGTGAAGTATATGCTGCTGGTAGTTTGGTTGAATTAAGACCAACTGCTGCAAATCCTGGTGCGAACAAAATGACAGGTGATATCAGTCAACTTGATATTGAAAACTCATTACGTTTCAATAACAAACTTTCTATCTTAAGCGTAAATGCTGCAGGATTAAGAAGAATTGTTGAACATGGCGTTTCAGCTACAATACCTGGTGCTACTCCTGGACAATTCCCACAAGTTGGTGGAATTCAATTTAGTTATGATACCACATTGACTAGAGGAAGCAGAATTCGTTCATTGGTTGTTTTAGACAGTTTAGGTGCAAGAACAGATACAGTAGTTAGAAATGGTCAATTATATGGTGATACTACAAAAGTATTTAAATTGGTTACTTTAGACTTTTTAGCTGGTGGTGGTGATAACTATCCTTTCCCTGCAAACGGATTCAACAGAATCAATTTAGATACAGCATTAAAAGATTCTATGTATGCAAGATTCCAAGCCAATGGAACTGAACAAGATGCTTTTGCTGATTTTATGTATGCGAAACATAACACTACAGCTTATGCGGTAAGAGATACAAACTTATTAGGTGATACAAGAATTCAGTTATTAAATGCAAGAAGAGATGGAATCTTCCCTGAGACCAATCCTGCTATAAGTATTGCTGCTGCAAGAGCAATAACTGCTCCAACAATGGTAAGAATACGAGGAGTTGTAACTCGTGCTTATGGAAGGTTCATTTATATCCAAGATGCAACTGCTGGAATTGGTGTTCGTCAATCTTCTGGTGATATGGTAAATGCAATTACAAATAATTTGTTACAAGAAGGAGATAGCGTTGAAGTCCTAGGACCAAGAAACGACTTTAACAACTATGCACAAATTCAATTGGCAAGTGGAGTTTATACTAACACGAATACAGTTATTAAATTAGGAACTACAAGTGTACCTGCACCTATTGAATTAACATTAAAACAAATTAACCAACAAGGTGAAATGTATGAAAGTAGATTGGTGAAAGTTGTTGGATTAAACAGCATTCAAAAAGGAACATTCACTGCTAGTTCAAATGTTACAGTTTATGATGGAAGCACTGCCGGAGACACAACAATCCTAAGAATTTTAGCTTCTGCTGATACTGAAATTGACGATGCTCCAGCTCTTAAAATTCCTAATGGTGATTTCGTATTTGAAGGAATTCTAGCTCAATTCTGTAGTTCACCTGCTGCTAATTGTGCTACAGGTTACCAATTGTATGCTGTAAGAAAAAAAGACATTACTCCTAGTGTTATTCAATTGGGCATGTTTAACTTATTAAATCCTGCTAATAATGCAGTTTTAACAACTAAATCAAACAACTCAACAAACGTTATAATCGAATGGAATAACTCAAGCAAAGCTGTTTCATATAAATGGATGTTAGATGTTCCTTCTGGAAACTTCTCTGCTCCTGTATTAACAATACCTGCAATGGCAAAAGATACATATATCTCACTTAGAAATAGTCAGATAGATACAGTTTTAGCTGGTTTAGGATTAAAAGCAGGAGATTCAATTGCTACTAAATGGACAGTTTATGCATACAGTGCAAACAACGATTCATTGATGAGCAATAATACTTTCAACTTAACTTTAAAAAGAGCTGCGGTATTAACTCCATTTGCATTGGTTAGTCCACTTAACAATTCAAGAGTTGCAGTTAAAGAAGGTGCTGCTGATATTATCCAAGCAACATGGAACAAATCACAAGCTGCAATTGGCTACAAATGGAAAGCTACTCCATTAAACGGAACTTTCACTAACTCTTTATTAAGTGTTGCATCCGATAAAGCAGGAACTGATACGGTATTAACTTTAAACTCAGGTTTGGTTGATGGTATTTTAGCTGGATTAGGTATTCAAAAAGGTGATTCAGTTGAATTAAAATGGACAGTTTATGCTTTCGAAAATGCTACTGATTCATTAGAAGCTAGTAATGTATTTAACATCAAATTGGTGAGAGCAAATCCTTTAAATGCATTTAATTTATTAACTCCATCAAATGGAGCAAGATTAATAGTTAAAGAAGGTGATAATACGCCAGTAAGCATTACTTGGAACGCATCGAATAATGTTGCCTCTTACAAATGGATTGCTTCTACTAATACATCATTAAATCCTGAATTATTAAGAATCAATTCTGATAACAACGGTAAAGCAAGTGCATTAACCTTAACATCAAATGCTATTGATGCTGTATTGGCTTCAAATGGAATTGCTAAAGGTGATTCATTGGAATTAAAATGGACAGTTAGAGCTTATGATTCAGTTGATTCTTTACAAGCCAACCAAGTGTTTGGAATTAAAATCATTAGAGACAGAGCTACAGGAATAGATGTTGTAAATGCAGATAACAACTGGACTATTTACCCAGTACCAACAAGTTCAATATTAAATATCAGCAGTAAAAACAACAGTTCATTTGTTGCTGAAATTATGAGCATGGATGGTAAATCTTTGAAAAAATCGAATATCTCAAGTATCGATGTTTCAGATTTAAGTTCAGGAATGTATATTTTGATGATATACTCAGAAGGTCATAGCAAATCGTTGAGGTTTACTAAAGACTAATTCAAAATACGATTATTAAGGAAAGCCTCTTCATTCATTTGAAGAGGCTTTCTTTTTATATATTTGGAACATGAATAGCTTATTAAAAACTTTACTTATTTGTTTTCTTTTAGGTTTGATGCAAGATCTTCAAGCCCAAAACTATACTTGTTTAACCTACAATATTCGTTATGCCAACGAGAATGATGGTGAAGATAAATGGAGTATCCGAAAAGACTTTTTAATCAAACAAATTCAAAATCAAAAGCCTGATTTTTTTGGAGTTCAGGAAGCATTGGCTTCACAAATGGATTATATTCAACTAAATCTGAAAAACTACAGACCCATTGGCGGAGGAAGAGATGATGGAATGAGAAAAGGAGAGTTTTCAGGCATTTTCTATAATATTACCAAATTTATAGTTGTTAGAAGTGGTCAGTTTTGGTTAAGCGAAACACCCAATGAAATTAGCATTGGCTGGGATGCTGCTTTGCCAAGAATTTGCACCTATGCACTTTTAAAAGACATTAAAACAATGCAATCGTTCTGGGTATTCAACGCACATTTTGATCATGTTGGTGAAATGGCTAGAGAAAACAGTGCGAAACTAATAATACAAAAAACCAGGGAATTCAACTCACAAGACCTGCCAGTTGTAGTGATGGGTGATTTAAATATGGAAGAAGGCACAGAAGGAATTAGGGTTTTGGCAGATAATTTTCAAGATGCCAAAACAGTTGCTAAAAAAGTATTACAAACACAAGCAGGTACATTTAATGGTTTTAAAGTTGACGAACCCGCAGTAGCACGAATAGATTATATATTTCTCTCAAAGGAAATCAAAATAGTTAACCGATATGAAGTGCTGATTGAAAAGCCAAATGGTCGTTTTCCTTCAGATCATTTTCCTGTTATTGTAAACTTTGAATTACCTAGAAAATAAATGAAAAAGCTTGGAGATAAACTTTTTAAAAGTGGCTTTTTCTCTACAGAATTAAGTTCAATTATTGAGCATCAATTTCAATCAAAAACATTTGATAAGAACGAATTTCTTCTGAAAGAAAATGAAGTTTCAGATGCCTATTATTTCATTGAATCCGGCCTTATCAGGTCATTTGCAATTGATACCGATGGAAATGAAATCAGCACCCAATTTTATACCGGAGGAGACATGGTTTTTGAAGTACAATCCTTCTTTTTAAGATGTCCATCAAAAGAAAACTTTCAAGCACTAACACAAATAGAATGTAAATGGATATCATTTGAAACCATGAATAAACTATTTCATGAATACCCACAATTCAGGGAATTTGGAAGAAGTATGCTGGTACAGGGATTTGCTAATTTAAAAGGGAGAATGTTATCGCATATCACTACTACAGCCGAAGAGCGCTACCAACAATTAATTTTAAATAAACCCTTTTTAATAGAGCAAGTTCCTTTGAAATACCTATCAAGTTATTTAGGAATTACTGATACTTCTTTGAGTAGAATCAGGAAGGAAATCAGTAAGTAAAAAGGAAGAAACGGAAAAAGTTCTAACATGGAATTAAAACAATACGATACCAATTTTAATCGTCGGATTTTTAAAATAATGGAGGATGGCGTACATGTAACTCAAAAAGGCATTACATCATCTTCTGAATATTTTGTTGAATTTGAAGAAATAGGAACAAAAACAAGTATCCAAAAATCAAGAAATCTCATTTGGATAAGCTTATCTATTTTATTCCTGATTATTGGTATATCTGTATTTATAAACAGAATGAATGGAGGTAAAGTTGGCAATGGTGCTGAAGTTTTCCATTTTGTTTCATGTGCTATTTTTTACTTGGTTTTCATTTTAACCAGAAAAAATACTTTTACTTTATTAAACCATGATAATACATCAGGAATTGATTTTATTGGCTCCTCGAGGTACCGAAATAAAGTTGATAATTTTATCAATTTAATACATGAAAAGAGAAAGTTATATCTAATAGAAAAATATACTTCATTAAATGATTTCATACCATATGAGCAACAGTACAATGATTTAATCTGGCTTTATAAAATTAAATTATTAAGTGAAGAAGAATTAAAAACAAAAATTCAGTTATTGAATGAGATAAACTTTTCAAGCATCAAAGAAAATATCGGAAAATCAGACAGAATTATTGGATTCAGGAAAAGTTTTGAAAGTGAACTGGATGAAGATGATTACTAAAAAGCTTCCATTTCTTGCCATTTGTAAAGTAGTTTAAAAACTTAAGCTTGTTATTTTGCTTAAAATTAAACCATGGAAAACTTCATCAACTTTACTACTCCCCTATTTTTTGTTTGTATAGCTTATAGCTTGTTTATTGTTTTTATCAGCTTTAGCAAAATCAAATGGGCTTTACCTATTATTTTAATTTGGACAATCTTACAGTTACTGATTACAGCTACTGGATTTTATGAAGTAACAATGGTTTTACCACCTAGATTTCTTCTGTTAATTGGACCAAATGCTTTGGCGATATTATTCCTATTTTTCCATAAAAAAGGGATTGAAATCAGAAACAAAATCAATGCCAATAAACTTCAATGGATACACCCCGTTCGTATTTTAGTTGAGTTCTGTTTATGGGGATTGTACTTACAAAATTTGGTTCCAAAACTCATGACCTTTGAAGGAACAAACCTTGATATTTTAATAGGATTCAGTTCGCTTATTGTGATTTATTTAGTAGCTAAAAACAAATTAAAATCAACCAAACCATTGATAATTTGGAATTATATAGGATTGATTTTTTTAGCAAATATTGTTATTACAGCAGTATTAGCAGCTCCAACTCCCTTGCAACAATTGTCGTTTGAGCAAGCCAATATTGGTGTGTTTAAATATCCTTTTACCTTATTACCAGGGTTGATAGTTCCGCTTGTATTGTTGAGTCATTTAGTTTCTTTGAAAAAATTAAATCAAAATGATTGATAATTTTTATATCTTTCATTTGAAATAATTAATCATGAAAAAACTAATCTATACCCTTGTTTTCTTTTCTTTGAGCTTAATATCTTGTGAACCCAATTCTGGCAAATTAGTAACAGAAGAAAAAGACCTTGATGCATTTGAAGAAATTGAAATCGGCAGCAATTTTGATGTTGAAATTAAAAAATCAGATTCTTATAAAATCATCATTCAGGATGGAGAAAATTTCATAAACAAAATCCAACTTGAAGTAGCTGATGGTATATTAAAAATAGATAGAGAATCGGGAATATTTTTGAGTAGTAATTTGGATTCTAAAATCACCATTTTTACACCAGAACCAATCAATAGTATCAAACTGAATGGAAGTGGTACCATTAAAAGTAATGAGAATTGGGAATACAATAAACTTTACTGCATTTTAAGTGGCTCAGGTGATATTGAACTAAAAGGGGTAGCCAACGAATGCCATATCAATTTAGATGGTTCTGGAGATATTTTATTATCAAAGATGAAATCACTTGAAGCAGAAGTTCAATTAAACGGAAGTGGTTCTGTAGAAATTCATGCTACAAAAAAACTAAAAGTTGATTTAAATGGCTCAGGAGATGTAGATTATAGTGGCAGTCCAGAAGTGGAAGAACATATCAATGGCTCGGGTAGTGTTTCAAAATTATAATCATGTTAGATACTGCCTTTCATATTGAAACCAAGCGTTTATTGCTCCGAAAAATGGATCCTGAACTGCATAAATATGTGTTTACCCATTTGAATGAAACAGAACAAAAAGAGTTTTTTGGTCATGAAAGCGATGAGGCCATGACAAAGGAAACTCAGATGTTTAAAGAAGGCTTAACATCCTACAATCGGAGTTTTTGTATCTTTCATTTGATAGAAAAAACAAGTCAGAAAACCATTGGCTGGTGCGGGTTTCATATCATTGCAACTAAACACGACAGAGCAGAAATTGGTTATGTAATTCACGACAAAAACAATTGGGGCAAAGGTTATATGAAAGAAGCCTTATATGAGGTTTTGTGTTATGGTTTTGATGAATTGAAATTCCATAGAATAGAAGCATTAACTAGTAAAGAGAATTTTGCTTCCCAAAAGCTTTTAATAGACAGAGGTTTTTTGCTTGAAGGATTACTTAGAGAACACTATTTCATAAACAATGTTTATGAAGATTCAATTATATTTTCTTTGATGGAGAAGGAATTAATCCGAAGGTAAATTCTGCTATTAAAACTGTCTTCCTGATATTAATTATACCGAATTCGGTAAAATTAAAAATGCTGAGGGAAACTACACGTTAGGCAACATGAAAAAAGAGCCACCGCACATTCAAGCACATTTGGTTTTTGCCGACACACAAAGCCCAAACAAAAAAACCAAAAGAGCTTGAATTTTTGCCAACGCTCGACAGAAACAAAGTATTATCATTGACAAAAAGATAAAAAACAATAAATGAAGAATTTTAAAGAAAAAGCAGACCTGATTTGGAGAGTAGCAGAATTACTGAGAGGTGACTATAAACAGTCTGACTATGGAAAGGTAATTCTACCAATGACAGTGCTGAGAAGACTAGACTGTGTGCTCGAACCGACCAAACAGAAAGTACTGGACTACTTACCAAAAGTGGATTCATTGAAAGAAAGTGCCAAAGACATTGCTCTCAATAAAATTGCAGGTTTCAACTTTCACAATAGAAGCCAATTCAACTTTGACAAACTAATTGCTGACTCTGATAATGTTGCAATAAATCTCAGAAACTACATCAATGGCTTTTCAACAAGTGCAAGGGAAATAATTGAGTATTTCAATTTTGACGACCAAATTGACCGCATGGACGACCCGAAAACGGACATCCTTTTCAGAGTAGTCAAAGCATTTCAAGAGATAGACCTGACCGACATGGATTCCATGGAAATGGGATACACGTTTGAGGAACTCATCAGAAAATTTGCAGAACAATCCAACGAAACAGCAGGTGAACACTTTACCCCAAGAGAAGTCATTCGCTTGATGGTAAATGTGTTGTTCATTGAAGATAAAGACATACTTACACAAGACGGAATTGTAAAAACACTTTATGACCCTGCTTGTGGTACAGGCGGAATGCTTTCTGTTGGTGAGCAATATGTAAAAGAACTTAATCCGAAAGCAGAATTAAAAGTATTCGGACAGGAAATCAATCCAGAATCTTATGCTATTTGCAAATCAGATATGTTGATTAAAGGACAAAACCCAAGCAATATCAAGTTTGGAAACACTTTTACAGTGGATGGTCTGGAAGAAGAGAAGTTTGATTACATGCTATCAAATCCGCCATTTGGTGTGGACTGGAAAAAAGCCGAAAAAATTATCAAAGCCGAAGCAGAAAGCAAAGGTATGAGCGGACGATTTGGTGCAGGTTTGCCAAGAATCAATGATGGTTCTTTACTTTTCTTGCAGCACATGATTTCAAAAATGAAATCGGGAGGTACTCGTATCGGAATTGTCTTTAATGGTTCACCTTTGTTTACAGGTGCTGCCGAAAGTGGAGAAAGTAATATAAGAAAATGGATTATAGAAAATGATTGGCTCGAAGCAGTCATTGCCCTACCTGACCAACTCTTTTATAACACAGGGATTAGCACCTACATCTGGATTGTGACCAACAATAAAAGTGCGGAACGAAGTGGTAAAGTGCAGTTGATAAATGCCACTGGTGCAAAAGATGAAGAACTAAACAAAGAAGGTAAACTTGCTTTCAATCGCTTTTGGGAACCTAATACACCAAAGAGTTTAGGCAACAAACGAAAGAAAATTGCTGAAAATGGCAACAGTAAAGGCATAGGCTTTATAACCCAAATTTACGGCAATTTTGAAGAAAACGAGTTTTGCAAAATTCTACCGAATGAGTTTTTTGGTTATTGGAGAATTACAGTTGAACAACCAGTTAAAGAAAATGGAAAAGTGTTAAAAACAAAAGGACAACCAAAGCCCGACACTTCCCTACGAGATTATGAAAACATACAATTCATGGTAAAAGATTCAGATGGCAATCTTTTACCACAAACTATAGAAGCATACTTTGAAGAAGAAGTTTTACCCCACTTGCCCGAAGCATGGATTGACCACAGCAAAACCAAAGTGGGTTATGAAATAAATTTCACCAAGTATTTCTATGAGTTTAAACCTTTGAGACCATTAGCAAATATCAAATCGGATATTTTGGCATTGGAAGAAAAGACATTGGAAACGGAAAAAACAGTATTGGACTCATGAGAAAATACGATACATATAAACCAACCAAAATTGAGTTTTTGGATGTAATACCTGAACACTGGGAAGAAAAAAGAATGCGTTTTTATGGTTACTTGTATGGAGGCTTATCTGGTAAAAGTGCCTTAGATTTTAATCAGTTAACTAATGAGGAAAACAAATATTTCATTCCATTTACAAACATTGCAAACAACTTTAGAATAGACCCTGAAAGTTTGCAAACTGTTGTCATTTCAGAAAATGAAAATCAGAATAAAGTTCAAAAAGGAGATTTATTCTTTTTAATGAGTTCTGAGAATTATGATGATGTTGGGAAAACTGCGGTTCTTATAGATTATTTGGAAGAAACCTATTTGAACAGCTTTTGCAAAGGATTTAGAATTACAAAAGAAAAAATTGTTCCTGAATTTTTGAATTACCAATTACATAGCAAACAACTTCGTCATAATTTACTAACTGGTGCCAATGGCTTCACAAGGATAAATCTAAAAATTGATAAAGTCATTGACCTATTAACGGCAATTCCAACCCCCGAAGAACAAATCGCTATTGCCGAATACCTAGACAGAAAAACAGCCGAGATAGACGAGCTGATAGCCGACAAAAAAAGACTACTCGAACTATACGAAGAAGAAAAAACAGCCATCATCAACCAAGCAGTTACCAAAGGCATCAAAGCTGATGTCCCAATGAAAGGTTCAGGTATTGAATGGCTTGGAGAAATTCCAGAGCATTGGGAAACTAGCCCCTTGAAATATCTTGGCAAATTCATTAATGGTTTCTCTTTCAAAAGTACTGACTTTGAATCGACAGGTGTGCGGGTTTTAAAAATATCCAACATTCAACATATGAGAATAGATTGGAGTGATGAGTCATTTATTGACGAAATATTTTATGAAACACATGAAAACTTTAGAGTTCTTGAAAACGACTTAGTTTTCGCATTAACTCGTCCTATTATATCTACAGGAATAAAAGTTGCATTAATTAATACTACTGAACCTATCCTGTTAAATCAAAGAAATTCAATATACAGACCGACCGATATAAATGTAAAGTGGGTTTATTATATCTTATTATCATCAAATTTTGTTCAGGAATTTGATAGCAGAATAGATAAAACTGGGCAACAGCCAAATATATCTTCAAATGACATTGGAGAAATTAAAATCACAATTCCTACAGAAGATGAACAAAACGAAATTATTTCATTCATTGATACTTCATGTTCTGAAATAGATAGTAAAAAAATTAAAACTCAAAAACTAATTGACTTACTCACGGAATACCGCACGGCATTAATCAGCGAGGTGGTAACTGGTAAAATAAAAGTAATAGAATAAACTATGACACTTTGTACAGCATATATACGCCAAGCAAACGATACCGAAGAACTGGTATTTGCTACTGATAGTTGCCTTACAGGTGGCGAAAAATGGAAACACGGCATCAAACTTTTTGAATTGCCAAGAAAGGATTGTTTGCTTTGTTTTGCAGGAAGTACCATGCGAGCTTATCCTTTGGTTTTGAATTTGGTTTCTTCTATTCATTTAGATAAATACCTGCAATCACCATCTGCAAAACTGGATGAAGTATTGGTGTTTCTTTCTGACTTATTCACCGAATTGGTTAAAAAAATAATTTCAGAAATCCCTGGCGAAAACATACACGAATTAAGAGGTGGAGCGAAGTTCCTTTTTGGTGGCTGGGATTGGGAAAAAGGAAGTTTTCGAGTTTGGAAATTGCATTATTCTCAGGAAGTTGAAGGTTTTATTTTTGATGAACTTAATGGCAATTCAAGCAAAAAACGCTTTTATACTTTTTTAGGCGACCCTTCACCTGAAATAGAAGAAGAAGCTTTCAAGAATTATAAGAAAATGGTTTATTATGACGATAAGCAAGACGACCCAATCGACATGGAACCGCTTAAAGTACTTCGTGATATTTCATTAAATAAAGGAATACGAGAAGTTGATGGCAGTTTGCAAATAGCCAAAGTTTATAAATCCAATCGCACAGAATTTTTTGGAATTTATTGGGAATCGAGCAAAGGAAAACCCTGCTTTCAAGGAAGAGAGTACAACGAAATAAATAAACCTTTGGTAAGGTATTTCAACCCCGATACCTTTGAAATTATAGAATCAGATTTACCCAACAAACTATACAACATTAGCGAAGAGGTTTATTTAGACAATTATGAGTTTGTTCAATCCTGTTTTGATGAATCAGGTTTCTTGAAGGAGAATTTATCTGAAAAGTCAAAACATGAATTGAGGCTAATTTTTAAAGATGTTGCTTACAGACAATTTCTTATCAATCAAGAGGCAGAACAAGAGCAACTCGAAAAAAGTGAAGAAGCATGAGTATTACAACTGAAAATACATTTGAAACTGCCTTAGTGCAAACGCTAATAGAACAAGGCGGTTACACCGAAGGCAACGCACCTGATTACAGCCCTGAATTGGGTATGTTCAAATATGAGGTGATTAAATTTTTGCAAGAATCACAGCCTAAACGATGGGAAAAGATTTCTGCCATTCATGGTTCAGATGCTGACAATCGGGTTATACAAAGACTATACAAAGAATTGGACTTGCGGGGCAGTTTAGATGTGCTTCGGAATGGTTTTGTAGATTATGGAGTGCGTTTTCAGATGGCGTTTTTTCAACCTGCTTCTGGCTTAAATCCTGATGCAGTGGATTTATACAACAAAAACAATCTTAAAGTTTATCGCCAAATCTATTACAGTACTAAAATCAGAAATTCAGTTGATGTTTTGCTTTCGCTTAATGGCATTCCAGTTGCTACTTTAGAACTCAAAAACCAGTTTACAGGTCAAAATGTTGGCAATGCTTTAAAGCAATACAGCACAACAAGAGATAACAGAGAAATACTTTTTGCTTTTAAGAAAAGATGCTTGGTTCACTTTGCCGTTGACCAAGACGAAGTATTTATGACCACCAAGCTGGATGGAAGTAAAACTTATTGGTTGCCTTTCAATAAAGGAGCCAACAACGGGAAAGGCAATCCTCAAAATCCTGATGGGTATCGCACTGCTTATTTATGGGAAAACATTCTGCAAAAAGACAGTTGGATGGAAATCATTCAACGATTCGTGCATTTACAAACCGAAGAAATTGAGGTTGAAGGGAAAATTTACAAAAAAGAAAAACTAATTTTCCCAAGATACCATCAACTAGATGCAGTTAGAAGCATTGGCGATAATGTTTTACAAGTTGGAATTGGCAAAAACTATTTGATACAGCATTCAGCAGGTTCAGGCAAGAGTAATTCAATTGCTTGGTTGGCTTATCGCTTATCAAGTTTGCATAATGCATTAGACGAGCGAATTTTTGATTCAATAATTGTAGTAACTGATAGAAAATTACTTGATCAACAATTGCAAAACACTATTTACCAGTTTGAGCATAAAACAGGCGTAGTTCAAAAAATAGACAAAGACAGTTCTCAATTGGCATCCGCATTAGGTTATGGAACTAATATTATCATTACCACTCTGCAGAAATTTCCATTTATTGTAGATAAAGTAGGTGAATTGCCTGAAAGAAAATATGCTGTAATCATTGATGAAGCTCACAGTTCACAAGGTGGAGAAGCAAGTAAAAAACTCAAAGAAGTTTTGGCTTCAAAATCATTGGAGCAAGCTATCACAGAAGATACAGATGATTACACAGGAGACGACTTTGTTAGAGAGCAAATTGAAAGGTCGGCAGCAGCAAGAGGTCAACAACCCAATATTTCTTTCTTTGCATTTACAGCAACACCAAAATATAAAACATTACAAGTTTTTGGAGATAAAGATTCGGAAGGCAAACCAAAACCTTTCCATTTATATTCCATGCGACAAGCCATTGAGGAAGGTTTCATTTTGGACGTGTTGCAAAACTACACCACCTATGAACTCTACTATAAACTGACCAAAGCAATTGAAGATGACCCAAATCTGAATAAGAAAAAGGCAGCCAAAGCCATTGGTAAATTCGTTTCATTGCATCCGCATAACTTGGCGCAGAAAACAGAAATAATTATTGAGCATTTCAGGGATATTGTTTCTAAAAAAATCGGAGGCAAGGCAAAAGCAATGTTGGTTTGTGGTTCTAGATTACATGCTAAACGCTATTATGAAGAAGTAGGAAAATATATTAAGACCAAAGGTTATCAAAACGAAATCAAAATTTTGGTAGCGTTTTCAGGAAAAGTAATTGACGACAACGCACCTGATGGCGTTTCAGAACCTGAAATGACAGGCTACAGCGAAAAAGAGCTTCCAACTATTTTTGATAGAGATGAATATAAAATCTTGATTGTAGCTGATAAGTACCAAACAGGATTTGACCAACCTTTACTGCATACCATGTATGTAGATAAAAAGTTATCAGGCGTTAAAGCTGTTCAAACGCTTTCTCGTCTGAACAGGATGCACCCAGGCAAGGAAGATACTTTCGTTTTGGATTTCGCAAACGAAAGACAAACGATTTTAGATTCTTTTCAACCTTACTATGAAATTACTTCTGTTACGGAAGAAACAGACATCAACCACTTGTATGACTTAAAAGCAAGGTTAGACGAATTTCAAGTGTATTGGACACAAGAAATAGAAGCCTTTGCCAATGTTTATTTTGACCCAAAGACAAAGCTGAACAACCCAAAACATCAAAAGCATCTGTACGCTTTCACAGACCCTGCGGTTGACAGATTTAAAGCAATTGCAGAAGAAGATAAGCAAGACGAGTTCAAAAAAGGCCTACGTACATGGACAAACTTATATGCTTTCCTTTCTCAAATTATGCCCTTTATTGATTCTGAGTTTGAGAAGTTCTATGCCTATGCCAAACTACTTCAAACCCGACTTCCAAAACGGGAACTTTCAGAATCACTGCATCTAGATGATGAAGTGGCTTTGGAATATTACCGCTTACAGAAGATTAAAGAAGGTTCAATCGAATTACAAAAAGGAGAAGAAGGCGAACTGAGTGGTACAACAGAAGCGGGACTAAAACGTGCCAAAGACGAAGAAGCTTTACTTTCTGAAATCATCAATGTTCTAAATGACCGTTTCGGGACAGAATTTGAAGAAGCAGACAAACTTTTCTTTGACCAAATAGAGGCGGAATTAATGGATG
This sequence comes from Bacteroidia bacterium, assembly GCA_051861545.1. Taxonomy (GTDB): domain Bacteria; phylum Bacteroidota; class Bacteroidia; order UKL13-3; family UKL13-3; genus CAISCU01. The sequence continues at coordinate 121,926 of JBIMKP010000002.1, read as the reverse complement.
ATGAAACCTTGCAGACGCAAGCAAGAGTTAATAAAATTGACACTTTTAAATTTGCTTTCAACGACAAATTCATTGACAAACTCATTGGACGAATGGACCAAAATCAGGAAATTTTTGAGAAAATACTTGAAGACAAAATGTTTGGCGACTTAGTGAAAGATTTAATGATGAGAAAAATTTATAAAAAGCTGAACGAATAATGCCAACGCTCAACAGCCACACACATTGCCAAGCCGCACCAGCCCTTGCTCAAACCAAAGCTTGGCAAAGAGTGTGTCTGTACCAACGCTCAACAAAAACGACCGACAAACCAGCAGACGAAAAAGAAGCACGATTGCCTAACAGCGGTTTTGCAAAAAAGCGGGTTCAGTGGTTAATTGAACATTCTGCCTCGCATCAAATTTTGTGGTATGTTGACAGTTTAGTGCTCCGAAATCCGCTTCTTCGCAAAGCCGCAAACCGCTATAGCCAATTTTAAAAAAAAACTGTGAAGATAAGGACACTTATTTGGATTGTAGTAATATGGGTTATGTTGACCTTGGTTAACTACTATTACATTCCTTTTTTCTTTATTGTACTCAATTGGTTAGGAATGTCTCTCGTACTTCTAATTTGGACAATAGTACAGACCCAAAAAGCAATTAAGGAAAGGAATAACCTTTCTAAACAGAGAATTATTTCTACTTTGACAATCTTTGTCCTCTTCATTTTTACCTTTTATCGAAAACCAGTAGACGGACTAATAGAACAAGCTGATTGGCGCATGTTTTATTCGAAAAGAATAGGTGTTGTTAACTTAATAAAAGAAGGTAAATTGACACCAAATGAGGGTTGGAATAACTTGACATATGAACTCCCTTACGAATTTCCAATTATTTCAAATAGTGGTAATGAAATTGAAATTACTAGAAATGATAGCACTAAAAATGTGACTGTAACTTTTTGGATTTTTAGAAACTTCTTTAATGCTCCTTCGACATATTTTGTTTATACTGATGACCCAATAGAAATTAGCAAAATTGAAGATATTATAAAAAATAATCCTGAGGACAACTGGAAAATAACTAACAATTGGTACAGAAGATGTCATAAGTGATATAAAAACTGGCTATAACGGCATAATTGCAATAGGCTTACAATTAGTCTCAATTTGCAGTGATTTATGGGATTGGTAAAATCGTTTCCACAAATTTCATTAAAATTTAAACTCAAATCCCCAACATGTTATTCTGCAATAAAAAAAATCTTCTTATAGACTACATTCACTATACATATTTTCAAGATATGTGCGATTTTAGTACCCGACAAGTGAACATTTCGAGAAAATAAATTAAACTTTACGTTTCACTTTAGGGAAACTTCTGTAACTTTATATGGTGAACAAAAATCAATAGCATAGACAGATTTCGTTTTACAAGAACTACTTTCAAGACTTCTTTGACAAACAAAATAAGAAAGTAAAAGCAAAAATTGTTTGGACTTTTGATTTAGTTGAAGATTTATAAAGAGTACCTGAAACGTATCTTAAACAAATTGAAAATACCGATGGACTTTATGAAATTAGAGTTCAACTTGGAAGCGACATTTTTAGAATTTTCTGTTTTTTTGACGAAGGACAATTAGTTGTATTGGCGAATGGATTTCAAAAGAAAACTCAAAAGACACCTAAAAAAGAAATTGAAATGGCACTTAAAATAAAAGCAGAATATGAAAGCGAAAAATAAAAATTTAACAACTCTTGAAGAGTTCAAAGAAAAAAACTACGGCAAACGTGGGACAAAAGAGCGTGACGAACTTGAAGAAGGTTATGAATCATTTAAAATCGGTGCTTTAATTCACGACACACGTGTAGAAATGGGAATGACACAAGAACAACTTGCAATAAAAGTTGGGACAACTAAATCCTACATTTCTAAAATTGAAAACAACATAAAAGAAGCTCGTATTTCGACACTCCAAAAAATCATTGAGCTTGGTTTTGGTGGACGACTTGAATTGCATGTGAAAATCTGAGCGACAATTCGAGAAAATGATGTAAAACCGCCTCTAACAGCACATCTGCCATAGGCGTGTAATTCGTCTCTGTTTGACAGGATTTTAGTGGTTATCAAATTCGTTTCCCACAAATTTTATTATAATTTAAATCTCCAACATGTTATTCCGCAATAAAAAAAATCTTCTTGGAGACTTAATTTTCTATACTTATCTTTGGCGTTAGTATCGTAAAAAGAGATGATTATATCATTTGGAAATAAGGAAACAGAGAAAATTTGGAATGGTGAACGAGTAAAGGGACTATCCACCGAGATTCAAGAAGTTGGAAGACGAAAACTCAGGATGCTAAACAACTCTACCAATATTAGCGACCTGAGAGTTCCTCCCTCGAATAGGCTTGAAAAACTGAGTGGGAACTTAAAAGACTTTTACAGTATCAGAATCAACGACCAATGGAGAATCATATTCAAATGGAAATCATCAAATGCTACTGATGTTGAAATAATAGATTATCATTAATATGAAAACATTAAAAAATATTCACCCAGGTGAGATTTTGTTAGAGGAGTTTCTAAAACCCTTGAACATAACCCAATATAAAATTTCAAAAGATATTGGTATTCCACAAACACGAATCTCACAGATTGTAAAAGGACAACGTAGAATCACTGCCGATACAGCTTTAAGACTTTCTAAATACTTTGGAAATTCCGCTAAATTTTGGCTCGGATTGCAAGATGACTACGATTTGGAAGAGGAGAAAATGCACATCGAAAATTTGCTTGCATCAATTCCTAAAGCCCAAAATAATGTGGCTTAATTGAGTAGATGGGTCTTCGTATTTATATCTATCTATTCTTAATATAGGCCTTTAACTACTAAGATAATTTACTTTCTAGAACCGCTCGCGTAAGGGATAGTAGCGGATATCCTTTTTGTGAGGCACGAGCAAAAAGATAGCAGCGGATAGCCCGGCCCGTAGGGATACGCCCAAAAGAAAATTTTACTTATTCATGGAATTGAGTTGAAGAAAAAAATTGTTGTTTTATCTCTTCTTCAACTCAATGTGTTTTTACTAAATTTGGTGTTTTATCCTAATTAGATTTTGCATGAAGTTATTGGCCATCTTGAGGAAAGCAATTTAAATTTAGCTAAAAGATTAAATATGATTCTAAAACTTATTTAACTTCCTGTTCTTTTAATACCAAACTTGTTAAAAACAATCCCAAAACAAATAGTGGCATCAATGGATTTCCAAGGGAATTCACATAAGATACAGCGATGGCACCACCTAAATAACTACAAATTAAATAGGAACCCATTTTTCTCGTTTTGGGGATGATGTATACAACGACACAAAACACTTCCAATAAAAGTATGGGTAATAACTTATCGCTTAATTCTGGTGAGGGCAATTTAGTTGGATTCAATAATCCCATTAATTTACCCAACATACTTAATACCAAAATCCCAATTGGAAGGAAGTGAAAATTTCTTTTAAGATTCTTCATACTATTCAAATAATTTATTGTAATTAATAATTTTTCCATCTGCCATTTCAATGGTTCTATCGCTTGCTTTTGCAAAGTCGTTATCGTGGGTTACTGCAATAATTGATTGACCAAAATCTTGCGATAATTGCTTGAAGATATCAAAAACAATTTGAGTGTTTTTACTATCAAGATTACCTGTTGGCTCATCACCCATAATGATTGCTGGATCGTTTATTAATGCCCTTGCTATAGAAACCCGTTGTTGCTGTCCACCACTTAACTTAGATGCTTCTTTTAAGGCTTGGTCTTTTAGTCCTAACATATCTAATTTTTCATAGGCGCGATGTTCTATTTCTTCATAAGAATATTTACCTAATTTTAGTGCAGGAATCATTACATTCTTTAAACAAGAAAACTCAGGCAAGAGGTAATGAAATTGGAATACAAAACCGATTTTTTCATTCCTTAACATAGCGAGTTGGTCTGTGGTTTTACCAGTTGCTTTTTCGCTATCAATGTATAAATCGCCCATGTAGTTTGTATCCATTGTACTTAGGCAATATAACATGGTTGATTTACCACATCCACTTTTGCCAACAATCGTAAGAAACTCTCCCTTTTTTACATCAAAACTTATATCATCCAAAACCTTAAACTCTTGCGGGTCGTAAAAGTATTTACACAAATTTTTTGTGCTTAAAATTATCTCTCTGTTTAACATAAAATTATTTTCTAAAGATTTCAACAGGGTCTATTTTAGAGGCTTTTCTTGCAGGAAAATAACCTGCGCCAATTGAAACTGACAGGCCAAACATGGCTCCAGTTAGGTAAACTTTTGGGTCATGAAAAATGGGGAAATAACCGATTGGAGCACCGATATAAACATTCTGCATAATACTCACCAAAATAAAACCAATTGTAAGTCCTAAAAAGGTACCAATACTTCCCATAATAAATGCTTCTGATACAAATATTTTAACGATATCATTTCCTTTAAATCCACTGGCTTTTAAAATAGCAATATCATTCATCTTTTGGGTGATGGTCATGTTTAAGATATTGTATATTCCAAAGGCAGCAACTAGCATAATACAAAATGAAATCAAGGGTGTCATTGTTCCCAACATATTGTCTTGAGCCAATTGATCGGCATTAGCAGACTTCCAATCTTCTACATTGTAAGTTGTTATACCTTGTAATTTTGATGCATAAATTTCTGCCTCATCTGGATTTTTAACACTTGCATAAATATCTGTAACAAAATTTGAATTTTGCTTCAATAATTGTTGCGCAGCTGCTATATGTATATACGATTTAGAATTATCGAGGGCTTTATTTCCTGTAGTAAAAATACCGCTTACCCTCATTATCCTTTTTATTCCAAGTGAAGATGAAACTGATATATTATCGCCAATACCAATATTCAGTTTTTCAGCCACACCACTGCCAATGATAATGGCATTTAAATCAGAAATCAAACTATTTAAGTTTCCGGCAACCATTGTACTTTGGATATTAAACATGGCATCGGCTTCTGTTATAACTACTCCATTACTTTGTCCTTTTAAACTTGAATTACCATTGATATAAAACAAATCTACATTCACTTGTGGAGATGCATAAGTGATATATTCTTGTTTTCTAATTTCACTCACCAATAAAAACGGATTCACAATATTGTTTGTAAGTGTAGTAATCTTTGGGTTTGTGATTACTACTAAATTCTTGTCGGATTTAAGAAGTGGCTCACTTAATTTGTCTTCATTAAACACTCTTAAATGAGGTGCCGACTTAAACATTTCGCCTTTTGAATAAGCACCAAAACCCGAAACAATAGAGTTTGAGAAAATATACAAGGCTATACCTATTGTAACGCCCATAGCAGCAACTATTGTTTGTTTCTTACGAGTAAGAATATGAGTTAATGCTATTTCATAGTTTACTTTAAACCTCATATTATTTCAATTTATCAGTAACAATTATATTTGATTCATCAAGTCCAGATAACACTTGAACCCATTCACTGCTTACAAATTTGGTTTCAATCTTTATTGGGTCTTTCTCACCTTTAATCATCACTAAATTGCCATACTTCAAATAATTACGAGGAATCAACAATGCATTCTTAGTTGCTCCCGAAACAATATTCACCTGCAATTGCGTATTAATTATGTTAAAATCGAGTTTTTCTGTGAAACGAATTTTACATACAAACGATTGGGTTTGCTCATTAAAAGCAGGCATAATTTCAGCAACTTTTCCTTTGTAGGTTTTATCTTTATCAACGTTTAATTGGATAACTGCTTCTTGGCCTATTTTAAGCTTAGCTATACTGCTTTCATCAACATTTACTTTAGCATAAATTAAATCCGGATTTCCTATCAAGGCTATTACATCACCTTTGCGAACAAAATCTCCAGTTTCTTTTAATTTCTTAAAAACCCTTCCAGAAAAAACAGCTTTGATATAATTATTATCTGAATAAATTTCATTAGCTCTTTTCTGTGCATTATTGATAATTAGTTGTTGTTCGGCCTGTTGTTTAACCAATCTGTAATTATCTAATAATTTGTTGTATTCGGCTTTAGCGTTTTTATAGGTCAAATCAGCTGTTTCATAATCTAATTTAGAAACACTGTTTGATTCTAATAATTTCTTATACGTCTGTGATTTATTCAACTCAAAATCCATTTTTTGTTTTGCATTATCAACTGCAAGTTTTGCTGAACTTAATTGAGGTGAATTGTCTTGTAGATTCTTTAAAGAAATAGATTGCAAAGCATTGGCACTTGCTTCATTAATTTCATTGGGTTTGTTTTCAACAATTCCTAAAATCTGGCCTTGTTTTACATCATCATTTTCTTTAAAATTTAATTTGATTAAATAGCCATCAGACTGTGAAACCAATTGATAAGTTTGGTCTGCTTCAAGATTACCAGATGCGAATACTGTTTCTGTAATGTCCTTTCTTATTGGATTTGTTTCTTGGTATTTCTTTCCACAAGAAATGAAAGCTAAGAGGAAAGAAAAGAGAATTATATTTATGTTTTTCATGTTTATTTGATTTTATTATTGAGATTAATTTTTGCGTTCATCATCTCTACCATTTTCTGAGATGAAATAAAATTGAACTGACTACTTATCATTTCATTCATACTTTTAATAAGTGTTTCTATACTGATGATTCCTTTTTCATAATTGGCAAGATTCTTTTCATAATTACTTTTACGTAATAAAAAAATCTCTTTGTTTGAATCTCTTTGAGAAATCTGCTTTTGAGTTTCGATTGTAAGTTGATTCTTGTGATACTGCTGTTGGCTTCTTTCTTTCTTTACCGTATTCTTCGATATCAAATAATCATGTTTTGCTTTAGATGACTGAGAAATTTCCATAGCAGAAGGAATTCTTAGGTTTAATCGAAGTCCTACGTAATTACTTGGAATCCAATTCACATTAGGATTATAAAAACCAGATTTGGTATTAAACTGCTGCTCTTGATGAGAAGCAAAAGTTGAAAAGGTTGGTGTAAATGCTAACCTTGCTTTGTTGTAATTTGAATGCATTAATCGTTCATTAATCACTGCATGATTTAATGCCAATTCATTCGTAGTAATTTGTGTGGTGATATTACTAGTTACTAGCTCATTTTTAGCTTCACCTTCATCAATTCTAAACGAAATTTCTTCAGGAATATCGCATAGAATTTTCAATGTTAGGTATTGTTGCTCTATAGTAAACTGAATCTGATTGATGTTTTCTGAAACAGCTTTTCTTTGCAAAATACTTTCATTTAATTCTTGTTGATTTATTAGTCCTGCATTGAATTTGTTTGATGAAATTTCATACAACTTATTAGCATTTTCGAGGTGTTCTACTGAAGATTGAAATTGTGCTTGCAGAGAAATGATATTATAATAAATCAAAGCGCAGTTTTCATACAAACTCTTTAAAGTAATTTTATTATTAAGCTCGGTTAAACGAATATTTAATTTAGCAAATCGTAGTCCTTCCCAACCTTGCAAATTGATTAATTTTAATTCGGTGTTTGCTTGTGCACTGGTATTGTACTTTACTCCAAACTGAACTTCTTTGAAGGTTCCAGCTTGTCCGCCTAAAACTTCACCAGGAATTAAATTTACAGGTAATTGAGTATTGTTTGTATAAGTAGAAGAAACATTACCAACAGGATCAATAACACTATAAATTGCAGCAATTCTAGCGGCTTTAGCTTGACCTAATTGGATAGTACCATTTTTTATACTTAAGCTATTCGTCTCCGCCAAACCTATAAATTCATCAAAAGATTTAATACTTGTTTGAGCTGATATCTGCTTCGTATTTAAAAAAAGGACGATTAAAAGTCCTAATAAAACTAGACTCCTCATTGTACTATTCTCTTAAAAGTAAAAGTTTTGGTGAAAATGAATTTGCCTACAGAGAATTTAAACTTATCTGTTCCCAACATTTGAATTTCAACAGAAAATTTATCTCCATTATCTGGGTTGATAATTGAACCTACATATGAGTTCTTTGAATCACTCCAAACTAAATCACGGAAAACAATACTGATTTGATTGGGCTCTGATTGAATACTTTTTCCAAAGTACTTGCCAGATAAACTAAACATCTTAATCTGCTTTTCAGGATGTGCTTCATCCTGCCAATTACCCAAGATTGTTTTTGGGTCTTGTGCTTGAAGTGTGAAGCCTGCAAAAAACAGGAGAATCAACACAAAAAGCATCTTAACATTTCTAAAAATTACTTGCATACATTAAAATTTATGATGCAAAGAAAATTTCAAAAAAAAACCTACAACAGAACATTGTAGGTGAAATGGTCAAAATAAAACCTGAAGTGGACAAAGCTATTTGAGTCTTATCACTGATTTGTCAACCATTGAATAAATTCAGTTGTTTTAAGCTTTCCTATTATGATTTGTTCGGCAAAAGAAACATTTAGATTCACCAATAATTTCCGATTGAAATATTGTGATGCATCTTTTACTACTTTTCTATTTATTAAAAACTGGCGATTCGCTCTAAAAAAATCTGGAAACAATTTTTCTAGATTATCTAATTTCTGGCTGATTAAATATCTTTTCGTATCGAATCCAAACAAATAAGTAGCCTCATTTTCGATATAAAAAAACGCAATGTCTTTACCTTGTATAGGCAGAATTTTATCGCCTTGATGCACAATCACAGAAGGTAAATCTCCTTGTAAATTAACCTTTAATAATCGAATCATTGAGTTGATATCAATTGCTACAGGTGCTGCTGTTGCTGTAGATTCCTTAATATTCTTAAACTTCAATAATGCCTTTTCAATAGAATTTTTCGTGAAGGGTTTTAAAACATAATCGATTCCCATTGTTTTAAAAGCTTCGAGTGCATATTGCTGAAAAGCGGTACAGAATATAATCGGTGCAGAATAAGGAGTGTCTTGAAAAATCTCAAAACTTAAACCATCACCTAATTCAATATCGGAAAAAATTAAATCAATTTTGGGCGATGTTTGAAAGAACAAAACACCTTCTTCCACTGTAGTAATTTTAGCAATAATTTCAATATCAGAATCAATAGAAACAAGGGTTCTGGCCAAGTCATTGGCTGTTAAAACTTCATCTTCAATGATTACAATTTTCATTTTTCTATCAATTTCAAACGTACAACAAACTCTTCATCAGATTCAATAACTTCAATTCCACCATCTACAATTAATTGGTACCTTGTTTTTAAATTCGAAAGGCCAATTCCAGATTTAAGCAATAGTTTTTTGGGCGACTTTTTATTCTTCACATAAATCATTTTATCATGAGTACCTATGCTAATTAAAAGCGGTTTTTGTTCTGTAAAACTATTGTGTTTTATAGCATTTTCAACCAAAGTTTGAAGTGCTAATACAGGAAGAAATTTTGCTTTATCTGAATCAGAAAAACTACATTCCCATTTCAAGGCATTACCAAATCTTACTTTTTGTAAATGCAGGTAGTCTAATGTAAACTGCCATTCCTTTTCTAATGAAATTATATCATTTTGATTTGAATGAACAGAGTACCTTAAAAACTCAGATAAACTCAAGGTATATTCTTCTGCTTTTTCAGGATTATCATGTATCAATGATTTCAGAACACTTAAAGCATTGAATAAAAAATGAGGCTGTAATTGTTGAATAAGTGCTTGTCGCTGTGCCTCTAAATTTGCCACTTTCAGACTCTGAATTTCATAATCAGCCAAATTCTTACTTTCTCTTAATAATTCAGAATTGATGATGATTAAAATGATGGTATTCAAAGCAAATGTAGATGCAAGAGAATAAAGTATAAAGTCTGCCGGACTTAATTCTGCTGAACTTTTGGGTAATATAAATATGATGAAAGAATGAATAAAAATGGTACTTAAATAACTAAACAAATACCTGTATTCTTTAGGCTTATTTATGTTTAATAATTCAATGTTTATTCTCCAGAACAATACAATCAATAAGGACAACAAACTAAAAGCTGTCAGGAATTGTAAAACATCAATTGACTGCAAAAGCAGGATTGGAGCAATTCCATAAGCTGCTAAAATTGGAGAAGTATATAAAGAAATTCTGGTTAACCTTTTTTTCACCCTAATAAATTTAAATTCAAAGCTTCTAATGATTAAAAAATTAATTCTAAAATGGACATTTCCAAGTTTAAAATGGACAAATTAAAACATCAAAAGAAGCTAAAAAGAGGAATAAAGAGAAGGTTGGGGGGAAAGACTTTAAATAAATTAAGATTTCTTCCTTAAATAAATGTGCTTGACGTTGCTTTTGCCGCTTTCTCTTTCATCGATTTCAAACTGATTCATGCTTCTTATGAAGGGAAGCATTTTAGTAAAGCCATAGTTTCTAGAATCGAAATCGGGTTTCTTTTTTAACAACAAATTTCCTAAATCACCCAAATAGGCCCAGCCGTTTTCGTCGGCCAAATCGCTGATGCTATCTTTGAATAATTTGATGATTTGTTTATCGATTTTATTCAGGGTTTCTTTCTTTGCTTTTGCAGGTTTACCAGGTGCGGAAGTTTCATTTAACTCTTCTGGTTCTGGTTTTAAAATCTCCAAATAAATAAACTTATCGCAGGCAGTTATAAACGGATTGAGGGTTTTCTTCTCTCCTATTCCAATTACTTTCATTCCGGCTTCGCGCAGTCGGGTTGCAAGACGGGTAAAATCACTGTCGCTAGATACTATACAAAAACCATCAACTTTTCCTGTATAAAGTATGTCCATGGCATCGATAATTAAGGCACTATCTGATGCATTTTTACCACTTGAATAAGAATATTGTTGGATTGGTGTGATGGCATTTTCCAATAGCACTTTTTTCCAACCAGCTACTGTTGGTTTGGTCCAATCGGCATAAATTCTTTTGAATGTAGGTGTACCGTATTTAGCTATTTCCTCGAACATCTCCTTAACATTGGCGTAAGGAACATTATCTGCATCGATGAGAACAGCCAATTTTAACTCTTTTTTGTTTTCCATAAATAATGAGTTTTTAATTCATTCTTAGCCAAAGGACGTGAAACATATTGGATTCACCAATTGTCGCGACAAATAAGTTTCATCATTCAAAATAGATTCTCCTGAAAATCTTTAATAGAACTTATTGTGAAATTATAAAAGCTTTTATTTACTTTTCGGAGGCAATAAAAATCTTGCCATAAATTCTAAAAATTAAAGGTTAAATACATCATTAAGTATGAAAAGAACATTACTATTACTTGCTTTATTTGGATTTCTGTTTTCATGTAAGCGCGAAATGCCAGAAGATGCAACACCGCTAACTGATTCAATAAAAGACAAAAATTGGTTGCTTATTGCTGATTCAACTGTTTCATCAGCAGGTACAGTAGAAAACAATTATGACCTTTTATCTGGTTGCGAAAAGGATGATTTGGTACAATTTAAATCGAACAAAACGCTAGTAAGGGATGAAGGTGCTACCAAATGTAATGCATCCGACCCTCAAACAATGACAATTGGAACTTGGGCTTTGAATGAAAGTAGCAAAGTTTTAACGTTTACTTCTGTAGAAAAAATTGATTTTAAAATACATACTTTAAATGCTACTAATTTGGTATTAATTGCTGTTGAAACTGTTAATGGCGTTACCTTTACAGAAACTGCCACTTTTAAAGTAAAATAATATTTCTTAGAAAAAATGAACGCAAAAAGCATCTATGAAACTTTGAGTGAATCTCAATTGGTACACAAAAAGAAATTAATGGATGCTTTGAAATCGTTTGTGCCACAAAGTGCATTAGAGCGTTGTGCGGAGCTCATAATGTATCACAAACTTCATCTTCATATTGAGGTTGAAAGAAAAGGAAGATATGGTGATTATAGTCCGCATTCAGGCCATGGAAATCGCATTTCAGTAAACCATAATTTGAGTCAGTTTGAATTTCTAATTACATTCATCCACGAAGTATCTCACCATACCTGTTATACAAAACATGGGCCGCATCATGAAGCACATGGTGAAGAATGGAAGATGGAATTCAGAATTAATATGAAAGCTTTTTTGGATTCAGAAGTATTTCCTTACGATTTACGTGCAGCTTTATCGAAACACATGGTTAATCCTAAATACTCACAATCGGCCGATGTGAAGCTGCTGCAATTGCTAAAGAAGTACGATAAAACAAAACAAGATATTACCCATTTATCGGACTTACAAGATGGAATGGCTTTTACCATCAAAAATTATCCCGATTCGTGGATGCGCAGAATTAAAAAAATGAGAACTTATGCTTTGTGTGAAAGTCTTAATGGAAAACACAAATACAAGGTCCATTTAATGGCGGAGGTGGCCGAGTTTAAAGCGGATGAAACTTTGAATTAATTAGGGCTTGCTGAAAAAGACAGAAACAGGTCAGATTTTAGGCGCTGCCAAATTAGATGTATATATAATACTTCAATTTGGCAGCAACGACAAAGATGACCTTGTTTCTGTCTTTAGGTAAATTGAAAACGAAATAGAATTGGTGCAAAGAATTTAAAGTAATTGTTCTTAAAAGCTTGCATTTAAATTATAAAAAATCAATTCAATTGACTGATAATAAATACTATAAAGGATTTTCAGCAGGCCCTAATTACAATCTGTAACAATCATTCTCTCATTCATTTTATCATGCATTTGAACGAGTGTTTGCTCTAAATTGTATGACCAATCCCAAGTAGGATAATGGCTCTTAAACTTGTTTACATCACTGATATACCAAATATGGTCGCCAATACGATTGGTTTCGGCATAAGAATAATTCATTTTGTTACCTGAAATTTTCTCACACCAATCAATGGCTTCTAACATACTGCAATTGGCATGACGTCCACCACCTGCATTGTACACCTCACCAGCTTTTGGATTCTGATAAAAATGCCAGAACATATTTACCAAATCGTAGGAGTGAATATTGTCACGAACCTGTTTTCCTTTATAACCAAAAATAGTATAATGATTGCCTGTGATAGCACATTTCATTAGGTAAGCCAAAAATCCATGTAATTGAGCACCACTGTGGTTTGGACCAGTAAGACATCCACCTCTAAAAATGGCAGTTTTCATTCCAAAATAACGACCATATTCTTGGACCATGATATCAGCAGCAACTTTACTTGCTCCAAATACAGAATGTTTGGTTTGGTCAACACTCATCATTTCATCGATACCATGTTTATAGTAAGCATGGTCTTCTGCAATTTCCCAACGTTTTTCTAATTCAACCAAAGGAAGATAATTTGGTGTATCACCATACACTTTATTGGTTGATGTGAAAATAAAAACTGCATCAGGTGAATACAAACGAGTTAATTCTAACATGTTTAAAGTACCTGTAGCATTCACTCCGAAATCGGTTAGAGGTTCTTTCGCAGCCCAGTCGTGACTAGGTTGTGCAGCCGCATGCACAATGAGTTTGATATCTTTTCCGTATTCAGCAAACACTTTTTCTAGGTTTGTATAATCTCTAATATCAATGTTTTCTGATTTGAAATTAGAGAACTTTTCTTCTAACCTAGTTTTGTTCCAAATGGTAGAACCATCTTGACCAAAAAAGTAAGAACGAAGATTATTATCTATACCTATAACTAAATCAAATTTAGACGAAAAAAACTCAACCGATTCACCACCTATCAAACCGCTACTTCCTGTAACCAATGCAATATTCATATACTATTCTACTTTTATATTTTATGATAAAATTTGTTTAAGCTGATGTTCATTTTCTTTCATCCAATCGAAGGTTTCAGAAAGAAGAGTCATCATATTTTTCTTAGGTTTCCAACCAGTAAGCGCGTGTAATTTAGCATAATCACTTACGTAAATTCGGATATCTGCAGGGCGATTTTCTTTTACAGATTGAATGCTGATTTTATTACCTGTGATTTCTTCACACATTGAAGTTAATTCTACCAAGCTAAAACTAACATCATTGCCACCACCCACATTATAGATTCCACCATTGTATAAATCGGCATGGTGAATTTGGTGGTCGATTAATTCGAATAAATCATCAGCATGCATTACATCACGCATTTGTTTTCCTGTTCCACCATATCCAATATAACCTAGATTTCCTTTGAAGAAGTGTCTGGCTAACCACAAAACTAAAACACCTTGGTCTACTTTACCCATTTGCCAAGGACCACTTATTACGCCACAGCGATTGATAACCGTTTTCATTCCGCGTAATTCGTTGTATTCGGTAATAAGGTATTCTGAAGCCAATTTGGTAGCACCATAAAAAGAGCGACTTCCTTCCAGGGGAAAATCTTCGCTTACTCCATTTGAAGAAATACCACGGATGCTTTGATTATCATTCCAGACAAAACGTGTATCGAGTTCTGTGAATGCCGCATTTTCAAGCGATTTAATAGGATAAATTCTGCTGGTAGAGAGGAATATAAACTGTGCTTTTTTCTGATCTGCAAGCTCCAAGCAATTTACCGTACCAAACAAATTACTGTTTAAAAGCGGATAAATTGGAGAGTTTATTCCTGAAAGCACAGAAGGGTCGGCAGATGCATCAATCACGACATCTAAATGTTCGAATTGAAGCAAATCTTCCATATTACGAATATCACCATGAACAAAATTAACTCCGGCATTTCTCAAACGAGAAATATTAAGTTCAGAACCTCTTCTGCGAAGGTTATCTAATGCGTGAATGGTATAAGAAGGGTATTTTTGTTTAAGCGATAAACAAAGCGTTGAACCCACAAAACCAGCACCTCCGGTAATTAAAATTTGTTTCGACATGAATTTCGTAAAAGACTGCAATTTTAGGGGAAATTTGGCAAAGTACCGAAAGCAAAAGATTAGAAGAAGGAGTAAGAAGAAAAGAGGATGGGTTTTAGAGTGAGCATCTTTGAAACAGACTCGCTATTTATTGCTATAAATCTGATAGTTACAAAATTTTCTATTAAATTAAGTTCTGCTGAAAAAGACGGAAACAAGCTGGATTTTAAGCGCAGCCAAAATGGATGTATAAAAATACACCAAGAAAAAGATGTGCTTGTTTTATCTTTAGGATATTTGATACGAATTTTAATTGTTGCGTGGACTAACAAGCAATAATCCTTAAACCCTTGCATTAAAATTATTAAAATAAAGTCTAATTAAATGATAATATGTTCTAATAGAGATTTTCGGGAGACCCTACATAAAACCTATTCTTTAGGTTGAATTGAATTAAGGTTTAGAGCTTTTCAATATCTTCTTTAGTCAAACCGGTATATTTTATAATTTTCTCAATTGGCTCGTTTTCCGATTTCATAAACCTTGCCATTTTAAAACTTCTTTCCACTTTTCCTTCATCAAAAGCTGTATCAATAACGCCTTTTAAGTCTCTATAAATTTTCAAACTATTTTCATAGTTTGCTAAATCTGTTTGTCCAAATTTTGCAAGTTCAGCTTTTTCAAATGCTTGACTAAAAACTTCATCTGAAAAAATTTCTGGTATTGTTTGAAAATCCTCCAAATGTTTAATAAAATATAGCCATTTATCTAAGCGTGTATTCAACTGATTTTCTGTTTGGATGAAATTTGGCATTTCCAAATAAATATAAGTCAATTTTTCATAAAATGTCTTTCCGTTTTGGTTCTTCAGTTTTATGGTATGCAAAACTTCACTCTTCTCTGGTTCAACTTCGTGATCATCAAATGTAAAGTCTAATATCCCAATGCAATAAACTGCATTCAAACTATAATTCCACTCTCCTCTTTCTGCTTGTTCCCTGATTGGAAATGTCGAATAAAAAATTGTTCTTTCTTTAAAAAAATTTTGCTTTGCTTTCTGAAGCTCTACTATAAATTTCTCTCCTTTTTTGTTTTCACAATAAATATCGTAAATCGCTTTTCTGTCAATATCGTTTTGTCCTAGTTGTTCGGTGTTTTTAAATGTTAAGTCGACAATTCTGTCACTTTCAGGCAAAAGAGCATTCAGGAAGTCAATAAGCAAGGGCTTACTGGCCTCCTCTCCGAATATTTTTTTAAAACCAAAGTCTGTAAAGGGATTTAAATATTTTGCTTTCATTTTCAGAACAACATGTATTTTTTATTATGACAAATTACAACTATTTTTTAGTTTCTGTAGGTATGATTTGCTCTGAGTTCTTGAATTCAAAAGTATCAATAGCTGCTTAAAAAGAATATCAATAATCAAAACACTCAATACCTCGGATCAGATTGGCGAGGTAACTTAGAGCAGCGATGCACCTCAATGGTATAATAACCAAATTCTTCAGCTACTTTTCCTTCAATTAAATACACTCCTCTTCCATCTATTGGATATTGCTTTAAACTTTGAGGAAAATGCGTGGTATCAAAAAACGCATAATCTGCATCATAAAAAGTACCAAAACACATGTATTCTCCTTTGCTGGTTTTAAGTGGCTTCACACAAACCAATTCACCTAAAATTCTAACCGTATCACCTTTATGAATTTTCATTTCAGAAGCCCGAATGCCGCCTCTGAAACTCGTTTTTAACAAATCGAATTCAGACTTAGTAATGGTAAATCCCAAAAGCTCCATTTCATCATACACATCCTCAAGCGGATTATGTACCAATGCTGGTAAAGAAAAGTCTTTGATATCGCGTGGCTGAAAATCGAAATGTTCTGAAACCATATGTAATTGCTGGGGGACCAAACTTGTACTATGAGCTTGCTCTTTGTGTTGACGAAATTGCAAATGCGCATCCCACATCAATTGCTTTTTACCCAAACCAGTAAACCTAAATGCGCCTATTTTAACAAGAATCAAGAGTTGTTCCAAGCCAATTGAAACCCTTGCTATCAAATCATACAAACCCAAATAAGGACCATTATCCATTCTCTCTTGAATGATTTGTTTGACCATTTCAGACTCTAAATTCTGCACATGAATAAAACCTAACCAAGCATCATTTCCTTTTAAATTAGTTAGGTAATCGCTGTTATTGATGCAAGGAAGATGCAAGGCTGCTCCTGTCTTTTTGAGTTCTTGTACATAAACCCATGTTGAATAAAATCCACCAAAATTATTAATCACAGCTACCATAAATTCCATAGGAAAATAGGTTTTGAGATAAAGACTTTGGAAACTCTCAACCGCAAAGGAAGCTGAATGTGCTTTACTAAATGAGTAACCCGCAAAACTTTCAACCTGCCGCCAAACCTCTTTGGTAACAGCTTCTGGATAACCTCGCTCTGCACAATTGGAGAAAAATTTATCTACGATGCGCTGAAATTCTGCCTTCGATCTATACTTGCCACTCATGGCTCTTCTAAGTACATCTGAATCTGCTAAATCCAAACCTGCAAAATGGTGACATACTTTTAAAACATCTTCTTGAAACACCATTACACCATAAGTTTCCTGTAATTGGTCCTTCATTACAGGATGAATGTATTCAAACTCTTTTGGATGATGAAAACGATGAATATACTCACGCATCATCCCCGATTTTGCTACACCCGGCCTGATGATAGAACTGGCAGCAACCAAATGAATATAATCATCACATTTTAGTTTCTTAAGTAATCCGCGCATACCCGGACTTTCCACATAAAAACAACCAATGCTATCTCCTTCTTTGAGTTGTTTACGCACTTGAACATCCTGCTTAAAGGCCTTTACATCGTGCACATCAACACGAATACGTCGGTTTTCCCAAATCAATTCTGCTGCATCTTTAATATGCCCAATGCCTCTTTGAGATAAAATATCAAACTTTTCAAAACCAATATCCTCCGATGTATACATATCCCACTGCACAGTAGGAAAGCCCTTTGGTGGCATATCCAAAGCGGTATAATCGTAAATGGGTTCTTCAGAAATCAAGACACCGCCAGCATGAATGGAACGGTGATTGGGAAAATCTTTAATCATGGAACCAAACTGCAAAATGCGCGCAACAATAGGGTCACTCTTATCGGAGCGATGCGGAAAATCGGATAATATATCTATCTCCTTTTTGGGAAGGCCGTAAACCTTACCAAATTCACGAATGATAGAAGAGCCTTTGAAGGTAGAGATGGTGCCCAATAAGGCAGTATGGTCTTTGCCATATCGTTTGAATATGTAATCCAGCACTTCATCTCTTTCCTTCCAGCTGTAATCAATGTCAAAATCTGGTGGACTCGTTCTTTTGGGATTTAAAAAACGTTCAAAGTATAAATCAAGTTCAATTGGGTCTACATCGGTTATGCGCAAACAATAAGCCACAACACTATTGGCTCCACTACCGCGTCCAACATGGTAAAAACCTTTCGACATAGAATACCTGATGATATCCCAGGTGATTAAAAAATAAGATGAGAATCCAAGGTTATCAATGATATCCAATTCTTTTTTTACCCTTGCTTTTGCCTGTGCATTGCGGCTTCCATAACGATACAACATGCCATCATGAGCCAGTTTTTCGAGCAGCAGTTTATCATCATAAGCAGAACTTGAATAGAATTTTTTGTTCTTATGTGTTCTGAAATCGAAGTTAAATTCACACCTATCAATCAGCGCTTGGGTATTAAAAATAAGAAAGGGATGATACCTGCAAGCATGAATTAAATCGGCCTCCGACAATAAAACCTCATTGGCATTTGCCAGTTGTTGCGGATTCAATCGGCTTAACAAAACATTGGAATGAACAGCCTGTAAATGCTGATGTAACATATAACCAGCAGCATCCTTAAAAGTAACAGAATGTTGCAAAACCATTTTATGCTGAAAGGCTTCAAACCTAGCTCCTGCCAAACGATTGAGCTCGTGTAAACGAATACCGATTAACTCATGTGGCAGAAATTTTCTTTCAGGATTATTGAGTAAAGTTTGAAGCGGATAAATAATAAATGTATGCTGTAATGTTTCAATCTGAGTGGCATACGAAAGCCCTTCCAACTGAAATCGGGTGAGCATTTTATTGATTTCACGTAATCCTGAAGCATTTTTAGCCAATGCAACAAACAACAATTCCTGTTCACTTCTGAACTCAATTCCTACAATAGGTTTAATGCCTTCTGTACGACAAGCTTTCACAAACTCAAACACACCTGTTCCACAGTTAATATCTGTTAAACCCAAGGTTGTATACGACTCTCGTTTGGCGAGTTTCACCAAATCTTCTATTGGTAAAGTTCCATACTGCAAACTATAATAACTGTGTGCATTCCAAATCATCTTCTTCTCCTCCCCTTTCTGCCATCAGGTAAAATGGCACCTGCTTGATAAACTGCTTCTTTTCCATACCAATTCCTGATTTTATCCATGGCTTGATACAGATTAATCATGGAAACACTGTCTGTAAATAAATCGATTTGTTGACTGCCATATACAAAATGACTCAATCGCACACCAATTAACCTAACCAGCAATCTTCTGTTATATAGTTTTTGAAACAATTGTAATGCCACTTCTAAAATGCGGTGATCGTAACCTGTATATTGAATGCGCAATTGCTGGGTTTGCGTTTGAAAATCGGAATAGCGGATTTTAATGGTGACACATCCGCATAATTTATTCTGACTTCTCATCTCAAAACTAGTTTCCTGCACCATACGTGTAAGTGTGCTTTGCAGGAGTTTCATATCGGTGGTGTCGGTTTCGAATGTTTGCTCGGCACCAATCGACTTTTGTTCAAAATAAGCTTGTACAGGACGTTCATCTATTCCATTTGCTTTTTCCCAGATATGAATGCCGTTTTCGCCCATTACCTGATGCATCAAATTTTTGGGCATAGCACTAAGCGTGGCAATGTAAACAATGCCCATATCTCTTAATGTTTGGTAGGATTTATCGCCAATACCCGGAATTTTTTTGATGGAAAGTGGATCTAAAAACGGCTTCACCAAAGCTGCTTCCACATTTTTTTCTCCATTAGGTTTTGCTTCTCCGGTGGCAATTTTAGATACTGTTTTATTCACCGATAAACCACAAGAAATAGGTAAACCCGTTTCTTTTATAATGCGTGTTCTTAATTCATGTAACCATTTGTGCGTCCCGAAAAAACGATCCATTCCACTTAAATCCAGGTAATGCTCATCTATAGAAGCTTTCTCGAAAACGGGAGCCTTTTCTGCGATGATTTCAGTCACCACACTCGAATAATGACTATATTGATCGTGGTCTCCTTTTATAAAAATAGCATTCGGACACAATCTTTTGGCAATCTTAATAGCCATACCCGAACTCACACCAAACTGACGAGTTTCATAACTACAAGCTGCAACAACTCCTCTATCAGATAAACCTCCAACAATAATGGGCTTTCCAACAAGCGCAGAATTACGCAATCGCTCTACCGAGACGAAAAAAGTATCCAAATCCATGTGCGCAATAGTTCTCACTTTCTTAAAATGTTAACCTGATTAACATCATCAGGGTAATAAAATTAACAGATTAAAATCAAAAAACAAAAAAAATAATTGCACTTTCACAGAAGATTTTAATTTTGAGGCAGATGTGTGGAAGAGTAACAACATTTTTTAATTACGAAGACATTGAAATGAGTTTTGATGTCGTGGCTTCTTTTGAAGAATTCATGGGATACAACCCAGAAGAAACTGAAGCTCAGTATAATGCAGGACCCGGTAGCAAATTACCCATTGTTTTACAAGCTGAACAAAATCGCGTGATAAGTAAAGCGGTATTTGGATATAGTCCAACTTGGGCAGCTAAACCCATGTTTCTTTTTAATGCAAGAGCAGAAGGTGATTTCAACCAAGAAAACGACCCTCTTTATAAGGGGCCCATGGGCATTGTACAAAAACCAGCTTTTAGAGATGTGATTAAAAAACAAAGGTGTTTAATTCCAGTAAACGGATTCATAGAAGGAACCACCAAAGAAAAACTCGATAAACCTCACTGGGTTTATAAGGCCGATAAAAGTTTATTTGCTTTGGCTGGAATTTGGGGCATTTATCAAACTCAAAAAACATTCAGTATTATTACATGTATGCCCAATGAGTTGATGCAAACAATTCCTCACCACAGAATGCCTGTGATATTAGAACCACATCAATATGAGGCTTGGTTGAATCCTGAAACACCCATCGAAAGCATCACAGAAATGTTGAAACCTTATCCAGCTGAACTCATGGATTATCATCCAATTAATCCAGCCATTAAAAATCCGCGTAACAATTCACCAGAATTATTGAAAGAATGGAAACAGGAATTAAAACCTGATCTTTTTTCTTAAACACCTATTATATTAGTAAAATGAAAGCATCAAAATTACCTCTTATGATTTATGGTTTAATGCTATTTGTACTAGGAGCTCAATCTTGTGCACCAAGTAGAATTGTAAAACCATTAGAAAAAGGCGAACAAAGTCTGACAGCCAATTTAGGCGGACCTTTAATAAAATTTGGCTCCGCACCCATTCCAATTCCACTTACAAGTGTGATGTATGCAAGAGGTTTAGATAATAAAACTACAGCATTTGGAAGTTTACATACCACCTCATTACTATTTGGTGTAATTCAAACTGATATTGGGATTTGCAGAGAGATATACACCAACGAAAAACTTCAATTGGGCTTGAGTGTCAATCCGGTTTTAAATTTTGCTTTTGATACTTGGGAAGCCAATGCAAAACTCTGGCCAGAATTAGACTTGAATATTCACAAAGACCTCTTCTCTAAAAAAGGTTTTGTTTACTTGGGAGCTGCCAATTGGTTTGAGCTTTCTTCAACAAGAGCACATGGAGAAACACAAGAAACTCATTGGTTAATCAATCCACATATTGGCTTTAATTGGGCTCCAAAAAAATGGGCTTATAATATAGAAGGCAAATACCTGGCTCCCGGAAAAAATAACCAGCCCAATGTGGTTGATTATATTGGTATTCAAGGCAAAGGTGCTTTAGGTGTTTATTTCAGTATTGCTAAAAAATTCTAAGATGAAAAATAGTTTACTTTTAATATCGGCATGTTTTGCTATTTTTAGTTTTAGCAGCTGCCTTCGACTCGACTCAAACTTTTACAACTTAAGTGATAAAATTACCGAGTATAAACTAGATAATTATACCAATGACCAAGACTTTAAACTAGATGCATCCTATACCATTCCTGATAGTTTAATTCATCTGATGAATATTTCATCATACAGTAAAAAAGAAAACAAAACTTATCAAATCAAAGCCATTTATATTGGTAGCATTTCTAAGATTGCAACCGATACTGTTATTCTGTATTGTCATGGCAATAAATGGCATATGGATTTTTACTGGCAAAGAGCCAAATTACTTGCAAACATTGGCGGTAAAAACCGTTTTGGGGTGATGTATTTAGACTATAGAGGTTATGGTTTAAGTGAAGGCGTTCCTACTGAAGAAGGTTTGTATGAAGATGTGGATGCCTGTATGAAATGGTTAAAAGAAAAAGGCTTAAATAATGATAGATTCCTATTATACGGATTTAGCATGGGAACAGCTCCAGCAACAGAACTAACAGCCAGCCCTAGAACACTTACTCCACACAAATTAATGCTCGAAGCTCCTTTTGCATCATCAGCTGTGATGGCAGCAGATGGCGCTGTTTTAAATATGCCTTCTAGTTTTATCACCAATTTAAAAATTGATAATGCAGAAGAAATTAAAAAAGTAAAACAAGATTTTTTCTGGATTCACGGAATTAATGATAATTTTTTAGGCATTAAAACCCATGGTGAAGTAGTTTACAAAAACCATGGAGGCACCTATAAAGAAGCGCATCGCATTGATGGCGCCGACCACGGAGAAATTCCTGCCACTTACGGATTTGTTAATTATTCAGACATATTATTGAAATTTATTCTAAAACCTTAACAATATTTTCTCATATTTGAAGAAATAAGAAAAACCCCAAAATCCATAACCAAATTATTTTTTATGAAAGCCAATCCTATTTTAGTAGTTGAAGATGATGCCATGAGTTTTGAATCTTTAAAGAAAATTCTTGACGGTTTAGGTTATCACAATATTTCACATGTAAGCAACGGACTTGATGCTATTAATACAGCAAGAGACAATAAGTTTGATGTTGTTTTAATGGATATTGGTTTAGAAGGGAAATTGGATGGTATTGATACCAGTTCACTTCTTGGAGGAAATGCACGTGTAGTTTTCACCTCAGGAAATCACAAAGACAGTGAAACATTTAAAAGAGTAGCAGCAGCAAAAGCTTATGGCTTTATCAGCAAACCTTTCACTCCTCAATTGGTTAAAGATGCTTTGGATAATGCTTTGAGTTAATTCAAAATAGTTCAACAAAAAAGCGGCTTTGGAAATTCCAAAGCCGCTTTTTTTTATGTCCTTGTTTAACTAATAATTCAACAAGTCTTCCAAATCTTTTGCAAACCTATCTTTTGGTAAAAAGTTCTGCTCCAAATCCATATTAAATGGAACAGGTGTATCTAAACTTGCTGTTCTAACTACCGGTGCATCTAAGTATGTAAAACAATGTCTACCAATATGTGCCGCAATCTCTGCACCAATTCCACCTGTATAAGTATCTTCATGTAAAATAATAACCTTACCTGTTTTTCTTACACTGGCTTCAACTGCTTCTTTATCCCATGGCAACAATGTTCTTAGGTCGATAATATCTGCATCAATACCTGCTTTTTCTACATGACTACTTGCCCAATGAACTCCGGCTCCGTAAGTTATAATTGATACATCATTTCCATCTCTTACTTTTCTGGCTTCACCAATTGAAAGTGAATAATAATCATCATATACATCCTCTTCCAATTCTACATTTCTATAAAGCACTTTGTGTTCAAAAAACATTACAGGATTTGGATCTTCAATTGCTGCTGTAATCAATCCTTTTGCATCTGATGGTGTTGAAGGATAAACAATTTTTAATCCTGCAACATGAAAAAACCAAGCCTCATTACTTTGCGAATGAAATGGCCCTGCTCCTACTCCTGCGCCTGTTGGCATACGTACAACTACATCGGCATTTTGACCCCAACGGTAATGACTCTTTGCAAGATTATTTACTATTTGATTAAATCCAACACTTACAAAATCGGCAAATTGCATTTCAACCATGGCTTTCATTCCTTTGATTGATAAACCATATCCTGCACCAATAATTGCACTTTCACACAAAGGCGTATTTCTTACTCTTCCTCTTCCAAATTCTTCTAAAAAGCCCTGAGTAATTTTAAAAACTCCTCCATAATCTGCAATATCCTGACCCATTAAAACCAAGTTATCATGTTTTTGCATGGCTTGTTTTAATCCATCGCTAATTGCATCTACATAACGTTTTTTCGATTTTGCTTCAGTTTCAGGCGCATGAACTACATGTTGTAAATGTCCATGACTTGGTATAACATCAGGCTTATATTCCATATAAACATCAGCCATTTCTGTTGCTGTATCAGGAATAATTTCAGGTTCATTTAAAACGGCTTCAACACCAGAATCAATTTCATCTTTTATTTCTGCTTTGATGGCTGCAATATCCTGCTCATCTAAAATTCCGTATTCAAGTACAAACTTTTCGAAATTACTTACAGGATCTTTTTTCGCCCAAATATCAAACAATTCTTGAGGTACATATTTAGTGCCTGAAGCTTCCTCATGACCACGCATTCTGAATGTCATACATTCCAAAATAACTGGTCTTGGTTTTGAACGAATAGATTCTGCAAGGTTATTTACAGTATCATAGACTTCAAGCAGGTTGTTTCCATCAATTTTATAAGCTTCCATGCCATAACCAATTCCTTTATCTGTAAAACTTTTAAAACGGAATTGTTCGTTTGATGGAGTTGATAATCCATAACCATTGTTTTCAATCAAAAAGATAACAGGTAATTGCCAAACTGCAGCAGTATTCAAAGCTTCATGAAAATCACCTTCACTCGCACCACCATCACCACTAAAAACTACAGTTACTTTTTTCTCATTTTTTAACATACCGGCCAATGCAATTCCATCGGCAACTCCCAACATAGCACCTAAATGAGAAATCATTCCAACAATATGGTATTCGTTTGTTCCAAAGTGAAATGAACGCTCTCTTCCTTTAGAAAAACCATTCATTTTGCCTTGCCATTGCGAAAACAATTTGGCAAATGGAATATCTCTTCCAGTAAAAATACCTAAGTTTCTGTGTAGTGGTAAAATATATTCATCCTTGTGTAAAGCCATTACAGTTCCAATACTAATGGCTTCCTGACCAATTCCTGAAAACCATTTACTCACCTTTCCCTGACGAAGAAGAATTAACATCTTCTCTTCTATCATTCTAGGTTTTATAATGGCTTTATAAAGATTTGCAATTTCTTCGTTGCTGTAATGTTTTCTATTATATTGAATCATACCCCGCAAAAGTAAGCTTTCATCAATCATTTTTTTCTCTTCCTTTTTCTTGTTGATGAAAAACACCAATTCGCTCAGTAAGTCCATGGAAATCAAATCTTTCAAAACGAAAAAAATCAATCAAAAATCCTGTAAAATCATAATTTGAATTTTCTATTGTCTATTTTTTGTTTACTTTGATGATTAAACCTCATTCTATGAAAAAAGAATCTATTTTATTTATACATGGTGCTTTGGCTTCTAAATCTCAGTTTACGCAGCTAATTTCTCTATTAAACGAGCAGTTTGATTGTCATGCTATTAATTTACCCGGCCATGGTGGGGAGTTAATTCCAGCAAGTGGATTAACATTTGAAGAGTTTTCACAAGCTATTTTAAGCTATCTCAATAAAAACAATATTGAACAAACCCATCTTTTCGGATTTAGTATGGGAGGATATGCTGCCATGTATTTTGCTCACAAACACCCACAAAGAGTCAAGCAAATTTTCACTCTCAACGTAAAATTCAATTGGGACCCAATTACTACTGCAAAAGAAACCGGCTTTTTAGATCCTGAGAAAATGTTAGAGAAAATTCCTGCATTTGCCAATAACTTAATGGTTTTGCATGGAATGAATATCTGGAAAAATTTACTTGCCAGCACCAGTGATATGATGAAAAAACTTTCGGAAACCATTGTGATGAGTGAGGATGAATTAAAACAAATTCAACATCCTGTACTTTTGGGAATTGGCGACAGAGACACTACGAGTAGTTTAAACGAAACCATAAAAGTTTATAAAATACTATCGAATTCCAGACTTTGGGTGGTTCCAAATGCAGCACATTCATTCGAAAAAATTAACCCAGAACGTATTGCAGCCGAGATTCGTTATTTTTTCCTTTCAGCTTAGGTATGATTATTGTAGTTTATTTTGAAAATGTAATTTTATGAAGAATATATTTTTAGGTCTTATTATACTTTTTATTTCCAGCAGCTTTCAAAATCCACCAACTGAAACCCTAAAATGGTACTCTTGGAATGAAGGTTATCCTTTAGCGAAAAAAAGTGGCAAAATAATATTGGTTGATGCCTATACTGATTGGTGCGGCTGGTGCAAAAAAATGGACAGGGATACTTATGCAAATCCTGATATCATTAAAAAATTAAACAAAGATTTTATTGTTGTAAAATTTAATCCTGAATTAAGCAATCTAACCTACAAGGTTGACAGTCAAGAATATTCTGCCCGCGACTTTTATGCCCAAATTAGCAGAGGAGAATCTACAGGATTTCCAACTACCTATTTTATACATCCCAACAAAAAAAGTATTTTTTTAGACCCTGGTTATAGAGACCCAGCAACCTTTACGCAGGTTTTAGACCATGTTTTAAAGGAATATAAATAATTGGTTTGATGCCTGCGCTTAAATTTGCTTAACTTCGCGGTTCCATTTTATGAGTGATCCTATTAAACACGAGTGCGGA
This sequence comes from Bacteroidia bacterium, assembly GCA_051861545.1. GTDB lineage: Bacteria > Bacteroidota > Bacteroidia > UKL13-3 > UKL13-3 > CAISCU01. The sequence continues at coordinate 95,129 of JBIMKP010000002.1, read as the reverse complement.
ATTGCAATGATCCGTCTCTTGAAGCCACTTTCCTTTTACCAGGAAAAATATGGCTCTTCGCTTTACGGCTTGAAAAAATTGTACCTGTTGATGGAAAAACAACACAACAGAGGTCAAGACGGCGCAGGTCTTGGGGTAATAAAATTTGACCCAGAACCAGGCGAAAACTACATTTTTAGACAAAGAGCAAATGGCAGCAGTGCAATTGCTGAAATTTTCGATAAAGTTTCTTCTAAAATCTCAAAATCAGGAAGTTCTTCTCAAACAAAAGATGCAGATTACTTAAAAAAACATGCTCCTTTTGTTGGTGAATTGTATTTAGGTCACCTTAGATACGGAACGCATGGTGGTAATAGCAAAGATTTGTGCCATCCTTTTATTAGAGAAAATAACTGGATGAGCAGAAATTTAATGCTTGCCGGAAATTTTAATCTTACCAATGTTGATGAATTATTTGATTTGCTAATTGAATTAGGTCAACATCCTAGAGAAAAAGCCGATACAGTTACCATGTTAGAAAAAATGGGGCATTTTTTAGATGAAGATGTTCAGAAAAATTTCGACCATTTTAAAGATAAAGGACATAGTAACCAGGAAATTACTCATTTAATTGCCGAAAACACCAATTTAGAAACCATTCTAAAACGCTCATTAAGAGATGCAGATGGTGGATATGTGATGGCAGGTATGATTGGACATGGAGATGCATTTGTGGTGAGAGACCCTAATGGAATCCGTCCATGTTTTTATTACCAAAACGATGAAATTTGTGTAGTTACCAGTGAGAAACCAGCAATTATGACTGGCTTTAACATCGCCTATAAAGATGTAAAAGAATTGGGTCCAGGTAATGCCTTGGTGATGTACAAATCTGGTAAAATCGAAGAAGTAAATATCATCCCGCCAGGAGAGAAAAAATCATGTTCTTTTGAACGAATTTATTTCTCTAGAGGTAATGATAGAGAAATTTACAAAGAGAGAAAACAATTAGGTTATATACTGGGACCAAAAATTATGGAAGCAGTAAATTATGATTTCAAAAACACAGTTTTCTCATACATTCCTAATACCGCCGCCGTTGCATTTTATGGCATGGTTGATGGAATTATTGACCTATTAGATACTTGGAAAATAAATGAGATAAAAAAACTAGGTGCAGATTTAGATCCTGAAAAACTTAAAGAAATTTTAGCAGTTAGACCTAGAAGAGAGCGATTAGCAGTAAAAGACGCAAAACTACGTACTTTTATTACTGATGATGCGCATAGAGAAGACATGGTTGCCCATGTGTATGATGTTACCTATGGTATCATTAATAATGATGTAGATACGCTTGTTGTAATAGATGATTCAATTGTTAGAGGAACCACATTAAAAACTAGTATCTTAAGAATTCTTGACCGATTACATCCGAAGAAAATTATCATCGTATCATCATCTCCACAAATCAGGTATCCTGATTGTTATGGAATTGATATGAGTAAGATGAATGATTTCGTTGCATTTCAGGCAATGGTTGCGCTCATCAAAGAAAGAAATATGGCTCACAGATTAGAGGAGGTTTATCAATTGTGTAAAGCACAAGAAAATCTTCCTAAAGAAGAAATGCTGAATCATGTTCAAAGTTTATATGCGCATTTTACTGATGATGAAATCAGCAAAAAAATAGCTGAAATTATTACTCCTACTGATATTCATGCAGAGGTTGATGTGATTTATCAAACATTAGATGGCCTTCATGAAGCTTGTCCGAACCACAGTGGTGATTGGTATTTCAGTGGAAATTACCCAACTCCTGGCGGAACCAAAGTTGTAAATAAAGCATTTATCAATTTTATGGAAGGTAAATCGGGAAGAGCTTATTAATGGTATTATTCTTGCTGATAAAAAACCAAAATACAACAACATGAAATTACGCAGTGAAAACCTTGTAAAACGCTATAAAAAAAGAACCGTTGTAAATAATGTTTCAATTGAAGTGGAACAAGGCGAATGTGTGGGCTTACTTGGTCCAAATGGAGCAGGTAAAACCACTACATTTTACATGACTGTTGGATTAATTAAACCTGACGAGGGTAAGGTATTTCTTGAAAACGAAGAAATCACCAATCTCCCAATGTATAGAAGAGCCCAAAAAGGATTAGGATATTTGGCACAAGAAGCATCTATTTTCAGAACTTTATCTGTTGAAGACAATGTAAAGGCTGTTTTAGAAATGACACCTTTAAGCAAACAAGAACAAGCTGATAAGCTGGAGTCTTTAATGGAGGAATTTGGTTTAAACAGGGTAAGAAAAAGCATGGGTAATGTTTTAAGTGGAGGTGAAAGACGCAGAACAGAGATTGCAAGAGCACTTGCAGTAAATCCTAAATTTATTTTACTTGATGAACCATTTGCAGGTATCGACCCAATAGCAGTTGAGGATATTCAGCAAATTGTTGCCAAACTGAAACATAAAAATATTGGTATCCTTATTACAGACCATAATGTGCATGAAACATTATCGATTGTTGATAGAGCCTATTTGTTGTTTGAAGGAAAAATTTTGAAAGCCGGAACTGCTCAGGAACTAGCAGATGATGAAATGGTAAGAAAGGTATATTTGGGACAGAATTTTGTATTGAGATAAGGGTTTGAATCAGCAAAATTGAAAAAATATTTTTAAGCAGATTTATTTTTTACTGAGAATCTTATATTTGGAAAAAGTAAAACAAATCAGTTTTGCCATTTTCAATCGTTCACAATAATAAAATATAACAATATGAAAAAAGTTCTTTTCGTTTCTTTATTAGCTTTAGGTTTAATGAGTGTATCGTGTGGTGGTGAGCCCAAATTAGACAAAACTGAAGAAACAGCAGTTGAAGACCAACTAAAAAAAGACCAAGCTGCAATGGATTCTCTTGAACAAGCAATCAATGCATTAATGGATTCAACGGGTACTGTTATTGAAGATGATTCTTTATAGTATATAGAAAACTTATTTTAAATAGCTGTTATGAAAATGACAGCTATTTTATTTTGTAGCCATTGCTAAATTAAGTGAATGTACAGCCTCGCTTAATTCATAAACGAGTTTAGGATTTGCCTCAATTGCATTTCCAACCACTACTACATCTGCTCCAGCTTTACAAATATCTATTGCTTGTTGAGGCGTTCTAATTCCACCACCAACAAAAACAGGTAAATTCACTGCTGATTTTACATCTTTCACCATGCTATTTGAAATGGGTTGATTGGCACCACTTCCTGCATCCATATAAATTACTTGTAAACCAAGCATTTCTCCAGCCATTGCTGTGCTTACCGCAATATTATTTTTATCATGTGGAATTGGAGTAGTATTACTCATGTACATAACACTTGTAATTTTTCCACCATCAACAATCATATAACCAGTTGGAATAACCTCAACACCAGATTTTTTTAAGCCAGGTGCGGCTAAAACATGTTTACCTATTAATAAGTCGGGATTTCGTCCAGATATCATACTCAAAAACAGAATAGCATCTGCTTCATCGTGCGTTTGCATTAAATTACCCGGAAACAAGATGACAGGAATATCAGTTAGTTTTTTGATTGTACTTACACAATCATTCCAAAATCCATTGGTGATTAAACTACCACCAACCAGAATTAAATCTACCTCTGCACTATTGCAATGAGCTATGAGAGTATTAACGGCTTCCTCCCCACTTAAACTATCTGGGTCGATAAGAACCGCAAGTTTTTTAAGCGGATTTTGCTGAAGTTGTTTTAATATACTTAAGTGCACGTTCGATAAATTGAAAGTAACAAATAAACAATTTTTAACTGAATTTAATCCAATTAAAATGCGAAAACCTCAATTTTATCAATATTTAGCGACTGAAATTAATGAAAAATCATACCCCTTTTGACAATTTTTCATCCCATAACGACAAAAAAAATAGCAATTGCAAGTCAAAAAAAATCAAATTGACCCATACCCTCAAAATATTGCAAATCTGTCTTATAAACAAGACAAGCCACTGAATATGAACAAATTGTTATTTACCCGAAAACCGCAATAGGTGCAGCAACAAATGTGAATAACTTATCTTATGAACAAGGTCCTCCTTACTACATCATGGTGTTTTAGAAATTCACATAGGGTGGTGTTGAAATCGAAGTTTGATAAAACCTCTTTTGTGTTGGACTTTTGGATAAAAAACCCCCTAAAAGTTTTAGTGAGTTTTTTAACCGAATAAAAACAATTTGGTCATCCCAGTTCTTTAGAGTTTGTTTAAATTCAGGCTTTCCTTAATCTGCAGGTCTACCACATAATCATTCACCCCTTGATATGATGTCCATTTCCTAAACCCCACCAGCAGTGAACAAAAAATACATTCTAAAAAAATGTTAAATCTATTGTTCTAGGTTAATCTGACCCCCAAACTTTAGAAAATTAAGGATTTCCTTAAACTAAGAATTAATAAAAATACCAACTCATCGTCCATGAGCCGCAACAAAAAAAACAACACCCAAAGTGGATTAAGATTTGATCGCCACTTTACGAAAGATGGAGTAAGTCCGTTCGATTTATTCGAATACGACTACCGCACATCCGTAATCAAAAACCCGAATGGTAGCGTGGTTTTTGAAATGAAAGATGTAGAAGTTCCAAATTTTTGGAGCCAAGTTGCAACTGATGTACTTGCACAAAAGTATTTCAGAAAAGCTGGTGTTCCTCAACCTGACGGAAGTTTAGGTAGAGAAACGAGCTTGAAACAAGTTGCACATAGAATGGCTCATTGTTGGAGAAAATGGGGTGAAGACTATAACTATTTTGATAGCAGTGATGATGCTCAGGTATTCTATGATGAATTAGTTTACATGATTATGGGGCAATATGCTGCTCCTAATTCTCCTCAGTGGTTTAATACTGGATTACATAGCTCTTATGGTATTACAGGCAAACCTCAAGGTCATTACTTTGTTAACCCATCTACTGGTAAACTAGAAAGATCTAGCTCAGCTTACGAAAGACCTCAACCACATGCTTGTTTTATTCTTTCGGTTGATGATGATTTGGTTAATGAAGGTGGTATCATGGACTTATGGGTTCGTGAAGCTCGTATTTTTAAATATGGTTCTGGTGTTGGAACAAACTTTTCAAAAATTCGTGGTTCTCATGAAAAATTAAGTGGTGGTGGTTCTTCTTCAGGTTTAATGAGTTTCTTGAAAATTGGTGACCGTGCTGCCGGTGCAATTAAATCAGGTGGAACTACAAGAAGAGCAGCTAAAATGGTTTGTCTTGATTTAGACCATCCAGAAATTGTTGAATTCATCAATTGGAAAAAAGATGAAGAAAAGAAAGTGGCTGCTTTAATTGCTGCTGGTTATCCTAGCGATTATGAAGGTGAAGCTTATGCTACTGTTTCTGGTCAAAACTCAAATAACTCAGTTCGTATACCAAATAATTTCTTTGAAGCTCTTGAAAAAGGAACAGATTGGGAATTAAAAGCTCGTACAGATGGCAGAGTGATGAAAACTGTTCCTGCTAACGAAATGTGGGATATGATTGCTGATGCGGCTTGGGCTTGTGCAGACCCAGGTGTACAATACGATACTACTATTAACGAATGGCATACTTGTCCTGAAGGTGGAAGAATTAATGCTTCGAACCCATGTTCAGAATATATGTTCTTAGACAATACAGCTTGTAACCTTGCAAGTTTAAATCTAATGAAATTCTTCAACCCAGAAACTTTGGTTTTTGATGTTAAAGGTTTCGAACAAGCTACAAGAATTTGGACAACAGTATTGGAGATTTCAGTATTAATGGCACAATTCCCTGCTACTGAAGTTGCTCAATTATCTTATGAATATAGAACTTTGGGTTTAGGTTATGCAAACTTAGGCTCGATGTTAATGGTGGCAGGTATTCCTTATGATTCACCTAAAGCATTTGCTATTTGTGGAGCTATTACTGCTGTATTAAATGGTGTTGCTTACCAAACTTCAGCAGAAATGGCTAAATATCTTGGCACTTTTGCTAAGTATGAAGAAAATAAAGAACACATGATGCGTGTAATGCGTAACCACCGTTATGCTGCTTACAATGCAACTGAAGCTTACGAAGGATTATCTGTTAAACCAATTGGTATAGATCCTAAATATTGCCCTGATTATTTATTAGCTGCTGCTACAAGCAATTGGGATAAAGCAGTACAAATGGGTGAAGAATATGGTTACAGAAACGCACAAGCAACTGTAATTGCTCCTACAGGAACAATTGGATTGGTTATGGATTGCGATACTACTGGTATTGAGCCTGACTTTGCCTTAGTTAAATTCAAAAAATTATCTGGTGGAGGATACTTCAAAATCATCAACCAAAGCGTTCCTGCAGCCTTAAGAAATTTAGGATACAGTGAATCAGAAATTGATGCAATCATTAAATATGCAACTGGTTCTGCAACTTTAGTTGGTGCTCCACATATCAACCCAGAAACATTAAAATTCCGTGGTTTTAATGATGAAGAAATCGCAAATTTAGATAAAGGTGCAGCGGGTGCTTTCGAAATTGGATTCGTTTTCAATGTATGGACTCTTGGTGAAGATTGCTTAAAACGTTTAGGATTTACTCCAGAAGAATACAATAGCTTTAACTTTAACTTATTACGTAAATTAGGATTTACCAAAAAAGAAATTGAAGAAGCAAATGACTACATCTGCGGAACAATGACAGTTGAAGGTGCTCCTTACTTAAAAGATGAACATTTACTTGTTTTTGATTGTGCAAACAAATGCGGAAACAAAGGTGAAAGATATATTGCAGCTCAAGGTCATATTCGCATGATGGCAGCAGCACAACCTTTCTTAAGTGGTGCTATTTCAAAAACTATCAACCTTCCAAATGAAGCTAAAGTTGATGATATCAAAGATTGTTACCATTTAAGCTGGAGCCTTGGATTAAAAGCCAATGCACTTTATAGAGATGGATGTAAATTATCTCAACCTCTGAGCAACAAATCGGATGTAAAAGACGAAGAAGAAGTTCAAATGGTAGTAGAAAGCGTTTTAGGTGAAGATGCACACAAACCTGTTGGGGAATTAAGTCCTGAACAAGTTTTGGAAGCTGCACAAGCCATTTTAAACCGCACACATGATACTACTTTCAAACACAAATTAGCAGGTGTAGTAGCTAGAAAAACTTTACCAGGAAAACGTGGTGGATTTACACAAAAAGCTTCTGTTGGTGGACAAACCATTTTCGTAAGAACTGGTGAATACGAAGATGGAACATTGGGAGAAATCTTTGTAGACTTACACAAAGAAGGTGCAACATTACGTAGTTTAATGAACTGCTTCTCAATTGCAGTTTCGTTAGGACTTCAATATGGTGTTCCTTTGGATGAGTATGTAGATAAATTTACCTTCACTCGCTTTGAACCAGCTGGTATGGTTGCAGGTCATGATAATATCAAAAATGCAACTTCAATAATCGATTACATGTTCCGCATGTTAGGATTTGAATACTTAGGTCGTGAAGAATTTGTACAAGTACCTCCTACCGAAACACAACGCCAGAACTTATCTGTAAACCTACATAAACAACATGCTCAGGCATTGGCTAACCAATCTGCTACACAAGTAGCTCCGGTAAACCCAATTGGATTTTTCAAACCTGCTCCAGTAGTTGTACCTGAAGTAAGCGCTGTGGCACCAGTTATTCCTACACCAGAAGCATCTGCTAATCTTACAGCTTCTGCAAGTATGCCTGATCAAATAAGCGAGATGAACAAACGTATGGGAGATTCTCCAGCTTGTCCTACTTGTGGTCATATAACTATCCGTAGTGGAGCATGTTACAAATGCCTAAACTGTGGAACTCAAACAGGTTGTAGCTAGAATATAAATCTTATAGAAACAGGAAGCCCTTCATTGAAAAATGAGGGGCTTTTTTTATGGCTTTGTGCGTCTTGAAAAAATATTACCTTCATTAAAATCGCATTAATATCGACGAACATAACATACTAAACTGATAAGATTTTTAAGATTCATGCCGTTAAGCACTCAAAATCATCACCCATGAAAAATTTATCAATGTTCTTAATGTTGCTGGGCTCGTTCGCCTATCAGCCTGTTTTCTCAGAAACTATTGTCGATATCAAACAAGCCAAAAACAATAAGGCTTTGTCGCTTAAAATCAATGGTGCTAGTTCATCCAGACAAAAGGCATTCATGAAAATTACCAACAAAACCAATCAAATTATTAAACTCATTATTTCTGCTGGTGATATGTTGATTACGCCTACTACATCAACACAAAATCTTATTATTACCAAATCAGAAGAAATTCAAATCCAACCACACCAAAGTATTTCTAAAAACCTTTTTGCCTTATGCGCCGAAAAACATGATGGTAGTCCTGGAGAACAAACCCAATACGCTCCAGGAAATAAAGCCACAGGAAATTTATTAGCTATGGCAGAATATCTCGATGAAAACAAGTTGTATGATGATGATGTAGCCCAAAATGCTATTTGGTGCATCAGCGATAATGCTGAATTAAGCCAGATAGAACACAGCAACAAAACAATTGAACGCGACTTACAAACAATGGTTGCCAAACATCAGAATCTGGATTTAGAAAAAGAATTGGTAAAAATCAAAGCTCAAAAACTTTTAGAAGGAACAAGACAAAACAAAAGACGCATCACAAGTTTTCATGGAAATATTTCCTTTAATTTAGAAAAAGATGCAAAAGTAAATCTGGTATTACTCGACCCAAAAGGCAAAACAGTTGCCACTTTTCTAAATGAAGAAAATTTATCTGCAGGCATTCATAAAAAGGATTTCGCTTATACTGATGCAAACATTCAATACGGACTTTATCAATTGATTGTTGTGGCCGATGGAAAAGAGAAATTGAGGCGACGAGTACAATTGAAGTAAAAACAAAAAACGAATATCCGCTTCTTTACCAGTAAATTTAAAAACATCACAAACCCTCCCCCAAAACGGACGCGAACCTTCGGTTCGCGTCCGTTTTGGGGGAGGGTAATTCTTTCATTTTTATTTACTACTATAATGTCATCCCTATGGGATTTTTAGAATTTTCATAAAAACTAAATACCATTTTTTTATTCGACTTGACCTAATTTATCGCCACAAATCAATTTAAAAATGTCCATAATTTTTCTAAAATAAATTATAGGTAAACATACGGATACTCGTAAAACAAAAAATCCCGGAATGAATAATCAAACCGGGATTTTTTATTGGAATTTAAAATTTAATTCCTGCTATAATTTGGAGCTTCTTTAGTAATGGTAATATCGTGTGCATGACTTTCTTTCGCACCTGCTGAGGTTATCTTTACAAACTTACCATTTGCCTGTAAAGCTTCAACAGTTGCAGCGCCACAGTAACCCATTCCAGCTCTTAAGCCTCCTACAAATTGATATACAACCTCTTTTAAATTTCCTTTATAAGGAACAATACCTACAATACCTTCAGGAACTAATTTCGCTATTTCATCTTCTGCATCTTGGAAATAACGGTCTTTGCTTCCTTCTTTCATGGCTTCAATAGAACCCATTCCTCTATACGATTTAAATTTACGTCCTTCATAAATTACGGTTTCACCCGGACTTTCTTCTACACCCGCAAAGATGGATCCACTCATAACAGTACTTGCACCGGCCGCTAAAGCCTTAACTAAGTCTCCGCTATATCTTATACCGCCATCGGCAATTACAGGAATACCACTGCCTTTTAAGGCTTTTGCTGCATCATAAACAGCAGTTAATTGTGGAACTCCAATACCTGCGATAATTCTGGTTGTACAAATTGAACCAGGTCCAACTCCAACTTTAACTGCATCAACACCAACATTTGCCAAAGCTAATGCCGCATCTCCAGTTGCAATATTTCCTGCAACAATATCAATACCTGTAAACTGTTTTCTAATTCTTGCCACTTCGTTCATTACACCACGTGAATGTCCATGAGCAGTATCAATAATTACCAAATCAACTCCAGCTTTTACTAATGCTGAAATTCTATCCTCTGTTTCTGCACTTACACCAACTGCAGCCCCAACAATTAAACGACCATGTTTGTCTTTGCAAGCCATTGGATGGTCTTTAACCTTTAAAATATCTTTGTAGGTAATTAATCCTTTTAGTTTTCCAGCACCATCAATTACAGGTAATTTTTCAATTTTGTATTCTTGTAAAATGGTTTCAGCCATTGTTAAATCGGTGCCTTCTGGAGCAGTAATAAGGTTTTCTTTGGTCATTACATCACTCACCAATTTGTTCATGTCTTTTTCAAAACGTAAATCACGATTGGTTAAAATTCCCACCAAAGTGCCATTGTCATTAATAATTGGAATACCACCAATTTTATTATCGCTCATCATTTTGGTAGCATCTCTAAGAATGGCATTTTCATTCAAAGTAAGCGGATCTATAATCATCCCACTTTCACTTCTTTTTACTCGTCTAACTTCTTCAGCCTGGCGATCGATACTCATGTTTTTGTGTAGAATTCCTACTCCACCTTGCTGAGCCAAAGCAATAGCCAAACGAGATTCAGTAACAGTATCCATTGCTGCTGAGAGCATAGGAATATTGATACGAATATTTCTGGTTAGTTGGCTTGATGTATTTACATCTCTTGGAAGTACTTCGGAATAGGCCGGTAATAAAAGAACATCATCGTAAGTGAGTCCTTCTCCGTAAAATTTTTGAGGGTCGTTAAACATGGCAAATAAAGAATGATTATTTGCCGGGCAAAGATAACCGAATATTTACCAATACCAAAAAGTAGCGATTTATTAACCTAATTTGTCAAAAACAATGGCTTATTTAGAATTTTTCACCCTCTGGTGTACGTAATCCTCTTGCTATAATTATGGCCATAAATCCCATAAATATCGAAAAATAACCAACATAAGCGTAATTTAATAAATGACCACTTACTTCATCTTTTACAATAATCATTCCTGCAAACAAAGAACCCAATCCTGCCATTAATTGTTGTAAAGAAGAATTAATGCTCATAAAACTTCCTCTATATTTTGGATTAACAGAAGCGGTAATCATGGCTTGCATTGGAATCATTCTTCCACTTACCAAAATAAAAAATATTGCCGCTACAACTAAGGCATAAGCAATATGAATTGGCGGCATATTGGTAATTGCAAAAACCGGTAGTGAACATAAAGAAGCAAAAATTGCAAAGACTTTAAATTTACCATACTTATCAGCTAATTTTCCAATATATGGCGAAGTAAATACAGTGACACCGCCGCCAACTAAATAAATATATTGTAATTGTGATTCACTAAAACCAACATTGGCAACCATTGAAGGACTAATAAATGGAATAATTGTAAAATGTCCCAACATCATTACCATGGAAAGAAAAATAGCTTTTCTTTGGTTTCTATCTTGAATAATTACAGAAATTGCTTTCAAAATATGTTCTCTTTTTTCTCCTGTTAAAAGATGTTTATTGATTGGAGGGAGATATCGATTGATAAAATACAAAACCGGTGAACCTAAAAGCGCCAAGAATAAAAATGGTGCTTGCCATCCAAAACTCGAATGTGTTGCAATAAACAATCCAAATGGAACTCCAAAAACTGAGGCAACAGAGAATGCTGCCATAACTATTCCCATTGCCTGACCTCTTCTTTCAAAAGGAATCACATCACCAACAATTGATAAAACCGTTGCTCCAATTACACCTCCAAACAATCCGGTAAAAATTCTAGCCATCATTAATAAATAATAGGAATTTGATAGTCCACAAAGTGCAGTTCCAATAATAAACCCAGTATACATGAGCATCAACGACTTTTTTCTATCGAAGCGATCGATGAACAATGAAGATAACATGCCAGATGCAAAAGCACTGAAAGTATAACTAGAAACAATAACACTAAATTCTTTTGGACCAATTTCAAACAGGCGCATCAATTGTGGACCAAGTGGCATCATTATCATGAAATCCATGATATTGCTAAAGTTGATGGCGGCCAGTATATAAAGAATGATTTTTTCGTTTTTATTCATGGGGGCCGCAAATTCGTGAATAAAAAAGATTTTATAACTATTTGATTGATTACAAGGAGAATTTTATTCCTGTCGTTATAAAATCTTCAGGGTTCAAAATCGCAGTTGAATAAACTAAACAAAAGTCAGTATAAATCGAAACTATTGAATTATTGTGGCAAGGAATTCAAATACTCTTTGGCTTTATCCTTGTAATAAGGTTGCATTCCCGGAGGTACTGTTTTAAGCAATTCCGTTTCCTTATTTTGCTTTTTATTCATCTGCTCAAAATATTTGGGTGATGGTTTTGGACCTTGCTTCGATTGTTCAGCTTCCCTTTTTGTGTCCTGTTCTTGCTTCTTTTCGGCTTTTTCATGTTCCAATAAACGAGTTAGAATTTCTTGTTGACGCATAATGGTTTCCTGACTCAATCTTTTGTTAAACAGTTCCTTTTCTGTTTGCTCCATCATTTTTTGTAAATCACCCAACTGTTTGCCTCCACCCATTTGCTCTTTTTGCAAAGCATCCATCTCACTAGCCATTTTTTGCAATTGCTGACGAATTGCCATTTGCTGAGCAGCCATTCTACCAAACTGTTCAGAACTCATTTTCCCCTTTTCACCAGTACCATTTTTATTCTGACCTTCCTTCAATTGTTTATTGAGCTCATCCTGCATTTTCTTTAATTTACTCATGCTTGGCTTTCCACTTCCATCTTTTGGAGAAGGTTTTCCTTTACCCTTCTTGCCATTTTGTTTTTGTTGTTTCTGTTGTTGCATTTGTTTTAAAACATCACTCAACATCAAAGCAAGGTTATTCATTCTTGTCATAGCATACTGCTGCTGACTCTTAATCTCTTGTTGGTTTCTGTTTGAAAAACCTTTTACAGAACGATCCATGTGGTCGTTCATTTTATTGACTTCACGGTTCACATACGCTCTAATTTCAGGCGCATCTTTACTCAAGGCTAAAAGACTATCTTCTACCAATTTAGCATTGTCTTTTAATGATTTTTGTTCCTGTGCTATTTGAACAAACTGAGGATTATAACCAGTAATGGCTTTCATTCTTTCCATCAAAGCTTCCTGATCTTTACTTAGTTGAAGCAGGTTTTCAAGAATTTCACGTAATGCCTGAATATTCATTTCCGCTTTTTCCTCTTCCTCCTTCTCCATCTGGTCTTTCATCTCCTGGGCCATTTCTTCCATTTCATCAGCAGCTTCTTTTTCTTGTTCAGCAGCCTTCTTCTCGTTTCCTTTGCCTAATTCTTCTGAAGCCTTTTGCATTTTTTTATCAATGGATTCCTGTTTTTTATCCAGGTTTTGCAAGTCTTTTGGCTCCTCCAAAGCTTTGTTTTTTTCTTGCATATCCTTCAAGTCTTCCTTCAAATCTTTGAACTCTTTGTTTAATTCATCTTGTTCCTTTTTTAAGTTTTCTTTTGAATCCTTTTTCTCTTCAGATTTCTTAGAAAGATCCTCTTGCTTTTTGCTTAATTCATTTAGTTTTTCAATGCTTTCCTCCATCTTTTTCTCCACTTCCATCTCCTTATACATCTCAAGCATTCTATCTAATTCCTTTTCTACATCTTTATTATTAAGTTGTAGTTTATCCATTTCCTGCTGCAATTTATCCTTGTTTTGAAGCTTCATTAAATCGTCTAATTGCTTCATCATTTTCTTCATTTCTTCAGGCATTATTTCATCCATCATTTTCTGAAGTTGCTGCTGCTTTTCTAGGATTTTCTGATTTTCTTCTTTGAACTCTTGCTCTTTGCGTTTGTTGTCTTTAAAGTTTTCTTTGATATCATTGATTTTCTTCGCCAATTCCTTTTGACGTTCCATTAATTTCTCCATTTTCCGTTGGTCTTCCCAACTTAATTGTTTTTCACTCTTAAGTTTCTTTTGTAAATCTTTCAAATCTTTTTGAAGGTCTTTTGCTTCCTTCAAACTTTCTTCCATTTTGCTTTCCAACTCCTTTGAACCAGCATTGGCTTCCTCTCGTAATTCTTTTTTATCAGGAGCTTTTAAAGTAAAAATTTTACTTCTGCTCGATTTTGAACCATAAACTCCATCATTGTCCCAAACCTCAAAATAATATTCTATTTCATCTGCACTTTCTAAACCTGTTTCAAACAAATTAAAAACATGATTAAATGAACTGATTTTGTCTGACCTTAAAGTAATATCTGTTGTTTGAAGACCTTTTTTAACTTTCTCCTGATTTTCTGATTTTAGGAAACGGTAATGGAAACTTAATCTTTTTAAGCCATGGTCATCTTCAACATTTCCTGAAAAATAAATCAATTTTCTGCTAGAGGAATCCTGCTGTTCATTGACTTCAATTTGAGGATATGCATCAGGAATAACCTGAATTCCAAAATGCAATGAATCGCCCTTTTTATTGTCTTTGTTAGAACTTTGGATGGTGTATTCATCAGATAGAAAAAACTTCTTTTTAAACTGAAACCTGATACCATCTTCACTTATCGCATGGTGCTCGGTTTTTAAAAATTTGAGTTGGATATCATCGGTATTTTTACCCATGAATTGCCATTCAATGATTGTACCTGCAGGAATGCTTAAATCACCTGGATTATTAAGCATTTCATCCTTCATACCTAAATAGGCTGGGTAGTTTAATTTAGCTTGGTAGTTTAACAAAATTGGCTTTCCGGAAACAATTAAATCAAACGGACCAAAAGTAAATCCACCTGATTCTAAAGTAAATGATAGTGATTTTTGCAGATTTTTCCATTCATATTCAAAATTGCCCGGTTCATTATTCAACATTTTGTAACGCTGATTTTCAAACAACAAGAACATTTCAGCAGGAATTTTCTCTCCACTTGTTTTTATCTGAATAGTGAAATCGCCATACTGTTCTGCAGCCAATTCTTTATTTACGATTTCAATTTCAAATGGAGCTTTCATTTTAAACTCTTTGTTAAAATACAAAACTCTTTCGGCGCCATCACCCAACATATCTGGCGACCAAATCAAAATAAATAACAAAATGATGATTGGAATGATGGTAAATTTTAAATACTTTAAATTCTTACTAAATTGAATTGCAGAGCTAAAAGGAACAGGTTTTAATTCTTCAGTTTTTTGCTGAATGGCTGCTTCTAACAAACTACCTGATTGAGGCTCTGATTCTAATAATTGTAGGGTATTGAGTAGTTTATCTTGAACTTCTGTAAAATGCGAACCAATAATTTTTGCAGCTTCAGAATAATTCATCTGCCTGCGAATTCTATACAATCCTGCTAGTGGAATAATGATATAATATACCAGAGCAACCAATGAAGAAATTAGCAAAGTAAAAAATAAAATTGCCCTTACATTAGATGTGTATCTTCCATAATATTCAAAAATACTCACCAACAAAAAGCCAAGTAAAAAAATACCGGCAAAAAGAATACTTCCCTTTATCAGTTGGTTATTGTAATACTTCCTGATAAAAGCATCCAGTTTTTGATAGATATAATTTGTTTCCTGTTTCAATTTTTGTTAATAATAATCAATTGCTAGTGCAATTTGTTTTTCTTCTGTTCTAACGAAAGGCAATAATAAAGATTTTATGAAACGAATTCGAAGCTATCTCCGTCAAAAAGCCCCAAATCGCTGAGTTTTAAATGAGGAATCACCAAAAGTGCCATAAATGACAGGGTCATATAAGGTGCTCTAAAATGTGAACCTAGCAAAGATTTACTTAAGCGGTCGAGATTTGTGTACTTTTCTGCAACGGTCCAAGCATCATCCATGCTCATCAATCCGGCCATTGGTAAAGCTAAAACCTCCTGTGTTTCTCCAAACGCCAGACTTAATCCACCTTTGTTTTCTACCAATAAATTCACGGCATTTTTCATGTCAGTGAAATTGGTTCCTGCCACCAAAATATTGTGACTATCATGCGCAACCGAACCTGCAATTGCTCCATTTTTTAAACCAAGTCCTTTTAGCAGCGAAACCGAAATTGGCGCATGTTGATACCTGTTCACTACTGCTAAATAAATCACATCATTTGTTATAGAACATTCATCTTTTTTTAGTAAAAGGTGATTGGTAATCAATTCTCCATCTAAACATTCAATAACATGGTTGTTTTCTTTGAGTTCAAACTGAAAATCAGATTCGTTTATCAATTTACATTCAAACTGATTGATAGCAATTTCAGGAACTGATTGAATTAATGAAGTATTTCCATCAGCAACCAAAATTCCATTGATATAGGTTTGTTTGATTTTGAAGTCAATCAAATCATCCACCAAAATAAAATCTGCATTTTCATTTAACTGTAGCGTTCCAACTGGCATTTTATAATGCTCTACTGGATGAATACAAGCAGCGTGTAAAATATCAAACAAATCATAATCCTTTTGCAAAGCAAGTTTTACCAATGAATTGATATGTCCTTCCAACAAAGAATCAGGGTGTTTATCATCGCTACAAAACATGATTTGTTTTGGATAATCCTTCATTAAAGAAATCAATGTTTCGAAATTTCTAGCAGCACTTCCTTCTCGAATTAAAATCTTTACACCTAATTTTGCTTTATCTAAAGCCTCTTCATAAGTAAAACATTCATGGTCGGTAGAAATGCCATGAGAGAAGTATAAAGCAGATTGTTCATTCATTAAACCAGGCGCATGTCCATCAATAGGTTTTTTGTATTTTTTGGCTGATTTTAACTTCGCCATCACCTCTGCATCTTGAAACAAAACCCCAGGAAAATTCATCATTTCTGTGAGATAATAAATATCATCTCTTTGAAGTAAAGCATCCACATCATTCGAATTCAGTGTGGCTCCCGCTGTTTCAAAAACAGTTGCAGGAACACAACTTGGAGCGCCAAAACAAAAATGAAAAGGTACTTTTTTCCCGTTTTTTATCATGAAGTTTACGCCATTTATTCCGCATACATTGGCAATTTCATGAGGGTCGCTAATGGTTCCAACGGTGCCATGTAATACGGCCATTCGTGCAAACTCTGATGGAATTAAAAGCGAACTTTCAATATGAACATGTGAATCAATAAAACCGGGAAGTATGTATTGGGAAAGTTCTTTATCTATCTTTTTGATGGAATATATTTTCGCACCCTTAACTTCAATCTCTGCTGGAAAAATGTTTCTATTTCTGATATCAACAAAATTCGCTTCTATAACAAAATCACTCATTTTATTCTTTTTTCAATGACTCTCCATCAAACTGAAATGGCAAAAATGTTTGTGTACCCTCTGCAATATAAATGGGACCACTTTCGCCTTGTAAAATCATTCTTATTTGGTTGCCATATCTCTTTTCGTATTCACTTACACTTTGTAAACAAGCACCACAACACATCACAGGGTGTTCTAATTTAAACTCATCGGTTTTAGCAGTAACCGAAATAGCCTTAACGGCAATGCCTGGATAATTTGCTGATGCAGAAAAAATAGCAACTCTTTCGGCACACAATCCAGAAGGATAAGCCATATTTTCTTGGTTACTTCCCTTTACCACTACTCCATTTTCGAGCAATACCGCAGCGGCCACATGGAATTTTGAATAAGGCGCATAAGCTCCATTAAGCGCTTCTTTTGCACTGTCCAACAATTCAGCATCTGCATTACTAAGTTCAGATTTATCAGAAACACTTAGCAGCTTCACTTCTCTTTTCACTGTTTCAATCATATTCACAAGTTAGATAAAGCTAATTTACTAAGCAATATTAAAAAAACTAAACTTAAAAATTCTTATCTCATTTAGTACTAGCTAACGTATAATTGTTACAGTTCCTCGATTTGAAATTTCTTTATTACAGGTAGTAATCCCACTGAAAAGGTAAAAATAAGTTCCTGCACTAAGAGCTTCCCCATTTTGTGTTTGTCCTTTCCAACATTCTTTGATATTGGTGGTTTCAAAAACCAAATCACCCCAACGGTTGTATACCAAGAAATTCAAACTAGAGAATTCACTCATACTATTCATAGGTAAACAATCATTTAAACCATCTCCATTTGGTGTAAATACATTGGGAAAAAATCCAAGGCTATCTAAAAACTCCACTTTAACAAATATGCTATCGTTATACAAACAGCCCAATGAGTCTTTTGCAATTACATAATAGAAAATATCACTTTTAGGCTTAACAATTGGGCTTGCTGATGTTTTGTCGTTTAAACCTTCATCTGGACTCCACATAAATTGCTTAAGGCCGCTTTCATTTGTAAATAATTGAGCTGTTTGATTTTCACAATCAATATCATTTGATTTAGTTAATTTCAAGCTATTGGTAGGAATGAAAAGCTGAATTGTAATGATACTATCACAGCCCAATTGATTCAATAAAGTATCTTGATAAGTGCCACTTATCTGATAAATATATTTTCCACTTGGCGATTTAACTGAATCACATGCAGAAATTAATACTTGAGCATAAGTATTTAATTTGGTAAAATTAATTAAAAGAAAGCTATCACATCCAAATTGTGTTTTGAGTGTATCTGAATAAATCCCAGTATTGTTCATGTAAAATTTTCCACTTGGCGATATTAAAGAATCACAAGTTGTAACAGATACCTGACTTGATATGATTAATCGGGTATAATTGATTAAAAGAAAACTGTCACATCCAAATTGTGTTTTTAGTGTATCAGTATAGAAACCAGTTTTACTCAAATAATTCCTACCACTAGGTACTAAAAAGCTATCACAAGAATTAACAATTATGGTATCCTTTTTTATTGTTCTAAGATATCTAACTGTAATAACACTATCGCAAAAACTACTATTTTGAATGGTATCTAAATAGGTTCCTGATAAAGACCAAATATACTTTCCGCTAGGACTCAAAATTTCATTACAGAATGAGGTATCGATTTGACTTTTATTTGAACCTAAAACAAATCTTATATTTATCAAGCTATCTCCACCTATTAGATTTGGAATGGTATCTTGGTAAATCCCACTTTGGTTTATCCAAACATTTTTACTTAGAATTTTTATTGGATTACAGTTAAAAGTATCAATTAACGATTTTGAGCTAAGAACTTTAATATTGAATTTAATGATACTATCGCAGCCAAATTTGTTTGTTAAGGAATCGAAATACAATCCGGTGCTATCAAAAGTAAATTTACTAAAAGGGGAAGTATAAAAATATTTAACACTTGTATCAATTTGTGTAAAATTGGAATTAAATCTGATTTTGAGTTTCAAAATACTATCACAACCAATCATATTAGGGATTGTATCAAAATAGATTCCAGATGTATCCCAAAGGTATTTTCCACTTGGTGAAATATATTTAGAACAAGCATTTATAGGTATTTCTCTAGGAGGTTCATAAGTAAGGGTAAAAGCATCATAAATTTTATTTCCAAAGGCATCAATATCTGTAACAGTAGAGTAAATTCTTGAACATGCTAATTGGATACTGTCTGTAAACATGCCTGAAGCGAATATTCTGCCTCTTGAATCAATCAATTCACCAAAGTATGGTGAAGCACCAATATAAATTTTTGAACTTAAAATAGTTGTATTTGAAATAATTGGAATAACATTAACAACTTCATTACTTGAGTCATCTATAAAAACTATGCCCATGAACGTTTTAAACTTTAAATCTTGAGGCAAAGCAGCTTGAATTTTAGAGTCTGATCCATTTATCTGTCCATATGATATTTGCTGTCTTGTTTGATAATTAAAATTATTGATAATTAATCCTGTCCCATAATCAAAAGAATCCTCTTTTATAATGTTTCCCTCACTATTCCATTTGATAATAAAGAAATTTAATAGTCCAACATTATTTAATGAAGGTTTAAACAAAGAATAATAAGAATCTTGACGAAAGGATAAATAAAAATTTAGAGTTCTTTTTGCAGTATCAATGGATAGATTTGAATTTTGCCAAACTCTTAATCCACTTGGATTATTAATTTGTTTGTACAAAGGCTTTAACCATTGTAAACTGTCATTTTCATCTAACTTAACTAAGAAATAAACATTGCCCTTAGGAATAAGAACTCTCGGAATTGAGTTTAATGTGTCTGATGTATTTAGAAATAAACTCAAACAAAGATAATTATTAGTGCCATCTGATATTGATCTTGCCTCCTTCGTATAACCTCGAAACGAACTATTTGTACTAAACAAGCTATCTTTTTGATCGAAAATTAATGAACTTTTAAATGGTTCTTTAACAGACAATAAATCACTATTGGTAGAAAAATTTAAAACCACTTGTTGAGAATGAATCAAAAATATACTTTTAGTACCTGTGGTATTTTGCAAACATATTGTATCGGCCACACCAGTAATTAATCGAATATTAGGATAGAAAAGTTTAATGACTTCAATATTTTGATTTTTGGAAATAGAGATAGAGAAAATTCGTCGGTTATCTCCAATAGGAATTTTCTCGTTATATATAGTATTACACCACAAAAATTCACCATTTGTATCCATTTTTACTAGGACACAAGCATTGAAAAATCGCGTATCCCCGCTAGTTCTGCGGTACTGAGCCTTTATTTTTTTAAATAATTGGCCGGTCTTATTATAAAGAAAAATGGAATCTCTTTGAATAAAAGGTATTAACAAATATGGATTATTATTTTGGTCAAATTTCATTAGGATACCATCCTCAGAAACATTATTTATCCTAATGTTATGTTTATAATTACCCAAAGAATCAAATTTTATAATGACCGTTGTTGGAGCCCCATTTATAGCAGGAATAGTTATCTGATAACCATTACTATCAAGGGTACATAAGTTGTGAAAGCTTACTATTTGATAGTGATTTCCAATTTTATCAAAAAAATTTATTGGATCATATTGAAGCCCAACACCTCCAAACACCTTACCCCCTGTAAATTGTTGGCCAAATGTTTGCAGGAAAGAAAAAATAGTTAAGGTTAATATGAGGTAGACTTTTTTCAAAAGGATTGTAAGTTAGTGAATTAAAAAAATATTATTAATTAATCTCGCATAAGCTATCAACTATTATTTATATAAATGACTAGTAATAAACTGTTTTCTATTATTTGGTCTTTAGTATTTTAACTGCATCAATATAATACAGTAAAATTTAAAAAATTCCTTTAAAATTAATTAGTTGTCAGTAAGCTAGAAACAACCCCAAGATTATTGCAGAATCTAGGTTTCACACAATAAAATTAACAAATCTGCAAAAAATCACTTTGTTTCATTTGTTCAGTTCAAGCTTTGCTATTAGTTTCGCTGCTTATATTCATTGATTTATGAAGCATATTATTGTGTTTGGAGCAGGTTTATCCTCCTCATATTTGATTAAATATTTGTTATCGAATGCCAAAAAAGAAAATTGGCAAATCAGCATTATTGATGCAAACCTTGAATTAGCTCAAAAGAAAGTTGGGAAAAGTCAGTTTGCAAAGGCTCTCGCAATCGATATCAACAACAAAGAAGAAAGAGAAAAACTCATTCAAACCGCCGATTTAGTTATTTCTTTATTGCCTCCAACTTTACATATTTTGGTGGCAAAAGATTGTATCAAATCTGCTAAAAATTTAATTACTGCTTCATACGTGAGTGAGGAAATGAAATCACTCGACAAAGCTGCTCAGAAAGCTGGAATTTTATTATTAAACGAAATTGGTTTAGACCCAGGAATCGACCATTTATCTGCCATGCAAATGATTCACCATATTCAAAAAGAGGGTGGTGAAATCACTTCATTTAAATCGTATTGTGGTGGATTGGTGGCTCCAGAATATGACGATAATCCTTGGAACTATAAATTTACTTGGAACCCAAGAAATGTAATTTTGGCCGGACAAGCAACTGCAACTTATCTCGAAAATAAACAGGTAAAATTCATTCCACCAAATAGAATTTTTAGTCAGACTGTTGATGTAATGGTACCCGAATTGGGCAAATTCGAAAGTTATGCCAACCGTGATTCTTTGGGTTATATTTCACCTTATGGAATTGATTCTGCTCACACAGTTTTAAGAGGTACTTTAAGAAGAAAAAATTATTGTCAGAACTGGAATTACCTTGTAAAATTAGGACTTACAGACGATACTTATAAAATAACCAATAGCGAAAACATGACTTACAGAGATTTGATGGCTGCACTATTAACTGGTGCCAATCAACAAAATCTGGAGATACAATTGAGTCGTTTTATGAACAAAGCCCAAACCTCAAAAGAGTTCCAAAGAATAAAATGGTTGGGCTTATTAAATGATGAAAAAATTGGAATCTCAAATGCAAGTCCGGCTCAAATTCTTCAACATCTTCTCACTCAAAAATGGAAGTTAAAAAAGGGTGAATTGGATATGATTGTGATGAAACATGAAATCACCTACAAAAAAGACAAAAAGAATTTTAAGGCCAATAGTTCATTAATTGTTAAAGGTGAAGATGAAGTTTATACTGCAATGGCAAAAACTGTTGGTTTACCAATGGCCATTGCTGCTAAGCTGATTTTACAAGGAAAAATAGTCGATAAAGGCGTTCGGATTCCTTTAAGTCCAATGTATTATGAACCAATTTTAAAAGAATTAAAAAAGTTCGACATTAATTTTGTTGAGCATTAATTTTGTCTTTCCAGAGATAAAAATCCTTGGTTAATTCATAATAGGTTTCTGTATAGGAATTGTCTTCATTGTAAATAACAAGTTCTTGTTCCAATACATTTTGCTTGAGTTTTGAAAAAAGCATAACCATTCTATTAAATGGCTTTGATGCTTTTGGATAAACTCGCAAAATTTCTTTGAGAAAAAGTGAATTTTCCTCTGCAATTTTAATAAATGATTCAGCTTCAACTACTGGTAGCACCATGGCGATAGTTCCAGTTTCAGCTAGTAATTCAGAAATGATACGCGCCAATTCATCAAACGATAAAGAAAAGGTATGCCTAGCTAACCTGCGTTTTTCTTCTTCAATTTCAAACTGATTTTCTGCAACAAAATAAGGTGGATTGGTGATGATGAAATCAAACTTTATGGAAGGATTGCTTGAAGTATAATCTTGAATCGAACCATTGTATAAACTAAATTGATTAACCCATTTACTTTGTTTGAAGTTAAACTCAGCTTCAAGTGCAGCTATTTCATCAATCTCAACTGCCTGAATAAATGCATCTGACTTTTGAGCCATCATGAGAGCAAGAATGCCAGTTCCGGTTCCAATATCTAATATATTTTTCGCCAAATTTGGTTTGACATAAGCACCTAAAACCACTGCATCAGTGCCTAGTTTCATAGCGCTTTTTCCTTGAGATAAGCTGAATTGTTTGAACCTAAAAATCTGCTCTTTCAAAATTGATTAAAACTTTAGGCAAATGTATTTGCTTTATTTGTAAGACAATTGAAAAAAATGAGTCATACTAATAAAACTCCCAATCAGCTTATACACGCATCTAGTCCGTATTTATTGCAACACGCCTATAACCCTGTAAATTGGGTAGAATGGAGTGATGCCGCTTTTGAAAAAGCCCGTTTAGAAAACAAATTAGTATTGGTAAGCATTGGTTACTCAGCTTGCCATTGGTGCCATGTAATGGAAAGAGAATGTTTTGAAAAAGTAGATACTGCTGCTATTATGAACGAGTATTTCGTTTGTATAAAAGTAGATAGAGAGGAAAGGCCAGATGTAGACCAAGTTTATATGGATGCAGTGCAATTGCTTACTGGCAGAGGAGGTTGGCCACTGAATATGTTCACTTTACCTGATGGAAGACCTTTACATGGTGGCACCTATTTCCCCAAAAAAGAATGGGAACAAACTTTAATGGGATTGGCTAATTTCTACGAAGAAAAACCGGAGGAAGCCATGGTTTTTGCAACCAAACTTTCGAATGGAATTAAAAGTTTAGATAAATTAATACCCGTTGAAGATTCAGTTATTTCAAACAGGTATGTACATGAAGCACTATCAAGTTGGAAATCAAATTTTGATTTAACTTATGGCGGTTACAATTGGGCTCCCAAATTCCCAATGCCTAATAACTGGGATTTCTTTATGCAATATGCCTTCTATTTTAATGATGATACTTGCAGAGAAGCCGTTGAAACTACTTTGATAAAAATGGCAAATGGCGGCATAAACGATCAATTAAGCGGAGGATTTGCTCGATACAGTACAGATAGTTTTTGGTTAGCACCACACTTTGAAAAAATGCTTTACGACAATGCTCAATTATTGAGCTTGTATGCAAGAGCTTATTCCTTCTATAAAAATCCATTATTCAAAGAAGTTGCAGAATCCATTCATGCCTATTTAGAGGAAGAAATGAAATCGCCAGTAGGTTTGTACTATTCAGCTTTAGACGCCGACAGTGAAGGCATTGAAGGAAAATATTATATCTGGAAAAAATCGGAATTAATAGAAATATTAGGTGAAGATGAACCTGTATTTTCTACTTATTATTCTTGTACGAATGAAGGTAATTGGGAACATGAAAGTAATATATTACACATCACCA
Organism: Bacteroidia bacterium; assembly: GCA_051861545.1. Taxonomy (GTDB): domain Bacteria; phylum Bacteroidota; class Bacteroidia; order UKL13-3; family UKL13-3; genus CAISCU01. The sequence goes on along the minus strand of JBIMKP010000002.1, from coordinate 70,638 downwards.
AAACTCAAGTAGAATTAGAGAAAGATTTGGGATTGTCGATGAATGAAATCCTTTTAATCATCAATAGATGTAAAAAGAAACTAGTAGCTAAAAGAGAAGAAAGAATTAAACCGGGATTGGACGATAAAATCATAAATTCATGGAACTGTTTATTGGCAAAAGCCTATGCAGAAGCAGGAATGGCGCTTAATAATAAGGAATTTATTGTAGCTGGAAAATCACTAATGGACCAATTGATTTTAACTTTTACTCAAGATAATTCTTTGTTTAGAATTCACAAATCTGGGAAAACAAGTATTGGCGGATTTGCAGAAGATTTTGCTCAGTTTGTTGAAGCATTATTGGCAACAGCAGAAGCCAATTCAGATGAAAAATACATCATAGAAGCAAAAAAATGGATGGATATTTCTATTGAAAAATTCTTTGATACAGAAAAACAAATGTTCGTATTTACACCTCTGAATGAGAAAGAATTAATCAGTAGAAAAGTAGATGTAAATGACGATGTTATTCCTTCACCGAATTCATGTTTTGCCAAATCATTACACCAATTGTATTATTATTTTGAAGAAGATTCATATTTAGAAAAATGCGAAACCATGATAGGATTAATCAGCAATAAACTGGTGAAATTCCCTAGTGGCTTTACAAATTGGATGCAATTGATATTACAAATATCAGAAGGTTATTTCCAAGTATTGGCTAGTGGAGAAAACATGGAAGAAGAATTAAAGAAATACCGTGAAAATTATAGACCTAATCAAATTAGTTTTTTACTAAAATCTTCATCAATAATTCCATTGTTTAAAGAAAAGAAAATCACAGAAACACCAAGTATTTATGTTTGTGAAAACAGAACTTGTGGGTTGCCCTTAAAAGGTTTTGAAGAAATACGATTTTAAATCAAGAATAAGCATAAAAAAAGCCGACTTCAATTAAATGAAGCCGGCTTTTTTATTATTGAAATTTCTGGTTTAGAAATTATCAGTTAAGATATTAATCAAATCTACGATTGCCCAGATACCGCAACCACCAGCAGTTAAGATGTAAAGGATGTTCCAACCAACTGGCTTTTTCTTGTACCATCTGTGAGCAGCAAAACCACCTAAGAAGAACCATAATAAAACTAAAATCCATTTTTCATCTAAACCCTTAGCATCAACTGGGTCAGCAGATTCTACCTTAGTAGTAGCTGCGATTTGACTTAAATCAACGTTTGAAGCATTGATTTGTGCTTTTGAATCAGATTTAGACGTTTGTTCTTTCTTAGTTTCATTTTTTACAGGGAAAGAAGCGTAGGCACTTCCAGAAATTAATAGGATAGCAACTAAAGCTGCTGCGAAGAGTTTGTTGATTTGTTTCATTATTTATTTTTTAAATTGTGAACTTCAATTTATAAAAAAAATCTATGAAATCAATTCTGCTCTTTATTCTAATCAACATATTACCACATCTATCTTATTCTCAGGCAGATAAAATTTACGAATTTGCAGGAACATTAGAACTTTCGAGCAAAGAAATTATCACATTTAAACTTCAATTTAAAGAGTTAGCAAATGGAAAAATAGAAGGAACATCTTTAACTGATATTTATGGAAGTGATAGAACTAAAACAAGTATCAGTGGAAATGTAGATTGGCAAACTAAAAAAATATCTTTTAAAGAAAATGCAAATTTAGATACCAAATCAAATGCCGACCCTAAAACATTTTGTTATATTCAAGTAACTAACGCCAAGATTAAAACAAGCAATGGAAAATCTATTATTCAAGGAAACTTTGCAGGTAAATTTAACTCTGGAGAAATATGCACAAATGGGTCGATTTACCTAATTGGAATGGACTATTTAAGTGATTTAGCTAAAAAGTATTTACCCAATTATTCATTAAATAATATTGATTCAATTTTAACAGCAAACGCCAATGCAAAAGCTACGAATACCAAACTAAATGGGACAATTCTCAAAAACAATGAAGTTTTAAAATTAAAATGGGAAAGTCAGGAAATTGTAATTGATGTTTGGGATTCTAGATACAATGATGGTGATGAAATTGCTATTTATGTAAACGGCAAAAAGGTTTTGGATAAATTTGTAATGGGAGGAGAGAAAAAAACAATTGTTATCCCTTTTACAGAAGCCAAAGGAAACATTCGAATTCAAGCATTAAATGAAGGAACTATGAAGTTTTGCACTGCCAATTTAACTATTCGAGATGGAGATAAAAATGCTGAAGTGATATCTTATTTAAAGAAAAATGAAAATGCAATTGTAATATTGAATAGAAAATAAAACCATGGAATCTGTATACATTGAAAAAAATAAAAAAAAGATTGGGTATGCATTAATTACCCTATTACTTTTAGTTGGAATTGTATTGTTTTTATTGCCCGCAGATTATTTTGATACGGGTACTCCAAAATGTGTTTCTGTTATTTTGTTCGATATTAATTGTTATGGCTGTGGCATGACAAGAGGCATTATGCATTTAATACACTTTGAATTTGAATCTGCTTGGGAATTCAATAAATTATCTTTCATTGTTTTCCCTTTATTGGTTTATATGATACTGTGGGAGATATGGAGAAGATTTCTTAAGGTAGAATAGTAGAATAAATTTAATATTACTAGGTTTAATTCTGCTATTCAATTCTTTTATCTTTACTATTAATGCAGGCTAAATAAATGCCGATATTAATATTAACAACAAAATAGTAATTCCAATCCAATATAGTAATTGGGCTATTCCCAAACAAAAGCCAATTATCGCAAATCCACGACCCTTGCTTTTCTTTTTTGAAGTCCTTTTTAATCCAATAGCACCAAAAATAATGGAAGCAACTGCCAGTAGAATCTCAAAAAAGAAAAAGATTAAAATAAACTCTAAAATTGTAAGCAATGGGAAAGTAAACAATAATAGAATTGCAAATAAACTTATTGAAAAACTAGCTATTGAAAAGCCATCCCAAGTTTTACCCTTTTTATTTTCTTTTGGTAATTCAATATTAGATTTAACTTTTGATGTATCAAAAGCAGCAAGTTCTATATATTTTTCTGAAAAATTCTCAAAGTCAGGAGAAGGATTAAATGTTGCTTTTTCTAATTTGGATGGTTCTGTTACTTCAATTTTAAACTTTTCGTTTAAAACATCAGGGTCTTCATTATAAGCCAATAAAATTTCAGAGGGCTCTATTTTAGTAAATTCAGGATACGTTTTTGAAGCTTTTGGAGCTTGCTTCTTTTCAACTTTCACCAAATCTAAATTGAATTTTCGTCCGGTAAGGAAATTGCTACTACAGGAAGAAAATAAAATCATTAAAACAAAAGAATACAATAAACTACTCAACTGATATTTAAATTTTGTATTCATTGTATGATTTATAATTTTAATACATCAAATCCAATTTTCTGGTTGTCCAAGTAATGCTTTCTAACCTAATTCTTTTTCCAGCAATCTGAATGATTTTACTGTTTTTTCTACCTAAATAAATTTTAATAAAACTTGCTGGTAAAAAGTTATAAAAGGTTTTTGATTGGATTTCATAAGTTCCCAAATCTTCTGCTTTTATTACCGGAAGTGCATATGATGCAGAAGGCATTCCTGGTGTTCTTAAAGCTGATGAAATTCCGTCATAAACCAAAACAATTTGAACTTCCTTATTATTCAAATCTTGGTTCCACCTTACTGGAAATGGTGCTTTACGAATATGCTGACCTGAACATATACAAAAAGTATCGTAAACAATTTTTTCAGGACTATAAATTGAATCTAGGAAATTACTAAAGCCATTGTTTCCGCTAATTTCAACTTGAATATTCCTTCCAAATTGCTCTTGATTTTCGCTTAATGCAATGGTATCTATTTTATACTTTCCGTCTGTATCTTGAATTAAATTCAATCCTCCAATTTTAACATTTCCGGCATTTATTAGTTTGGTACTTTCTCCATTTTCAAAAAAACGGGCTTCAGCAAAAAAACTAACATTGGTTAAATGATTATCTCTATTCGAAAATGACTGTAAAGAAATCACTCCATCAACCGGCTCTTTAGATTCAGTTTTAAGATAATCGGAATAAGAAAGAGGAAGATTTGAATCGGGTGATTCAGAAACAGTTTTCTTACAAGCTCCTGCGCCTAGTAATACTATCAACAAAAACATATAAGAAAACTGCTTCGTATTCATCCTATTAATTAATTAGACTTGATAAATGATTTGGTAATTTGTTTACCATTACTTTCTAAACGAACTAAATAAAACCCATTTTCAAGGTTGTTAATAGCCAATTCTTTATGCTGTGTTCCTTGAATATTTGTCCAATTGGCTTCCATTACCGACTGACCTAACATATTAAATACTGAAACTTTTATATCATGAGTTCCATTGATATTAAAATCAAGTTTCAAGCTTTCTTTTGCTGGATTTGGATAAACATTAAAGTTCATAATTGCATCAAATGAAGCCAATCCTGTATTCACTAATCCAACTTCAAGCGTTTTTGTTAAACCTTTACAATTATTACTTCCAGTTTCTTGCACAGTTAAAGTAGCAACTCCACCAGCAGGATTAGTTCTTACTCTAATAGAATCTTTTCCATTTACTGAAAGTATAGTTGCGCTTGAAACTGTCCAAGCAAATGTTGAACCAGCACTACCATTTACTCTGAATGTAACTGTATCACCTTTTACAGCCCAAGGTTTACCAATAATTTCGCTGGTGTTTGGTCTAGGTAATTTATCAATTCTAAGTGCATCAGATGTATTTGTACAACCATTATTATTGGTACTTACAGTAAATGAGCCTGAATCGGTATAACTAAATTGTTTAGCTGTTTGACCACTAATTAATTGTCCGTTTTGGTACCATTGGTTATTTGTTTCTGCACTTGATGTCAAAACAAAAGTTCCACCTTCACAAAAAACATTTCCAGTTAAATTTTTAGAAATAGTTGGTTTAGCAGGCGTAACTCCAGCTTTTACATCTAATACATCAGACTGACTATAACATCCACCAGCATCATAGGTTCTAACAAAATATTTACCTGCCTCTTTGGTTGTAAATGATGTTGCAGTTAAACTCTGATTCAAACTATCTTTAAACCAAATAAATGAACCTGTAGCAGTAGTATTAATAATAGTACTATCGCCATTACATAAAACTGAACCTTTGCTGCTATTTACAACTGGCTTCGCAGGACCTGCATTTACTGTAATGAAATTGGCTTTATAAAGTGAATCTTTTCCAATTGCATTTTTAACTGATAAAGCAACAGAATAAGTACCTGCTGTTGTAAAAGGTATGATTGGATTTCTTTGGGTTGATTTTAGCACGCCATTAACATACCAAGCCCATTCAGCAACTTGGTTTCTTGATGAATCTAAGAATTGCACATTACTATTGGCACAAACTGTAGATTGAACCGCTTTAAATCCTGCTATTGGAGCTGAATTTAATGTTCCGGTAATTGAAACATTGTCAATGAACATATTATTTCCACCATATCCTATTTGTTCAAAACGAACACGAACATTAAAATTTCCAACATAAGGAGTAAGGTTATATGAAAAACAACTAGCTCCTACTCCACCGCCACACCAATTAGCTGCAGTTGCCGGAATAAATGGATCTGTTGTTTCAAAAGTTGAATTTGGAGCTGTTGCAAAATTACCAGTGCCATTTTCAGCATAATTTCCTAAACGAGTCCAAGTGTTACCGCAATTGGTTGAAATATATACATTCAATGAATCTGAATTGGTATTATCATAACGAGTATATGCATGCTGAAAAGTCATGGTAGCTGCATTATAACCTCTTAAATCTAAAACAGGAGAAATCAATCTATCGTAACTACCAAAAGTTGGGTTATCATAATTGTTAATACCAACAGCTACATTTCCCGGAGTATTTCCTGCAATATTCCAGAATCTCCAAGTACTATCATTATCGAAATTTTGAACACTCCAAAATTGTCTGCTGCTTGAATTTACTTCAAATGTTTCATTAAAAGGTAAACCAATCCCTCCAACAGTAATATAATCATTCATGTAAATTGAATCATATCCAATACTACTTTTAATTGCCAATGCAACTGGATAAACTCCAGGTGCACTATAAGTAACACTTGGATTCAATAATGTAGAAAAGGCAGGAACTCCACCTGGGAAATACCAAGTTCTTTGTGCTGCACCAGCCGATTGGTCTTGAAAAGTTATAGAAGTATTCGCACAAACCATTCTGTTTGCAGTTGTAAATGATGCACTTGGTTTTGGTGTTAATCCTGATAATAAAAGTGAATATGGTTGAGAACCACTTAAGGTTCCTTTGTGTGAAATGGTAACAGTGTAGGTTCCTGCAACAGGTGCATTAATTAAAATTTGCTCTACATTATCTACATTGTTATCGCCAGTTGTAGCAGCAGCTGAAGGAGTTGCTTTGTTTAATTTCCAAGGAAAGTAAATTGTATTATCACTGTTTCTTTTAACACGAATATCTAAATCATTTACCAACATAATATTAGCTGGATTCAAAGCTGGATTTGGCGATATTCCTGGCTTATCTGTCCAACAAATGGTAGCTCTAATTGGCTTTGTGCCATCTGCATAAAAACTTAATGTATATGTTCCTGCATTTGCTAAAACCAATTCTGAAATTCTTTGTCCTGATGAATCGTTTATCATTTGCACTGCTTTTGCTGTATTCATTAAACCCCATCCAAAACTATAATCAGGACCAGGGTTTGAACCTGCTTCATCAGCTGTATGAATGATTAAACCTTTTAAAGTAGAAGAACGCATAAATTTGCCTCTTACATTGTTATGATGTTGTTGAATCAACAATGCAGAACCACTGGCATTAGGAGTAGCCATTGAAGTTCCATCTTTGGTTGTATAATTTGTATTACTGCTACTACCTGCTGAGTAAACATCAACTCCGTTTGCAACGATATCTGGTTTTATTCTTCCATCATCTGTTGGGCCCCATCCACTAAATGAACTCATTACAACACCAGATGCACCTGTCCAACCATTTAATATTGGATTCACTGCACCAACTGTCATAACGTTTTTAGCATTAGCCGGACCACCACTCATACAATCATAAGGACCAATTTTTCCAGGAGGAGTTCCTGTTCCATTAACCCATTGTCCGTTTGAATTTCTAACCTGCCATGTAAAATTTCCTGAAGGGCCATTACCTCTGTCGTTACCCGCTGCCATAAATGGAAGATAAAAAGGATAATCAACTAATAATTGATCAAAAACCTCTGAATTATTATCATAAAAACCATATTTCGAATCAAATTCTGTAGACAAACTTTGGTCTCCCCAAAATCTCCACGATGAACCACTAACCCATTGCCAGCCGCCAACTTGTCCGTAAGAATGGTTAGAAACCAACATACCAGCAGCAGCTGCAGCGCCCATTTCTCCATCATCGCTATTCCAATCATAACATTTGATAGGAGCTTGATAACTCATACCTCTTGCATTTGCAACAACACCGCCTGCAACCATAGTTCCGGCAACGTGAGTAGCATGATCGCTGGTAGAAGAAGGATTATCTGATTGAACGGCTCTGCTCTGAAACTCCTGATGAGTTAAAAGTACTGCTCCACCATCCCAAACACCTAGGCGATTGGTCATACCCGAACCAGTTAAACTCAATCCCAATGAGCCACCAGGTTGAACTTTATTGGTTGAAATAGTTTTTGCAGCATCGGTATTATTTAATGTTTGAACATAAATTGGTAAGCCATTTGATAAAAACTTAGCCTCCATAAAATTACCATTAGCAGAAACCATAGTTCTTGGCTGACCTGATTTAGCTAAGGTTTCGTTTAATTCTTTTTGTTCAATTATAAAATTTTCCTGAAGTATCTGAAGTCGCTCTTCTGGCGTTTTTGCCAAAAGTGCATTTCTTTTTTGGGTGATTGGTGCCTGTGCAAATGTTGCCAATTGCATTCCCAAAGCCAGTCCTAGGATAGTAATTTTTTTGAAGTTCATATTAGTATGTCTGTAATTGTTTTTCTGATTTAATTTTTCCTAAAAGGGTTGCATCACAGCTTATTTTCTGCTGTCCGTTATATAGTTTTCCTTTGAATATAATTTTATAAAAGCCCTTTTCTAGGCATACAATTCCTATTGAATTGTGGTAGTCGTTTGCCTTGCTAACAAACTTTTTATCCATTAAATTATCTATTACTAGAACAGAGAAATTTGAGGGATTAAGCACCTTCCCGCATTTTAACGCTGATTTTGGAATGCCATTAATTTCAAACAAATAACCATTCGATGATTTAAAAGTAATATTCAATTTTCCATTTACAATTTCGAATTTACTAGGAGTATGGTATTTAAAAACACGTGGTGCTGCTTGTCGAAATGCCTTAAATTCAACCCACTCGCTTTGAGCAAAAGAAAGTATTGGAGCTAAGAATAAAAGCCCGATTAAGCATCCAAATTTTCTAAATTTTTGAAATTGCACTTTTAGCATAATTATCGCAGCATAATTATCAAAAATAACCTGAATAGTTGAAAAGACAAGAAAGCTTTGTCTTTTAAGGTTTTCTTCATCTCAAATAATGAAATTATGACCAAATAACGATTTAATTTTTTTGAAAAGCATTGAAACTATAAATTGCCCAAAAATCAGATTTTGAAAAAACATATACCTAATGCCATTACATCTGCCAATTTATTTATGGGATGTTTGGCAATTATTGCAGCTTTAGAAAACAATCTTGAAACAGCAGCTTGGCTAATTGTTGGTTCTGCTATTGCCGATTTTTTTGATGGATTTGCCGCACGCTTATTAAAAGTTCATTCAGAAATTGGGAAACAACTTGATTCTCTTGCAGATGTTGTGAGTTTTGGTGTGGCTCCCGGCATGATTTTTTATATGCTGAGTCAGGAACATCTATATTTTGGAAGCGATTTCCCTCAATTTGTTCCACTAATTCTTACACTTTCATATTTGCCATTTCTTATTCCAGTATTTTCGGCAGTACGACTAGCTAAATTCAATATTGATACTCGTCAAACCGATTCTTTTATTGGCGTACCAACACCAGCAAATGCTCTTTTTATCATTTCTATTCCTTTTGTTTTGCAGAACGGACCAGCTTGGGCTGAAACAATTTTTAGTTCAAGATACTTCATTATTGCTTATCCAATTATCAGTTCTTGGTTATTAGTAGCAGAATTACCTTTGTTTGCACTGAAATTTAAATCATTTGCTTGGAAAGGAAATGAAGTGAGATTCAGCTTCATAGCAATTAGTGTGGCTCTTTTGTTGGTATTTAAATTCTTTGGAATTAGCCTGTCTATTTTGCTTTATGTACTTTTGTCAACTTATTTACATTACACACGTAAGTCATGAAATTTAAAGCAGAAATTGATGTAATGCCCCACGCGGCACTTTTAGACCCTCAAGGTAAAGCAGTTACAGGCTCAATGAGCAATATTGGATTGCCACAAATTCAAAATGTGAGAATCGGAAAACACATCAGCCTTGAAATTGAAGCAGCATCTGAAGAAGAAGCAAATACTTCAGTAGATGAAGCTTGCAAAAAACTTTTGGCAAACCTAATTATGGAATCTTATACCTTCTCGGTAAAAGCTATTTAATTCCATGAAACCCGGCATTAAGTTATGGCTTGTTCCGGTTTTATACTTCCTTTCAATGAGTTTTGGCTTTGCCCAAGATTTGGTGTATGCCCGAAAAATTGTAAAGGAATTGTGTTCCGATGAATATGCTGGAAGAGGTTATGTAAAATCTGGTGATGCTTTAGCTGCTAATTTCATTCGACTTAAAATGAAAGAGGCAGGTTTAAAACCCGTTGGCACAAGTTATTACCAAGAATTTGGTTTTCCTGTAATCACTTTTCCTGAAATAGTTGAACTTAATATTGATGGTGAATACCTTTTTCCTGGTAAAGATTTTTTAGTAAACCCAGGTTGCCCTTCAATCAATGGTACTTTTTCGGTTTTAGAAATCGACTCAACTACACTTGATAACAACACTCAATTTGAAAAGCTTAAAAATAAAAACCTTAGGAATTATTTTCTTATTGTTGATCATATTAAAGATTACAAACTTATACATCCTGAAAGAGCTGAATTAATTCTTAAAAATGAACTCAAAGCAAAAGGATTGTTATACAAAGAAAAACCAACTCTTACTTGGAGTGTGGCCATGGAGTTCGCGCCTTTTCCAATTATTAGCATTCAAAAAGATAGAATTAAACAGCTGATTTTAAAAATGAAAATCAGGGTTGAATCTTCACTATCATACCATGCAACACAAAATGTAATTGGTATGATAAAAGGCAAAGAAAAACCTGATAGCTTTTTGGTAGTTACTGCACATTACGACCATTTAGGCAAAATGGGTGATTTTGCCATATTTCCTGGTGCTAACGACAATGCAAGTGGTGTTGCGATGATGTTAGATTTGGCGAAAACATTCAGCAAAAAACCACCAAAATATTCTGTTTTATTTATTGCTTTTGCAGGTGAAGAAGCTGGACTTTTAGGCTCATTGTATTTTACAGAAAATCCAGTTTTACCCTTATCAAAAATTAAGTTCTTACTGAATCTCGATTTAATGGCAACGGGCGATAAAGGACTAACCGCAGTAAATGGAACAGTGCATACTGAATTGTTTGACCTATTAAAAACTTGCAATAGTATTGGTTCCTATTTACCAGTAATCAATGCAAGAGGTAAAGCTGCAAACAGCGACCATTATTACTTTTCAGAAAAAGGAGTACCTACTATGTTTATTTACTTGATGGGCGATTATCACCAATACCATGATGTAGGTGATACTTATGAAGCAGTAACTTTCAGCAAATACAATGAAGCATTTTTGTTGATGAAAGAGTTTTTGGAAGCGATAGAGTGAGGAGGCTGCTGGCTCCTTGCTTCTGGCCTTTGGCTTAGATTCGTTATGAAAGAAACTTTTTGTTTTTTAATAAGCTAAATCAAAGGCGGCTGGCAACTTGCTTCTGTCATCTGGCTTAGATTCGGAATACAAGAACCTTTACTTTTTAACAGAAACAAAATGAATTCTGCAGGATAATTTAATTTTACTTGCAAAGGCCAATGGTTTCTTGCTTCAGGTACTATTTGTTTTGATGTACCTTTATATTTTGGGGGCTGATTAAATTAGCATTTATTGAATAATTAGAGCTCGATAGTAACTTTATTAATTAACTATGGAGAGTGAAATTCACTTCAGATGTTAATGCTTAAAACATACTTCATTTATTACTATTTACGAAAGTGCTCTAGAAGCGTAATGCTAATTCGACACCAATTGTAAGCCAGGTGCCAGCAGCTAGAGGCAAGAAGCTAGATAGTCTATTTTTTTCTATCAATCACATATTCTACCAGCTCTGCTAAACTTTCTGCAGTTTCGCTATTGGGGAATTGTTTCAGAATATCAAGCGCTTCTTGTTTGTAACGCTTCATGGCTTCTCTGGTATAGGTTATACCATCGTGTTCGTTTACATATTTAATCACTTCATCAACCTTTTGTTTGTTGTTATGGTGATTTTTAATGGTATTGATAATGGAATTTCGAGTGGCCTTATCAGCAGTATTTAATGTATAAATGATTGGTAAAGTGAGTTTCTTTTCCTTGATATCGATTCCATGTGGTTTACCAATATCATCATCATTATAATCTAATAAATCATCTTTGATTTGAAACGCAATACCAATTTTTTCTCCGAATAAACGCATCAACTCAACTTGCTCTGGAGTAGCTCCTGCGCTTGCGGCACCAATCGCACAACAAGAAGCAATTAATGATGCAGTTTTTTTTCTGATGATATCGTAATAAACTTCCTCTGATAAATTGAGGTTTCTAGATTTTTCAATTTGAAGTAATTCCCCTTCACTCATGGCTTCAACTGCCACACTGATTATTTCCAGTAAATGAAAATCTTTATTTTTTACACTTAAAAGCAATCCTTTAGATAGTAAATAATCGCCAACCAAAACGGCAATTTTGTTTTTCCAAAGGGCATTGATGCTAAAAAAACCTCTGCGTTCGTCACTGTCATCTACTACATCATCGTGAACCAATGTTGCTGTATGAAGTAATTCTACCATACTAGCAGCGCGATAAGTAGATTCGTTAATATCACCAATTAATTTGGCTGCGTAAAACACAAACATGGGTCTAACTTGTTTGCCCTTTCGCTTTACGATATAAGTCATGATAGTATCCAAAAGTGCAACATTACTCTTCATGGCCTCTCTGAATTTTGATTCAAAAAGGTCTAATTCCTGCTCTATTGGCGCTTTTATGTGGTCTATCTTACTCAAGTGTACTATGCAAATAAAGGTATTTCAAACTGAATTCTAAAAACCTTATCTGAATTCCTGACAAAATGGTTAAATTGAATACGATTTAATTCACTAGAAATGATAAAAACCGATGATTTTATACTGAGAGAATGGAATGAAAACGACCTGTCATCTTTGGTTAAATACGCTAATAATCCATTGATTGCTGCAAACTTAACAGATAAATTTCCTCATCCTTACACAGAAGAAAATGGAAAAGCTTTTATTGGTTTCGCAATGCAACATGATACACATCATGTTTTTGCAATTGAAATAAACGGAGAAGCTTGCGGAGGTATTGGAATTCATCCTCAGGACGATATTCAGCGATTAAATGCCGAATTGGGATATTGGCTAGCAGAACCTTTTTGGGGAAGAAATATCATTTCAGAAGCTATTCCATTGGTTGTAGATTTTGCTTTTACAAATCTTCCTATCACCAGAATATTTGCCCGACCATTTGCAAGAAATATTGCATCACAAAAAGTACTTGAAAAAAATGGTTTTGTTTTAGAAGCAAGAATTGAAAAATCGCTCATCAAAAATGGAGTTTTAGAAGATGAATTGATTTATGCGATAAGGAAAAACAATTAAATTAATCTTCGAAAAAGTATTTCTAGGAATATTCCTAAAGGGATGACAACCCTTTTTTACCTTTCGGTGACTTTCACTACAAGCGCGCTCATTCATCTTAATTTTTACTATTATGAAAATGAAACACATTCTATGGATGTTGTTGATGATATTCAGCAGCTCCATCTATGCGCAAAATCCTCAAAAATATTCTGGTGTTCTTTTGGGGAAAGTAATCGATAAAAAGACTAAAAAACCTTTAGATTATGTTAACCTGTCTTTAAAACTACATGGAACAATTATAAGACAGCAATTGAGTGATGATGATGGTTTTTTTACTTTCAAAAACCTTAAACCTGATTCAAATTATTCATTGGAATTGAATTATGTAGGTTATCCAAATTCAATAATTTATCAATTCTGCATTAAGGATAATGATACATTGAAATTAGATTTAGCAATGGAATCAAGGAATCAACATCAAGAGCTAATGATTGTAAATAAAAAATCTTTGATAGGTAAATCAGACATGCATTCAAAAACAATTATGACATCACCAGTAAGAAACATAAATTCCATTGCGAATACTTCTATGGGTGTTGAATCAAGAGGTGGCTCAACACCAAACATTCGTGGTGCCAGAGCAGAAGGAACTGCTTATTATATCGATGGAGTTCGGGTTACTCAAGGAACTGAAAAATATGCCAAACAAATTGATAATACTTTTGTAAAAGTAGAAAGTACTCCTATCAGCACATTTTCAATTGATGTTGATAAAGCCTCCTATTCAAATATGAGAAGGTATTTACAATCTAATCAATTACCACCAATTGATGCAGTGAGAGTGGAAGAAATGATTAATTACTTTTCTTATGATTTTCCTACTACAAATCAAGTTCACCCCTTTTCAATTCAATCAAAAGTGTTTAATCATCCATTTTCTACAAACAAAAAACTATTACATATTCATTTACAATCGCCCAAAATTCAAATTGAAAACAGCAAGCCAAATATGCTTACATTTTTAATTGATGTATCAGGTTCGATGAGTAGTAGTGACAAATTACCATTGCTTATATCATGTTTAAAAATGCTGGTTGAACAAATGCGTGCTGAAGACCAAATTGCCATCGTTGTTTATGCCGGTGCTGCAGGATTAGTATTGGAACCTACAAATGGCAAAAACAAACCTAAGATTCTTGATGCCCTCAATAAATTAGAATCGGGTGGCAGCACAGCAGGTGGAGCTGGAATTGAACTTGCTTATGATATTGCTCAAAAGAATTTTCTTAAGGAAGGAAACAATAGAATTATTCTTGCCACTGATGGCGACTTTAATGTGGGTATTTATGGTATAAAAGAACTAGTAAGTTTAATTGAAGAAAAAAGAAAAAGCGGTGTTTACTTAAGCACACTTGGATTCGGAACTGGAAACATCAATGATGAAACCATGGAAAATCTTGCTGATAAAGGAAATGGTAATTATCATTATATAGACGGACTTCTAGAAGGGAAAAAAGTATTGGTAAAAGAATTAGGTGGAACTTTAATCAGTGTTGCTAATGATGTAAAAATCCAGATAGAATTCAACCCACGTTTTGTTGAATCATACAAGTTAAATGGTTATGAAAATAGATTGTTAAACAAAGAAGATTTTAATGACGACAAAAAAGATGCTGGTGAATTAGGGGCAGGACATGGAGTTACTGCTATTTATGAATTAAACATGAACGATGGTAAGTTTAAAGAAGAAACTGATAGCTTGAGGTATAGTAAACAAGTGCTAAAAGGTGGCAGTACTGAGAACGAGATAGGATTCATTAAATTGAGGTATAAAAAACCTGGTGAGGATAAAAGCATCAAATTTGAATTGCCTATTGAAAACGAAAATGAAAGCATAGAAAATACATCACCTGAAATACAATTTGCTTATGCTGTAGCTTTATTTGGCATGAAACTGAGAGAAAACAAAGAAGTAAAAAACATGAATTACAAAGACATTTTAGCCATTGCAAAAAACAACAAAGGCAAAGATGAAGATGGCTACAGGGCTGAATTTATACAATTGGTGGAAACAGCGGAGATGTTGGGGAGGTGAGGGAATTCAATACTTCAATTAGGAATTTGAATATATATTAACACAAAGATTTCCTGCTTGTCCGAATAATTTAAAGGAAAGTAAAACAAATAAAATAAGAGTATTTATCTTAATCATAAATGATATTTATAGTATTATACAAATTCTTATTCAAGCATTTGCTTTACTTCTTCCTTTAATTTTGGAAGATGAATTGTAATTATCGACCAAATAAAGGTATCTGAAATTGAGTCATAACTATGAATTATTCTATTTCGGGTTCCAACTATATTTCTGGCATTCTCTATTGAGATATTAGGGTTTACTTTTAAAATTCTGTTTACTGCTTCCCCTATTATTTCAATGTTTCGTTCTACAGCTCGTTTAGTCTTTAAGTCATTTTGATATTCAAAGAAGTTCTTAGGCCTTTCAGCAAGAAAGGATTCAATCTCCTCTATTGAATTAAGAATATCAAACAAGTAGGCTTGAATTCTATTATCCATAAATCAATAGTTTTTCTTTATCAATTTCCTTTTTGAAAAATGGATTTTTGATTGCCTGCTCTTCTAATAAATCTACAGTTCGATTGAATATACTTTCTAATTGCTCTTTTAAATCAAAGTAATTATCAGCATAATCCTCTAATGAAACATTGTCAAAATCTACAATCAAATCTATATCACTATCTTCACTGAAGGATTCTTTTAAAACTGAACCAAAAACAAACAGCTTTGAAACCCTGTGTGATTTACAAAGTTTTGCGATATCTTCAATCTTATTCTCCAGTTGTTTCATAGTGTGAATTTAGTAAAATTTCATTGGAAAAATCAATAGATAAATACACTCATTGCATGTTCTTTCTATTTTTCATAAAAAATACATTTAAGCTCTTTCAAAATAATTGATGATTTTCCAATCAGTTTTCAAAAACTAAGACTAAAAATTAATTTAATTCCAATATTAAAATGTGGTTTTATAAAAAAAAGTAAAACTAAACATCAGTGCGAATGGCTTGAGAATCAAAAAGGAATTTGTCGAAAATAAATTTAATTTGGTTCTTGAAGCCTGCAGAGTTTGTATAAAATACATACATAACATTGTCTTTATAACACACAAAAGCTCCGGAGTTCATAAAAACATATGCCTGTAATCTCCCCATTTCAATGCTTGCAATTTTTGCTGAATTACTGTCTAAAAAACTCCATTCATCAATAAAACCCTGTATCGAAGGACTATTTTCTATTTTGGTGTTAGACAAAGTCCTAGTACCTCCATAATAATAACGATATTGAAGTATACTTTGTACAGCTTCAAATTTATTCAAATTAAGACCCCATTTTGAATATCTGAGGCCATTAGTGGTATCAACAACTTTAAATCCATTTCTATTAAGAAAATTTTCCTGAAATGGAATCTCATAGAAATGGAATTTATCAACTGAAATTCTAATTTCTTTTGAGTTTAAATTTTTTGAATTTACTGGCCTGCAGAAATAACCTTTTCCATGTATATAATTTACAAACTTTAGAAGTCTTTTGGATACCTTATTATTTGCTTGATTAACATCATTAGCAATACTTTTAATACTTGAATCAATAACAGGAATTGATTGAATATCTAAATAATGAAAATGAATTTCTTCAATAGTAGGAGCTCTCAAAGTCAAAAATATTATCAAAAAAAGTTTCATGCTTCAATATAGAAAAACAACTTGATTTTTGACTTAAATCCTTGGCATTATAATTTCTTTTGCCAATTATTCCTCCTACTTCGCCCTTATCTCCAACAACCTTCCACCATCTTCAACACTTACATAAATTTTGCCTGCTGGACCCATTTTAACATTACGGATACGTCCTTCATTGGCTAACAAAATTGTATCCATTCCAACTACACCATTGTTCATTTTTACCATCAACAAATGCTTACGACTTAAACTACCCATCAATATGTTTCCATTCCAATCTCTGTATGATAAATGGTTGATAAAAGTAAGTCCTGATGGTGCCAATGCCGGATCCCAGCTTTTTAAAGGTGCTGTAATTCCAGTGGCTGTATGTCCATTGCTGATGATGGTTCCATTATAATTTACTCCCATGCTATACAAAGGCCAACCATAATTTTTACTCGCTTCTACCCTGTTTAGTTCACATCCACCTTTTGGACCATGTTCGTTCACATATAAATGCCCACTTACAGGTTCAAATGCCATTCCTTGAGGATTGCGGTGTCCATAACTATAAATGGTGCTTGCAACACCTTGGCCTGCTATTACAGGATTATCTGTAGGTATGCTTCCATCTAAATTTAAACGATGTACTTTACCCCAAAGCGTATTTAGTTTTTGTGCGTTTTGGTGTGGACTACTTGCACCTCCTAAACTCGCTGATCCACCTTCACCAATGCTCCAGTATAATTTACCATCTTTTCCAAAAACAATACGACTACCATAATGTCCACTCCAAGTTGAAGCAGATTCAGTAGTTTGTAATACCATCCAATTACTAGTGCTTGTTTCGTTTAAAACAAATCGTGCAAGAGATAGAAATCCTCCTGTAATGCTATACGTAACATAAACTGTTTTAGTAGTTGCAAAATCGGGTGATACCGCTACATCTAACAAACCACCTTGACCTGATGATGAAATATTAGTTGGTAAGCCAGTGATGTTTGTTATAGCACGGGTTGTAGTATCAAACAAAAACATAGCACCTGTTTTTTGTGTGTAGAGCAAATTTCCATTGGGAAGAAAATCAAATCCCCAAATAATACCCTGATTACTCAATAAAGTAGTAATGCTGATTTGAGGTGTGCCTGTCATTGGTACTGTTACAACAGGCGTTTCAATCTTTTCTGTTTTCTTAGAACAAGATGAAATCAGAACCAAACCAATTAAAAATATTGGCAAAAAAGTCAATCTATTTATAAAAGTAAAAGAAAGAGTATTGGTATTCTTCATGGTTTTGTTTTTGCTTATAACAACAAATCAATCAGATTGTTTAAAATGAACAATATCAAGAAATAAAAGCCCATTACTTTTGCAGATTCAATTTCATTTGCGCTTCATGGTGACCAACATGGTATATAGTAAAATACAATGTTTCCCTAATTGTTAATTTACCTAAGAGCGGATGAGGTAAAACAAGGGAATCAAGTTCTTCTTCAGTAAATTTATCTAGGGCCTGCTGAAAATCCTAATTAGCACTAATTATCAACCAATTTAATTAGTTTTTTATAAATCACGTGCAAGGTTTTAAGAACAATTGCTTAAAAATCCTTGCATCAAGTAAAATTAGTTTTCAAATTACCTAAAGACAGAAACAAGGCCATCTTTGTCGTTGCTGCCAAATTGAAGTATTATATATACATCTATTTTGGCAGCGTCTAAAATCTGACCTGTTTCTGTCTTTTTCAGCGGGCCCTATCTATTTTTTTGTTTAATGAAATCACTTCATTTATTATGGTTTTCAATAGATGAAGCGCTTGTTGATGAGTTACAGCTTTTGGAACAAATCCACTTGTAGCTCTTCCTCCATTTTCGAGTTTGAGCTGGTACTTTTTAACCAATTCATCATAAGTACGACTCTTTTTATTTGATTTCCCCCAAATCAATTTTATAAGAATAGGAGGCAGAATTAATACCTGTCGTACTATTTTAACTGAAAGATAAATATGCTCTAATTGCAGTGCTGCGGTCCATTTCTGATTATTGGAAACCAAAAATTCATCCTCCGATAATTTTTCAAGGAAGGATAAAAATGAATCATGGCTTTCTGTTAAATTAGTTTGGAGCGTTTGATTGTTCATGTAAAATTATTTAAAAAAACATGGTTAAAGAAAAGAAAAAGTTTCCAATTTCACTAATTAAAAGATGGTCTTAATATCAGTAAACCAATATTATTTAGAACCTTAGCATTTGGTATGATGCATATAAATCTTCTTTAAGTAATAGCATTATTTGAGTAATGTAATTTAGGAAAACAATCCCCTTTAATCATAGTTTTTCCACTTTATCAATTTACCAGTAGTATCATAAAACTCCCAGTAACCTATTCTTCTAAATCTTCTCCAAAAACCTTTCATTTTTAAAGTACCATCAGGATAATAATACTTCCATAAACCAAAGTATCCTTGCCCTAATATTGCTATTCCTTCTTTCTCTATTTTCCCATTTTTATAATAAAAAATCCAATACCCCAAATAATAATCATAGGCACCATCATAAGTCTTTTGTGGTCGTATAAATTTATTACTTAGTTGACCGTTTCTGTAATAATTATAATTAACTGCGTTAAAAAGAATTTGAACACTATCCTCTATAAAATCATATTCTTTGCGAAGATTTCCATTTTTATAATATATTCTTACAAACCACTTTCTTTTTAAATTATCTGTATAACCTTTAAAAAAATATTCTGAAGCTATTTCCCCTGATTTATAATAATAAATATATAAGGGTAAATTTTGCTTTTGACTATATGAAATCTGACAAAAACTTAAAGCGATAATTAATAATAAAATCTTCATTTTTCAGCAGGAATTAACAATTATCAGATTAATATTTTAGAAACGCTAATCTTGAAACGATACTAATTTAGGATAATTTTAAACTAAGCATAAAAAATTAGATAAGAACAAATTAAATTATACGAATATCCGTTTCTCTACAAGTAAATTTAAAAATAGCACCCTCACCCCAAAACGTGGGGGGAACCAAGGGTGGGGCGCCGGTTGGGGGGGGGTTGGTTTAAACAATTTTGTTTAAAAAAGTTAGCGCCCACACCCACACCCGGCCGCCCACCACTGGGCCGCCCACGTTTTGGGGTGGTTTGCTTTACAGCATTTTTCTATAAACATGTGACCGCCTTCGGGGTCATTAATTTCATTGAATAGAGCAATTTAATTCCAAAAAAATTTTGAAAATAATTCTCAATACATATGCTGGATTTATTAAAAATACATCTGGTATTCATACGGATATTTGTATTAAATTAAATCAATACCAATGTTTCAAGAATTGTATCGGTTTAATTTACTTCCTCATTTGATATTTTTTTAGAATGAATAAATAATATTAGCTCCAATTTGACCGCTTTTATAATTTGCATCACCTTTACCGTCAATAGTGCCATTTCGGTTTGAGTAATCAAATTCTGTCTCTAAACTTAAAGCTGTTCGTTTAAAAGGAATGGAGTATCCAATACCACCCATTAATGTGGTACCAATTGCATATTGATGTTTATATAAGTTCGTTGCTTCATTTACTCGTTTAGTAGTAAATTGCCCAAAACCAAAACTACCACGAACATACAGTCCTTTATTAAATTCATTCTTAAATGCATAATACTTAGCTGTAATTGCAAGATTGTAATAGTTGAAAATGTAACTATCACCATTGTCTCCTTTTACAGAAGTTCCAAATGTTCCCTTAATTCTTGAACCAAAACCAAGGCCTTTCAAATTATCAGGAGCTATGTAAAATCCCATCATTAAGTTGTTTCCTGTACCTGGATTAAAACTACCTCCATATGAATTTATTAGTTGTGTTTTCATATCTCTCCAAAAAAGAGTTTGTCCAAAACCCAAACCTACTTCGCCATAAATGGGTAGTTTTGTTTTTTTATCTGTTGATGTTTGTGCACTTACAAAATTCGAAATCAAGCAGATTATAATTATTGCGCTTGGTGTTATTAATTTTTTCATTTGGTATTTTATCTAAAATGAATAAATAATATTAGCACCAATTTGCCCGCTTCTTAGGCTCCTGTCGCCAAGTCCGTTGATAGTGCCACTGCGAGTTGATTTTTCAATGTGTGCTTCTAGTCCTATTGAGTTTTTTCCAAGCGGATATGAGTAACCAACATTTCCTGAAATGGTATTTCCAATGGCAAACTGATGTGTGAATGAATTTGCTGCATCATTTGCTCTCTTAGTAGTAAGCTGGCCAGTTCCTAAGGATAATCGCAGAAACAAACCTTTGTTGTATGTCCGACTTAAAGCGTAATACTTTGCAGAAACCGAGAAATTATAGTAATTAAAGAAATAATCATCACCATTTTGACCAACAGCTCCAGGGCCTCCCGACCACATGAAACGAGTACCCACGCCTAAACCTTTCCAATTTGATGGCGCATAATAAAAAGCGGTGCTAAGATTACCTGCAATAACTGGCTCAAATGAACCACCTAATGCCGCTTTTAAATGTGACTTTGTATCATTAGAAATTATGGTTTGCCCAGCACCAAATCCCAATTCACCATAAATGTTTTTGGATCTGATTTGAGTAGAGGAATTTTGTGCGAAAATGCATGTTGAGATAAGGCAGCTAATACTTACTGCAAGAGTTAAGATTATTTTGTTCATTGTTTATTCTATTTAAAAATTTATTGAAGCTATTAGATTGAGACCAGAAAATCGCCATAAATCATTACCAATATTATCAACTTCTACTCTGGTATTATTGAGTTGGTAAACAGCCTTAATATCAAATGATCTTTCGCTATTCTTGAATGATTTTAACGAGTAGCCAATAGCTGCAGATAAATTTGTTCCTATCCCAAACTGATGAAAATAATTTTGTTTTCCTTCACTATTAATAAACCTGTTTTTGGTAAGCACAGAAGCCATTCCAAATTCACCTAATAAGAAAAGATTATTATTAGTGAAAGGGTAATATTTTGCACCTCCCGTTATCGTTATATAATTAAAAAAATAGCCTTCTTCGTAGCCATCAGAACTTGGCTGAGTGCCTGTTAGTGATGCTCTTAATGCGGTGCCTAACATTAAACCCTTCACCTTTTTTATAGGACGATAATACGCAGTAGTAAGAACCCAACCAATTGGTGTTCCATAAGAGCCAACATTCTTTCTAATACCTGCACTGTTTTGAAAATAGCTTAGGCCTTGCTCTCTAAGTTCCTGAGATCGGATAAGTTCTTTTCCACTATGCAAAAAAGAGGTAGCCAACCCTAATCCAAATTCAGTTTGAATCTTTTGAGAAATTGGATTTTGTGCATTTGCAGCAAAAGAAACCAGAACACTGACAAAAAATATTAACGTATTTATTGATTTTTTCATTGATTGGTTTTTAATAAAGGGCTGATTGAATTAAGCATAAAATCACCCATTTAATTTTATAGTATCACTCAAATCTCTTTGAACCAAAGTTTACAAAAACAGAAGCCCTAAACTTATTATTGTAGAAATCACCCGATGGGTCTACGAAAGTAGTCCAATCTTGTACCGTCAGATAGTGCAAACCAAGTCCCCAATTCAACCCATTTATTTTAGTTGGCATAAAAGCTCTAACACCAACCTCCATCATCCCTGCAAAAGCAGCATCTTTTCCTTCAAACAGGTCATTCTCCCAGTCGCTTACTCTTCTACTATCAGGAGTTTTTCTATCATCGCCAGATAAATAAAAGCCAGCACCTATTGACCCAATGTATATAGGGAAATCAATTTCAATGTTTGATTTTCGAAGGGTGAACGAAGGTGCTATCATCAAACCGAAAGCTCCGTGATCGGCACGCAAATCAATATTAGATTTACCTTTGTAGGTTTTACCATCAGGCAAAGGTGTATTGATTGAATATGAATTGATAGGACCACTTCTGGCATAATTGTAATAACCTACTTTAAGATGGTCTTTAAATAATTTTAATCCCATAGAGAAGCCTACAGCATGCCCAATATGGTCTTTAAGAAACATTGAACTGTATTCAGGTGTAACGAACCAGCCTATTTTGTGGCTTTTTGTTGCATCATTCTGTGCTTTTAAGCTCAGTGCTATCAAAAGAAATAATAGTGAAATGATTAAGTTTTTCATTTTATTTTTATTTTAAATGAGTTAAGTTTAATTGTTGAAATTTTAGTTTAATAAGATGGATCAAGACGAAGATTTGAAGCGTTTTGAGAACCATTTAAAGAAAAACGGAGACCTGCCTGCAACCCCCAGTTAAACTTTTGCGAATCGCCATTTGCACCTGCTGATGGCCCTGCATTTGCCCTAAACATAAATGTTGATTTTTCAGAAAGTTTATAAGCAGTACCAACAAATAGATTCGTCACATTATTTTCGTAAATAAACTGCGGGTTAACCTCAAACAGATTAGGAAGTGTTACTCCAGATTGAATATTCAGTTTTTCAGACAACGCTAAACTAACCTGCAATCCAAGTTCTGCATTTACACCAAAAGAATTATTAGCTTGTAATTTATTTTCATCTGCGAAAGTTTGGCTAACATTTTGAAAGCGAACGCCTAATCTTGAGTAGTAATCAAGGCGTAGTTTTTCAAATTCATAAACTCTTATAGAAAATGGAATACTAAAGGAAGTGCTAAGACCTTCGTCAATCACTTTAGCACCAATAAATCGGTATCTTACCGAACTTGATTGCAGTTCAACTCCCGCTCTGAATTTTTCGGAGAATTGTTTCCTAAAAGCCAAATTTAGAGCGCCTCTATCCTGATTTGATAAACCAATACCAACATCAATAAATGTTTGAGCATTAGCAAATTGTGCAAAAAGACAGCTTATACTCACTGCAAGAGTTACGATTGATTTTTTCATTTTTTGTATCGTTTAAATTATAGCTAATTATTACGATACAAAGGTGTTGTGTCCATTATTGTTGAACGTTAACCCAGGTTAAGAAATGAAAATAGCAAAGATTTTGGAAGATGCTACTTATTATCCAACAATCTTTTACGGATACGGCTTAAGGAAGGTGGTTTGATGCCCAAATAAGAAGCAATATAATGTTGTGGTATTCTTTCAAAAACCTTTGGCCTATCTTTCATTAAAGTAAGATATCGTTCTTCTGCCGTTTGATTTTCAAGCATCTCATTACGTTGACGAATGCCTAAAAAAGCACTTTCAGCCATCAATCTCCCGAATCTTTCAAATTTGGGCATGTCGATATAAAACTGCTGTAAGTCTTTGGCAGAAATTAAAAGCAGTTGTGTTTTCTCAAGAGTTTCTATATTCTGTTTGGTTGGTTTACCCGTTAAAAAACTATCATAATCAGTATACCAACCATTTTCAAAAAAAAATTGTGCCGTGTTTTCCTGTCCTTCTACATTATAATAATAACGAAGACAACCAGTATTTATAAAATAAGCATATTTACAAATCTGTCCCTCCTGCAAAACCAATTCTTTTTTATTGTATTCTTTGATTTGAAGTTTAGAAACGAAATAATCTTGTTCGGCTTTGTCAAGTGTAATAAATTGTGAAAGCCTTTTTAGAATTTGATCATACATTAGTTTTGATATATAAGATTTAAGCTTCTGTTTAATATGAGCAAAATTGATAACGAACCTTTTAAAATTTACCAAATCAATTTAACTAAGGAATGTTTAGATTGAAATGGCAAATAGTTTAATTTCAATAGGGCAAAACATCATAACAAAAAATTAAAGAAAAAGATTTTGAGTTTATTTATTCAATATTTTTTCTCGGCTAAATCTTCTTAGCATCAGAAAAGAATCGCATTAACATTTCTAAAGGACCAGTTTTAAATTTTGTTAACCAGTAATTACTAAAGGCACAACTTAAAACAAAATAAAACATAGCAAACAACAAAATAAGTAATGGATTTGTAGGAGTTTCCTTAATCAGATTAAAACTAAGTGATTTTCCGGCAAGTATTGATAAAAAGAAAAGTCCCAAAAGCAAATGAGAAATATAATGTGTAAGTGTCATTTGACCTGTAGATGCCAAAACCTTAGCCATTTTAGTATGCCCAATTTTATTCCCTAAAAAGATGAAAACACTTATCAATATTAATCCAAACGAAGTTGTTCCTAACATAAACGGTAAAAATGGTGGAAGGTAATCGGCTGTTAAATAAAACAATAAATCTTTATCCTGAGTAATGAATATTGCATTGTTTTGAATGAGAAATATGAGTAAATAAATTATAATACCCAATAACAATACTCGCTTGGGAATATTTTTATCATTCCAATCTAATCTACCCAAAAACATCCCAATAAAGAAATAAGCAATCCATGGAAAAATGGGATTCCATCCATTGTAAAATGTATTTCTTACAAAACCCGTTATTGTCCAAAAGTCAACATACATCAATGTTTCAAAATTCCAACCCGTTTCAAATGGTACAATAGATAAAAGTAAATGAAATACAAGAATTGCAAAAGCTGCTGCAAACAATAACCAATTTTTAGGAAGAAAAATAAATAGGACAGCAATGTGCATATAACCACCATAAAAGTGCAGTATATCGGCTGGCCACCACCAATAAAAAACAATTCCCAATATAAATAGAAACCAAGAACGTTTTGAGATGATGCTTTTTAAATTCTTTCTTTCTTCTAGTGTATAATCAAGTCTATTTGTCATGAGTGAAACTCCCATACCTGCAAGCATGACGAATAAAGTACTTGAATTCCCATTAAATAAATTGAGAAAACCACTTAATCCATCATGGTTGTTATGACTTCCAAAAACCGTATTAAAATTCACAATAAACATCCCGAAAATTGCGTAAGCACGTGCCAAATCAAAACCTATAACTCTTGTTTTCATATTAATGAGTTGATGAAATTTTAAGCCCTATTACACCCAACATAATAATGAAAATGAATGCCAATCGCATGTATGAGAAGGCCTCATTAAAAAATATCATGCCAATAATTACAGCACCAACAACGCCAATACTAGTATAAATAGAATATGCAGTTCCAATTGGAATTTCTTTAAGCGCTAACTGCAAAAAATAAAAGCTTGTTAAAATGCTTATATAAAAAATAGTTGTCCATAATAGGTTCTTATGGTTGTCCATTAGTTTCAATCCTGTGGTCCAGCCTATTTCAAAAAAACTGGCCAGCAACAAATAAATCCAATTCATAATTCTTAGTTTAAAAATGTTGCCACAAAACTCATATGAGAATAAGTCAAGAAATTTGACTTATGTCAAATAATAATTGAACTTAAATTTTAGCTCTGATTCTGCTTAAAGTTTCTAATGAAATTCCCAAATAAGAAGCAATTATTGTTAAAGGAACAAATTGCACAATATGCGGACTCTTTTTTATTAAATCGAGGTAACGGTCGGTTGCAGACATTGTATGGAACTGAAACAATCTATTTTCAAGCCACATTCCATAGTATTCAGCAAACATTAAATCAAGTGCTAATAGTTTAGGATACTTAATCTTTGCTTCCTGAAAAGCATCATAGAATGTAATAGAAACTGTTATATCGGTTAAAGCTTCTATATACTCTTTGCTGCTCTGTTGAAGTGTATAACTTTCAAAAGAAACGGCTAAATCATTTTCAAAATAAAGTTCAGTAGTTATTTCTTTTCCGTCGTTTAAATAGTATTTACGGGCAATTCCATGAAGGATTAAATAACTCTTTCTACAAATTTCATTTTCACTGAGGAGTAAATCACCTTTTTTATACTTCCTTTCTTTAGAAATCGTATTTATTGCCAATAAAGTCTCTTTATCAAGATTCTTCATAAAGCTATTTATCTTTTCAATGTATGAATCCATTATATATTCTTAATTCAAATAAAATCAAAAAACTCAAAATTATTTTCTTCCTATTATAAATTCTAAAAGTAGGCCAACCACAACGCCAATCTCCAAACCAATTGCTAAACCATAAATTATATTGCCAGATTTTTTGCCATAAATAAATCCAAAAAGCAAACCCAATGCTATGCAAATCGAAACCCAATCTCCTCTATTTCTTTTTTTATTTTCAGTCATAGTTTTCCTTTAAATGATTTAAAAATTTAATTGAGGCTATTGATAAAAATAACTTTACATTATTAAAATCAAATTTACAATAACTGATATACTTATGCCTATCAATTATCTAAAAATCGAAATCATTTCCGCAAACACTGGTTTTGACTAGGTGTCGAACTTATCATTTGAACTTACAAATAGGGGAAATAATAAGTCTAAAAATTATTGGACTAAAATCCTAAAATACAACATTAAACAAACAGTTCTTTTGAATTTAATTATAAGGCTTAAAACATCCCTGATTCTTCGTACATCATTTCTCTTCTATCAAACTTTACAATTCAAAATCAATAATAAACATTTGAAATTTATATACTAGATAAGTAATTTTAAAAAGTCATTATTTAAGTAGAGTTACTGTACCTCTATTACTAAAAATATTTTTGTTATAGGTATATGAAATTAAGTAAAAGTAAACTCCTTCGGCACAATTATTATTTTGGTAATTACCATCCCAGCCTTGTTCGTAATTGTTACTACTAAAAACTTCTTGTCCCCAACGGTTATAAATAATAAGATTAAACTGTTCTAATTTTTTATTACTTGAAATTTTAAAAGTATCATTTATAAAATCACTATTAGGAGTAAATACATTAGGTAAAAATGTTTGAATAATGGTTGTATCAACTGTACAATCTACAATTTCAATTTCTTTGAATACAGTATCTATTCCACATGAAAGTTCAGCTATTAATTGTATCGTATATTTACCAACTGAACCATAAGTATAACTTGGGTTTAAACTGTTTGATGAGTTATCCAAACCTGCATTATCATCACCAAAAAACCAATTTACACTTTTAATGGCCGAATCAGCCTTAACGCTAAATTGAACTAATTTTTGACTACATGAATCAAGTGTATTGATACTTACCTTACAATTTTTAGAGCTACAATCAATAATAGTTATCTTTTTTAAAACTTCTATTTCTCCACACTCAGTTTTTATTAATGCTTTTACATCATAATTTCCTGCATTTCTATAGGTATACAAAGGACTTTTTAAAGTTGAGGTATTGCTGGAAGAAATCAAATTATCACCAAAATTCCATTGAACTGAAATAACAGAAATACTATCAAACAAAGAAAACTGAATAGCATTGTTAACACATGAATCTTTGCTTAATATGGCATTTGTTATGTTGCTATTCGAGCCATCATCAGTTAAACTATAAACAAATTGAGGTAATCCATATCCACCCCCGCCCGTAAGTCCTTTTATTGCATTGTTTTCATAATCACAAAGTGCACCCTGCAAATTCGGCGAATTGATGCAACCTATAGAACCCCCAACATTTACATAAATTTTGTTATTTGGGCCCATTTGTAAAGTAGCAGGTTGGTTAGAAAAATTCCCACCAAGTAATACATCATACAATGAATTGCTGATTGCCAATCCAGTGTTTAATGATATATCATATTGTGCGATTTTCTCTAAGTTTGAAGCATATAGTTTAGTGCCATCTAGAGAAAACTCCAATCCATAAATTAATGGATTGGCTAATTTATGTTTAAAAGTAAGATTGTCTTTAATTATACCTGTGGAATTATCAAAATCCAAGAGATTTATTTCTCCTCCAGAAATTACACTTAAGGCAATTTTGTTAAACTGTCTGTTTACTTTAATATGCCCTGCCCCATTACTCTGAGAGCCTCCAGCATTGCTAATAATAGGTGTTGTATTTATACCTGCACTTGTTAAAGAAAACACTACAAAAGATTCTGAATTATTGTGACTAATTATCCAATAACCATTCTTTGCAGAATTAGGGACTACCTGAACTTTTTCTGAATTGGTATTGAACAACAAAATATTCTTTTGACCAGATACTATATCACCTAAACCTCCATTCAGCCTCATATCCAATACTGAGTATCGTAAGCCTTGGTTTGAAAACTGTTCATCAATGGTAACTATATAATATAAATTGGTATCATTAACCGCAGGAATAATAGTTGCTGCCGTAGTTGAAGACAATTCAGCAGAGCCTCCAGTAAGGTTTCTGGCATTAGGCATGGGTGTATTATTTTTATCCCAAATAGTAACACCGTTAGTATAAAACAAAATATCACCAGTTCTCCTATTTGCAATGGAAGCAACTCCTTCTGTTGTGGCAATTAAACCTCCATCAACACCAACTGGTGGACAGAAGTTAAAATCTATACCGCCACCATATCCAAACATCCATTGGTTATTTTGTTTTTGGGCTGATGTCTGATTTAACAGTAAAAAACCTATCAGTAAAAACAGAAATTGTGTTGAAGCTATTTTATTCATCTATTTAAATATGATATAGATTAAAATGAGCCTATAAATGAGAAATTTATCTGATAATATTTATCTTTCATTACAAACTCCATCTAAACTATTAAGATTAAAAGTCATGAATTAGACACAAAAAATCTGAAAAGTTGCCTCAACAATTTGAAAATTATGTGGTTATTTTTAACAAGACTGAATTACCTTTAGGTCTTATCTTAGACCAACAAATTCAGGGTAAAAGAAGTATATTAAATCAATGAAAGTTAGGATATCTCTAGATTAACTAATTGTTATTTAGATTCCTTTTCACTTGATTGAATTGCTTTAAAGTCTTCCAATTTGGTAAAATGCTCAAGTACTAAAACCAATAACATCGAACAAATAATATATACTTTCTGCAGAATGACTGCCTGCTTCAAATAACCCATACCAAAAAAGAAAAAGAAGCAGTAATAGGTCAGTAAGCAAGCAATACAAAAGACCTTAAGCACATGAAGTTTAGACTTTAAAACAAACACTGTAATAATAAATAAACCAATTAATGTTATGAAGATTGATAGCACTCCAATGTCGTGTAAAGGTGTTGCTATTAAAAATATCAATAGGATATTGGAAGAACCTATAATTTTAAAAATAGTTACTAGTGGTTTTGAAGTGAACTTTTTCGACATATTCATAAAAAAAAATCCATGACCTATAGAGTAAAAAACCATTCCAATCACTGCCCAAATCCTAGCTAAATTTTCGGAACCATTCATTGCAATGGGCTGAAACAAATTGCTCATGAAATTTTTTGTCCAATCAAAGCCAATTGAATTCTTATCAAACATAGAGCCACCTGGATATTTAAATGAAGCAATAACAATAAATATCGCTGCAATAAACAAACAAATCAAAACCAAGTACTTCTTTATCATTTCTTTAATCATTCTATTTTATAGTTAAGTAATAATGTTTCACGAATATCCGCTTCTTTACCAGTAAATTAATAACAGCACCCTGACGCCAGTTTTGGGGTCAGGGTAATTCATTCATTTTTGTTTACTACTATAATATCATCCCGATGGGATTTAAGGAAATTCCGTAATAAACAGGATTCTATTTTTAAGTTATTTTACCTAAATACAATTCATAAATCAATTTTAAAATATTTAGAAATTTACTAATATAGTTTACTGGTAAACATGCGGATATTCGTTTATAGTTTTTATAACATGATAGCTGTCATATTTGAGTCCTGCTAAAAATCTGTACTTGTAATTATCACTAACAAATCTGATTAGGGTTTACTATTTTTATGTAAGATTCTATTTCAATTACTTTAATTCCTTGCCTAAATTAAAGTTGATTTCAATTTACTCCGCTCCAAACTCTTCTATTTCTACCCATTTGCCATTTACTAGTTTACTGATAATACATCTACTACTTTCAGATCCTGAAAATTTAGAATAACAAACTTTCTCTTGGTATAATAACATTTTATTCTTTGCAAAACTCCATTGGTAATAATAAGTAAGCCGCGTTGTTTCATCATCTCTTATGGTATAATAACCTTGTAGTTTCCTGTCTAATTTATCGTAGTCAAACTGGTCAAATTTGCTCAATAAAGTATCTTTTTCAAACGAGGCCCGTTTAGGATTGTAAATAAAAACATCCCAAGCATAATGCCTACTTCTGCTTTGTTGTCTGAAATCTTCATAGCCATCAAAATTGTAATCACCGTACTCTTTATTTAACTTGGGTTCTAAATCACCATAAGCAGAACGAATAAGTGTTTTGTTGCCATTTTTATACAATGACTCCTCTATAAATGGTGGTTTTGAAAGAACTTTATCCTGTTTTGCAGTGGTTAAAGTATCGTTTTTTAGAAAAAAGTAAATGGTTTGATTGGCTTCTAAAATCTTGCCTTTCATTATTTTTTGTTCCGGAATAAATTCAGCATCCATTAACAATGAAAAATAAGTGTCATCATAAAAAGCCTGCACTGTATTTTCGGGATTGTACAACAAATAAACATACCGGCCATTTGCTAGTATACTATTGTAGATTCTGATATCAGGATATCCATCAAAATCATAATCTGCAATTTCCATACTATCTAAGAAATCTGGTACTTCTCTTAAATAATTACCATGCATTTCAAATTGATTGATATTTTTATCGCCTCTATAGATATCTATTAATTTTACATAAGCACCCCTTTCCCCACTTGTTTTGCGCTCCTCCGGATTAAATTCTATTCTAAATTTAAAAGGACCCACAACTTTAATCAATAGGTTTTTTCTTTGTAATAAAGTTCCGATAGTATCACCTTCATAAATTCTTTTTTGTTTGATGTATTTGCACTTGGCGATTGTGCTTGAACTTGAACCATAATTTGTAGTAGTAACAGTTAAGTTTTCTAAAGCCTTACCTTCAAAAAAAAGCGATTCAGAATAATATTGAAAAGGACTATTCCAAGGATAAGCAGCAAATTCCTTTTTGCTATTGCTACCTTTTGCAGTTTTATTTTCGAAATCAAATATCAATCCATTGAGTTCGGTTAATGTATATTCTATTAAAAATGTATTTCTTTTTTGATGATAGATGTAATATGTATGCTTTCCTGCCACACTATTATTACAAATTCTAAAATCAGGAAAACCATCAAAATTAAAATCTGCAATTTGTAAGGAATCAGAGCAACCTGGTGCTTCTTTTAGTCTATTCCCTACTGCTACAGTTTCAAAAACAAGTCTGTTTGTATT
Source organism: Bacteroidia bacterium (assembly GCA_051861545.1). Classification (GTDB taxonomy): domain Bacteria; phylum Bacteroidota; class Bacteroidia; order UKL13-3; family UKL13-3; genus CAISCU01. Next base: position 38,842 of record JBIMKP010000002.1, on the reverse strand, counting down.
GCTATTCCATACAGAAATTTTATTGGCGTAATAGTCTTTTCCAGCAGGAATGGAAATGCCCTTTGCATTTCTTTCTAAAACAAATTTAAAAGGCTTGATTAAGTAAGTTTGAATTGAATTTATGGTATCGTATTTTTCTTTTTTTGAAAGAATTAAGGTAGAATCAATCATGGATTTTTTAGTTATCAAACTAGCCTTTCCGTTAATAAACTCATAAGTATCTGTTTGATAAAATTCATCATTTCCTTTTGCTGCTTTTTTTACTTCAAAAGTTTTCTTTTCATCATTGAATTTGCTGATGTTTAATAAACTCATGAAGCTATCTAAAACAAATCCATTTATCGAATCTTTATAAATGAAATAATTCCATTTATTTTTGTTTTTTAATTGGTGTTCGCGGTAATCTTTCTGACCATCAAAATTATAATCGCCAGTTTCTACTCTAAGTGTGTTAATTCTTCTTGGATTTCTAAAATTGGGATCCTCTTCTGGCAAAACTGGTTTAAATAATAAATGTTGCCTCTCAAATTGCACTGAAACAAAATAGTCTTGTTGATTTTTATAAGTTTCCACTTTAAACGGGCTCCAATCAGCCGGAGATATATTATAAACATTAGAAAAAACAGGCATTAGTTTATAAGGAAGTGTATTTACATTCCATTGATTTTCCTTACTATCATTTACATACATTCTAAAATATCCTTCTTGAAAAGGAATGCTTAGGAAGTAAACATTAAATGCATTTAGAATTTCAATCTGCATGGTATCAAATTTGTTTCTCACAATTTGTATTGTGTGTGCATTCGACATCAAAGTTTTATATATCCATCCAATTGAAGTATTAAAGGCAAATCCTGTTTTGTTTTTACTGATATCTATTAATTGATAGTTTTTATAATCTAGATGCTGTTTACTATTGTATCCATTTCTTCTAAAATTATTCTCAAAGTGTAGCGTATCTCCAGCATCTGTTATTTCCAAAAAGAGTTTCTGGTAACCAGTAGGCTGGGCAAAAGCATGAAAGCTTATGAGGAGAAAAAGAAGGATGAGAGAGCTTTTCATTTTATTTTTATTAAAAGTTTCACCTACTGCTACTAATAATGAATTTAGGCTTTGCTTACTAGTTGTATTATAAGCACCAAAATAAATGAATAGAAATAAACATATAACAACAATTTACATTCTTACTAAAACAAATCCTTTTAAACAATAATTTCATAGTAAAATGTCATTCATTAATTCCAACAAAAGTCGGCTGAAAATACCAATTTTCTTTTATATTCAATTGTTTTTCCATCATGGTCTACTGCTGGTGTCCATGTGAATGTTTTAGGCAAAGATTCGATTAGCAAACGAATTAAAGCCTTGATATGTGGCTGAATCACTAAATTACCCATATCTGAAACCTGGTAATGAACTAAGTTACCGGTGTTATCATAGTGCATTTCAATAGGTATCTCTGGAGGACTACAATCTGCAGCAAAAGCAGTATCATTTTCGGCCAACTCAATAAATTTTATCATCCAATTATTGAAGAACAATGAATCACTTCCTATTGTTAGATGAGGCTTTTCGAAAGCTGGATCATTTAGGTTTACGGAGGAATAATCATAATAATTTGGATAATGTGGTTCAAAAAACGAAGATTCCATAAAAAAGGAAGGTTCCTTTTTATAATCATAATGGTGATGGTAAAAATCAAATTGTTTTCTATCACCCTTTGGTTTTGGCTTACATAAAATTGAATATGAAAATTCAGCAGTGAAAGAATCTGGAAAAGCTATAACCAAGTACAAATATTTAAAAGCAGTATCCACTTTTAAAGAAACTTGCTGCTTTGTGCTTAAAAACTCATGATGATAGTTACAAGAGTTTTCAGGAATCATACTCACTTTAGAATTAGTATCATAAAAAGCAGAAATGATTGGCTTTTCAAAATCTACATTTGTTAAACTTTGACTTTTAAGAATAAGAAATAACTTTTGAGTATGTATATAATCCTTTAGGTTGATTCTAAACAAAACTATCTTATTCGTTTTTAGTGCAGTTAATAAATCATTTTTTGAAGTTAAACTGCTACCCTTTTTTACAAGAAAAGTAAATGGAGGATTTGATTTAAGAAAAGAAGATTTTCCAATAACTCCTGAGTTTAGAATGTCTTTTTTGATATGTATTGTTTTATACACCTGAGAAAAAAGAGATGTATTGGCAATCAATAATAGTATTAATAAAGTTAAACAACATTTCAAAAAAGAGTTTAGCAAAATCATTATTTCAAATTATTAAATTGTTGTTTTACTAAATATCCAAAGAGTTTATTAGATGTATGTTCAATTAGTTGAATTATTTCAGCTTTTGTCGTATTGGTAAAGGCAAAAACTGCATTTGAGCAATTTAACAAAATTTCCAATTATCAATTTGCAATATGTCATTCCCGTCTTGTTGGCTAATATATTTACTTATAAAATAAGGAAGATATACGGGGAATTGCATTATATATTTTGGGTCCACTTATAATCTAAAATAATACTAAATATCAATTGAGATTAATTTTTATGAATTAAACGCAAAGTTTTAAGAAGAATTTCATTAAAATCATTGCTTAAAATAAAATGGGTTTTCAATTTACATAAAGACAGAAATAAGGCCATAATTAGTATTTTTCATGTTTTTAAACCCTTAAAATTTGCAGTTAATATTAGTGCTGAATAAGGAGATGGCATATAATCGCTTTCAAGCTTGGCATTTGAGTTGGTTTTGATTATAAAGTTTATTGTATTTCATAAATGCTAAATGACGCTTTAGGGAAGTCTGACTAACGCAAAACCTTTTCTAGCTGCTATTTCAATTGTACTTCTTCTTTTTTCTAATCCAATTTTCGGTTGAGTCTGGTTTAACTGACGAATTTTGAAATTGAATAATTTCATTGAGTTCCCTAGTTTTTCCTTTTCTATCAATTTCCTGAAAAAAGTTAATAGTATCTTTTTTAATAACCCCCATTTTAATAAATCTAACATGATGAAATGAGCCTCCATATGAGCCGATAGTTTCAACCCAAATTGTGTCATTAGAAATTTTATAATTCCCCCAATAGCCCCAAACTTTTGGATTGTCAGCAATAGTTTTGTTTATAAGGTTGTTTTCAACTGCTCCCATATAAATAACGGAACCATCAGCATAGAAAAAAATTGGATGAATGAAAATTCTTGGATATTCGGAAGTGTTAGTACTTTTAATTTCATTAAAATAGAAACCATTTAAGCCAAGTAAACTATTTTTTCCAGGTTGATAGTTCTTTTTATATATTAATGATTTATCATAAGTACAACTTGAAATTGATAATATTATAAAAATACCAATAAAGGTTTTCAATATATTTTTTGATATCAATATTAGAGTTAATCTGCTATTAGAATCTATCATTATTGTATTTTCTCAATTTTGAATATCAAAATAGCTTACGGTCTCGGGCTTGGCGAAGGTGGCGATTTTCACCACAAATGTTGATGCGGAGAACCAAACTTTGATTTACCACAAATGTGTCTGCGGAGTAGTGAACCGCCACTTTTGCAAAACCAGTGTTATAGCCAATGGTTCTTGTCCACCGTCCTTGAAAACCATTGTCAATACTACGTTTCACTGTCTTTGTCGTTTCGGGTTGTGCAGTTGCGTATTTTTTATTTTCTGAAGGGGAGGAGATTTTTTTTAATTCAATTTTGTCTGCGTGGGAAAGGAGGAAGCTCTTTTGCAAGCTTTGGTCTGTGCTTGGGCTTGTGTGGCTTGCAAATGTGCTTACACATGTGCGATGGATGTTAATATTGTCTATACGCTTTTTCATGTGCTTGTTTAATTTGGTCAGCCAATGATTTAGGTTCAATAACTTTCATGTTGTCACCGAATGAAAGTAATTCCATAACAAGGTCATGTGTCAGACAAAGTTTAAGTTTAATTTTCATTTCTACGTCATTGTCGACTAAAACTTGTTGAGTGTCATGTAATGGAAGTGTCTTGATATACTTACCTTGAAATGGGTCAAATGAAAGAATGATGTCTTGCGGTTCTTCGTCATTTGGGCTAATAATACCAAAGCAGTAGCGGTAACTTTGCTCAATGCTGTAATTGTCGGGATACTGGTATGTATGATTTGTTATTTCAAGGTTTGACAAACGGTCAAGTGCAAAACTCTTTATGTTATTGTCTTTGCTGTCTTTAGCCATGATATACCAACGATTTTTAAACTCCTTTAAAGCATAAGGTTCTACTAAACGTTGACTTAATACTTCTTCCCAAAATTTCTGATAAGTGAATTTGATTTGAAGTCTGTTTTTTATAGCATGAAGCAAACCATACAAATTGTCTGTTCCTTGTGGTCTGCGTTTTTCCAAATGAATAAACGGTGTTAAATCTTGAGCAAGGTTTAAAGAATTGAACATATCAAATGCCTCAATCATCCTTTGGAAATTCATGTTTTCATTTTCGTTTTGGCTTATAAAATATCCTTTTTGAGATTTTGAATATTCAATGTCAATTCCAAAAACGTTTCTGATTTCCTTTATGTCACGTTGAAGTGTTCGTTTTGAAAAACCTATTTGCAAATTATCGTCTTGCATTTGCAGATATTCAAACTGATTTTCAATATAGGCTTGTAATTCTTCATAAGTTGAATAAGGTTTTACTTTCAACTTTTTTAGAATAAGCAAATATCTTGATATGTAGCCTCGTTTTGACATTAATTGAATAAGTAATTTAGAATTTTATTTACTTCTATTATCTTCCTTTCACGGCATTTATCTATAGACCAATCTGAATAATTTGAAGCTTGATTTTTTACAATGCCATAAATACTTGTTGGGTAAACTTTTGTTTTAACTTCATATGGATTATTGCTGATAGACCTATTTTTGTCTTGCTCTAAAATCATTAGGTTACCAATAGAATTTATATCATCTCCCCACTCATTCCAAATGTCTTCTCTTTTATCCCCGTTAATATCGTGGTATGATTGGATATGCTCAATGTCGATTGGTAATTGGAATAAATTATTGCAAATTTTTATATCAGTTGAAGTAAAATTTTCCTCTAACATGGCGGAAACCCTACAAACTATATTTTTAAGTTTTGCGCTGTAAGTTATGTCTCCATTCAAAATATTTTCTATGTCATACCAACCTTTATGGTCTTCGACTTTACCAATTTTAGAATTTATCAATTGAATTAATTCCGATGATGATTTGTTAATCAATGCATCTAATACTTCGTACATAAATGTGTAATAAATCTCACTTTTTAGCTTTTGAAAACGAATGCTATAAATGATAAATAGTTTGCTCAATTGCTTTTTGAATAGAAAAAGTTTGGACGTAAAATCTTCTTCCAAATTGAAATTGAAAGTAAATAAATACGCCAAAATGTGATAACGACTGTATCTTGACCACCATATAAAGTGCCATGAACAAGCGTCTTCTGCTGTTGGGACATTTTTATAAATTAAATGCCATTGAAATCTTGATTGGATTATTTGTTCCAATTCATTTAAAGAAAGAGTTAATCCCTTTTCTTTTATACTTTTAAAATTATCCCATCGATTTGTATTTGAGATTGTATCAAACAACTCTTCAAAAAATCTATTAGTTTCATAGAAATAAAGTGTCTTTGGCAAATCATATTTTGCAACAAGAATGTATTTGTACATTTCTAAAATTCCAAAAATATCTGTAACCCAACCAAACTCTTTGTTCTTTGTATCAATCGTTTCGTATAGTCCGCTTATCTGCTCAAAGAATTTGATTTTAGTTTCCTCATTTACTTCCTTGTTATGGTCGCATAGATATTCATACATTCTTAATTTAAAAATGTCACCACCATTTAAGTCAAGGCCTGTGGTATTTATAGCGTTAAAAATTTGTAATGTTTTGGACAGTGAAGCATGTGTTTCAATTACTACAAAGTATATTTTGCTAAGAATGTAGTTTGTAAAATCATCAGCATTGAAGAGTTCTTCGGTTTCATTCTCAGAAACCTTTTGTCCTTCTGCAATTAACTCAATTAGAATATTCCTTATATAAATTGCGTTATTTACATAGGTATTTAGATTAGAATTATATTCTTCAAATGTGTTGAATGATAACAGTTGATTAAAATCCTTTTGCTGTGTTCCGTTATTGACTTTAGTTTCTAACCAATCAAAGTGAATTAATTCTAATTCTCTGCAATTTGGGAACTCCATTTTTAAAACTTTTAAGAGAATTAAAAATGTTGTTAAGCGTTGTTGCCCATCAATAACTTGCTGCTCTTTCCTTTCTAAATCCTTCTCAGCTAATTGCATTGTTCCAATGAACATTGGCTCTTTAATTATAATTCCGTCACTACCCCAGTAGCCTAAAAAAATGTCGGATAAAAATTTTCTTATCTGTTCGTCTGTCCAAGAATATGGTCGTTGATAAATTGGGATGATATATTTTACATTATCTGCAAAAATAGTTTCTCCATTTTTTTGAGAGTTGTATTTTAGGGTGCAAGTTTTTGCATTGATTGAAAATGATTTGTCTATTGTCATTCTTTATTTTTATTATAGATGTATATTTTAAAAAGTTCAGCACATGCCTTAGCATCACTCAAAGCATCGTGATGGTTTAAATTAATTTTAAATTGCTTGCAAAGTGAAGCTAAATTTTATGCGTAAATTTTGTAAGTGCAAATGTCCGGTAAATTCAGGTGACAAAATTTCATAGTATTCTAGGGTTTGTTTTAAGCAATGGAAGTCAAAAGCAAATCCATTGTGAGCCACAACATTTTGATTTTTAATAAATGGCTCTATAAGGTGCCAAATTTTATCAAATGTTGGAGCATCTGCCGTTTGTTCGGGAGAAATTCCGTGAATATCAATAAAGTTATTCCAGTAATAATTATCAGGTGGTTGAACCAAAATTGAGAACTGCTCTTTAATAATTTGATTTTCTACAAGAACCAAAAAAACTTGACAAATGCTCCAACGCTTGCCCTGTGCGGTTTCAAAATCTATGGCAGTGTATGAATTAAGCACTTTTATAACTTATTCTTTTGCAGTTTTCATCATAGGTTTCAATAAGGCTTCCGTTTTTTACTGTAAACGTATTACCTGCTGCACCTCTTACCATTTTGCTTCCTTGGCTCATATATGAAATACGTTTGCATTTTTCGTCATACACTTCAATTAACGAACCGTTGATAATTACAAAGAAATTACTTGCTACACCTACAAGTTCTTTGCTTCCTGCACTCATGTAAGAAATTCTTTTGCTATTTGCATCATAAACTTCAATGAGGCTTCCTTTTTCTCTTACATCTGAAATCATGTTTTACTTTTTTTATTTTAATGCCTACTCTGTTCAGTTTTCGGCTAACCTGTTTTGTTCTTTTATTAGATTAAATTGCATATTAATTAGAATTACAATCTATTCTGTTGCAATTTGCTCATTTTTAAAAAATATACTTATACCTACAGCCTTGCCAAGCTGTTGAACTCTTAATAACATTTCGTCCTTTTCGTCTAAAGGTTGAATTAAGCAATATGTAAGACTTATTTCTAAGGGAACCATGGTATTTACATTCTTACTATTTTTATTGTAGTACGTGTAATTACTCATTCTAGAATCTTTCAATTTATCATACCTTTTATCCACTAGTGCTACAAGTTCATTTACTAATTCGTTTAAATCATTCATTTTTATGAAATTTATTTTTTTATCTATTTATATGATTTATTTCTATTGTACTAATGTTGATGTAAATCCAATATGATTTCTTTTTTTTATTTGTTGAAAATCTTTTTCGTCTTGGTTGTATATTGATGTTAAAGTCATTGGACTATTGATGTTTGTATCAAAGCCTAATTTATTTGAAAGCTGTTGGGCTTTTTCAATTTCCAATTCTTTAAATTCATACTTTGAAATCAATTGTCCTTTTCTCATCAAGGCACTATCAATTTTTGAAATGTCTGTATTGAAGGAGCAGATAATTTGAACATTCAAACAGTCTGCAAGTAAGCCATCTGAAATATTCAATAATGCTGAAACTGGCAAACTACCTTCTTTTTCTCTATCAACAACAATGTTTTCGGCATCTTCAATTACAAAAACTGAATTTGGATTGTCTAAGAGAATTGAAATAAGACTTGGGTTTGTAATGACACTCGCCATATTTGGAGTTAAGAAAATAACATCCTTATTTAAAGAGGCAATTAAGTATCTGATGTATGTTGTTTTTCCTGTTCCTGGTATTCCATGAAGTAATACCAATCCTTTATCTTTTTTACGAGAAAGTCTTTTTAATATAGTTCGATGAATTTCTTTAAAGTCTTCGTTGTAATTGTCTTCAATACTTAATTTGGGCTTAGTAATTTGCAAAGATTTTGTTTCAATGCCAGTCATGCTGTTTACAAGCAACGATATTTCGGGTTTTTGCTTTTGTTTCCTTTTTTTGAATTTGTGAATAGCATTTACAATTTCCTCAACTTTTGAAAGTTCTGTTTTACGATATAAAAAACGAACTGTTGAGCAATTGGTATCAAAGTCAACAATCAAATCATCATAGAGGAAATAGAAAATATCATCAATTTCGGCTTTTTTGCTTCTGTTGAAATACCGTTTGTCATAATAGAAGTCTTTGATTTCTGATTTGTAATTTTCAGCAAACCAGTTGGTGGCTTTTTGCAGTCAATGTCAACGTCATGAATAAAGTTTGGGATTGAATTAAATTGAGCAACAAATAAAGTAAACTCATTGAGGTATGAACCTTTCCGTTCTGCAAAAACTTCTGAAATAGTCATTTTTGCTGATGTCTTAGCAAGTTCAAAAGGTCTGTCAATTGTTGGGCTAAGTGTTAAATTATTTGTTTGCATACTTTCTTTATTTCTAATTTCTGCAACAAAAGTAGAAGTATGAAACGCCAAAGTGTGTCGCTCTAAAAATTTCTTTCTGTGGGTGGGAAAATTTGGCTCTTTGGGTTTTGCGAAGGGTCGGCTTGTGTTTCGGGCAAAACCAAATGTGCCAAATGTGCGGCTGGCGAAAATTGAATTAAAAAAAATGTGCGGTGGGGAAAATAAAAAATACTGAAGCGTTGGCAATGAGTGGTGGCTTACTCTTTGTCCGTTTAAAATATGGTCTGTATGTTGGTCACCAGTCAAAATGGTTTGTCTTTGTTTGAACGTTTAAATTTTGGTCGGTCGTTTTTCGTTTGCACGGTCGTCCTACCATTGGCTATAACTTGCTTATTCCTTCCAATTAATATCTTTATTTCATTTCATCCTTATAAACAATACTAGCATTTATTCGGCTTAATCATAAATGAGATAGAAAAAAAGTAATGAATCAAACTAATAGAGTAATTAATAATTTAATTTGATAGAAATTCTTAGAATCAAGTCGAACTATCTACCACTTCTACCAAGAGCCATTTGCCATTTTGTTTTTTAAAAATGCAGTCTACAAAAATGCCATTGTCTTTACCTCTGATTTCTATTTTTGCTTCAGTTTGGTTTTCGTTTACTATGATTTTTTGCTCCCATTTATCGGTTTCACCATTTGAACTGGTTTGACTAAAATCTAATTTGCTACAATTTTCTTGGCTAACAAAATAAACGCTGTCATGTTGGCTTTCCAACTCATAAACTTTTGTTTTTAATGGAAAAACAATTCTGCTCACTTGAAATACAGAATCGGTATTAAATTTGTTTATAAAACTGTCGAAGCTATCGTCGATAGTTTCATTTTCTGTTGTGGTGGTTTTGTTACTGGAATTGGAAACATCATTGCAAGCAGCAAGCAAAAACAAGAAGAGTATTTGAATAAATAAATAGCGCATAGGTAGTTTGAAATAAACATCTAAAATACATCATTCATTAGATTAAAACAAAATGAATGATGAATCCTGGTTTTGATTTCAAAGTCATAGGAAAGAACTAATGAAAAAACACCAAGATTAGGGGTGAATCTAATATGTGTGATTGACTTCGCAGACCGATTTCGTCATGTTCGATGAGCATGTCACCACGATGTGGTTTGGCCAATATTCGATTGGTTATTGCTACTATAATTTCACCCCTTTATGGGGTTATGGCGTCGCGTGAAAATGCTGGTGTAATAGTTCTTTTAACAATAAAATGAAAATCAATTAAACAGAATCATTGATTGGTTTCAGTAATGTTATAAATAAGAGAAAATTTCAAATGCCTCATGTATAATACAAGCTCTATACCCTACTAATCTCAAGCCCATCGGGCTGAAATTATTGTAGAAAAACAATATCAAGATGAAAGGTAAACCCCATCGGGGTGATATTATTTTCACAGACCGATTTCGTCATGTTCTATGAGCATGTCACCACGATGTGGTTTGGCTAATATTTGTTTGGATATTGCTACTATAATTTCACCCCTTTATGGGGTTATGGCGTCGCGTAAAAAAAATGCTTAGGAAACGTTTTTTTTATAACATTAAATTAAGTTCAATTAAAACAGAATCATTGATTGGCTTCATGTATGTTCTAAATAAAAAAATGAATCAATAATTCATGAATAATTCAAGCGCTCCATTCTACTAATCTTAAGCCCATCGGGCTGATATTATTGTAGAAAAAAAGCATCAAGATGAAAGGTAAACCCAATCGGGGTGATATGGTTTTCGCAAACAGATTTCGTTATGTTCTATGAGCATGTCACCACGATGTGGTTTGGCTAATATTTGTTTGGATATTGCTACTATAATTTCACCCCTTTTGGGGGTTAATGTGTCGTGTGAAAATGCTGGTGTAATAGTCATTTTAACAATAAAATGAAAATCAATTAAAACAGAATCATTGATTAGATTCATGTATGTTCTAAATAAAAAAATGAATCAATGAATCAATCCTTCATGAATAATTCAAGCCCTCCATTCCACTAATCTTAAGCCCATCGGGCTGATATTATAGTAGAAAAAAAACGATAAGATGAAAGGGAAACCCCATCGGGGTGATATGGTTTTCGCAGACCGATTTCGTCATGTTCTATGAGCATGTCACTACGATGTGGTTTGGCCAATATTTGTTTGGTTAATGCTACTATAATTTCACCCCCTTTTGGGGTTATGGCGTCGCGTAAAAATGCTGGTGTAATAGTTCTTTTAACAATAAAATGAAAATCAATTAAACAGAATCATTGATTGGTTTCAGTAATGTTATAAATAAGAGAAAATTTCAAATGCCTCATGTATAATACAAGCTCTATACCCTACTAATCTCAAGCCCATCGGGCTGAAATTATTGTAGAAAAACAATATCAAGATGAAAGGTAAACCCCATCGGGGTGATATTATTTTCACAGACCGATTTCGTCATGTTCTATGAGCATGTCACCACGATGTGGTTTGGCAAATATTCGATTGGTTATTGCTACTATATTTTCACCCCTTTTGGGTTTTTGGCGTCGCGTAAAAATGCTGGTGTAATAGTTCTTTTAAAAATAAAATGAAAATCAATTAAAACAGAATCATTGATTGGTTTCATATATGTTGTAAATAAAAAAAGGAATCAATGAATCAATCCTTCATGAATAATTCAAGCGCTCTATTCTACTAATCTCAAGCCCATCGGGCTGAAATTATAGTAGAAAAACAATATCAAGATGAAAGGAAAACCCAATCGGGGTGATATGGTTTTCGACCAACAAATCCTTAAGAAATAAATCTCAAAAAAACCTATTTTTCAATCCAATTAAATAAATATCGTTCGTCATAATCTAATTCAAATTTTTTGAGAAAATCTAAATACTCTTCTTTAAAACTACTTTTTCGATGATGAGCTTCCTGATTCAAAATATATGAATACACCTTGTCTACTTGAGATTTAGAATAAGAAAATGCTCCATATCCTTCTTGCCAAGAAAACTTACCTTGAACATATTTCTGCTTATTGATAAAATTACTTGTATTGTTTTTAATATCCCTCACCAAATCAGCAACAGAGCTACTTGGATGAAGCGAAACAAAAACATGTACATGGTCTTCAACCCCGTTTACAATAATTACCTTGTGTTTCTTTGCGATAATAATACCAGCTATATAACTAAATACTTCTTCTCTCCAAGGTTTTAATAATAAGTTTTCACGCCCTTTTACCGCGAAAATGTATTGAATATAAATTTGAGAATATGTTGCTATCATATTGACGATTTAGTTAATTGAATTTGTTTACTGAATTGGGGTATCTCAAGGAATCACCCAAAAAATTAATGAATCAATAAAAAGAACCATCAATGAACTCCATTTCAGAAGTTCATTGATGGTAAAAAAATGCAGAATTAACTATAGTATTTATAGAGATTTTCTAAATCTTATTTACAGGATATGTATATTGATAATTACAATTATTTAAATCGTTTATGATTTGAATATTAAATATTAATTGATTCAGGTTTTGTCCTTTTTTAATTACCTTTTTATACACTTCCTCAAATTCGACCCCAGAAATTATAAACTCATAAAAATTCGATTTGCCATTTATATCTTTAAACTTGATGTTTTCAAGAATCTTTGAAGTAACAATCATTTTTCTATCAATTATATAACTATTCAAAGGATATGTTGAATTATTATTAAAGGCAACTTTATAAGCTAATTCAATGTTAAGGGTGCATTTGGGAATTTTATAGTTTTCATTATCATATAATCTCTCGTTTGATACAAGTGTAACTTTAACATCAATTTTTTTAGGAAATGGAAAGTCATTGTTATCCCATCCATCTGCCTTTATATATTCATCTTTGATAAATTTATGTTTACCAATAATAAATTCGTTACCTGTATGATTCCATATCTCAAGAATAGGACTAATATCATCATCACAATTTGGCTCTTCAATATTATTCTTTTTTGAATATACAGAACTAATATTTCTATAATTGACACAAGAAATAAAAACAAGAAAAAATAAGCCAAACCATATATGATAAATATTTCTCATTGCTTCAGAATTTTGGGACTAAATCCTTGTAAATGTAAATGATTATAATGTTTGCCTTTGGGATCATTTTTAGTATTAGTCATTAAACTTCCAGAAACCGTCTTTTGAGATAATATATTGGAAAAGCCAAATTTACTAAATGAATTCACCATAGATTGAGTGGAGGCTAAATCAAAATTAATACTATTAACTGTTGTACCTGTTTGCTGACAATCATTTCTAATTAAACCAACATCAACATTACGTCCATTAAAATGACTTAAACTTCCACCATTATGAGTGTTTCCAGGCTTACTTCCGTCTTCTGCACTCATATCTCCTAATCTAACTGTAACTTCAGGATTATTAGCAGTAATTTCATTTATTGCACCAAATAAAGCAGCTGCCACTTCAGGTTGAACAGAATGATCTCCTCCTTCATCCTCCTCCCCATAGCGAGTAAATCCATCACCTTCAGCGGGAAAGTTTACTAATTCCGTTTCGCCGTCCTTAGCCAAATGTTTATCCAATTTTGCAACTTCTTTTATTGTTCCATCTTTATTTTCAACATTAAATACATCAAAATCATCGTCAGTTTCTTCAACTTTAATTGTTCCATCTAACATGCTTGTATATATATCATCTAATAATCCAGTTGGGTCAATCTTTAAAATTGGGTTATTTGAGCAATAATTAAAACTTGAAAGAGTCTTCCTCTTCTCCGCCAGCGGATCCACTGCGTGCCATCTGCCGATTTGAGGGTCGTAGTAGCGGGCGCCGTAATCGAGGTATTCTAAGTGGTTTCTTAATACCAGTTCTTTACCTGTATACATGGCATAATGGTTGGTATCAGGTCCGGCTGCAACGAACTCCAATCCTTTGATGTTTAGTCCATATGGGTAGTAATGATTCTCTTGCATAATTTTGGCAAGCATTCTTTTTCGTTCAACTGCAATATCATCAAAAAATATAATATTTCCATCTCTTGAACTTACAAATACTTCTGCTGAACAAATCAAATTGGTATCAATTACCATCATTTCACTTAACTCTTCCCATTTTTCAATACTTACTACAGGACTAACTTTTACTCTTACCACATTTCCACTTGAATCATATGCTCTTATTACTAAAGAGCCTGAGATGTTTTGGTTGAGGTTCTTTTTATCTAATAAATGATTTAAGCCATTAAGTAAACTTAAAATATTCAAACTAATTTGAGGAGTTGAAGTAGTTGGTGCTCCATCATTTCCTGGTGTTTGAACTGGTGGTTGTAATCCAATTAAACTCAATAACCAAGAAGCATCTTTAGGATTAAATGGCTCTTTCTTTTCTTTTAAATAAGCAAAGGCTTTAGCCAAAATGGTATCACCTTTTTGAACTTCAAACTTAATATGGGTTCCATAATTCTGAACTACTTTACCTGAATGTAAACCATCATGTGCCATTTCTTTGGTTTTTACAGGAGCTGCTCTTCCCCCAAATTCAGGCTCATCATCATTCGGATCGAAATGACCATCGTCGCCTTCCCCTTCTCCGTCTCCTGGCTCAAAATCGTCGTCTTCATAAGTGCATTTCCAGTTCCCTTTGTCATCTAATTCTGGGGTATAAGTAACCCTAACATTTCCTTGGTGGTCTTTGTGGTCGTAAAAAAACAAATATTTACCTGTTGTAACCAATCCACCTCCAGGTGAGGCCTGCTTCTGTGAAACCAATCGTCCTTCTTCATGCGCAATTACATCTAAATAACCATTGCGGTAAATCACTTCTTTGTTATATGATTGTTGCTCAGAAACTTTTCCATTGTGATAAAATGTTGTTTTCCATTTTACTCCCGAAGCATCATATAAATTGATTAAATAATCCCCATTATTCCATTCAATTGTATACGGTAAGCCAATTTCATTGTATATAATGTTGGTAATCTCATGATTTTTATCTGCATTCATATTTAGATTTTCGTCGTAAGAATAATCTTTGGCACTAGTTGACCTATCAGCAAAATCATTTAATCCAGCTTGCGGAATTGGCAATGCATCTGATACACTAAGTAAGGTATTACCATGGTAGGTATACGACAATTTATCCATCCATCCATAATCTAAAGGGGTATTAGTTCTTTGAGAAACAACTTGCCCATATTGGTCCATACTTAAAATATTTCCATTTAAGTCATAAGTCATATTTTCCGATTGATACCTAAAATTCTCATCAAGTAATCCATCTTTACTTTTGCCATAATAATCTGCTTTTTGCAAGCGATCAAATTCATCATAGGTAAATACATATCCTCTGGTATATTCATCTCTTTTACACTTCCATTCATAAGCAGAAATGTTTCCATCATATTGAGGAATATTGGTAAATATGCCGCCGGTATTGGTATGCATAAAATTATTCTCATACTGAAAATCCATGGCGAATAAATCTTGTTTACCCAAATTCTTGGTATTATTTATAGATTTCAACCAACCTCTGACATGCCATTTATAATCAATATCTTGCAGAAATGGATGATTTGGATGAAATGAGTGTATCGACTTTTTTCTCATTTGACCAAGCTCATTATATAACAATCTACTCATTAACATTTCAGTCCCATTCGGTGGTTTTATCCATGTGTTAACTAATCTTCCTCCATGATCATACTCATAGGTTTTCTTCCACGAAATGCTTGCATTTAAAATCTGTTTTCCATGAAAATTGGTTTCACTGGTAACTTGGGAGTTAAAATTATACTCAACTTCTTTTGCCGATAATCCGCCTTCTGGGTCTAGTGTAAATTGAATGATACATCTTCCTTGTTTATCGTAAGCAAAAATTGTACTAACCCAAAAACCACCACTTCCATTGTTTAAAATCTTACTTTTACTACAAACAGATTTAGCTTGTGGACTTTTATTAGCAGTACCTTTAAAATAGGGTTGAACAAAATGATTCCAATTAGATGAACCTTCTAAACCAGCATCATAGCTATCGTAATAATTAACTTGTAAGGTATCTGTAATTCCAATATTTGGAAAAGCGTTATTGGTATAAAACAAGCCTAAGTTATTAGCAGATTCAAAATACAAATTTGCATTATTACTTAACCCTTGCAAGTCCTCTCTTGACATGGCTTGCTCAAAACTACATATCCCTTTTATTATTTCTCTACCAAAAGCATCAAACTTAATAAAGCTCCATTTCCTTTGCTGTGCTTGCTTTGGGTCTTGTTGCATAATTAGCCTATCTAGTTTATCATAAACGTATTTGTTAAAAGCCAAGCCAGGAAGTTTCTTTTCTATTAATCTATTTCTTTCATCATACTTATAATGAAACACATATAAATCATAAATTGAGGAATTTGGTAATTGAGAGTTTAATTGAGTTGTAAACGACATATTATGTCTAAACAATTCGCTTACTCCCATTGGTTGAATTACATGTGCTAATAATCCTTTGGAATTGTAAGTATAATATGTTTCCTGTTTACTTAAATCTTTAGCAAAAACCCTTGATAATATTAAATTACCAGCTCCATCCTTCACATCCATTTTGTGCTTTCCATTTTCATTCCAAGTTTCTTTAATCCAAAGTTTTCCTGAAGGATAATATTGAGGCGTATTTCCTGGGGTTGAGGTATTATAAATCCGAATATCATCAATAATAGCAATACCGGAAGGGCCGGTACAATTAAATTGAAATTCTTTCAACCCAGAATTTACCTGAAGATTTACAGTGTATTCTGTCCAATTATTATTTAATGAAACGCTACCTAAAACCACAATATTATCTGTCATGTTTTTCAAATAAATTATCGGACTACCACCATTAACTTTTTGAGCAAAAAACTTTAAAGTATATGTACCTGAAGTCAGCCTAAAATTGATATCATTACCAGTATTCATATTAAATGGATAAGCAAATTTTTCTGATATACCTGACAATGGAGATTTAGAAACACCTATTTGAGTGGTGCAATTGAACAATTGACGTCCTGTACCAAAAGTAAAATTGCCTTGGTTAATACCATCAAAATTTAGTGCTGCGTGTAAAACACCTTGTACACTTTTTACAAATGGCATTCCATTATTGGTATTAACATCAAAACATAAAATTTCATCATCATTGGAATTTGTTCTTTCAAGTACTTTGTTTGTATGACCTGTTTCAAGCTGAAATTCTTCGCCTTGAGCCCCACTTTCTGCTAAATTGTTTAATGGTGATTGGTCGTAAATACTCATGGCAAATGGTACAGATGTTCTGGCAATTTCAAAATTGGTTTGATAAAAATTTGTTTGTTCAGCCTCAAAAGAAAAGCGATAATCACCAGCTCCAATAGCAGTATATGGCATCCATGTTTTAATGACTCTTCCAAAACCGTCATAGGTAAATGGACTAACAATATCTTTACCAGATTGACTTTGTTTGACAGCCACTTTTTGACTTTGTCTTCCCAAACCATCAAAATATGAAATTTCGGTTCTTCCTTTAACCTCATCTTGAGGATTCATTGTACTTATAAGCACCGAGTTATCTGGAATAATTGTTTTGATAAAGTTTTTATCTTGAGCGGAAACCGTGATGCCAAGCAATAGGAATCCTATACATGTAAATATTTTCGACATGTTCATAGTTTTAAATTGAATTAAATTATTGTTTGATTCTTGAAATTACTTGGGTTTTCACTTGTCCTTCATTATCTCCAATTAAAGTAAGCCTGCCGAAAGCATCATACTTAAAAGTACTCACTTCATTAGCTTCATTGCTATTTGCAATCATTCCATTTTGGGAGTAAGTAAATGTCTTAAGAGATGCTTCGACTGGATAAACTTTAAGTTCATCCATCATACAATTACCTGAAATTGTTATTGAGGAGGTAGAATTCACTTCTATTAAAGCAGTATACATCATCCAACCAGAAGCGTCTTCTGTGCCATTATCAATACTTAGTAAATTACCAGCAGAAACCGCAATATTAATTGACCCAATATTCTGTTTATACCAAAAGTTAATTCGATATTTACCTGGATTTAAATCAAATCCTATTGGCGAATAGTTTAGGTTATAAACCCCAGAACCAGTTTTAGCTTCTGGAGTATTCATCAAACCTAAATTCTGGTATGAAATTCTATGTTTTACATTGTTATCAAAACCAGTATAAACAAAGTCATTTTCAGTAGCATTTAAGATTAAGGCTGTTATTTTTTCATAAACAGGATCCCAAATAAAGGAGGTTTTTTGTTGGTCACTTGTTTCAGCCATTTTCATATGGGAATTGTCATGATAAGTAAAATTAGTAACATCGTCATTTGTTGCTGCTAAAAGTTGATGAGAGTTTGTTACTATTCTCTTTCTCATTTGAATAGGTAGTAAATCATTATTAAAATTGAGTTCTAATCTATCAAGTAATAAGTTGTTTCTATAATTACTTGTATTACTTATGATGCCTAGTCGATAATGGTCATTTGGAGTTTGCGGCGCTGTCAAACTCGATAAATATTCAAATGAGGTTTTAAAATTCATGTCGCCACTTATTTTTTCAGTTCCAGTCATTAAGTGAAATGAAGCAGTATTAAATAAATAATTTTCCTCGTTTTTGAGCGGCATATCCAAGTATTCATTAACCTTACCTATAGAATAATTAAAGGTCTTTTTATTAATCAACCTATTGTATAATGTATTTGTGTAATACCTGATATAAACCATCTCCAGACAATTCCAATGGGTATTTGTATTACATGAAGGAAATGCAAAAATATGCCCTTGAACTCTACCCAAACCAATAGTATCATATTCATAAAGAATCTTTTTGTTTATTTCATAATGATTGTCTCTATTTCTAAAATATTCTTCTGTTAAAATAGAACCATTCCTTGTTCCATTTTCATTGTTATATGGAGTACCAACAGGAAAAAACAAACCAGTTGTAAGCCAATTAAAAGCCTGAGTTGGAGTTGAAGGAGTCCATCTTCTACCTAAAACAATTTCCCAAGGTTTCTCCTCCTGTACATTGTAAAAAGTTCTTTCAATTTTACCATTGTCATGTTTGTTTTCATCCAGGTTATATTCAATAACTTTTCCGTAACCAACCAAAGAACCAGAAGCGGTTGGACTTGCCTGCATTAAAGATGAAGAACTACTATTAAACATCTGAACAGCACTACCTCCGCAGCTTGCAATTGATTGAAAAAATGGCATGGGTATCGACATTATTAATCCATCTAAGTATTCAAATTTCTTCTGACTTATAAACTTTTCATCATCATTTAAATTTGTAATTTGAGCTACTCTTAAACCAGCACCAATTTGTTCATTATTTATGTTATAATATGTATAATAGGAATTTGTAAAACGATGCGGTTCAAACTCAAATTCACTGTAACCTCCAGTTGGATATTTTATCCGCTTTAATGAACCATACTTCATCAATTCTTCATCAGAATTTCTATTAATTAGCGGTCTTGAATCGACCTTATCTCCAGGTGTTATACATTCATTTGGAAATAATCCTTCAGGGATATTTGGTGCTAATGAAAGTGAGTATTGATTCTGGTTATAATATCCCCAAAAATCCTGGCTATGATGTAAACGTGCAGGTAATAACTCTTTGTTATAATAAGCAAATTCATATACAGGTCCATTTTCAGTAGTAGCCATATTAGGAAGCTGGGTACATTTGGTTAACCAAGACCTTTGTTTCTGCATGTCTGTATCATAATCAAACTTAAACCCTGTTTGTATCAAACCATTTACTGTATAAACAATCTGCTGTAAGATGCGCTGAGAAGAACCTGAAAATACATCTGTACTATAAATAAAATCAACCGCAAAATGATTGTAAGTAATACGTTTTAAAATTGGGGTTTTGATTTGCATTTGAGTAGTACTCACACCGGATGAACCTTCATGTCCACATTTAGGACTTGCCGAAAAATAGTAGGATTTACCTTGTTGGTAGGTGTATTCAAAATCATCATATTCAAAATTGATGACTTCGTTTTTTGCTGTTATAATTTTAGTTAAATAAGCAGCAGAAATATATGGGTCTTGAACACCACCATTTGGAATGGTAGAAATTCTATTGATCTCCATTTTTGCAAACTCATATCTATTGTTTTGGTCATCAATAATTATCCAATAAATTTGTTGTGTCGCAGGATTACCCATGTTTTGATAATGTGCATAAATCTGATAATTCTTGAAAGGAAAAATAGCTGGCATTTTGTCCTGCCTATATATGTATTTTCCGCTTTTACCACAAAAGTTAAAATTAAATAAATCAGGCCTGGAATCGGATGCATAAGGAGTTCGTCCCTGATTAGAAAAAAGGATTACATTATTCCAATAATTTTCTCCTTGATTTTCACACATATCATCTAAAAGATATGGAGGTAAAGGCTGTTGGTTGTGGTAATAACCATATTGACCAAAATCGTCGCCACCTTGAATAGTGCGGCTTACCATTCCTCCAGCATTCAAAGACCAACTCATACCTACAGTGCCTGGGTAATCATCAACACGGACACCAGAACCGTTGTAATTTAATTCTATTGGTACTTGAAATCCTGAGGCAGTTTGAATACTAGTAAATGGAATACTAATAGAAGCAGAACCATTATAATAACCAACTGGCAATTCACCATATCGACCCAAATTCATTGTATTAGGCGATGGAGGATACAGCGGGACTGGAATAATATTGTTCTGAGCAATGGCTTTGGGCGGAATTTCCAATCCCAAAATACAAAAAAGAAAAAGGGTAAAATATATTCGCATGGCATTTTAAATTACAGTCGGAACCATTTCCGAGCTGCTTCAAAACTATTTCCCCTTATGCGATTTATTGTCCTTAAATCTTGTGTTGCTTTCCTTAAATTTTTTCAGGAATGCCTTGTGTTTCTAAGGATTGTATGAGAAAAGGGAATTTTTGTAAAGCACGGGTGTACTCAAACTCATTGCCAACTGCTTTTTCAAATAATAGCGCTGTTATTTTTGTCTTTTGGGTTTGCCTTAGTTTTTGGTTTTGTAATTTATAAACCCACCACAAGGCTGTTTCTTTTAGCTTATCTGGTAAGGCTTTGCGGCTATTAATCCCCAAAATTGTTTTAAGAGCTTTAGATGATACTTCAAATGCCTTTTTTCTGTTTCCGCCATAATCATTTCGTATTTTATAACTGAGCCATTCAGCAATTAACATGGGTTCTATATGCATGTTTTCATCGGCTAAATGAATACCCAATGTAGAAGTAGCTAATTTTCGTAAAATAGCTTTGCTACTTCGGTATTGTTGGCTCTCTTTCATTTTGGTAAATTCTGTTTCGGCCAATTCTTTTAATGGAATTTGTAAGGGTTTAAATCCCAATTTATAATAAAACCAAAATGCTCCCGATTCAATGGCTTCTTCATTGTCTTTGCCTATTTGGTAAGGGTCGACCAACAAATGTTTTATTTGAAACACTTGGCTATAAGTTCTAAGTATGGCTGCAAATATCCATGTAGATTCTCCGCCTCTATAAGGTTCAAAAACGTTTAAACCAATACGTGCACGGTTACCAAAAATCCAAGCACCACCATAGGCAATTGGTTTTCCGTTTTTATAGGCCATGTATCCAATATAAGATTCAAATGGCAAACGTTTATTGGCACGCATACCATTTAAACAAACATACAATCCTCGTCCAGCATCATAAACCTCAACAGCATGGGTTTCGCCATAAGCCAATGGGTCGGTTTCTCTGCCTAAACTTAGCAACATTAACTGAGATTGACGCCATATAAATTCTTTTTGTTGGCTGTTTATAGACAAAGGACCCTTTACCTTTTGAGCTAGTTCTTCTACAAGGTTAATCTTTTTAATAAGTGAAGTTTCGTGGTAAAATACAGGATGATTTAAGCCATTAATATGTGTACGAGAAGGGAGGTTTTGTGAAAAAGAAATTTTAACATACACCTTTAGTTTCAAGAAAAAATATTCGCGTACTTCAGGGTCGGGAAATTTATCTTCGAGTGAATTAAGCAGAAATTCTAATGCTGATTGCCCCTCACCTGCCAAGTTTATAAACCAATTAGTAATGCTATCTTCCTTTAATAAAAGAATATCTTGTTCGGCTTTAGGTAATATGAGTTTTAATACATCAATGCCATTTTCACATTCCCAATCTATGGTATCAATAGTTATTTGGCTTTTGTAATGAATAGCCAAATGTTTAGTTAAATCCCAACCAAAACTACTAATTAAATAAGTGTTTGATAAACCAGAACCATTGAGTTCCTCGAGCCCCAATTTTTTATGTTTTTTAATGAAAGAAAACATTTGGCTTTCAAACAAATTAAGTGCATTTAATGTCAGTTTATAAATAGTTTTATTCTGCGGATAAGCCAATAAAAACAAGAGATTATCATGGTAATTGATGAGATCTTTTGAAGTAAATTCTTTTTGAATCATGAGTGAATTCAATAACTCAGATTTTCTGTTTAAATCAGCATCTGATATTTTATTAGAAATGCCACGAAGTTCATAAATTAATTGGCTAGGTTTAATTGTGCTCATGACGCTAATATACAGAAAGCATTGAAATTGAAAATTGATGGATAAGAAAACAGCGATTAGCATTTTAAATGTTTGCTAATGGAAGATAAGAGTAAGCTTGTTTATAGAATCAAATTGTAATCAATGAACACTTATTCAAATTCATCAAATGGGACATCTGTTTTAAGAGCATAATTTCGTTAAATACGTGATGTCACCCCGATGGGGTTTGGATTGTTTTGCTTGCGTATTTGCTACTAAAATGCCAGCCCTATGGGCTTGGGAAGTCTCTTGATATACTGTTGATAAGGAGAAATTTAGAAGATAAAATAATGGGAGGTTTGGCAGGAAGTAAATCTGTTAGCGGATTATATATGAGCACTCATTATGACTCATATGGAAATAAGAAATAAAATATACATTTTATAAAACAAATTTAATGACTATTGAAACTTACCGATTATAGGAGTTCTTCTTTAAATTATTCTGTTAAACTTATCCAAATATCATGCTCATGTTCAATTAAACTAATTTCAATTTTGTTTGATTCTATTTCAGAAACTTTCATGTTAGATTCCATGTGGCCATTGTGAAAATTCGATTCATCATAAATTTGCCCATAAAAATAGCGGTAAAAGAAAAGGTCATCAAAAGTTTTAATCTTTGAAGGAAGCCCTTTTGTTTGCAGTATTTTTTCTTGTGCTAAAATATTTCTAATTTGCTCAAAGTCCACATAATAATAATCGATAGTGTCTTGATTTTTTATAACTACAGGATAAATACTATTTATTCTATATTCAAAAACTAGTCTTTCTTTGTCGAATAAACAGGACTCTAGTATTTTGTAGCCAATTACTCTAATGCCTGTTGTGTCTATATCTGATAATGTATTTTCCTCTAGAAATACATCTCTATTAACTTGGAAAGGAGTTATATTTTGATTTAATATATTCTTGTTGATTATAGAAAATAATCTGTTATTTTCAAAAAGTATCGAGTTGCTTTCGGGTGAAATCATTCTCATAATTCTATCAACCCAAAGCACCTCTCCGTCTCTAAATCTAAAGTATTCAATATAGCCATCTTTATTATAATTTATTGTATATTGAGGGATATTTAGTAATTCAATTAATTTGTCCTTTGGAACAACAGGAATTATTCTTTTGAAAGTAAAAGGATCTGTATAATTTCTTTGCATTCGAACCCTACCAGTAGAATCCCAAACAGTCCATGTTCCAGTTCGATAATTGCAATCAAATTTCCCTTCAGCTTTTTTATTACCGTTTTTATAAAAAGAAACATAATTGCCATCTAGTCGATTTTGAAAGGTTTCATAATAGCATTTAATACTTCCGCTTTCAAAAGTATGTTTGGTATTTTCACCTTCAATAAAAGAAAGGAAAATGAGAGGCACAAATTTTAAGAAATTCAGTTTCATTAATTTTTTAACCCCCAATGTTCTAAAAGTGATTTTGCAGTATTTTTTTCAAATTTATGATGATATGCTGTATAGGATTCTGAAACTTTTTCTTTTACATATCTAAAGCTAATTTGCCTATATCCTTTATATGAATAGAAGTTAAATTTATACCGTAGAATATTTTCCTGTTGATATAGATATGAATTTCCAATTACTAGCTTTCGCTTCGCAACTTTTTGATCTTTATTTTCGTGTAAATATACCCAGTCGTATTTAAACTTAAGAGGAGATTCAAGTCCAACTTCGAAAATTGATTCAGCTTTCGAATTAATAAGCCAGTCGGAGTAATTTTTGTTAAAATCATTTTTGATTTTATTTTTAGAAAGATAAGAATATGCTGCTAACCATTCTGAACAGTGAGGTAGTCGATAAATAAATTGAATATTTACTTTATTTTCATTGATTGTTTTCCATTTGCAAAAATTCATGGCATTGTCCCACGATATTCCAACAACAGGAAAGTTATCAAAGGCAGAACTATTAAGATATTTATTATAAACATCTACTGAACCGATACAGGAATCTGGCAGTTGATTAATATAGAATTCTGTTGAAGAATCTTTTTTTACAGAACTTAAATAGTTTTTATATTCCTTTAAAGTTACAAATTCACTTATTTGAAAAGCATTTATGGTTTGTTTTGTAGTTTTGGAATTGTCACCTATTAGTTCGTATTGATTGATTGTCTGAGTAGGAATATTGTAAAAACGAGCAGATTTGCTAGCAGTAGAATAGCTTGACAATACAATTATAATTGTTAATATTCTCAATATGTAATTCAGTCTTTTCATACTAGGTCATTTAAATAAGCAATCCAACTTATGAATTTCAATCTTTAATAACTCTCCCATCTATTCATCAACTCTCTTAATCTTCAATTTGCTACCCGGTTTAAGAGCTTGTTCGTAAGTAAATCCATTCCACATCATTAAGTTTTCTTTGCTGATGTTTTGCTTTTTGGCAATGCTTTCAAAGGTTTCGCCTTTTTGTACTTCGTATTCAAATTCTAGAATCAAATCTTCTTTTATAATGGAGTCCATTTTCATATCACCCAATTGAAGAATTCCATCTTTTACCTTTGATGCCAATGGTGAATTTAAAATTCTATCCGCAGGTAATTTAATTTCATACATCTTACCCGGTGCTATATTCAAAAATGGTTTACGCATCCACGGATTGTACCATTTCAATAATTTGTAATTACAATAGTTCTCGTTGGCAAATTCAGTGAGGTTACTAATACTGATATCAGCCTTAACAATTACAGTTGCTGGCTCAGTGTACAAATGATTAAATGGGACATGAAATCCATAAGTTTCTGGATGCTCTAAAATCTCCTTAATAGATAAAATTCTAAACAAATAACGTGAAGTTTCTGTGTTTAAATAAAGGTCTTCATACTTCTTAATTGATTGCGAACGTACCTGACGTTTTACCCCTTCAATGCCCATATTATAACTGGCTGCAACCAATGCCCAATCGCCAAACTGAGCATATGCTTCTTTAAAATATTTACAAGCTGCCAATGTAGATTTTTCAATATTATATCTTTCATCTACTTCTTCAGTAATTTCTAATCCATAACGTTTGCCTGTTTTATCTAAAAACTGCCAATAACCTGCTGCTCCAGCGGGAGAAACTACTTGTTGTAATCCACTTTCTGCAATAGCTAAATATTTAAAATCTAAAGGAATTCCTTGCTGCCTGAGTATTCTTTCTATACTTGGAAAAAACCTATTTGCTCTTTTAATAAACAAGATGGTTTGCGATTGCCAATACACATTGGTTAACATTTCTCTGTCGAAACGCTCTTGTGCATCTGGGTCGCGTAATGATACTTTTTGTCCAGCAAAGGTGCAAAACTCAGGAGTTGGAATAGAATATATCTGATAATTCGATTGAAAACCTGATTTGGCTTTCTGGTCTTCACTTACATCAGCTTTAATAAAAATACCTAAAGCCAATGCCAATAAACAAATATTAATAGCGTAAAAAAAGTATGATGGTTTTTTGAATAACATATGCAAGAATAAATATTAATTGTGAAAAGAGAGATTTAGGATTTACGATTGGGGATTTTTGATTTTTGATTTACGATTGGGGATTTTTGATTTACGATATTAGATTTGGGATTTGGGATTTGGGATTTGGGATTTGGGATTTGGGATTTGGGATTTGGGATTTGGGATTTTTGATTTTTGATATACGATTTGGGAATATCCGCATGTATACCACAAGTATTTTTTAAAAATCTAGTATACGTATTGAGAATTATTATCAATAAGTAGTTAGGAATTAAATTGCTCTATTCAATAAAACAAATGACCCCGAAGGTGGTCACATGTTTATAGAAAAATGCTGTTATCCAAATCCCCCCAACTCAACAACGCGGACCTTTGGTCCTCGTTGTTGAGTTGGGGGGGTGGGTGTGTTTCTTCATATTTTATTTTCTACAATAATGCCATCCCTTCAGGATTAAAGAACTTGCTAAAAGAAACATAAACTAAGTATCATATATTTTTGTGGTTTAATTTGATTTAAACGAAATATAATCAGCAATAAAGTTTCGATAATCTGATTTTTAGGTAAAGAGGCCAATAATCGTATTGGGATTTTAGGGAACATTAGCTTAAACGTTGAATAAGAGTTGATGTTTTGTTGCTTGGATTTAATTTAAAAAGTAAAAATTGGCTTAAGCTTTTTAATCGGAGTATATTTGCGGCAGATGAATGAATTTGACGAAGAAATTGACGAATTAGAAGAAAAGGAATTATACGAACATTTCCGTTTGGTGGTTGATAAAGGCCAGAGCATGTTGCGTATCGATAAGTTCTTAATGAATCGAATTGAGAATGCAAGCAGAACCAAAATACAGGCTGCTGCTGATGCTGGTTCAATTCTGGTGAATGAAAAGCCCGTTAAGTCGAGTTATAAAATCAAACCTTTGGATGTCATATCCATTGTTATGGCAACTCCTCCAAAAGACACGGAGGTTGTGCCTGAAGATATTCCTTTAGATATTGTTTATGAAGATGATGATTTGCTTTTGGTAAATAAAAAAGCCGGTATGGTAGTTCATCCGGGTTATAACAATGCCAGAGGTACTTTGGTGAATGCTTTGGCTTTTTACCTGCAAGACAATCCTTTTATGAAGGAAAAGAACATTCGTCCGGGTTTGGTGCACCGCATTGATAAAAATACAAGTGGTTTGTTAATTATTGCCAAAAATGAGGTTGCCATGACCAATTTGGCTAAACAATTTTTCGATCATAGCATTCAACGTCGTTACCAAGCTTTGGTTTGGGGTGATTTAAAAGAAGATGAAGGCACCATTAGTGGTTATATAGGCAGAAGTTTAAGAGATAGAAGAATTTTTCAATTATCGAAAGACGAAAACAAAGGAAAATGGAGTGTAACTCATTATAAAGTGATTGAGCGTTTTCAAAATGCTACTTTAATTGAATGTAGATTAGAAACAGGTAGAACGCATCAAATCAGGGTGCACTTAAGAAGTATTGGTCACCCTTTGTTTGCCGATGATAGTTATGGTGGGGCAGAAATCGTTTGTGGCCCTCCGGGTAGTTCATTCAAACACTTTATTATGAATTGTTTTGAAATCATGCCTCGTCAAGGATTACATGCTAAATCACTCGGATTTAATCACCCAAAAACTAAAACCGATTTTTATTTTGAAAGCGATTTACCTGAAGATATGCAAACAGTGATTGAAAGGTTTAGGAAATACGCACATTTTCATCAGGAACAGGAATAAAAAAGCTTGACACTAAAATTAAAGTTATGAGGAATCATTTATTTATCTTATTAGTTTTAGTTGTTCTGTCGAAAAATATTCGTGCCCAGGATGAATATTGTGATGTATTGAAAAAGTATTCAATTGAACTTAGTAAAGAGGATAAAATTGAGCAATTTGGATTCCTTGATTCAACCTTAAGAAATACCAAAATTTTGTCACTTGGGGAGAATACTCATGGTTCACATGAATTCTTTACAAGCAAGTTTCAAATAATAAAATATTGTATTACGAATTTAAACTATTCAACTATTGGTATTGAGTCTGATTATGCCGGAACTCAAATTGCCAATGATTACATACAAAAAGGAATTGGAACACCTGAAAATGCTGTTTATAATATGGGAATATCAGCATGGATGACAAAAGAAATGAGAGAAATTCTAGAATGGTTAAAACAAGCAAATACTAGTAAAACTGATCAAAATAAAATTTCAATTTATGGTTTCGATATGCAATTCCCTAAGCCAACGCTATCAAAACTAAAGTTAGAGTTATTGCAGCTAAACTATTCTTCTGTTTCAGATTTAGACACGCTTTTAAATAGGAAAAGTTTGAAGCAAATCGACAAAGAATATTTGGATAAAATAGCTTATGAAATAAGGGAATTTGCTAATTTACAAAACGATACTACTAAAAATAAACTACTTGGACTCGTTCATTCGATGATTACTTCAATTAATTACTTATCAATTAATGATGAATATCAAAGAGCAAACTTTCGAGATAAATTTATGTCAGAAAACATCCTAAACTCACATAAAATTAAACAAGGAAAAACAATCATTTGGGCCCATAATGAACATATTACTCAAAAAGGTAACTATGGGAATTGGCAAACTATGGGTGAACATCTAAAAAATGAGTTAGGAAGTACTTATTACTCAATTGGACTTTTAACTTCAAATGGGCATTTAGGTTTTTACAACAAAAACACGAAAAGTGCTGATTCACTGAATATTCCAGTTGATAATAGCAACTCATTTGAAAGGATTTTTAAAGCATGTGCTTCACCTTGCTTTTTTATCGATTTAACACAATCAAAGCAAAATTCTTCAATTGAAAATTTGTTCTCAAAAAACAAGTCTGTAAGTACAATAGATCTTGTTTACGATATGAAGAAAAAGGAGTACAATGTCAAAAAGAATATTTTTAAAAATAACCTACTCGATAAATTTGATGGAATAATATTTATTGAAACAACTACTGCAGCAAAACATTAAACGGATATAAAAAAACAATGAGAAAATAATTTTCCTCAATTAAGATATCTATTGAGTTTAATGATTTATGATTTATACAAGTTGATTCAAATTCCTTTGTTTTGGCGAGACTAAGTAGGGATGGAATTCAAAAAACATCAAGCATTTTATTTCTTCATTTCCTGAGCCACAATTGCAGCGGCTTTTGAAGCAGGATAAATTGCAGTAACTAATCCCAAAACCAATAAGGTAATAAACACATTTATCAGGTCCATTATTTCTAATTTTACAGGGTAGGCTTGTACTACAAAACTTTCGGCGTTTTGAAGTGCAACCCAACCAAAATTTTCTTGACCTAATACAAAACTTGCTCCCAAAATAATTCCACCTAATCCACCTACAACTGCAATTAATAAACTTTCAAAAAGAAACAAACGAAAGGCAGTTTGGGGACCAAATCCCATTCCTTTTAAAATTATTAAATCAGCCTTTTTTTCTAATACCAACATGTATAAAGAACCAATGGTATTAAAAGCTGCAATCAATAAAATAAATACCAATATTACATAAGATATTGTTTTTTCTGACTGCATAATTTTATAAAAAGAAGCTCTTTGTTCGAACCTATTTTTAACCTCAAAATTGGTTCCACATATTTCTTGAATTTCTTCTCTAATTTCATCTGAATTTGATTTGGGCAATAACCTAATTTCTATAGATGAAAATTCATTTCCTCTTTCTAAATTTTGTTGGGCAAATCGAAGTGGAACCAAAACGTATTTGGCATCTACTTCTTCCTGAACAGAAAAAATTGCGGATGGAGCAATTACTCCTTTAGCAAAAGCTCCATCGGGATTTAACATATTTACCTCACCTTTTCTAGGCAAATAGATCCCTAAATAATGAAATTGATCATCGGGGTCAATACCTAATTGGTATGATAAACCCAATCCAGCCATGGCAAAATTGGTATCTCCTGCTTGTAAATAAGTTACACCTCTTAAAATATTGGTATCTAAATGTGAGTTTTGAATATAGTTTTCAGAAACTGCACGAATGGTACCAATTCCTTGTTTGTTATTGTACCTTAACAATACATTTTCTTCAATTACCCATTCGGCAGAGCTAATTCCAGGAATGGCTTTTATTTTTTCAAATGCAATTTCACTTGGTACAAAACTTTTTCCTTTAGCAGGAGTAATTTTTAAGTCGGCATCAAAATGAGCATACATTGTTCCAAACAAAGTACCAAATCCATTAAACACCGACAAAACAATGACCAATGCCGCAGCACCAACCAAGTAACCGGCTAAAGAAATCCAAGAAATTAAACTAACAGCATTGTAGGCCCCACTTTTTCTTCGTGATATAAAATAACGCCAAGCAATCCTGAATGAAAGATTCATTTTAATTAGCTTTTCCAGGCTTTTACAATCAAACCGGTTCCAGTACTGTGTTTGGTATGTGTATCGAAATAATTCAATACATAACTAATTGGAAATGTAATTAGGTAATAAAACGGAATGATAACAAAGAATAATTTGCTTGCATTTAACATTAACATTGGGTATTTCATGCTTAATCTCCAAGCTATTTTACCAGGGGCACCATAGCTATAAAGAATTTCCATTTTTTCGAAACCTGCTTGTTTTAGTTTATCAGCCATTTCAGCAACTGGATATCCATCACGAACGTGTTCGCCAATAAAACTTTCGCCCGTTTCTTCGTGCACATCAGAACCACCTTGGTCGCTAGGAGTTGAAATCAACAACATAGCACCAGGTTTCATGGCTTGGTTGAAGTTTTTGAAGACGGTAACATCTTCTAAAATATGTTCCATAACATCGACACACATCACCAAATCGTATTTGTTTTGAGCAATAGGCTGAGTTAAATCGCCAATTCTAAAAACTGCATTACTTAATCCAACTTTTTGGAAGAAAGCATTACAATCTGCAATTTGATCGTCTTTAACATCAACTGCATCAATCACATAATTAGGGCTTTGTTGAGCCATATTAAAACTATACTGACCAAATCCAGAACCAGCATCTAATATTAAAGCTGAAGGATTTGATTTACGCCAAAGCTTTAATTCACGGTGTACATGCCAGCTTCTCAGCAATAAAAGGTCTAATAATTTGTAAAATAATTTTCTTAAAAAGGGTTGTTTGTTAAATACAATACCCAGGTCTTTTTTAATAGGATCGTAATTCATTATGCCTTGTCGTCTTGTAGGTTATTTTGTTCGTCTTGTTTATTTATTTGTTTAAAAACCTCTTCCATATGAAAAACATAATCGAGGCTATCATCCACAAAAAACTCCAGTTCAGGAATAACCCTAACTTGGTTTTTAATTTTGGAAGCCAATTGTTTGCGGATTTCTTTGCTGTGAAGCTTAATAGTATTCAATAGTAAATTTTTATCGGGAGCCTTAAAAAGACTCAAATAAACTTTGGCATAACCCAAATCTGGTGAAACCTGAACCCGGCTCACCGTAACAAATACATTATTTACATATTCTTTATGTCTTTGAAGGATTTCAGCCAAATGCTGCTGAATCAATCCTGCAAATTTTTCCTGACGTACACTCATATCACTGCAAATATGCAATAAAAAGAGGAGGCTTTTTGAGGAAAAATTCAAGTTATTTAGAAAAGTTCTAAATAATGTTATTTTTGTAATCAAACCAAGGTTATGAAAATCATCAATCAATCACTTTTTTCAGAAGAAAATATCAGCAAAATGGCGAAGGAGTTTTCCGATGCCAAGCCCTATAAACATTTGGTCATCGACAATTTCTTACAAGCAGAAATGGCTGACAAAATATTTAATGAATTCCCCAAAGAAGAGGTATTTAATAAAAGATACAAAGGGGTGAATGAATTTAAAGCAGAAGGCTCAAATTTTGAAGATTTTTCTGAAATATTCTCAACATTACGTCAGGAAATGCACAGCAAGGAATGGTGTGAGTTAATGAGTAAGCTGGTAGGAATTGATGGATTGTACTC
The DNA here is from genome assembly GCA_051861545.1 of Bacteroidia bacterium. Classification (GTDB taxonomy): domain Bacteria; phylum Bacteroidota; class Bacteroidia; order UKL13-3; family UKL13-3; genus CAISCU01. The sequence goes on along the minus strand of JBIMKP010000002.1, from coordinate 6,870 downwards.
TGTTCCTGATGCTTTGGGAGGTGGATTACATCAAGGAGGAGATGGAAGTTTTCTGGATATTCACATCGATTTTAATATTCATGCCGACAGAGGAATACATCGTAGGGTAAATCTTTTGATATTTTTTAATAAAGATTGGCAAGAATCGTATGGCGGACACACCGAATTGTGGAATGCCGATATGACCAATTTAGATAAAAAGGTATTTCCAGCATTTAATCGTTGTTTGATTTTTGAAACAAACGAAATTAGTTACCATGGTTACGCTGCTATAAAAGTGCCAGAAGGAGTAACAAGAAAATCGTTTTATGCCTACTACTATACAGATTTAAGAGCAGATGCAGCCAAATACCACGATACAGTTTTTAAAGCCAGACCAACAGATAGTGCTGCCAAAAAAATGATGACTCCATTAAAAGAAGGAGCGAAAAATTTCATCAAAAGACAATTGAGAAATTTGGGAATTACGTTTAAATAAAATTGGGGAATTCCTTTAGAATTAAAAGTTTAAAAGAATATTCAATTGCTTAAAATAATTTGATTAATTAAACTTCGAGCATTTTAAACCTGAAATTCTTAAATGAGATTGAAGCTAGATACAAATTCCTCATTTCCCATGGGTTGAAACCTCATGGCAATTGAGGAATCAGCAAGATTTTATTTGAATCTAACATTTATTAGTAGGATAAGGCTTCAGATTGATGCAAAAAAAAATCAAAATACTACTATTAAAATTTATAGTTTCTATATCTTCAAATAGTTTCCATCCTTTTTCTACTAAATTGCTAGCCATTATTTAATCTATGGTAACGGTAATTTTAAATATACTCATCAGTGCTTTCATCTGCTTTTTGTGGGGAAATTTGCTTCTTCAGGCATTTAAAAAACATATTCATGAAGTAATCAAAGCTGAAATAAGTATATTAATTGGTTTAGTTGGATTGGCTTCTTTTAGCAGTTGTTTGCATTTATTCCTTCCTATTCAGTGGCCTATGAAAATATTGGTGATATTGATATCCACTATTCCTGCTATTTTAAATAAGTCGATATTGGTTCAATTCTACCAATTTATTTCCTCCAAAATAAGTTTGTTATTAATTCTTGTTGCAGCCCTATCTATTTACATTAGACCAGGTACAGGAGATATTGGTGATTACCATTTACAAGCCATGAAATGGGCAGAATATTCAGGAAACGTTTTGGGTTTGGGTAATTTTAATCGTCCATTAGCCAACAACAATTGGTGGTTCAATTTACAAAGTTTATTGGGTTTTGGAGAGTTGAGTTTATATGTTTTAAATGGATTGTTATTTGTTATCTGTTTCTTTTATTTAATTCATGTTTATCAAAAAAATGAAAGAGAATTTTTCTTACACTTGGGATTTGTATTGTTCTTAACCATGAGTTGCAAAACAGCCTTTGTAGGTAGTGTCACCCCTGATTTTGTAGTTAGTTGCCTTATCTTTATCAATAGCTCATTGTTTTTACAAGCATTTCAATCAAACAAAACAGAAAACCTCAAATACATTCTAATTATTTTATTGAGTTGTTTTGCCATTACCGTTAAGCTAAATGCCGCGCCACTTGCTTTACTTGCCTTGGTATCTTTTGTAATGATTATTCGTCAGAACAAAACTTTCTATTTACCCATTCTAATAAGTTTAACTGCTATCACTTTCTTCATTCCTTGGTTAATTGGAAACGTAATGGTATCGGGTTGGTTAGCTTATCCTGTTGATGGAATAAACTTGTTTCAAGTTGATTGGAAAGTACCAAAAGAGGTATTACAATTCGAAAGATTCAGTATCATACAATGGGGAAAATTACCTGGTGGAGATATTTACAAAACTGCACAACTAAGTTTGATGGAATGGTTGCCAGGTTGGTTTAAATTTCATGATGTGTTTAATAGAGCCATGATGTTATTGGCGTTGGTATCTATACCAATAACTATGTGGTTTCAAATCAAACAAAAAAACATGGCTATTTTGTTATTACTAGTATTAGCCATTGTTGGTATTGTATTTTGTTTTAGCAATGGTCCGCATATCAGGTATACCTTTGGATATATGTGGATTTTAATTGGATTGGGTTTGTATAGTATTTCACATTTGATTCCAAAGATTTTCACAAAATCATTTAGCTATCCCCTACTATTTGTTGCCTTGTTATTGGCCGGAAGTAAATACATACAAACGCCGAAACTATCTTTATTTGAAGTAAATGCCTATCCTAAAATAGCAATAGATTCACAAGATTGGAACATGAATAAGGTATATATCACCAAAACAAACAGCAGTTGTTGGGACCAATTTCCTTGCTCTTATTATATGGTTGAAAATTGTAAAATGAAAGGAACGAAATTAGAAGAAGGATTTAAGGTGGAAGAATAGTGTTTAGAGTTTTATCAATTTAAAAGTTCTATTTTCTTCATTCATATTTAATTTCAAATAATAAAGTCCTTTAGCCTGATTAGGTTGAAATTGAAGATTAAATTCATTGGTAGATGTTTGCTCAAAAATTACTGAAACATCTTTCCCCAATTCATCAAATACTTTCATAATAACAGGGATTCTATTATCAAAATTAATTAATTGGATAGTAGTTTTTAAATCTATAGGATTAGGCCAAATATGAACATCTAATTCCCCTATTGATTTGCTTGATCCACATATCATTTTTGAATAAGTAAATTTAGAATCAAAATCAATTTCTTTGATTCTAAAACACCTATCAGATAATTCAGAAGGAATTATACTTGAATAAGTGTTAATCCCTTTTGAAAACTTAAAAGCAACTGAATTTAATTCAATCCAGTTATTGTTATCAAAATATTCAACTACATATCTGCTTACATTCACTTCATTTGTAACTAACCAAATCAATTGGGTATAAAGTTCAGATGGTTCTAAAAACACTTTTACAAAACGAACTGGTAATGGATTTAACAAAGAATCGGAAGCCAAAACAAAATCCCTGTTGAGCAAACTTAAATTATTTCTTTTTGCAATAATGATGCTTCCCTGATTGATAGCTGTAGAATGACTCCCGTTGATTGTCCAATTCAAAGAAAGGTTAGGTCTAGATAAAATTCTTAAGCCAGCAACATGTGCATTTGAACGGAATTGATTTGCATGAAATTCAGCGGAATAAGTACCTGTAAAACTTCCACTTATTAACTTTAAACGCCAAAAACCATCTGCAGCTGTTTTGTTTATTTGTTGAACTAAGTTTGCGGAAGTATCTACCAATGGAAGTCCTAAACTATTTGCCAAACTCGTATCAAATTCTGCTCTAATAGTTCCTAACAAATTCATTCCATTGATATTTAATTTAAGTAATTGAACCTTTCCTTTTGCACCAATTGGAAATAAAACAGATTGAGCATTTGACATGAAAGAGTTCAATCTTCTATCAAACTTTTCTGAAATATAACCACTATTCCATTGAAGACTTCCTGGCTCTGTGGGAGAAAGTCCAAGGGTTAATGTATTCTGATTTGATAAGATATTAGATTGAAGAGTAAATTGATTCCTAACAAATACATTACCTAAAAGCAATTTATCTGAACCAGATGTTTCGAGGTTATGATAAGTAGCAGAAGGTAATTGCTGAATTGAAGAAGTATCTGAAAAAACAGCACTAGCATTAAGCAAAAAATGAGATTTATTAAAGGAAATTGCTCCAAAAACTTGAAGTGAACAATTTGAAAACAATACAAATGAATCGCAAGCTAAACTTGCATTCTTTGATATTGTAAGTTTAGTTCCTTGCAAAGAATCAGCAACCATAAATACACATCCATTACCAGTAAAAAATAAATTTGAATTTAAGTTTGCTGTCTTTCTATTTCGTAATACAAAAACAGTATTATTAAGTCCAAATGAACTTGGCGCATTGCCTGTACCATTGGTATTAACTCCCCAAGTTGACAAACTATCTATAGGACCTGAAGGTTTAGAATAATAGGTGATGATACAACTTGAGCTACCAAAAGCACCTGTAGTAATTGTAGCTTTATTCAATTGAACTTGAGCAGAATGACTTGAACCATTTTGTCCTACAGCACCAGAAAAATTAACTGTACCACCCATTGAATGAACATTTGTAGAAGTAACATTAGTTGAGTAAGGACCAGAAATAGCAGATTGATAAAACAATTTAACTCGTCCGCCACTTCCAGAAGCAGAAGTTGCATTGCCAGCTTTACCACCTTTAGCAGTTAAAATACCATTACTCATTTTGATATGATTCGATTTGATGAGAATACCACCACCTGCACCACCACCACCAGCAGTACCAAAAGAAGTTGAAGACTGACCATCCTGACCATTCATAGATATACTTCCAGAAAGAAAAAAATTGGTACAATCAAATTCTATTGCACCACCACCATTACCTGCTGAATTCCCGGTACCGCCCATAGTACCTGTTGAACCACCGGAACCCATTTGGATATCCAAACCAGTACTAGTTCCATAAGCTAAAGCTCCTGCAATTGCACAAATATTTCCTACTGCCTGTGTACAACCAGCATTACCTCCATACGAGCCTGCACCACCTGCTAAACAAGTTGTTGCCACAACCCCTCCACCAGGCCCTGAACCAGGACTACAAGCAATATTCTTAGCACCGGCAAATCCTCTTGCATCACCAATTATATTACCTCTAATAACAATATTCGCTGCTTGAATGCTTAAAATTTGTCCAATAGGCGTAAACACAGTGGCCCCAGGTTTTATCTCAAACCAATCATAAACTATAGTACCAGAGAGCGTATCCACACCCGAATTCAAAGAATAAACCGACAAAAATGTATTAGAAAAAGATGAGAAGTTGATGGCATTAGAACCACCAAATGACAATTCTACATTCAAAGAACCGCTTGCAGGAATAGCAGGAAGTCGAACCCAAACATTTGTTTCAGAAGTATTCCATGTTGCAGTATCAATCCAAAAAGGAAAGAAGCTACAACAATTTAAACCTACTCTTAAATCATTTCCTGATAATTTCAATTGGTTCTGAGAAATATACAAAGCAGAGTTAAACTTAATCAAACCAATACCTGCAGGAATGATACTCGCAGATGAATTCGTAACTGTTACTGGTAGTTTATAAATATTGTCATTACCACATTGAGCAAAAACACCTTCCACAAAAAGGAAAGAAATAAGGGCGAATAAAAGTGATTTCATAGCTAAAATTGACTTGCAATTTAAATTCAAAGTCTCAGTTTTAAAAGTAAAGAAATTAAATATTTACCCGTTAAACTTTTGGATATCTTCTTTAATAGTTTTGACCTTTTATTAGTTTTTTTTACAAGCTTGTAGCAAATTAATTAATTGTAGTTTTTGAAAAACATATTGAAAAATCAATTAAGTCAATATAATACAGACTTAAATTTATAAATTGACCGCTCATAGCCATGAACAAAAAGAACACAGACGAATTGTATTATTTTCACCTAGACGTGATAGAAAGTTTGGTGGCCATCAGTGATGAAAGTGGTGTTTTAATCTAAAAGAGTAATCATGAGTAAACTTTTTATAGAACTTGGGACAGCGGAAGGACATTGTGAAACAAAGTTTGGAAATGAATTAATTTTCATTTCCAGAATATATAGCAGATTCATCAATAAAATTAAAATTGAGAACTTAAATAAGATTTCTATTCAAATTGAATACCCAGGGTTTCCAAATAGAATTATACCACCAAGTAAATTGATAAAGGTTTGTGTATTCTATAAAAATTTTGATTGGAAGATTCTCGAAAATGAACCATTAGAATTAAATCGATATAAAACCATACTAGACCTTATTTTAGAATCAATACTTGAATTGGCAAAGAAATTCAATTGGCCCAAAGAAGAATTTATTAAAGCTTATAATGAAGTTTGCAATACAAATTTCTTGGATGAATTTGAAATCATAACTCCTAAATTTTCTAAAGACAAAAGATTCCAAGCCTCCATTAAAGTCAATAGGAATAAAGATTTTTGCCATGTATTTACTATGCTTAAGGAAAAAACCGAAGACAATGAAATTCAGAAAATTGAAATTTTAAAAACAAGGTTTTATGAAGACAATTTTTCTAAAATAATCAAAACACTAAAATGGATTGATAATGATGAATTTGTTGTTTCAAATAAGGATGAAGAAATTAATTTTAAGTACTCAATCCAAACTAAAAAGTTTGACTTATTACTTACACCTAAAATACATAAAATGGAGTATTTACAAGATGAATTAAAGTTGTTAAATCCATTTACATCAGTTGAAGAATTTAAGATGATAATCAATAAGAGAATACAAACTAAGGATTTGTAACACCTAACTAATAATTAAAAAAATAGCACAATATTTTTCTATGATTTTGTTGCTATACCTCCATTATAGCTGCTAATTGAGTATTTCGGATGAACTGGGCCAGTGATTCCGGATTCAACTGAGCCACTCAAATTGGATAAAAAATGCAATGCAATAATAGGATTATTTTCTATTTCTAAGTGAGTTACCTTTTAAGTCAAAACGGTGAGCTTTTGGAACAATTCGGTCTAAAATTGCATCTGCAATAGTTGGCTCATCGATATAATCATACCATTTTTCAACGGGTATTTGTGAAGCAATGATTGTAGCTTTTCTGGCATATCTATCTTCAAGTATTTGTAATAAAGCAAGTTTAACGTCTTGTGTAAGTGGAGCTAAGCCAAAGTCGTCGAGTATGATTAGGTGAGTTTTCTCTAGGCTATTTAACATATTATTAAAGGAACCATCTAGTCTTGCAAGTGCAACTCTTTCTAAGAAGCGATTTAAGTTAAGGTACAAAACTCTCAGGCCTAGTTGACAAGCTTGCTGTCCAAGAGCACAAGCT
>JBIMKP010000001.1:4074-370897 GCA_051861545.1 Bacteroidia bacterium | reverse complement strand
ACTTACTTCATGCTTATAATGCCTTCGAAGCTTTTGTCCATCAACACCATAATAACTTGCAATATTACTGATGGTATCTTCGCGCGTATTGATTTCCATCTTTTAAAAAATCCGATAACTCCTGGGTAAATTTGGAGCCATCGGCCATAAAAGTGAAATCCCGTTTAATAATTACTCCGGTTTGCTTATGACGCCAGCGTCTCTTCCTTAATTTTAGAAAAACAGCCTTGCCACGAAGAGGAAAGTCTTGTATTAATTTGCTTTCCATAAAACCTTTTGATTCGTATTCTGATGCTGGATATCCATTGGGTATTTCATTCTTTTCTTCAAATACTATGACATAATATTCCCGCTTCTTTGAAACATTACAAAGTATTTCAAAGGAACAAACCTGAAAGTAATCCATCAATTCTGATGGAAATAATTGCTGTAAAAATTGAAGGTTAATCGTTTCGATAATTTTTTATTCCAAAATTATGTTTTTTCAATTACTCCCCAATTTTTAATTGTGACCCGTTTTTGATTCAACTAAATTGGTCGATTTTTTTAAGTTCTTTAACCAATACAATTGTTTCAAAATTCTCGAATGTTTTATTCAGAAGCATGAGTATTGCAATCCTGATTTTTGCTTTAAGTTTAACTTATGTTGATCAGCTTTTCTTTGCTCGACCTACAGTATTTTACTATTTAACCTGGACTTCAATATTTGCTTATAGCTTCATTTTGTTGGCAAATGGATTCAAAAACGGAAGCAGAACTGTAGTAGCAAGTTTTCCTTTTAAAAGAGTTGTTAAACCAAGCGCATTCAATTAAAAAGTGATGAAAATTAGAAGCTTAATGATTATGACTAATCTTGAAAAATCAAATTTTAAAGCTTTATTGGCTTTTAATGGTAGCGTTCTTCCTGTCGAAAAACGCAGATTTTATAGTATTCTTTTAGTAATAGGAGTACTACTTTGTATTGCAGTTATTGAAATCAAACACATTTATGTGATTGATTTATATCCTCAGTACGATTTTAAAATAGATAATGCTTATTTCCTTTTAAAGGAAAAAATGGGCCTATAAAATTGCCATTCAGTTAAGAAAGTTTGGGATTAAATTTCTTTCCTCATTCTGGCAACAGGGATATTCATTTGCTCGCGGTACTTGGCTACGGTCCTGCGGGCAATGTTGTATCCCTTTTCTTTTAATATTTCCATGAGTTTTTCATCTGGCAATGGCTTTGATTTATCCTCTGCTTCAATAGCATCTTTTAATATCTTCTTTACTTCTCTGCTACTCACTTCTTCACCTTCATCTGTAGTTATTCCTTCACTAAAGAAAAACTTCAAAGGAATAACTCCAAAATCTGTTTGAACATATTTACTATTCGCAACACGACTTATTGTTGAAATATCAAGATTTGTGGCTTCTGCAATGTCCTTAAGAATCATTGGTTTTAGCTTAGTTTCATCACCTTCTTCAAAAAAACCATGCTGGTATTTTAGAATGGCATTCATTGTCATTAACAATGTATTATGCCTTTGTCTGATGCTATCAATAAACCATTTAGCACTATCTAATTTCTGCTTAATAAATTGAACTGTTTCCTTTTGTTCTCTACTAGGATTTTTGGCTTCATCAAAACCTTTTAATGTTTCGAGGTAAGATTTACTAATTCTTAAATCCGGTGCGTTTCTTGAATTTAGTTGAATATGGTATTTACCATCTTCTTCTAAAAGTATAAAATCAGGTGTTATGTATTGCGTTGCACTGTTATCTATGGCTTCTCCTGGTTTAGGATTTAGTTTGGTTATCAGTGTAATTGTATCTTTTAATTCAGCATCAGTAATTTTTAATTGCTTAGTTAGTTTCTCGTAATGCTTTTTAATAAAATCATCAAAGAAATCTTCTAGAATTCTAATTGCTAATACAACTGATTTAATACTTTGATTCTTCCTTTTTAATTGAAGTAACAAACATTCTTGCAAACTAGTAGCTCCAATGCCGGCAGGGTCTAAATGCTGAATTTTATGAAGGATTTTCTTCATATCCTCTATATTACAATCAACATTCATCGAAAAAGCAAGGTCGTTTATGATGGCTTCTAATGGTCTTCTTAAATAACCATCATCGTCTAAAGTTCCTATAATTTGTGTGCCAATTGCCAATTCCTTTTCATTTTCTGCTATGGCATTAAATTGGTCTTGTAATTCCTCATGAAATGAATGAGAATCTGTTAATGGTCTTTCTTTTTTCTCCTCGTCACCTTCATCACTCAAGTGAAAACCATCAGGGTCGTATTCATCATTTACATAATCTTTTACATCAAATGATTCATCAGCTAAAAAATCATCAACAGATAAATCCTCAGGTGTTGTATCTTCAGCTGTGCTTTCAGTTTCTGCTTCAGTTTTAGCCTCAGCAGGCGCCGCATCTTCATCTGTAGCTTTAAGCAAAGCAGGATTTTCAATCAGTTCCTGATCAATTCTTTGTAATATGTCTACAGTATTCAACTGCAGCAGTTTTATGAATTGTATCTGCTGAGGTGAAAGTTTTTGTAATTGACTCTGTTGTAATCCTTGTTTTAGCATGCTTTGTATTGCGAAAATAGCTAATTATTTATTGCTATTTCTACATGCTAAGCAAAAATTGTTCCAATAAGTTTAATTTTCTACTAAAGATTGAGCTAATAAACTCTCAGTTCCTTGTTCACTAGGGTCTGTAAATCTGTAGCCAATACCGCGTGCCGACTGTATATATGAAGGTAATTTTGGGTCTTTTTCAAAGTATTTTCTCAAGGCTAAAACAAAATTATCAATTGTTCTTGTATTAGGAATAACAGTATAATCCCAAACTACTTTAAGAATGTGCTCTCTGCTTACAACTTGATTTTTATTCTCAATCAATAAACGCATCAACATTAACTCCTTTTTAGTTAATTCAAAATTTCCTTGAATTCCTTTAGCTTCATGACTTTCGAAGTTAATCCAATTGTCACCAAAGGTGAATATTTTAGGAATTTTGTTCTCGTTAGTTGATTTAATTTGTTTACTCTTTTGAAGTAACTTTTGAACCCTTAATATTAATTCTTCTAACTCAAAAGGTTTAGTTAAGTAATCGTCTGCTCCTTTTTTAAGACCGTTAATTCTATCTTCTGCCGTGTTTTTTGCTGATAAAAATAAAACAGGTATATGGTTATCGTATAACCTAATGTTTTCACAAACCATTAACCCATCCATTTCTGGCAACATAATGTCGAGAATTACTAAGTCAAACTTTTGATCTCTAAAAGTTTTAACCGCATCAGTGCCAGTTCCGCATACTTGTACAAAATACCCTTCAAGTTCTAAGTTTAACTTGAGTGCGTGTTGAAGATTTAATTCATCTTCTACCAGTAAAATCCTATCCCCCATGGTTCTTTAATCTTATTTCAAAAATACATCCATTTGGCTCTCTATTTTCTACGAATACTTCCGCTTTTTGTAGGTGTGCCAAATTTTTAACAATATATAACCCTAAACCCGTTCCTTTTGTTTTGCGAGTATTTTCATCTCCAGTTCTAAAGAATCTGTTAAATAGCTCTTTTTTGTCTTTTTCAGCTATTCCTGGTCCTTCATCAGCTACTTTTAAGCTTGTATAAGCTTTATTTGTCTCTAAACTTACAAAAATCTGACTATTGGGTGGTGTGTATTTTAATGCATTTGATAATAAGTTGGTAACAATTATGTCCATTGAACTTGGATCGGCCATTACATAAACCTGTTCCTCAATTTTCATTGAAACTCTTTCACTTAAATTTCTAGGAGCCGAAAAGTGTCTAACTGTTTCTTCTAATAAGTCACTTAAATTAATTTCTCTGATGTCTAAATTAAAGTGTGTACTTTCTATTCTTGCTGATAATAATAGGTTTTCAACCAATAGATTTAATCGTTCACTATCTTCAAGAGAATTTCTTACAATGGTTTGAATTTGTTCAGAATCTAATTTTCTTTTTTGAATAGTTTCTAAATATAACTTAATTGATGTTAAAGGAGTTTTTAGTTCATGAGTTACAGATAATAAAAAGTTTCTCTGATTTCTCTTTAGGTTTAAATCTTGTTGGAAGCTTAAATATATCCTGTACATGCCCAAAAATATTAAGGCCATCATAACACTTCCTTCTAAAATGTACATCCAAAACTTTCTTCTATATTCCGATTCAAGTCTCAAATAAGTTTCGAGCTTGGGTCTAATCATGAAACTAGAAATAATATCACTATTAGGATTTGGTATGAATAATACCTCTAACTGTGGATTATTGGCATAAAAATATCGCTTTAATCCAACACTATCTTCAAATAATTCTTGTTGTTTTGCTTGCTCTAAATCAATACTTGCTTTATAACATTCAAGTTCAACTTGTTTGATTTGTAGTTCGTGAATTTTTTTCGCTGAACGATAATGTGCAAAGGTCCACCAAGAAAAGGCGGATACTATATAAATTGAAAGAATGGTATAAATTAATCGCGCTCTATTCACGTCACAAAGATTTTATAAATCCCAAACTGTGTGTTTGTCCTGACGAATATACTTTTTTACATTTATCCAAAATGCAATAATTAAGTAGATTATCACAGGTGAGCCCATTGTGATAAAAGATGTGTAAATAAAATACAATCTTATTCTGCTGCTTGATATACCCAATTTTTTACCTAGGTATGAACAAACACCATAAACATTTTTTTCGACTGTATATTTTATTTTTTCCATTCTAATTTCAATCCTTAACGAATAAGCTTTGTGTTTGTTTTAGTTATGATGATTTTTTATCATGTAGTTTCCAAGGGCACAATTTAAACATTTTCTTTGATTACAATAACAAGTATTTAATTCTATCATTCCTTGAGATTCTAATGCCGATTGTGCAACCAAGCCTTTTGATTTCCAAAACTCTGTAATTCCATTTTTTTCAGGTTCGGCAATCATCCAAAAATTTAATGCCAATGATTTTAATCTTTCATTATCTTTTTCAATACCAAATGCAAATATTAGAGGAGCTATAACGTTCACCATCAATCGATTTTTAATTCCTGAACCTGCATAAATGGCTGGTAGAATTTTCTTTCCATTTGTTAAAATAGGCTTTATTTCGGTTTTGTTATTTAAGTATTTGTTCAATAATTTTTCACTTGTTTCTAAGCTTGTTGTTTTAACAAATGCATCAAAACCATTTTCATGTGCATTGTAAAATAAGCAAAACTGAAATAAGCGATTGCTAGGAAAATTTGCTGGTCTGGTTTTCGAAAATTTCCAAATACCTTCTCCTATTGATTTTAAATTGTGTTTTCTTTTTAAAAACGACCAAGTTTTATTAATCTCATAGTTAAGTTTATCCGTATAATTTTCTTCCAAAAATCCTGCTTTTCCAAGCATTAATGCCAATAAGTTGAATTTTTGGTCTCTGTATTTTATAATCAAACCATAATCTAATTCATGAATAAGCATTTCAGCTCCGGCAGTGTTGATGCTGCCTAAAAACGACCTTAAACTTTCTGCATAATAAACTTCTTCCCAATTGTTTTTGCAATCGCTTAATCTAGTTTTTATTCTATAATATTTTGTTTCTAAACGCTGGATAGCAAGTCGTTCTAACCATTGTAAGCTGATTGCTTCTGGTGGAAGTGTTAATATTTTTTCGCATGGAATCTTACTTTTACTCTTTAGTAATTCATAGTAAATTGAAAGTATATTTTCTGGAATTAACTTTCCAATTTCAAGAGTTGGAATATTTGAACCTGCTTTGTTTTCAATTTTTCTATCGTCCTCAACTACAACATGAAGTATGACATTATTATAAGCTGCATCATTTTGATGTTTATGCCGATTCCAATCACTACTTTTTATATGAAATTCAATATGGCCAGCTAATTTTATTGTTCCAATTTTAATCATTGCATGCAAAAAATCTGGTCCTGAATTTAAATTTCGATAACCTTGGTTTATTATTTCAATTTTCTCATTTTCAGTTGTATATAACTCATTAATTTCTAAAATGCGGCCATTCCACATGTAATATAATAACTCCTCGTTCATGTAATTTTTTTGTTTCTTTAAAATTAAATTTTCAATAATTAGCCTTTGAAAATAAAAACCTTAAATCTTTCAAGTATTTTGCAGGAAATTCTTAGTTTGACTAAGGCTGTCCTTAAAAATTTTGAAATGAAAAAATTATTTACGATTCTTTTTAGTTTGTTAAGCATTGTTTTAAATGCCCAAACAACATTACCTACAAGCTGGAATTTCAGTAATCCAGGCATTTCTTCGCCTCCTTCTGGCTGGACAATGAATTTGGGTACAAATGGAAACTTGACTTATGCATTTGGAATAGGAGATAACCTTTCTGCTAGATTAGATGCAACCAACGAAAACTTTGTCATCAGTTTTTCTGATAAGCCTGGTTTATTAAGTTATTATTTAAGTCCACAAAATGCTGGAAGTGCTTGGGGTGGTCAGTTTGATATTCAAGAGAGTGCAAATGGTAGTTCTTGGACGACAATCCGTTCAATAACTTCAAAAGCAACAACTGTTACAAATTTTACGGGTGGAAAATATACTGATGTTTTACAAGCAACAACTAGGTATGTAAGGTTTTTTTACACTACAAAACTACCAGGTGGAAATCCAAATGTACCAGGTGGTAATATGGCTGTTGATAGTGTTTTAATTACTAAGGGATTGGCTTCTGAAGCCACTATTAATGTTAAAAAAGGAACTATTTCACTAGTTAGTAATGCTACCAATGTTATAGGAAAAAATTCAAGCAGCTCATTCTTTATTGAAAATAACGGTGCTTCAGATACTTTAAGAATTGATAGTATGAGAATTGTTGGCGATGCTATGGCCGATTTTAGCATTAATGATACAATTAATTTTGTTGCTCCTTCATCTTCAAAACCCTTTACACTTAATTTTTCTACAACTACTGCTGGAACACGATTAGCTAATTTAGAAATTTATTCAAATGATGCTTTAAAAAATCCTTTTGTAGTAAAATTATATGCCATAGGCGGTAATTATGCTTCTGAGCCAACTTCATTGGCATCAAATATTCAGTTTACAGATATCAAATCTTTTGCATATAAAATGAACTTTCAAGCTGCAAGTCCTGCACCTGAGCGTTATTTGGTTCTAAAAAGAAAAGATTCTGCGGTTGTTCAAGCACCAATCGATGGTATCACTTACCAAAAAGGTGATTATATTGGTGGCGCCCAAGTTGCTTTTATTTCTGATTCGCCAAAAGTGTATTCACCAAATTATGTAGTTGCTAATACAACATATTATTATGCTATTTACAGTTTTAATGGTCCTTTAGGATTTGAGAACTATACTGCTAATGCTGCCTCTGCAAGTGTTGTATCTGCAACTAATACACCAGGAAATTATTATAACTCAATTAGCCCTAATCAAAGTAATTTTGTAACAAGTTTATCCCAAAAAATTAATCCTCACGACACAATTTTTTATAGTCTATATATTTCTAAAGTAGTTGATAATTGGTTAGCAAGAGATACTAGTGCCGGAAAAGAGGTCGTGAATTGCGTTTATTCAGGGGCTCCATTCATTTATAACGACCCATTTCTTTGGGCTGCTGGTTCAAATGGTGCAACTTTAACAAGAGAGCATACTTTCCCACAAAGTTGGATGCCTAGCAATGGTGGAAGACCAGATTGGCCTAATGCTCCAGGAACTACTAAAGAACTTCCTGAATTCAACGATTTACATCATTTGTACCCAACTCATCAAGTAAATGCAAATGTTAGAAGATCTAATCATCCTTATGGTAATGTAAAAAATGCTACTTACACTGCTCCAACAGGTTTTGGTAAAGTAGGAACAGATAGCCTTGGCAAAACTGTATATGAACCAAGACCAGATCAAAGGGGAGATGCAGCAAGAGCTTTAATGTATATGTCGGTTTGTTACCATGGTGTTGGTGGTCAAAATTGGAGTTTGCCTTCAAACCAAGACCAAAATGTATTAAAGCAATGGAATGAAATCGATCCACCTGATAATTTCGAGATTGCACGTAATGAAATGATATTTTCACAGCAAGGAAATAGAAACCCTTTTGTAGATAATCCTTCTTGGGTTAATTCGATAAATTTTTCTAATATGACTTGGATTTCAAATCAGCCTTTAGCTCCTGAAATTACTTTAATAAAACCAGATGTAAATTCAGTTTGGAAAAAAGGCGCTTCAATTCAATTACAATGGACTGCTAAAGATTTTGATTCATTACAAGTATATATGAGTGTTGATTCTGGTTTAACCTATACATTATTGCCTAATAGATTTTCGGTTAAATCTAGCTCAGTAAGCATTCAACCATCCTTGATCCCAGTTAATAGAAGTGGAAGAATCATTGTAAAATCAACTACAGGTTCAACAGCTGATACTTCAGATTTCTTCAAGATTTTAATTCCAGAACTTTCTTTAATTAAACCGAATTCCACATCAAGTTGGAAAGTTGGAAACAATCTAGAAGTTTCTTGGGAATCTAAAGATATTGACTCAGTAGAATTAAAGATGAGTGTTGACTCAGGTGTTACTTATACTAAAATTTCAAGTAATTATAGTGCATCATTATCAAGTGTAAGTTTTGTGCCAACTTTAATTCCAAGTTCAAGTTATGGTAAAGTTATAATCAAATCTGTTTTAGATGCTGATTTAGCCGATACAAGTGCTTTCTTTAATTTGGAAATACCAATAGGTTTAGTTGATGTAAAGAAGAATGAATTGAACCTAAATATTTATCCTAATCCATTAACAAATGAAAACTTAATTATAGATGGTTTAATATTTGGATCGGCATTATCAATTTATGATATATTCGGAAGAGAAGTTTATAAAAACAAACAAATTGAATCGAACGAAATTTCATTACAGTTTTTAACAAAAGGTATATACATAATTGATGTAAGATTGAATGAAAAACAGTCGATTTTTAAATTGTTAAAAGATTAAAATAATCTAAAAATACCCTAAATTTTAACAAAATTTTCAATTTTTAATGAGAAAAAAAATCAAAATTAACACTTGAAATACAGCAATTTAGCTCTTCAGGCTCATTGCATGTGTAAACATTAATAAATAATTTATACCTTATGCACCGCGAAAAATTTCAAACTAATATAATATGAATAAACGATTACTACTTAAAAAGCTGCTTGTCTTCGTAGCTTTTCTGAGCATGATTGGAGTTTCAAACTCGGGCTTTTCGCAAGTCTACCTGAGTGAAAACTTCGATGCCACCTTTACAGGGGCCGTGCCAGCGCCAGCCAACTGGACGCAAACCCGTTTTAACTTGTGGAGTGACGGAACTCCAACTGCTATCAATGTTATTGGTCCAAAAGACTGGGAACAAAACATTAGTACAGGTACATCATGGTCCAAAACTGGCTTTGCTCCAAACAATCCAAATTCTGTTTCAGGTAATGGAGTTTTATGGATTGAGGATTACTATTATGGTAGCCAAGCCAATACAATGTTTAGAAGGATGGAATCACCAACGGTGAATTTATCTAGTTCTACAAATCCTTTTGTGAAGTTTAAGTATTTCTGTGCTCAAACAAGTAATTACACTTATCCATTAGTTGTTGTTGCTTCAAACGACAATGGTGTTACTTGGAAACCAATTATGCATGTTCAACCAAATGCAGCAATACCTACTACAGGAACAACTGCTGCTGGTACTATGAATGCTGCTTCACCTTGGTCTAATATTAATGTGAAAATCCCTGCTGCTTATAAAGTAAGTGGAGCTAAATTTGGTTTGATGAGAAATGCTGCTTATAGCTTCTCAGCTAATTTATTTATTGATAGTTTTAGTGTTGAAGAATTTACTCCAACTACTATTACTTCTGCTGGTTCAGGCCTTTGGAGTAACCCCGCAACTTGGGTTGGTGGCGTTGTTCCTAATGCCGATAACAATGCTATTATTGACGTAGGTCATACTGTAGAAATTGATGTAAACGTCGCTCGTGCTCAAGATATAACTGTAAATGGAATTTTAAGATTTTATTCTAGTTCTTTGTCACAGGTAATGCAAGCTTTCGGAAACTTGACAATCAATTCTGGAGGTACTTATTCAGCTAATACCGGAACTATAACAACTTCTGGAAGATGGACTTACTTAGGTGGTAACTTAACCAATGATGGTACTTTAACAGTTAACGGTTCTACTGTTACAACTTTGTTTTTCACTGGTGGTGCAGCTTCAACAGTTTCTAGTTCTGGTACTATTACTGGTGGTATTGTTCCTCAAATTTTTCATGCTAACTCAGGTGGTACAACTTATAATTCACCTGTTGTGGTTCGTAATAATATTTTCTTAGTTGAAGGACCAGTTTCTCCAAATGGTAACTTAACTGTTGGTTTAGCTTCACCAGCTACATCAGTAATTATTACTAGAAATGCAAGGTCGTTCTTTACTTCTCGTCCTCTATTTCCATCTTTAGGTACTCTTGTAAGAAGTGTTACTTATGGAGGTAATACTAATGGTAACATGCAACAAGCTCAACTTGGAAGAGATACAATCTTTACAGGTTTTGAATTAGATTCAATTGCAAATGGTGAATCTATTTGTTTAGGAACTATGACCTTTAATACAATGGATCATATTCGTACAACAAGTCCTGTAAGAGTTGGTTCTGCAACAGTAGGTGGTGCAACAACTTTTTCTAGAGGTATTGTTTTCACAAGCGCAGCAAATCCTTTAATTGTAGGTCAATTAGGTGGTGGTTCTGCTGGTATTCTTCCAACAGCAACAAACCCACCTTTAACTGCTGGTTCTTACGTTATTGGTCCAATTAGGTTCGACAGAAACGCAACTACTTCAGGTACAATCAATGTTCCTTTAGGTGTTGGTGGTTCATACTTACAAGCTACAACCAATTCAAACCATTTAAAAACATTAATTCTAACTCCCGGTGGTTTATGGAATAACCAAACTTTGATATTTAGTCAAGTTGGTGCTCCAGGTGGAACTGTTGATACAGGTTTAACTACTACAATGGGTGATAAAACATATTTTATCGACTTAAATGGTGGTAATGATCTTCCAACAAATGCTATATTAACAATGCGTGCGAATAATTATACGCTAGGTAATAGCGATAACTTATTTGGTAATCAGAATCAACTTTTTGTTGGTCAAGCAACTGCTCAAACAGGAGCAACTTGGAGAAGAAGAGGTTTAGCTTCACCAACTACTACAGGGTTTGTTAATAATACAATTTATACTTTTGGCTCAACAACAGCTGCTCCTTTTGGACCAATTGCTCCATTAGGTACAAATGGTAACTATTTCACATTTGTTTCAAGTGCTGGATTAATGACAGTTAGTGGAACTGAGGTTCTTAGAACAGTTGATCCGGTATCAATTGGTAGTGGTAACAATGTAATGTTGAGAGTTAGAGTTACAACAACTGGTCAGGTTCCTAAAGACTTAACTCAGTTGAACTTTAATACCACAGGAACTTCAAGATTAGCATCACTTGCTAGTGCAAGAGTTTTTTATACAGGTACTAGTGCAACTTTTGGAACTTCAACACCTTTTGGTGCTTTAGTTACATCTCCATCAGGAGCTTTCTCAGTAACAGGTACCCAAACATTGGCAGCTGGAGATAATTATTTCTGGTTAGTTTATAATGTTTCAAGTTCTGCAATTTTAGGAGATAGCTTAGCTGCTGAGTGCCCTAGTTTAGTTTTTAGTGGTGCTACAACAAATCCGGTTTCTCCGGCTGCTGGATTCAGGGTTGTAAGTGCTCCAATGACATTTGTAAGTGCATCTGCAAATCAATCGATTGTTACTAGAGTTGAGCAAAATTCAACAAACAATCAAATTTTAGATGTTCAAGTTTTAATGTCAGCAATTGGTGCTCCAGTTCCATTGACACAAATTGACTTAAACACAAATGGTGGTGGTGCAAATCCAACAAATAAAATTACAAATGCAAAATTGTATTTTACAGGTGCTTCATCAACATTCTCTACGGCTAATTTGGTAGGAACAACAGTAAGTCCTAATGGCGCATTTAATATAACAGGTAATACGAACTTGGTAAATGGCACAAACCATTTCTGGGTAACTTATGATATCGTTAGTAATGCTCCAATTGGTGATTCAGTAGATTGTGAAATTAGTTCATTAATTATTGGTGGTGTTTCTCAAACTTTAGTTGCTGCTCCAACAGGAGTTAGAATTATTCGTGCTCCTTATTGCACTGCTGCTGCAACAAGCACTGCTGATGAAGAAATTTGGAATGTTACTTTTGGTACATTAAATAATACAACAAACTGTGCTTCTGTTGGTGGACCTGGTTCAACAAACAGTATGTACAATAACTATACTGCTTTACCTGCTCCTAATATTCCAGCTGGATTATCTATTCCTATGTCAATTTTAGGAGGTTCTTGCGGAGGTAGCTTTAATTCAAGAGTAAGTGTTTATATCGATTTAAACCAAGATGGAGACTTCTTGGATGCTGGAGAAATGGTTCTTTCACCACCAGCAGCAAATAGCAATAATACTGTTGGAACATTATTCTCTGGTACTGTTACCTTGCCTTGTTCTTCGAATGTTGGTTTAACTAGAATGCGTGTAGTATACAATGTGGTAGGAACAGTTACCCCTTCTTGTGGTACTTTCACATGGGGTGAAGTTGAAGATTATACAATTAATATTGTTAACTCTCCGGCTTCATTAACTTCTACAACTGCAATTCAAGTTACAGGAAATACTTCGGCTGGTACTTTAGATGTTCCAGTTTTAAGAGTTCCTGTTAAAGTTTCTGCTACTCCTTGTTTGCCAGGTATAATCACAGAATTGAGATTTAATACTGCTGGTTCAACATCTGTAACAGATATTGTTAATGCTAAATTGTACAAAACAGGTAACTCAAATGCATTTAGTACTGCTAATTTAGTTGGTACAGTTTCTGCTCCTTCAGGTCAAATCATCTTTACTTTATCAGATACTGTTGTTAATGATACTAATAACTATTGGTTAGCTTACGATGTTAGTTCATCAGCAATAAATAACAATGTTTTAGATGCTCGTTATGATAGTGTTCAAGCTTTTGGTGCTTATTATACTCCTGTTGTTAGCACTCCTGCTGGTAACAGAGTTATTGCAACTCCAATGTCTTATGTTTCTTCAAATGCTGTTCATACTAGATTAGATAATGTTGAAACAAATTCTACGAATAATGCAATGTTGAGAATTTTAGTTCGCACAAGTACTAGTGGTTCACCAATAAATGTTACTCAATTAAACTTAAGTACAAATGGTGGTGGTATTGATACTTCTAACATTTCTGCTATTAAGATTTGGTATACTGGTGCAAGTTCTACTTTTGCTACAACTAATCAATTTGGAACAAATTTCGTTCCAGTTGCTAATGGTGCTTCTTACACAGTTTCTGGTTTACAATCATTATTAAATGATACAAACTATTTCTGGGTAACTTATGATATCAAACCTACAATTTCCGCAATTCTTGGTGATTCAGTTGATGCTGAATTAACTTCAATTGTAATTGCTGGTAATACTCAAATTCCTACTACTTCGGCTCCAGCAGGTATCAGAAAAATCCGTCAGCCTTATTGTACTTCTACTGCAACAACAACTGCAGATGGTGAAATTTTGAATGTAACAATTGGTACTTTCTCAAATACTTCAACTTGTGCAACTACTGGTGGTCCTGGTTCTGTTTTGAATATGTATTCGAATTATTCTGCTACAATTGCTCCTATTACTATTGTTGCTGGTTTACCAACTAGTTTCTCTATACATGCTGCTACTTGTGGTGGACAGTTCAACGGTTTTGTTGCTATCTATATTGATTACAATAATGATGGTGACTTTACAGATGTAGGCGAAAACGTTCATATGTCACCTTCATTCCTTTATGGAAATGGTGTATTCCGCACTGGTTCATTCACAGTTCCATGCACAGCTACAACAGAACCAACTAGAATGCGTGTAATGTTAGTTGAAGGAGTTACTCCTTCTTCTTGCTTGTCTTATGGTTATGGTGAGACTGAAGATTATACAGTTCAGTTTGTAAATTCTCCTGCTACTTATACAGCTTCTACTGCAATCCAAAGCACAGGCATAATTGCTGCTGGTACATTAGATGTTCCAGTATTAAGAGTTCCAGTTAAGGTTACAGCAACTCCATGTTTACCTGGTATTGTTAATGAATTAAGATTTAACACTGCAGGTACTACAAGTGCTGCTAATATTACTGCTGCTAAATTGTACGCTACTGGTTCAACTTCAACTTTTAATACTAGTAAATTATTAGCAACGGTTAACTCTCCAAGTGGTCAAATTATTTTCACAGTTTCAGATACTGTTGTTAATGATACCAATAACTACTGGTTAGCTTATGATGTTGCTTCTGGTGCTGCTAATGGTAATTTCTTGGATGCAACTTTTGATAGTATTAATGCTTTTGGAGCTTATTATGTTCCAAGTGTTTCTAATCCTACTGGTAATTTGGTGGTATCAACTCCAATGACATACGTATCTTCAGATGCTACTCATCCAGTGTTAAGTAAAGTTGAAACCAACTCTACTAATAATCAAATGTTAAGAATTTTGGTTACTACTGGTGCTACTGGCGCTCCTATTAATGTTACTCAATTAAACTTGAGTACAAATGGTGGTGGTATCGATACTTCTAATATTTCAAATATTAAAGTTTGGTATACAGGTTCAAGTGCAACATTTGCTACAACAACTCAGTTTGGTTCAACTTATGTTCCAGTTGCTTCAGGTTCTTACTCAATTACAGGGGCGCTACCTTTAGCTAATGGAGCTAACTATTTATGGGTAACTTATGATATCAAACCAACAGCTATTTTGGGTGATTCAGTTGATGCTGAAGTTGCTTCAATTGTAATTGCTGGTATTACTCAAACTCCTACAACTACAGCTCCTGCTGGTAAAAGAGATATTAGAGCTCCTTATTGTGCTTCTGCTGCAACTACTAATTTCTATCATGAAATTACAAATGTTACTTTTGGTACATTAAATAGTTCATCAACTTGTGCTACTGTTGCTCCTGGTTTAGGTTCTGTTAACAGCTTATATTCTAATTATCAAGGATTAACAGCTCCAAATATTGCTAAAGGTATTCCAGTTCCATTATCTGTTACAGGATTTGATTGTAGTGGTTTTAGTTTGGATGGTAGATTAGCTGTTTATGTTGATTTAAATCAAAATGGTTTATTAACTGATCCAGGTGAATTGGTTTACTTAGGGGCTTCTGCTTTGCAGCCCGTAAGTGCTAGTAGATTAATGACAGGTGACATTACAATTCCTTGTACTGCTGCTTCTGGTCAAACTTTGATGCGTGTAATTTACATGTGGGTTTCACCAACAACTCAAATTCCTGCTCCATGCGGAACTTATACCTACGGTGAGACAGAAGATTATACCATTAATTTGGTTGATATCTCTCCAACTTATGTTGCTTCTAATACTTTACAAGTTACAGGTTCGGTTGGTTCTGGAACTCCTGATGTTCCGGTATTAAGAATTCCAGTTAAAGTTGTGAGTTCATCATGTTCTCCTGGTCAAGTAACTGAATTCAGATTCAAAACTACGGGAACAACAGCTATTGCTAACATCACTGAAGCTAAACTTTATACTACTGGTGCTAGTTCAAGTTTCAATACCAGCAAATTGTTAGGTAGTGTTACTAGTCCAAGCACTTCATTTGCTATTTTGGTTTCTGATACAGCTATTAACGATACAAATAACTATTGGTTAGCTTATAATGTTGCTGCTGGTGCTTCAAATGGTAACTTCTTAGATGGAGCTGTAGATAGTATCAACGTTTATGGTTCTTGGGTAATTCCTTCTGCTACTAATCCAGCAGGCAATAGAGTTGTTGCAGTTCCAATGTCATATGTAGCTTCAACAGCTTCTCATACTAACTTAAGTAAAGTTGAAACAAACTCTAATAATAATGTTGTATTGAGAATTCAAGTTCAAACAAGTGCAGTTGGTGCTCCTATTAATTTAACTCAGTTGAATTTAAGCACTAACGGTGGTGGTATTGATACTTCGAATGTTTCTGGCATTAATGTTTGGTATACTGGAGCAAGTTCAACGTTTGCTGCAACTGGTCAGTTTGGTACAACTTATGTTCCAACTGCTTCTGGAGCTTATTCAGTTAATGGTTTACAAGCATTATTAAATGGAGACAATTATTTCTGGGTTACTTATAACATCAAATCAAATGCAATCTTAGGTGATTCAATTGATGGTGAATTAGTTTCTTCGCTAATTGGTGGTATTACTCAAACACCAAATGTTTCTGCTCCAGTTGGAAGAAGAGAAATTCGCGCTCCTTACTGTCCTTCTGCTGCTACAAGTACTGCAGATGAAGAAATTTGGAATGTTACTTTTGGTACTTTAAATAATACTACAACTTGTGCTTCTGTAGGTGGTCCTGGTTCAACTACAAGTATGTACAATAATTATACTGCATTACCAGCTCCTATTGTATACAAAGGTTCTGCAACAGCACTTTCGTTGAATTTAGCTTCATGTGGCGGTAACTTTGGTTCATTTGGTGCAGTTTATATTGACTATAACCAAAATGGTCAATTTACTGATGCAGGTGAAATGGTTTATTCAACTGGTGCACACACAAGTAGTAATTTAGGCCAGATTTTCACTGGTTCAGTTCTTATTCCTGCTACTGCTGCTACTGGTACTACTAGAATGCGTGTTATTTATGTTGAGCAGGGTGTTTTACCTACTCCATGTTTGACTTACACTTGGGGTGAAACTGAAGATTACACTGTTGATATCCAAGATGCTCCTTTCAACAATTATGTTTGGACTGGTGCTACTTCTAATAACTATGCAACTGCTTCAAACTGGACACCTTCTCGTACTTTAGCTAATTTTAATGATAAGTTGACTTTCAATAGCACAACTCCTATAACAATTACTAACGTTCAGAATGAAGAAATCCGTGTTCTAGAAGTTACTTCTGGTACCATCTTAAATCTTACTGGTGCAGCTGGTAATGCTTTAATGGCTAGAGATACTTTTAATTTAGGAAACAATTCTAGAATTAGAAATTCTACTAACTTCACTGTTGGTGTTGGTTCTGATACAACTAAATTGGGTGTAAAATTAATTGGTACTTCTGCTGGTGTTGCTGGTAATTTCAGAGTATGGACTAATTCAACAAACAATTCAGTTTCTATGCCTTTAATTGATACTGCTGGTGCTGTTAGAGAAATGACTGTTGCTTATACAACAGCTCCTTCAACTTATGGTTCATTAACTGGCGGTTTCGTTAGAGCGGTTGCCGGTAATACTGGTTTACCTTTAACTGATTTGGTAGCTACTGTTACTGCAACTACTACTGGTACCAATGGATATTGGACATTAACTCCTTTTGGAATTGCTAGTGGTGAATTCACTGCTACTATTAATGCAACTGGATTTGCTGGTGTTAATAGTTTTGGTAACTTGATTATGTTACGCAGAGCTGGCACAACTTCTGCTTGGAACTTAAATGGTACTCATTCTGCTACTAGTGGGTCGAATACTGCTCCAATCTTAAGTCGTACTAATATGACTCAATATGGTCAGTTTGCAGTGGGTGGTGACGCTTCAATTAATCCATTACCTGTTAGCTTGATTTATTTCAGTGCTAAGAATGTTAATGGTGACGTTAATTTGGATTGGGCTACTGCTTCTGAAATCAATAACAAAGGTTTCTTTGTAGAACGTAGCTTTGATGGTGAAAACTTCGAACAAATCGGTGAATTTGTGAATGGTGCAGGTAATAGCAAGGTAACACTTAAATATGCTTCAGTTGATTATTCAGCTTTTGCTAAAACTGGTTTAACCACTATTTACTACAGATTGAAACAAATTGATTTTGATGGTCAATTCTCTTA
Organism: Bacteroidia bacterium; assembly: GCA_051861545.1. Classification (GTDB taxonomy): domain Bacteria; phylum Bacteroidota; class Bacteroidia; order UKL13-3; family UKL13-3; genus CAISCU01. Next base: position 352,936 of record JBIMKP010000001.1, on the reverse strand, counting down.
CTCAAATGTTGCCGTAGTTTCAGAAGAAGATGTTTTAGGTGATGATGTAAAAGTTTATCCTAATCCGTTTGTTGCTTCTGTTGGTGTAAGTATTGAAGCTTCTTCAAATTCACCAGCTATCGTTAATGTTGTTGATATGCATGGAAGAGTTATTAGCTCAGAAGTTGTAAATGTTAAATCTGGTAATAATTACCATGAAATTAAGAATTTAGGAAACTTATCAAACGGAGTTTACTTCGTTAAGGTTTCTGTTAATGGCTTAAGCAAAACAACTAAGGTTACTAAAACTAACTAGTATTATTGAATCTTAATAGAGAAAGGGGTGGCCTCGGCCGCCCCTTTTTTTTTGTTTTATTTTCAAGCTTTTTCTGCTGGTCTAATTTATTATTGATGAACTCGTTCACCCTAAATTATCTATAGTTATTTGATAATATTGCTTATTAATTCTAAGAGCTAGGCATTTACACTAATATCAAATTTTTAAAATGTATTGATTTAGATTTGGGTTGGTTTTGTATCACCCTTCTTACTTATTGAATTAATTGTCGTATGATTAATCAATTTTTTTATTTCTAGTTTTATGATAGTTAAACTAAGACTTTTATTAATTGTCTGTTTGCTTATGTTGATAAAGGCTTACTTAAGTATGGTTAATTGAATAACCCTCAGTTCCTTTTCTATTTTACCTCTAACTAATTCGTTTTATTTTATTCTCCTGGTTGTTTTTGTTGTTTTATCCTAATAAAAAAAAGAGGCTGTTTCAGCAATAGAAACAGCCTCTTTTTTTTTGGATATTTTTTATTTTGTGTTAGCAGATTATGATAAGAAGCAATTATTTTAATGACCTTGTTTTAGTCTTTAATTTAAAACTTATATTAGTTTAACTTATTACTTTTCCTCTAAATTATACTTCTAATGTTTATTTAATTGATAATAAATACTATTAGATATTTCAACCTGCTTTACTTTATTGCTTTGAGGAATATATCCCAAGTATGGTCTATATTTTCTTGGGTTAAAAAGAAATCTTTAGTTTCAATTTCTAATGTAGCATTGTTTGTCTCTTTTAAGTTTTTTCTCATTAAACTAGTTAGCCAATTATAGGGAATTACTAGCCATGATGCTGGTAGGACTTTATGTATTCCTAAGGGATCAAGTTTTAATATTTTTTTTGCCCACTTTGCATTGTCTTCATAATACTTGTTCACTTTGCTATTTCCTTGAACTCCATATAATTCAATATTTTTAAATACACTTCCAGCTTCTTTCCTCATTTCATCGAATGTATATTCATGTACATGGAAAGGATTTCTAGCTATGCTCATTTTGATATTTGGAGTTGAACACAAAAAAGTACCACCAGGTTTTAATACCCGATTTACTTCTTTAATGAATCCTAATCTATCTTCAATATGTTCAATAAACTGAAATGCTGTTATTACTTCTATACTATTGTCTTCAAATGGTAATGGTGGTACACTCGAAGAGATAAAATTTAGATTCTTTTTATTTTTATGTTTTTCATTCGCAATTTTTACTGTCTCATTGCTATAGTCAACTCCTGTAGTTTTATGGCTGTAATCGGCTAAAAACTGTGTTCCGTAGCCATCTGCACATCCAATATCTGCTGTAGTTTTATTCTTTACATATTCTGACGCATATTCATAAGCAAAAAAGCATCTTTTTACTGTTACATTATTGCTATCCTCAAAACTTGGTCTTTCTCTGTCAAACATAATTTACGATTTACTAAGTATTGCAAAAATACCAAAATCATTAACTTTGATGGCATAAGTTTAAATTTTATGAGGTTATCTGATTTGTTTCAATTTTTGAATGAGTTAAAAAAGAATAATTCGAAAGACTGGTTTGATGATAATCGTAAAGAATATCAGGAGCTTAGAAACGAATTTCTTGTTTTTATTAAAGAAGTTCTCTTAGAATTGGGTAAAATTGATGATAGATTTTCTACAATGAATCCTTCAAAATGTATTTTTAGAATTAACAGAGATATTCGTTTTTCTAAAAATAAAGATCCATATAAAACTAATTTCGGAATGAATTTAAATCTTACTGGAAATAAGGAATTCTTTTGTGGTTTTTATTTACACTTAGAACCAAATAATAGTTTTTTTGCAGGTGGAACTTATTTGCCACCTCCCTTCATTTTGCAAGCAATTAGACAAGAAATCGATTATCATTCTTCAGAATTTAAGAAAATTGTTGAGGCTAAATCTTTTGTAAATGAATTTGCTAGTATTACTGGTGAATCTTTAAGTCGACCACCTAAGGGTTATGATATTAGCAATGAAATGATAAATTATATAAAGATGAAAAGTTTTATTGCGGAGAAAAAGATTTCAAATAAACTTATTGATTCTAATGAATTAAAAAATCTAGTTATTGGTTATTCTAAATTAGTGATGCCACTAAATGATTTTTTGATAAGAAGTACTAGTGTATAAAGGATAAATGTTTTTTAGTCATTTCCATTTTGTTTTTAGTTTCTTCCCATTCTTTTTCCGGAATTGATTCATTTGTTATTCCCGCTCCTGCATATTGAATGATACTTTCATTAGTTATTTGCAAACATCTTAAGTTTACAAATAAATCAATTTTGTTCTTATCCCAATAGGGCCCAATAATTCCACTGTAAAATTCTCTATTATATTGTTCGTTTTGATTGATGTATGCTGTTGCTTCATTGGTTGGTATTCCTCCAACTGCTGATGTGGGATTTAGTTCTTCAATTATCTTGTTAATGTTTGTTTTGGTGTTTATTTCGGCATCATATTTTGTTATAAGGTGCTTTAGGTCTCCAATTTCCAAAGATTCAGGTCCAGTTTTAACGACTTCTATACCCAAATTTTTCATCACATTTTCTATGTGAATTTCTACCCATTTTTGTTCTTTTTTTTCTTTGTCCTTCCACTCAGTTTCTCCATCAGTTAATGTTCCTGCGAGCGCTACCGTTGATAGCTTTGAGTTTTTTATTTCAATAAATTTTTCCGGACTTGCGCCTAACCATGTTCCAGTTATTTCTGAACTTATTAAATGTACAAATGCATTTGGGTACTTAGTGCATAATGCTTTAAATGAATTAACAATATTTATTTTAGTTCTCGTTATTTCTGTTCTTGATAAAACTATTTTTTTTAAGAGTTCAGAATTATTGATATTTGATATTGCATCTGAAAGTAAGTTGCAAAATTCCTGTTTATTTAAACTTTTTGCGTCTTCGTTTTTGTAACTAAATTTTAGTTGTTTGTAAGGAATATTTTCGTTTATAAGTTCCTCATTTACTTCTAAACTATATACACTGCTGCCGTTGTTAAATTTGCCTATTACAAACTTCTTTTTGTCGTTAATTTTAATACTATTTGCTTCTGGATTAATTTCACCTTTCCAATAAGTTATCTTACTAGAAAATGGTAATTTGAAAATTACAAAAGCCATTATTTTCTATCTTTTGAAATAACGGCCATAGTTAATCGGCTAATAGAACAAAGTTTAGCATCATCATCAAACATTTTGATTTCCCAAACATGAGTTGTTTTGCCTAGATGAATGGGTTTTGCTACTCCAGTAATAAACCCTTTACCTGCAGATTTAACATGGTTTGCGTTAATATCTAATCCCAATGCTACAAATCTTTCTCTATCAATACAAAGATTAGCTGCCATACTTCCAACAGTTTCGGCTAATGTGCAATAGGCACCTCCATTTACTACTCCAAGAGGTTGAACCGTTCTATGGTCAACTGGCATTTTTGCAATAAGTGAATCTTCTGTCAATTCAGTAAATTCTATTCCTATCCAATGGCTTAATGTATTTTCACATCTTTTATTTAAAGCCTCAATGGTTATTTCCTCTTTTTTATAGAATATACTCATGATGTTGCTTTGCCTAAAGTATATTTAATTATTTTTTGATAGAGCTCTTCTGGTTTAAATGGTTTTGTAACAAAATCATCCATACCTGCTTCTAAAACTTTTCTTCTTGTTTCTAGAAATGCATCAGCAGATAAAGCAATTATTGGAACAGCAGCATTTTTTACCATTGATTTTTCTGCACGAATGATTTCTGCAGCTTGAAAGCCGCTCATTTCGGGCATTTGTAAATCCATCAATACTAAATCAATATCATCTCTTTCGCTTAGAACCTTAATTGCCTCAGCGCCATTATTTGCAATTGCAACTTCATTATTCCACTTCTTGAAGAACTGTTTTGCAACAAATTGATTCATCAAGTTATCTTCAACAAGCAAAATATTTATTTTTGATAAATCTTGAACCTCTTCAGCGTATTGTTTGTCCCTGTCTTCAACTACTTGTTTTTCTCCAATTTGATAAGGAATAATTACAGAGAATGTTGTTCCTTTAGCTACTTCACTAGATATACTAATTTCCCCTCCTTGTAGTTGTGTGAGATTTTTTGTAATGGCTAATCCTAAGCCAGTTCCACCATATTTTCTTGTAGTATCAGTATTTGCTTGAGTAAAGCTTTCAAATATTTTGTCTTGTTTATCTTTTGGAATTCCTATACCAGAATCTTTTACATCAAATCTCAATTTTAATTGAGAATTTGTTTGTTCTTCTAATTTTACTGTTACATCAACTTGTCCATGTGAAGTAAATTTTAAAGCATTTCCAACTAAATTAAATAAAATTTGATTCAATCTGTATGGATCTCCTTTAAGTGCAGGTGGAACATTATTTTCAACAATCACATTAAACTCCAATCCTTTTTCATGTGCTCTATGGTCGAATGTTCTTTTTAACTCATTCATTCGATGCCTTAAGTCAAAATCTATAGATTCAAATGTTATTTTACCTGCTTCAATTTTTGAAAAATCTAGGATATCATTAATAATTACTAAAAGATTATCTGCTGAATATTTTATTGATTTTAAGTTTTCAAGTGTAGTACCTGTAAAACCTTCTTCTAATAGTAATTCACTTAAACCAATAATTGCATTCATTGGAGTTCTGATTTCATGACTCATATTAGAGAGAAATTCAGATTTTGTGTTTGCTGCCGCTATTGCATCATTTTTTGCTTGAAGTAATTCGTGCTCGAATTTTTTATTTTCGGTAACATCTTGTGAGTATATAGCAGCTCCAGTTACATCACCTTTTGAATTTATAATTGGGTTGTACGTGGTTTCATACCAGGGAATATCATTTCTTGAATTACTAAAACTTACCTGTTCTAATACTTGAAATTGTTCACCTTTTAAACATCTATTAATATTTCCAATCATCTTATCCTTCCTATCTAACGAAATTGGTAGATCATTGAGATTAATATCACTTTTTACTATTCCGTATGTTTTTAAAAGATGTTCGATGTTTTCTTTGAATGAAGAATTAAATGAAATTAAGTTTAGTTTTATATCAACAGCATAAATCAAATTTCTAGTACTTTCAAGAATGGCGTTTAATCTATTATTGTTTTCAATAATTTCTCTTTCAGCCTTTTCTCTTTGCCTTTCACTATCACTTAGTCTTATAGCAGTTATGACAACCTTAGAGATTTTGTCGGTATTAATCTCAGCTTTTGTGAAATAATCAAAAGCTCCATTTTTAATCATTTGAACTGCTATTTTTTCATCACCTTGTGAGGTCATAACTGCCACAGGTGTTCTAACATTCATATCTCTCATTTTCATGAGAAGTTGAAGGCCATCAACACCAGGTAATTGGTAGTCAAGAAATATGCAGTCAAAAGATTCAGATGATACTGTTTCTAAAGCTTCATTTGCGTTTTTACAAACGCTTAATGTATGATTCAAATCTGCTTTTCTAATAGCTCTTTGAAACGTCATGATGTCTACATCATCGTCCTCTATTAGAAGTAGTTTATAGGAATGATTGTTTTCGGCTTCTGCCATTTTATTTATTCTTATTCAGGAAATTCACAAAGTTTCCAATAATTATTTAGTGTAGAAACTGCTTCAATAAACCTTTCCATACTCAATGGTTTGAGAATGTAACCAGCCACATTTAAATTATATGCATCAACTTTATCTCTATCTTCATTTGAAGTGGTCATTACAAAAACACTTATGTTTTTTAATTCATCATTTTTTCTCACTTCTCTTAGGAATTCAATACCGCCCATTTTGGGCATATTTAAATCTAATAAAATAATTTTTGGTATTTCAGATGGAGAATCTGGATGTTGACCTCTTAGAAATTCAAGCGCCTCTAATCCATTGTTACAAACAAATAATGGATTTGTAACATTGTTTTTTTTGAATGCACGCTTTACATTCATTACGTCTACTTCATCGTCCTCTACTAGTAAAATATTCACAATTTTGTCTCCCATGTTGTTAGGTACAATATATTAAAACTCAGCAAAGGTTACAAATATTTTTACAAAGATTGAAAAAATTACTTCAACAGGTCGTCTTCGATGGATAGTTTGTTGGAATTCCTATTTATTGTGTGTTTGTATTTCAAGTTTTTAGGGAATTTCGACCATTAATTTTATAAGTTTTCATTTTATCACTTAAGTCTTTAATGGTCAAAATATTTAGAATATTTTTGGGCCTACTGAATATCAATAATACTAATTACAAATGAATTAAGTATTTAGGGCCTGCTTAAAATCTATATTAGGATTTATTATCAATCAATTAGGCTGTTTTTTAATGATTTAAATGCAAGGTTTTAATAGTAATTACTTAAAATTCCTTGCATTAAGTACAATTGGCTTTCAATTTACTTAAAGACAGAAACAAGGCCATCTTTGTCGTTGCTGCCAAATTGAAGTATCATACATACATCTTAAATAAAAGAAATGAAATCAAATAGTTTAATACCGAGGCAATTTTGTTTAGGCCAATTTATTGGACTTTAACAAAATGCATTCGGTATAATTTGGCAGCGTCTAAAATCTGACCTGTTTCTGTCTTTTTCAGCGGTCCCTATTTAGTAATTTGAATTCAAGGTTTAAGGTACAATTCTAGTAAATCCTTTGTCTTAATTATTATTCGTTTTAAGTTAAAAATAGTCTGATATAAGGTAAACTTTGTTTTTGCTGCTGCTTGAATAGTTGATATAAATCTTATTTGACAGAGCCTAAAATTTGAATTATTTATGTTTTTTTCGGCTGGCCTTTAATAAGTTTTGATTACTCTATTTATTATTTTGCATTTCAGGTTTTGCGATTTACTTTTTCTAGCAAAACCATTGTTGTTTTAATCTTCTTGAGCAGCTTGGTACTTTGGCCAACTAAAGAAGAATTTAGAACCTTTTCCTTTTTCAGATTCTATCCAAATTTTACCATCATATTCTTCAACAATCTTTTTTACAATTGCTAATCCTGCTCCAACATTTTCAACTGCATCTCTTCTGTCTAGTGTTTGGAAAATGGTGAATATTTTTTGATGAAATTCTTTATCTATTCCAGGGCCATTATCGGCAATACAGAATTCAAAATCTTTAAGTTTCTCTTGATAGGTTATATTTACTATTTTCTCTAATTGCGTATTGTGGTTTATTGCATTAGAAATAAAAGTTAGAAATACTTCTTCTAAGTCTTTTCTATTTCCGTCTATTAATGGTAGTTTTTCATCGAAATATACTGCTACATTCGACGCGGGGTTTATTCTTTTTAAAACATTTACAACAATTTCTAAACTTGATAGCTTTTCTTGATCTATTGGTGTTTTTCCGGCCCGTGCATATTTTGAAAGTGAATTAATTAACGCTTCCATTCTATGAACCCTGCCTTTTAACAGATTAAAATAGTTTAAAGACTCTCCTTTAAGATCATCTCCTAAATCTTCTTGAATCCATTCGGTTAAATTATTTATACCTCTTAGTGGACTTTTTAAATCATGTGAAGCTATGTACGCAAATTGATCTAATTCTTTGTTTTTCTTTTCTAGATTAATTGTATACTCTTCTAATTCTAAACGATTTTTAATTTCAGTTTCCTTTGATTTCAGTAGGTTATTTCTCATTTCAAGTAAGGCTTTTCCTAATTTATCATGCCTACTTAATTGCGGAATATTTATTTGATAATTACCCTTTCCAATTGCATTAGCTACATCAGTTTTGGTTTTAAATCCATCAACTACCTTTTTTGCCGATTCAATCATAGTTCCAACTTCATCATTTCTATAAACTCCAGATTGAAAACTAATAATTTTACCTTCGCTTAATTCATCAAGAATTGCACTAATTTCTTTTATTGGTTTGATTACAGTTACATTAGTAATGTATATAGAAAATATACTAACAGCTATAATTAAAACAATCATTATAACTAATAAATAAGATAGTGTTCTGTAGCTTGCATATTTTTGAGTTTCTAGTTGTCTAAAAATATATATCGCTTCCATACTTGTTTCTTCCAGTTTTGTTGAAAGTGTATTAAAAAGCGATTCTATTTCATCATTAAGTAACCTAGCCCTATGAAGCTTTTCAGGATTTTCATAATCCTGCTTGCTCATCATTAAGTTTAATATTTCTCTTTCTCTAGAAGCAATTTTTTGATATTCTTTATCTATATCAACTACATTTTTTCTAATTTCTTCTAAAGAGGCCTCCTGACTCATTCCAATTACAGTTAGCTTTTTCTCATTATAGGTTCTATCGAGTTGCTTTTTTAATGTTCTTCTTTTCTTTTCATTAAATTGAGAGGAAATATCAGAGCTTAATAGAATTGTTGTTTCAATTTGGGTTTGGTAATCTTTTAATGCTGAAATTACCGGGCGGTATTTATCAGAGATTTTAGTATCAATTTTTTTGCTGTATTCTAGTAATAATAAAGCTGCTAAGGAGAAGATTAAAGAGGCTAATACAACAGCCAGAAAGCTCATAGCAGTCCTGGTGCCTATATTTAGCCTATATAACCTATTGAATAATCCCTTTAACATTTTATTGATTTTTTGATAATATGTGTTTATTGCAAATCTCAATGTTTATACCAAATATTTAAAGCCCACAAAAACAAGCATCTATGTTGATAAGTTGTTTTTTGGTCAGTTTCAATTTGGATTTTTTTATAGGCATCTTTCCCAAATTTGGAATATAAATTTGTTTTTAATTTGTGGATATGTTAATCTTAGTTCAAACATTAATTTTTGTTTAAAGCAAATAATCATAGTTATACAGCAATTAGCATTACTTTTTTGAAACTTTAAAATAGTTGTCTCCAAAATTATGCTAAATGTTTGATTTCGTTGGGACTAATAAAAAATTTGTGAACTGGTTATTGTGTATCTTTGTATTCACACCGATACAAGAAATTTAAATTATAAAAATGAAAAAACTAATTACACTTGCGGCCCTTTCTATTTTGGTTTTGGCTTCATGTAAGAAAAATTTGGTTCCAAGTGAATCAACTAAAACCGCTGACTTGGAGAATAACGTGAAGTCAATTCATGAGATGATTATTCCTAAAGGGTTTAAATTTTCTAGTTATAAGCAAATAACTATAACTGTTAATCCTGATATGGGAATGTCTGCCGGTGAAACAAGGTTAGTTTCTTTGTATGATGGTAATCCAAGAGGTGAAGGCCGTTTATACGGTAATTATTTATTAAAAAAGGAATCACCCCTTAAAATTAAGTTAACAATTGCCACTGCTACCGAAACTATTTACGCTATGGTTACAGCGCCAAGTGGTTCGAGTGCTACTTATAAACTTTCAAGTACTGGAAATAGCACTTCTCTGAATGTGGGTGCATTACAAAAATCTGGTAAAAATCTTTTTAAATCTATTCCAGTATCTCCAAATTGTAATATTGGATGCACATCAACTGCTTCAGGAACAGGTCAAAATCTAAATTTAAATAACAGCAGTGAGGTTGTTTGTATCAGCGGAAGTTTTGAAGGCAATATCAATATTAATCGTGGTACAGTTAGAATTTGTGGTAAAGCTGAAATAGGAAACATTAACATTAGTAATGATGGAGTTCTTTTAATTTCAAATAATGCTGAAGTTCAAATTGGGAATTTCAATTTAAATACTTCTACTTCCGTATTTAAAAACTGGAGTATTTCCACAAAAATTAAAGGAAATTTTAGTCCAAATGGCACAGTTAATAATTATGGTGATATAGAAATTGGTGGAAATTTAAGTATTAACGGCGCAGGTAATTTTGTAAATGATGGTGGATTAAAGGTTGATGGCGATGTTAACAATAACAAAGATTTTACAAATAATGGTGCATTAGAAATTGGAAGTTCTTTTAATTTAAATGGAGGTGCAAATACCATAAACAATTGTTATATTAAAATTGGAAAAGACTTTACTTTAAACAATCAGCTTAATAATAATAGTGGTGAAATCATTGTTTCTAATACAACTACAATTAATGGTGGTGGAGTTTTGAATTTAAATGATGCTGCTGTTCTTTATACCAAAGATTTAATGGTAAATAATATTGTTGCCGGTTCAGGAACTAAATCATTTTTAAAGTCAGAGGGGAATACAACAATTAATGGTGGTGGAAAATTCAATGGTAATTTTTCATTCTGTGATCCATCAGGAATTGAAACAAACTGGGGTACAATTTCAAATACTGTTTTGCAAGATTGTAAAACCTATATTCCCAAAAGTGAATGTATAAGAGATGGTAATGGTGAAGCACCAAAATCTAATGATACTGATGATGATGGGATTGAAGATAAATTAGATGAATATCCTGAGGATAAAAATCGCGCATTTAACAACTATTATCCTAAAGAATCAGAATTTGTTACTGTTGCTTATGAAGATTTATGGCCTAGCAAAGGTGATTATGATTTAAATGATTGTGTAGTTGATTTCCAATATAACATGATTACAAATTCTAAAAATGAGGTAATTGGAATTGAAGCAAATTATGTACTAAGAGCTTCTGGTGGAAGTCAAGCAATCGCATTTTGTCATAATTTCCCTATTAAGTCTTCACTTATTTCAGAAGTTAAAGGAGCAACTCTTGAAGAAAAAAGTGAAACTGCTGTTTTCACAATTTTTACAAATTCTAAAACAGAACTAGGCGCTTGGAATACTGTTCCTACGCAAGCCAAAGCAAAACCAGTTGAATATAATGTGGTAATTTCACTTAAAGAACCAATTAGTTTAGAAGATATTGGTGGTATTAGTGAATTTGATCCATTTATTTGGGTAAGTGAGAAAGATAAGGGTAGAGGTTATGAAATACATTTACCAGGAAAAGCTGCTACTTCTTTTGCTGATAAAGCACTATTTGGTTATGCTGATGATAATTCAAATGATGGTGAAAACAACTACTTAACTAAAGCAGGTTTACCTTGGGCAATTTTAGTTCCAGAGAAGTTTGATTACTGTGCAGAATTAAAAACCTTTGACAAAAAAGAAATTACCGATATCACACAGGTTTATTTACATTTTGCACAATGGGCACAAAGTGGAGGTAAATATTTCCCTGATTGGTATAAAAACGAAAAGGGTTATAGAAACGAAAGTTATATTTTTGTAGAATAATTTTAAAGGGGCCTAAAACGGCCCCTTTTTATTTAACTTTGGTCCATGAATAATTATGCATTAGGAAATTTTAGGATATTAAATATTTCACAGGAAGAAGATTTAAAGAAGCTTCAATTTAGTGAAACTGATGTGCTAAATAAGGGTGAAGATTTAAGAACAAGAAGCACTAATTTAGATAAAGCTGGTGTATTTACAACTCATCCTAAAATCAAAGTTTTTATCACACTTAAAGATATTAATGGAGACTTGTTTAAATTTCAAGCCTTTGTTTATAATCATGAAAATGAAATGATTGTACTTAAATCAGGTTTAAGAATTCCAGTTAAAACTATTTATAGTGTCGATTTTTTTTAAAGAAATTTTCCCATAAAAAAAGCCATCGAACTCGATGGCTTTTTTTATGTTCTTTAAGTTTTATTCAACCGTAACACTTTTCGCTAAGTTTCTAGGTTGATCTACATTACATTCTCTTAATACTGCAATATGGTACGATAATAATTGCAATGGAATAGTAGCAATTAATGGTAACATTACCTCTTCACAAGCAGGAATATAAATTACATGGTCTGCCATTTCTTGTATGTGAGTATCACCTTCGGTAGCAATTACTATAATTTTTCCTTTACGAGCTTTTACTTCTTGGATATTACTTACAACCTTTTCATAATTGCTATGTTGTGTTGCAATAATTACAACCGGCATCTCTTCATCAATCAAAGCAATTGGACCATGTTTCATTTCAGCAGCCGGATATCCTTCAGCATGGATGTATGAAATTTCTTTTAATTTTAATGCGCCTTCTAAAGCAACTGGAAATCCATAACCTCTACCTAAGTACAAAAAGTTTTTTGCATCTTTATAAGTAGCTGCAAGTTCTTTAATTTGGTCATCAGTTTTTAAAACTCTTTCAATCTTTTCGGGAACAGTTTCCATTTCATTTAAGATTTCTCTTAATCTTTGGGTTGAAATAGTTCCTTTTTTCTGAGCCATTGATAAAGCCATTAAAATTAATGCAGTAACTTGGGCTGTAAATGCCTTGGTTGATGCTACTCCAATTTCTGGACCTGCATGTGTATATGCTCCAGCATCTGTTGTTCTTGGAATACTTGATCCTACAACATTACATACACCAAAAATGGTAGCACCTTTTGATTTTGCTAATTCAATTGCAGCTAAAGTATCAGCAGTTTCGCCCGACTGAGAAATCGCAATGACAAAATCATTTTCGCCAATAACCGGGTTTCTGTATCTAAATTCTGATGCGTATTCTACTTCAACAGGGATACGGGCTAAATCTTCAAATAAATATTCTCCAACTAAACCTGCGTGCCATGAAGTTCCACAACCTATTATGACAATTCTTTGGATATTTTTGATTTTATCCTCGTATTTATCAATACCAGCCATCGTAATTCTAGCATCTGGAAGGTGAATTCTTCCTCTGAATGAATCCATGATACTTCTTGGTTGCTCATAGATTTCTTTTAACATGAAATGCTCATATCCGCCTTTTTCAATGTTTTCAAGATTGAACTCAATAGCAGTGATATAAGGAGGTTTGATGGTATTATCAACCGTTTTAATTGTCAATTCACTTCCTTCAATAATGGCAATTTCACCATCATTTAAGTAAACAACGTTTCTTGTGTATTCTACAATTGGTGTTGCGTCAGAAGCAATAAAGTGTTCATTTTCACCAATACCAATTACCATCGGACTACCTTTTTTGGCACCAATTAAATAATTAGGGTCTTTTTTAGAAAGAATTACAATTGCATAAGCACCAACTACCTGAGTAAGAGACATTCTAACAGCCTCTTCAAAAGTTACTGGGTTATTCTTATAAACTTCTTCTATTAAATGAATTAAAACTTCGGTATCTGTTTCACTTTTAAATTCATGGCCTCTTTTCTTTAACATTTCCTTTAAAGCGCCATAATTTTCAATGATTCCGTTATGAATGATTGCAAATTCACCATCACCAGAAAGGTGAGGATGAGCATTAACATCATTTGGAGCACCATGAGTTGCCCATCTGGTATGCCCCATGCCCGTAAAGGCAGAAGTATCTCTAGAGCCAATCTCGTTTTCTAGGTCAGCAACTTTTCCGGTTTTTTTATAAACCTTCATTTCCTTGCTACTATCAAGTAATGCTACACCCGCGCTATCATAACCGCGGTATTCAAGGCGTTTTAATCCTTTTAAAACTATTGGACAGGCATCTCTATGCCCGATGTAAGCTACTATTCCACACATATAAAAACAAAATTAAAGGATTTATATTAATAAATTATGCCTCTTCGTAAGTGGCGTCTATGGGTTTGTTAATGGCGGGTTCTAGTTTTCTGATTTCCTGAACTAAAATTTCAAAATCTGCAAATGTCATAGCTTGTTGTGCATCAGAAAGTGACTTTTTTGGATCGGGGTGAATTTCAATCATTAAACCATTGGCACCGGCTACTAAACTAGCTAATGAAAGTGGATGAACGAATTTCGCCATTCCTGTGCCATGACTTGGGTCTGCTATAATTGGTAAATGACTTAATTCTTGTATCATAGGAATTGCAGCTACATCCATAGTGTTTCTAACTTCTGGGTCAAAGCTTCTAATTCCCCTTTCACAAAGAATTACTTTATCATTTCCGCCAGAAAGTATATAGTCTGCAGCTAGTAACCATTCTGATAATCTGGCCGACATGCCTCTTTTGAGCATTATAGGTTTATTAATTTTACCTAATTCTGCCAATAAATAGAAATTACTCATGTTGCGACTACCAATTTGAATGATGTCTGAATATTCCATGATTTGGTCGAGAAGACTTAAATCCATTAATTCAGTTACAACATTCAATTTATATTCATCTGCTGCTTTTCTAAGGATTTTTAAGCCATCTAAACCTAATCCTCTAAATGCATAAGGTGAAGTTCTTGGTTTATAAGCACCACCACGCATGAATTTAATTCCATTTTTTGATAAAAATTCTGCGGTTGAATAAATTTGTTCTTCAGATTCAACGCTGCATGGGCCGGCAATTAGATTAATATAATTATTACCTACTGATGTTCCATTGACAAGAAAATGAGTTTCTTTTTTATATAGATTTGATGAAAGCTGGTAAGGAGTATCAATTTCAATTACTCTTTCAATACCATCAATTCCGGATAAAACTGATTTATTCGAAATTTTTGCAGCAACGATAATATTTTGCTTTTCTACATGGCTAAATGCTACCTGATTAATAGTTAATAGCGCTTTTAACTGATGAAGTGTATCAGGTTTAATATTTTGTTGTAATTCAATAATCACTTAATTCTTATTTTACAGAGGTTGTTGTAAGCTTCAGTCTAATTTTCCCTAAGTTTTTACGAGAATCTAGAACTACTCGTGCAGCTGTAAAAGGATTATCGACAGGTACCAATAAATATAACCCGTAATTAACGTTTCTGTTTGCTTTGTACTCATTTAATAGGTACTGCATATGACGTGCAATGTTAAATCGATATTGCTTATAACTTGAATTGTAGCCTCCTCCGTAATATGAAGAGCTTTCAAAAGCTAAATCTTTAATAAAAATATTTGCACCTAAAGAGTCTGAACCAACAAGTTGTAATTTGGTTGGAAGTGTGAATTTTGAATTATCAGTTCCTTCTAAAACGCTAAAAACAATTTCAGCTCCATTAATAGCTTTGTTTTGATTGTCTTGAAAAAAGCTGTTTGGAATTTCAATTCTAATTTTAGTTCCTGCTAATCCTTGAACAAAAAGTGAATCCCTATGGCTTCCTTTAAAAGATTCTTGTATTAAGTTTGATGGTCTATTAATAAAACTTATTTTATTAGCACTAACTTCATTACCAGGAATCACAGGGAAATCAGCAGCTAATGAATCTTTATAATAAGCCGTCAATGCAGTAATATCTGAACTTAATCTAATGTAAGAAATTGCACCTGTTCCACCTGCTAAATTTGTTTCATCTACTACAACAAAACCTTTAAATGCATTTTTAAATGTAGATGTACTTACAAAATCACCTCTTGCTTCGGCACCAAACAGTAAATCTTCATAAACAGGGTTCATTTTAATCCTAATGTGAGGAGGTAGAATAAATGTTTCAGAGCCTAATTTTAACTTTAATGTATCTTTCAGATTGAATTTACCCGTCCATGATCCAACTTCAATAGACTTTTTTAGGTAATTGCGGTTAGAATAATAGCTAGAGTCAACAGTAAGGGTTTCGTCTAATTGGTATACTTTTAAAGTATGAATTTGTTCTGGATCACCATAAAGTGCATCTAAATCTCGAAACCTTAACTGTAAAACAGCAGAATCTAATTTGGTAGCATCTTCCCATGTAAATGAATTTGAAGGTAAATCATACTGAAAAACTAAATCAGCTTGAGTTGTACCTAAAAGAGGATCTTGGATTTTTCCTAATGCATAAACACTAAAATTATTGGTTTTTACAGTATCCATTTTAACTGTATAAGCCACCAAATCCATGGTTGTGTCGAAATCTGTTTTGAAACCATTTCTAACACCAATTAATCCAGATCCAATTGAATCCAGATCCTTTTTACAGGAGCTGATTCCAATTGAAATGAATAAAACGAATAAAAGTAATTTAGTTTTGTCGCTGAAGCAATGAGTCATATAAATCAATATAGATATCTACATTGTCACCTGCTTCAGGATGTTCAATGATGGGTTTCCCTTTTAATTTTTTAATAAATTTAGTTACAGCAGGATCAATTTCAGTGCTTGCTTTTACAATAGCATCAGCATGTTCAATACCCGACATATACAAATCTGAACAACTTGCATTTGCAAGAGAAGAAACTTGTTTATTATCTATGGTATTAAGACTTGCTTTTCTAGCAAATTCTTTTCCAAATTTTTCTTCAAATTGATTTTCAAATACTGAATAGACCACCTTTGCTAAACGAAAAACAGGTTCATCTTTGTATAGAGTTTTCAAATAAAGAGGAATTAAACTTGTCATCCATCCTTGGCAATGAATAATATCAGGTTGCCAACCAAGTTTTTTTACAGTTTCTAAAGCTCCTTTGCAAAAGAAAATTGTTCTTTCATCATTATCTCCAAAAAAAGTATTGTTTTCATCTGTGTAAACATGTTTGCGATGAAAATAATCTTCATTATCGAGAAAGTAGACTTGCATTTTTGCTTCAGGTAACGAAGCTACCTTAATTGTGAGAGGATTATCGTTGTCGTCTATAGTAATGTTAATTCCACTTAACCGTACTACCTCATGCAATCGATTTCTTCTTTCATTGATACAACCAAATCGTGGCATTAATACTCTGATTTCGTTGTCTTTTTCCTGAGTTGCTTGTGGCAAAACTCTTGCCAATTCTCCAACACTACTCACTTTCAGGAAAGGTGTCATCTCCGAGGAGATGTAAAGAACTCTCTTTTTAGCCATACACACTTTACATAAAAAAGTATGCAAAATTACGATAATGTTAATAATTTTCTTAATATTCCGACCGAATTAGGATAGCTATTTTTATTACACTCCTGAAAACCAGCAACTAAAGTGATTTTTTCTCAAACTATTTCTTCGCTACAAGGGCTTTTGGGCTCCCAAAATCTCCAAAATAGCAGTATTGGATTCGTTCCAACCATGGGTGCTTTGCATGAAGGCCATCTTTCTTTAATAAGAAAAGCTAAGCTAGAAAATGATTTCGTGGTATGCAGTATTTTTGTAAATCCAACTCAATTTAATAATTCATCCGACTTAAAAGCATATCCAAGAACTATAGAAGCAGATATGAAACTATTAGCTGCGGAAAATTGCGATTTATTGTTTTTTCCTTCTGTTGAAGAAATGTATCCCGAATCTTTAAATAAGGAATCGGCTAATGATTATGGAAATTTTATTCATGTACTAGAAGGCAAACATCGACCTGGGCATTTTGATGGAGTTGTTACCATTGTAAATAAACTTTTTTCATTGGTTAAACCTAATCAAGTTTATTTTGGTCAAAAAGATTACCAACAATGTTTGGTTGTAAAAGAACTCATTCGCAGAAATCATTCTCAAATTATATTTCATCAATGTGAGGTTGTCAGAGAACCAGATGGTTTAGCCATGAGCAGTAGAAATGTAAGGCTATCAGCAATTGAGAGGGAATCAGCTTTAAAACTATCCAAGGCTTTGTTTCATATCCAAAATAATTGGAATGAAAAAACATGGAGAATTGAAATGCAAAGTGCAATAGAAATGATTTTGGCAGAGGAACTTTTAGAACTAGAGTATTTTGAAATTGCTGATAAAGATTCTTTAGAAAAATTAAGTGATTTTAGTAGCAGTGCAGTATGCCTTGTTGCTGTAAATTGCGGTGTTACTCGATTAATTGATAATGTTTTACTGGCATAATCAATATTTTTTCCAGTATTTTTGGTCCGTTGCCCATGCGTCAAGAAGAAAAATTTAAGTTAGAAATTCAAAAGAAAATTGCTGCAGTTGATTTCAGACAGCATGTTAGCGCATCCTTAAGCGATTTAGATGCCACAAGAGTTAGTGCTCTTTCTTGTTTTAATAATTTGGAATTAGCTAAGTTAAGGGCTGCTTATACAAAATGGAAGGTAAATGAGAATTTAGATAAGTTTCTGATAGATTTTGAAGGCTCAATTGTAAGAAAAGGTGGTAAAGTAATTTGGGCTTATGATACATTAAATGCTCAGAATGAAATTCTGCAAATTATTCAAAGGCAAAAAGCCGAAAATATTATTAGAAGTAAATCCATATTAGCAGAGGAGATTGAATTGGATTCATTTTTAACCTCTAAAGGAATTAAACTCAATTTGGCAGATGTTTCTGATTATATCCTAAAGCAAACAAAAAAGTCTCCTTATAATTTTAGTACCCCAACAATTGAAGATTCATTTTCAGATGTAAAAAATAAACTGAACCAATCTATAAGGGTTTCTCTTGATGCAGATGAAACAGAAATGTTGTCTGATATTAAAGAGGAATTAAGGGCTGATTTTTTGCATTCAGATTTAGCGATAACAGGAGCTAATTTTCTTATTGCTGATAGCGGATTGGTTGCAATTTCAGAGGATTCTGGTGCCGCTCGTTTAAGTTTTGCTTTTGCTAAAACTCATATTGTTTTAGCTGGAATTGATCAAATTATTCCAGGTTTGAATGAATTAGATTTATTTCTTTCTCTTTACTCTACTCATTCCAAAGGCAAGGTTCTTCAAAGTTTTTCAACTATTACAGGTCCTAGAGAAAGAGATGATGTTGATGGGCCAACAGAGTTTATTGTAATTTTAGTAGATAATGGTCGCTCAGAAGTTTTGGCTTCTCAGGATCAAAGACAGGCATTATCTTGTATTGACTGTGGTGCTTGTAATAATGTATGTCCAGTTTATAAAACTATTGGAGGAAATCAAACTTATTTACAAAACCAATCAGGTCCAATAGGGCAAGTGATTCAGCCTTTAAAAGGTGGATTAGAAAATTTTGGATTTTTAAGTAATCACTCTACTTTCTGCGGAAAATGTACTGAAGTATGTCCGGTTAATATCGACATTCACAACCATTTGATTAGAAATAGAAGAGATTTTGTTCATCAGGGTTTTGCCAGTAAGGGCGACAAACTTGCTTGGTATTCTTGGAATAAATTAATGTTGAGCAGGAAAAATTTGAATAGGCAAACTACTCTGAGGAATTTCACTTTTAAATCTTTCTTTAAAAAAGATTGGGGTGAATACAGAGAGTTTCCTAAAATTGCCGAAAAGACTTTTAATCAAATTTGGCGAGAGCAAAAAGGCTTATAAAAGCGAGTTTACAATCGTTTCAACTTGCATATTTTCAGCTTCTGCCTTATAGTTTTTAATAATTCTATGTCTTAGAACAGGTGCGGCAATAGCCTTAACATCCTCTATATCGGGTGAAAACTTTCCTTTTGATAATGCCCTACATTTTGCACCAAGAATTAGGAATTGTCCAGCTCTTGGTCCAGCACCATAACTAACATAATCTTTTACCATTTGAGTTGAAAACTCAGAGCTTGGTCTTGTTTTAGATACTAGTTTAACAGCATATTCCATAACATTATCTGGAACCGGAACCTTTCTAACAAGTTCCTGAAATTGAAGAATATCAGCTGAATGCATTATTTTTTGAAGTTCAGTTTGTTTACCTGTAGTGGTACTTTTAATCACTTCCAATTCTTCTAAGTATGAAGGATAGTCTAATATTAAATTAAACATGAAACGATCTAATTGAGCTTCAGGTAAAGGATAAGTTCCTTCTTGTTCAATTGGATTTTGGGTTGCTAAAACAAAAAATGGGTTGTCAAGTTTATGGAGTTTGCCACCTGCGGTAATTGATTTTTCTTGCATTGCTTCAAGTAAAGCTGCTTGTGTTTTTGGCGGTGTACGATTTATTTCATCAGCAAGAATAATATTAGCAAACAATGGGCCTCTTACAAAACGAAAATTTCTTGTCTCATCCAAAATTTCAAAACCAGTAATATCTCCAGGCATTAAATCTGGTGTAAACTGAATTCTGTTGAATTTTAAGTCTAAAACTTCTGAAATGGTTTTAACTAGTAATGTTTTTGCAAGGCCAGGTAAACCTATAAGAAGAGAATGGCCATTAGAAAATATAGAGATGAGTAAGTTATTTACAACCTCATCTTGACCAATAATTACTTTTCCAATCTCTTTTTTAAGCTCTAGAAATTTCGCATTAAAAGCTTTTGCAGCTTCTGCATCATTTGAATAAACTGTCATTCTACGTATTATTTTCCTTTAGATACCCAATCTGAAATTTGTTTGCAATTTGCAAAAGGGCCATTAACCTGAATATAAAATTCCTTTCTATTCTTTTCAACCCATTTTTGAACAGCATCGTTTTGTTTTTTATTAAAGGCCATGCCATTAAATTTTTGGTAGTCATCTTTAAGATTAGCTACGTGTGGAGGCGTTTCGCTTTTTAAATAATATATTCTCCAAGCCTTTTTCTGCTCAGGTCCAGGCAAAAACATTAACTCAGGTTCAGACATTTCGCCCGGTTCTAAAGTTGAAATATTTAGGTATACATTTTTATCGAGTTCATCAACAGCAATTCTTGAATTTCCAAGTCCACCAGAACCAATATAACCACCAGAGCCTTTAGTTTCTGCATCATCTGAGAATTTTTGAGCTGCTTTTTCAAAAGACATAGAATCAATTTTTATTAATTGAATAACGCTGTCTAATTTTTGGCGAGCCAATTCCATATCGGTGCTATAAATTTTTGGCATAATTAAAATATGACGTGCGTTAACCTCTTCACCTCTTCTTTGAATGGGTTGTACAATGTGGTATCCATAGGTTGTTTCAATAATTTTTGAAATACTATCTGGTTTTAATCTAAAAGCAGCAGCTTCAAATTCGGGTACCATCATACCTCTTCCAAAGAATCCAAGCTCGCCGCCATTACTTGCTGAAATTTTATCATCACTATAGATTAAAGCGAGAGTGCTGAATTTTTCACCACCTTCAACAATTCTTCTTCTTAATTCCACAATTTTCTCATAAGCAGCTTGTTTCGACTCTTTACTAACCTTTGGTTCAATAATTATTTGAGCGAGTTCAACCTCTGCACTATAGTATGGTAAACTATCTTTGGGATAAGAATTATAAAAGTTTTTGATGTCGGTTGGGGTAACCTTAATATCCTTAACAATTTTTCTCTGCATCTCTTGAATGAGCTGGTTGTTACTGATATTTTCTCTTTGGCTATTTTTTATTTCTAAAATGCTTTTTCCGGCAACTTCTTCTAAACCTTTTTCGCCTCCATATTGCTTAGCAAAATACCTAATTCTTTCCTCGATTTCGGCATCAATTCGTTCTTCATTTACAGGTAAGCTATCAACTTGAGCCTTTATAATCATAAGGTTTTCAATGAGTTTTTGTTTTAAAATCTCACATTTCATTGAATCGTGTGAATTACCAGTTTGTTTGCTAAATTGTTCAAACGCAACTTCAATATCCGACCTAAGAATTATTCTATCGGCAACAACAGCAACTATTTCATCTAAAACTTGGGCTTTGCTTACTTGGATTCCCAAAACTAATCCCAATAAAATCATTAATATTTTCTTCATATTATTCCACAAAACTCTCGATTTGTTTATTAAGTTCAGCTTCTTTTTTTAGTTTTTCATTTAAATCCTTCAAAAGTTTTTTTCGTCGCAAGTACAAAATTATTTTTCGTATTTTTTCTTTTTCAAATAAGAACTCAGAAGCCGAGTTTTTTATTTTATATTCTTTTATAGAAACGAGGTAAATATAAGACCCTTCTTTTATTTCTACATATTTATTGTTTTGCAAAAATTGAATTGCATCGTAAGTTTTAATTGGAACTTCCTTGATAACATCATCAAAATTTAACCATGTTAATGGCTCGAGAAACCAGTTTTCACAAGAGTTTCTGCAAATTATATTCAATTGGTTCAGGTCGTTTTTGTCATCCGATTGCATCAACTTTTTTATTTCTTTTAAGTCTTTATTTTCTTCAAGGCTTTTAACGAAAATAAGACGTACAAGGTTACTTCCTAGTTGAAAATTCTGACTATTTTCTTCAAAATACTTGTGTAATTCGTTTTCTGAAATACTTGTATCGAGGTTATTATTTGTATAATTTTCTTCGTAGGAATGAACCAATAACTCGTCTCTGTAATTTTTAACCATTAAGTCAATTTTATCTTCGCTAATGGGTTTTTCACTTTCTGCCTCTTTTAATTGTATTTTTTTTATTAACCATTCATTTACAAGTAATTTAAGCTGATTGATACTATCTTTTCCATGCAAATTTAATTTTTCAAAATCGATTAAATTTTCTACTTTTAATTCTTCACCATAAGCAATTGCTAAAGGCTTTTCCTTATTGGTTTCTTTACAAGAAATTAAAATCAGCATAAAAACAAAAAGTCTATACATAAAAGGCAAATCTATTATTTTTTCTTAGCTCATTTTATAGATTTTGTCTAATGACTTCAAACCGTGCCCACTAAACAAACTGAGTATAGATGAACCGGCATCGACTCTTTCTGCCAATTTTTTAATTCCAGCAAAAGTTGCGGCAGAGGTGCTTTCAATGAAATGACCATTTTTAGAGCATTCTTTCCATGATTCTAAAATTTCATTTTCATTAACAGAAATTACTTCTCCATTTGTTTTATAAATGCATTCTAAAATGTCTGTAGCCCTAATTGGAGTAGCAATTGCAATTCCTTCTGCAATTGAAATCTTTTTTTCTATTGGCTTGATAATCTTTTTGTTTGCTTTGAATGCAATTTCAATTGGATTGCAAGCTTCTGTTTGAATGGCTATGATTTTTGGAATTTTATCAATAAGCTTTGCCTTTAATAAATCAATATAGCCTAGATAAGCTCCAATAATTAAGGTTCCATTTCCCGCTGGAAGTACGATATAATCTGGAATTTCTTCATTCATTTGTTCAAATGCCTCATAAACAAAGGTTTTAGTTCCTTGAAAAAAAAACGGATTAAAACAATGACTAGCATAATAAGAATTTTTTGCTGCTTCAAAAGCAAGTTCGGCTGCTAATTCTCTATTTCCATCCACTACACAAATTTCTGCACCGTAAGCCCTCATTTGTAGTATTTTACTTTCTGGGGTTTCTTTTGGTAGAAAAATTTTACAATTAATTTTTGCTGCAGCGGCATAAGCGGCAACTGATGCACCAGCATTCCCGCTGCTATCTTGAATAATATCCTGAATACCAATTGATTTAATATGACTTAACAGAACTGAAGCACCTCTATCTTTATAAGAACCGCTTGGATTTAGTTGGTCAAGTTTGATGTTTAAATTTAGCCCTAAATTATTTTCATAATTGATTATTGGTGTAAAGCCTTCACCTAAAGAGATAATGTTTGATTTACAGGATGGCGGTAAGAAGTTTTCATATCTCCATAAACCTGAGCGTTTTGTGTTGATTTTTGACATTTTAAAGTTAGCATCAAAATCAATGTCTAACAATT
This sequence comes from Bacteroidia bacterium, assembly GCA_051861545.1. Classification (GTDB taxonomy): domain Bacteria; phylum Bacteroidota; class Bacteroidia; order UKL13-3; family UKL13-3; genus CAISCU01. The sequence goes on along the minus strand of JBIMKP010000001.1, from coordinate 329,439 downwards.
CAAAATCAATTCCATGCCAAATTGGAGAAATTGGATTAAATTCTTGTTGTGTTTGTTTTCCTAATAGCCTCATTTGCTGATAAATTTAAATATTTCTAAATGATTCCCTTAACTTTTTACTAAATGCTTATATTTATCCCCTTAAAAGTCACTCTTAAGATAATATTAAGTAAAGTCTATATTAGTTTTGAGCATTGTATTAGAAATTTAGTGTTATGAAGACAATTATACATACCTTTAAAAGAATCCTTCAGCTAACTATGTTGCTGTTGGTATTCACATTAGTGAACCGTGAAGAAGCCAAGGCATCACACTTAGTAGGAGGAGATATTACCTATCAATGCGTAGGTACAACTCCAGGGCAATACTTGATTACCTACAAATGGTATCGTGACTGTCAAGGGGTTTCACTATGTGGTTGCCCTCCAGGGCCAATTTCTCCTTCATGTGCAATTAACTTGCAAATTACAGGAGCATCACCTTCTTGTTTAGGAACCTCTTATGGTACTGCGAATTTAACAGTACTTCCTAATATTAGTGGTTACGATGTAATTCAATTGTGTGCCTCTGCAACCTCAATTTGTTCAAATTGCGGAACTAGAACACCAGGTTCATTCACGCCAGGTATTGAAATTTACACCTTTCAAGGTATTGTGAATTTTGCCTCAGTTCCTCCTAACTGCTGTTTAGTAAATGTAGGGTTTGGAGAGTGTTGCAGAAATTCAGCTATTACAACCTTAGTTAACCCAGGTGGACTGAACTACTATGCTGGAGGTATGATTAATAAATGTGTAACTCCTTGTAATTCGGCTCCAACTTTTACAAATGACCCAGTTGCAGTTGCTTGCGCAGGACAAGATTTTACCTATAATTTAGGTGCAATTGACCCTGATGGAGACTCATTGAGTTATTCATTTGGACAAGCAATGACTGGGCCAAATACAGCAGCACCATATGCTCCGCCATATTCAGCGGGTGTTCCATTTCCATATTTAGGTGCTCCAGGTTTATCACCACCATTAGTTCCACCATTTGGAATTAACATAGATCCAATTACTGGAGATATTCGATTTAGGCCTTTTGGAAATTTCGTTGCTAACTTAGTAATTGAAGTAACTCAATGGAAAACAATTAATGGTGTTCCAACCATTGTAGGAAGAACTAGAAGGGATATTCAGTTTTACAGTAAGGTGTGTCCTGAAAACTTCCCCCCAGTTTTAAGAACTTATACTCCTACAGGAGCTTTAACTAGTCCTCAACCTAATTTCTCATATGCAGTTTGTGCTGGACAACAATTATGTATCATTATTGCTGCAGCAGATGGTGTTGCTGGTTGGGACACAACAGATCTTTCTTGGAATGCTCCAACAAATTTAGTTTCTAATGGTGCAACATTTTTACCACTATATACAGTCAGTCAGCGAAAAGTAGTTGGTCCTAAACAAGATAGTTTTAGGTTTTGTTGGACACCACCGGCTAGTATGGCAAACAACTTACCATACTATTTTATTGTAACAGCTAAAGATAGAGCCTGTCCTTTACCTGCTAGAACAACCCGTTCATTTGCTGTAACTGTTAGAAGAATTCCAATGGCTATTATTAATAAGATAAATAAAAATTGCGGATTCTATGATTTTACTTATACCCTTCAAAATAATGTACAGCTAAATACTGCTTATACTCAGTTCCAAGTCGAGAACTCCCCAAATTCAGATAATTACACTACTATTACGGGACAATCAGTTCTTAATCATCGATTTACTCAAGCTGGCTGGCACAATGTAAGGCTTCGATTAACTACAGTTGCTCCCCCTACGCCAAATGGTTGTCCTAATGATAATATTATTGACTCAGTATTTATTCCTGAACAAGTAGATGTAAGTGTAAGAGATACTTTTAATTGTTTGGGCTCACCGGTAACAATTCAAGCTAAAGGTAGAGGTGGTGTTCCACTTGGGAATAGTTATAGATATACCTACTTTTTAGGAGGAATGACTTCAACAACTATAGCCCGTGCACAAAATTTAGACTCTAATGCAACATTTACGCCAAGTAATGCGGGTGCTAATACAGCTTATAAAGTATTAATCCAAGATTTAAATAATTGTAGAGATTCTGCAGCATTTAATATTTTTACAAGGAATTTGCCATTACAAGAATTGACTCCTGCTATGCGTTTGTGTCCAGGTTCTATTGATACGTTAAATGCAGGTAATTCAAACAACTCAGTTGGTACTTGGAGATGGAGGAAATCACCAGTTTCTCCTGTTCTTGAAGATTCTGTTTCCATGAAAATCATCCCTAAGGATAGTGGAGTTTATACAGTAACAAAAACTGATAATTTTGGATGTGTTAGGGTTGAAAGTGCAAGTGTATTCTTTAATAGCGTTGTGCCTGTTAATGCTGGTCCGAATAGAACAATTTGTTTTAACGACGCTCCAATAACATTAACCGCAACAGGAACAACTGCCGCTATTGATAGTTTCCAATGGAGAGAAGTTCCTGTAACTGGTAGTAGCCTGGTTGTTTCAAATCAGCCAACTTTAGTAGTTTCACCACCGGCAACAGTTACATATCAGGTAACTGGTTATATAACATACGGCGGAGTAACATGTTCGAATGTTGACTCAATGGAAGTGAAGGTTAATTTATTACCTATTATTAATAGACCAACAGCTGTTCCTTTATGTAGAACTAATAATATCATTTCATTACCAGTGATTAATTCTACAAATAAAACATTGGTGAATAGAATCTGGACTTACCCAGCAAATCCATTGGCAATAAGTGGTAATCAGTTACTTGTTGATAATTTGAATAATTTACCTCCATCAACTGCTTCGCAACCTTATGGAAATTATGTTAGAATTCAGGTTATTGATAATGAAGGTTGTTCAATTCGTGATTCATTATTAGTAGCTGTATTCCCAGTTCCTAATATTAATGCAGGTCCAAACAGACAATTATGTGATAATCGTGGTTCACAATGGGATTTAAGACCTGGAACCCAAGGTTATAGTCCTAATGGTGGTGTTTTAGCTTTAAATGAGTTATGGTACGGAAATGGTGTTTATAAACCTAATGCTAGTCAGAATTATTATGCATTTGATCCAAAAGGAACAGATGTTAAATATTTACCTGATACAAATATTTTGACATATGAATTTACAACAAGTTTCCCTCCATCTAATAATGTAATCTTAAATCCAGCAGTTGCAGGTGTTACTATTGCTTCTCCAATTGGTGGATGTATTGCTTCAGATACTACAGTATTTAGAGTTGTAAAATCTCCAGAATTATTTCCTGGTGTTGGTAATCCTGTGTGTAAATCAAGTCAAGCAGTTGATTTGGATGTTGTAATGCAAGGTAGAAGAACAGTTCCAGCAAATTTAAGCACAGCTTATTGGTACTTTGATCCAATTGATCAAGCTTATTCTGCAGCTTTAACTAATGGTAGAATGTTTGATCCATCTAATCCTATCATTCCTAATTTCACAAAAGAGTACAAATTTATTTATGCCGATACGGCTTCAGGTTGCTTGGTTACTGCTTTGGGTTCATTACAAGTGAATGCCAATCCAAATGTGGATATTGATTTTAATGATCCAAGTGATTCTGCAGTTTGTTTAACTAAAGGTAGTGTTGTATTCTTTTTAGATCCAAGCGGTACTACTGATGGTGGAACAATGTTTAGTAATCCTCCATTGCCAGCTGCATTTAATTTGGCAACAGGAACATTTAATTTAAATACACCTGGCATTACAAATGGTGTTTATAATGTTAAATACTACTTTACTGACCCAAGTACATTATGTAGTAACAGAGACTCTATTGATATAAGAGTTCAGTTGCCTCCGGTTTTAGAAATTCAATCAGGTTCAACAGTTTGTGCTTATGATGCTTCATTTAATGTAGGATTCCAGACATTGCCTGTTTCTCCTTATGGTGTTAACTGGACTACATCTGATGGATCTAATGCAAACATTGTAAACAACGGAAATGCTGGTATTACCTATACAGCTTTACCTGCCGATATTACTCGTGGTACAATTACATTTATTGCAACTACAACAAATAATGACCGTTGTGCAGCTGCTACGGATCAGGCAACTTATACAATTTTGCCAAAACCTTTAGCTAGCTTTAAAATTGCTCCAGATAGAGCTTGTGTTGACCAACGTTATGGAAAAGTATTAACTTCAACATTTACTTCAGACCCAACAGGAGTTACTACTCCGAATTACTATTGGTATGAAGGTTCATTGCCAAGTGCAGCTATTAATCCAACTCCAGCAACTGATAATGTGTTTACACGCACATATACTACTCCTGGAACAAGAAACATTTATTTGGTTGTTGAACAAGGTGGATGTACAGATACAGCAACTGCTCCATTGTATGCTTATCCAACTCCTATTGCTAATTTTAGTACAGATCCTTTAAGTACTACAATTGCAAAACCATATTTCGACTTCTTCAATGAATCGTCAAATGCAGATAATAGTCCATTAACATATATCTGGCACATGGGTCCTGAAATGATTGGTGGTCCTAACCGTTTATTGTATGATGAAAGTCCACAAGATGTTAGGTTCCCAGCTGATACAGCGAAAATACCTGTAATGTTAACAGTAGTTAATGGATATGGATGTTATGATTCAATTACTAAAGAGATCAGAGTTGAACCAGATATTACAGTATTTATTCCGTCTGCTATTTACAGAAATAGTTCGGTTCCTTGTCCTTTAGAATGTAACAGAACATTTAAAGTTGCGGCAACTGGATTTGATGTAATAGATATCATGGTTTTCAATCGTTGGGGTCAATTGGTTTTCAGAACAAACGATATTAATATTGGATGGGATGGAACAGACCAAAAAACGAACCAAGAATGTCAGCAAGATGCTTACGTTTATCAAGTAAATGCTACAAGTTTTAGTGGTAAGAAGTACTCTTACTCTGGCTCAGTAACTTTATTTAGATAGTTAAAATAAAACAAGAAAGCCCGGTGATTTCACCGGGCTTTCTTGTTTGTAAAAGCTTAAACACGTTTATTTTGTATAAAAAAAGACCGTTTCATTTCTGAAACGGTCTTTTTTATTTATCTATTTTTAGATATTGAATATTAAACCAGATTTATTGATTAATTAGATGGAACTACTAAGTCTATAATTTCTTCTTTAATTTTATTATAACCGCCCCAAACATTTTTAATATTCTGAAATCCTTTTTGTTTTAGCATACTTGCAGCTATCATACTTCTGTATCCACCAGCACAATGAACTAAACACTCTTGTTCTTTATCTATTTCTTCAGCTTTGTCATGCAATTCCTTTAAATCTATATTTATAGCTTTTGCAACGTGTCCTTCTTTATATTCTGAAGCCTTTCTAACGTCTAGAATTACTGCTTTAGGATTGTGTTTTGCATCTAAAGCTAATTCTTCAGATGAAATTGAAATGACCATGTCATATCTTTTGTCTGCGTTTAACCAAGTTTCAAATCCTCCTTCTAAAAATCCAATTACTTGTTCGAAGCCAACTCTGCTTAGTCTTTCAATTGATTCTTTTTCAGTTCCCGGTTTGCATACTAAAATTATTCTAGTTTGTATGTCTAAAATTGTTGCAGCCCATATAGCATATTGTCCATTTAGACCCAAATTTAAAGAGCCTGGGATGAATCCATATTCAAAAATATCTGCAATTCTTGTATCTATTATTGTAGCACCTTGTTTTATTTCTTGCTCAAATTTTTCTAAACTTAATGGATTATTTGATTTAGCAACTAAATCATCGAATGATGTATAACCAGATTTATTCAATTTTGCATCTTTGAAGAAATATGCTGGTGCAGGACTAATTCCGCTACTAATTTCTTTAATGAATTGTTCGCGACTCATTTCTTGAAGTGCATAGTTTTTTAGCTTCTGTTCTCCAATTGTGCTAAATGTTTCTTTTCCTATGTTTTTGCCACAAGCAGAACCTGCTCCATGAGCGGGATATACTATAACTTCATCTTCAAGTATTGTAAGTTTTTTTAATGAATCATACATTTTAGATGCTAATTCTTCCTTAGTAATGATTCCATCCAATAAATCCGGTCGACCTACATCACCCACAAATAATGTATCACCTGTAAATACGCAATGGTTCTTCCCTTTTTTATCTTTTAAAAGGAAACATGAACTTTCTAAAGTATGACCTGGTGTATGAATAACCTGAATTTTTAATTCACCAAGTTTTAATTCTTCTCCATCTTTTGCAACATGAACTTTGTAATCTGTTATGGTATTTGGACCATAAATTATTTTCGCACCAGTTTTTTTTGCTAAATCTAAATGCCCACTTACAAAATCAGCATGAAAATGTGTTTCAAAAATGTATTTTATTTTGGCACCATTTTCTTCTGCTTTATCAATATAGGTTTGATAATCTCTCAGCGGGTCGATTATTGCAACTTCACCTTTGCTTTCTATGTAATATGCTGCTTGAGCTAAACAGGCTGTATATAATTGTTCAATTTTCATAAAGTACTTTTTGCTTCAATTTTCAGTCCATTTTGCCAATATGTTAATTTTGGCACTAAATGATATTTATTTGTCAGGTTATAGTTTATGTAATGCCTTTTTGGGTGTAGTTCCAACAAACTCTTTTAGGTAATAAGGTTCAAAATAAGCAGTATCTTCAAATTCATTTTTTGAAAATCTATATTCAGCTTCACGTGCCATTCCTTTAACTGAAGCATATATATTGTTCATGAAAAAGGCATTTTCATGTGAAATTATTTTATTGAATTTGTCGTTGCCGGTTCCAATGAAGTATGTTTTTGTTTCTGAGATGTATTCTAAAAAAGATGATTCATCCAAAATTTTCGCTTCAATTTCCTGTATTTGTTCTGATTTTTGGTTCCAAATTCCGCAATAAACTTCCATTCTTCTTGCATCCAACATTGGAATTATGAAACAATTTTCTTTTGGATTTATTACTTCAATTACCTGATTTTTAAGAGAGTCTAGTGTTCCGATTGAAATTAAAGGAATATCTAGGCCGTAACAATATCCTTTTGCTGATGAAACCCCAACTCTTAAACCGGTATAACTTCCAGGCCCCTTTGAAACAGCAATTGCATCTAAATTTTTAAGGTTTAGTTTATTTTCTTTAAGCAGCTCATCAACTAAAACATGCAATTGAGAAGCATGCTGGTTTCCTTCGAAATTTTCTTTAATTCCGATAATTTCCCCATTTTTTGCTAAACCAACCGAACATACCTCGGTTGAGGTTTCCATTAATAATATCAATGCCATTCTTAAAATCAAAGGTAAGTAAGAACTTTCATTGATAAAAACTACCTGAGTATCAATTGGGATTGCTTTATCGTTAAAGGTAAAATTATAAGCCCTATTAAAAAATCATTATCTTGCAGTGCTCAAATGACTAAACGCTGGATTCCTAAAATACAACCCGATAAAAATATAGTTGAAGAACTTTCTAAGGCTATTAACCTAAATAAAGTTTTAACTAGTATTTTGGTGCAGCGTGGCATGGATACTTTTGAAAAAGCTAAGAAATTTTTTAGGCCACAAATTGCTGATTTACACGATCCTTTCTTAATGAAAGGAATGGATAAAGCAATAGTAAGAATTAATGAGGCTATAGAAAAAAACCAAAAGATTTTAATTTATGGTGACTATGATGTTGACGGAACAACTGCTGTTGCCACCGTATTTTCATTCTTAGTTGAAAGGTATCCCAATGTTGATTTTTATATTCCAGATAGATATACTGAAGGATATGGAATTAGTTTTATGTCGATTGACTGGGCTAGAAATAATTCTTTTGCATTAATTATTGCTCTTGATTGCGGAATTAAATCGATAGACAAGGTTACTTATGCAAAAGATCAAGGGGTAGATTTTATTATTTGCGACCACCATTTGCCAGGTGATGAAATTCCTGAAGCTATTGCTGTCCTAAATCCGAAGCAAAAGGATTGTACTTATCCATTTAAAGAATTATCTGGTTGTGGTATTGGTTATAAACTAATTCAAGCTTATGCCATACGCCATGATATTTCACCAAAAGAAGTTGAGCGTTACCTCGATTTAGGTGCCGTAAGTGTTGCCTCAGATTTGGTGCCAATTCTTGATGAAAATCGTGTGATGGCTCATTACGGCTTAAAACGATTAAAAGAAAATCCAAATAATGGATTAAAAGCTCTATTAGAAGCTTATCCAGAAAAGCCTGAATATGGTGTAAATGATATCGTATTTTTTATTGGTCCACGTATTAATGCGGCAGGTAGAATTGCTGATGCAAAGGATTCAGTTAGATTAATGACATCTGCTGGTGAAGATGAAGCAAGAACAATTGCACATCAGGTTAACCAGCATAATAATGAAAGAAGGAATTTCGATCAAACTATTACAGAACATGCCTTTGAATTAATTGCCAAGGACCCTGATTTCATCAATAGAAAAAGCACTATTTTATTTCACAAAGAATGGCATAAAGGTGTCATAGGAATTGTAGCCTCTAGATTAATTGAAAAGTTTTATAGGCCGACAATTATTCTTACAGAATCAAACGGGATGGCAACTGGTAGTGCGCGTTCGGTTGATGGTTTTGATTTATACAGTGCAATTGAAACATGCAGTGATTTATTAGATCAATATGGTGGGCATACTCACGCAGCTGGACTTACTTTAAAATTAGAAAATCTGCCTTTGTTTATTGAAAAATTTGAAAAAGTTGTAGCTCAAAATATTGAACATAGAAGTTTAACTCCAGAAATTGAGTATGATATGGAGATTGATTTAAGAACAATCACTCCAAAGTTTTTTAATGTATTAAAACAATTTTCACCATTTGGGCCAGGTAATCAGAATCCAGTTTTCATGAGTAAAAATGTGTGGGATGTTGGTGATGTAACAATTGTTGGAAATAATCACTTAAAACTAAGTTTGACTCAAGAGAATGGCGGTAGGATTTTCAAAGCCATTGCATTTGGATTGGGTGAACACTACGAAAAAGTTGCTCAAGGAATTTCATTTGACATTTGTTATACCATCGAAGAAAATCATTTCAATGGACATGTCAATCTTCAATTGAATATCAAAGATATTTTATTCAAATAATACATTCAGTTTTTTAAAACCGAATGTATTTTATCAAAGTATTTTAAACAACAGGCTTAAATTGCTCAAAAGCCTGTAGGCAGTTGTTGCAATAATGTAAGCTTCTGCAAAGAGTTGGTCCAAATGGAGATTTCATCTCTACATTTTTACTTCCACAAAAAGGACAATTAATTTCTTCCAATAATTCATCAGTAATTTCGCCTTGGTGTTTTGGTGGAGGAGCTAAACCATGTTTTTTCAGACATAGTAAACCTCTTTCAGTGATTTTATTGGAGTCCCAAGGTTTGTCAAATGTTGTTTGAACAATTGGATTTGAAACGCCAATTTCAGTTAAACGGTCTTTTACCATTTGTTCCATCATTTTTAATGCAGGACAACCAGTAAAAGTAGGAGTCATTTCAACGAAAACTGTATCATTTTCTCTGATTTCAACTTTTGTAATAATTCCCATATCCACCATTGAAAGTGTTGGAATCTCAGGGTCTTTCACTACTTCAAGTGCATTCCAGATATCTTTTTCTGTATAATTGTTCATTAGCATATAAAAACAAAAATAGCCGGAATGTTTTATCAAACCGGCTATTTTATATTGATTTTTATCAAACAGTACTAGCTGTTTCTTCTTCTTCTAATACCACCTGAATCACCGCCGCTGCTTTCACGTCTTCTGAAGCTACCTTCAGGACGTTCGCCACCACCGCTACTTCTTCTTTCACCGTATGATGAACTGCTGCTTCTTCTTTCTCCACCAAATCCACCTTCAGATCTACCACCGCTGCTTCTTCTCTCGCCGCCGCCGTAAGAACTTCTTCTTTCGCCACCGCCGCTGTATCCGCCTTCAGATCTACCACCGCTGCTTCTTCTCTCTCCGCCGCCGTATGAACTTCTTCTTTCACCACCAGCGCTAGATTTATCACCAGATAATTCAGCTCTAACAGTTCTACCGTTGAATTCTTTTCCGTTTAATGATTTGATGATTGCATCAGAATGTTCTGCACCTGAATCAACAAAACTATAAACACCACTTACATCAACATGTAAATCTTTCCAGCTAACACCAGCAGAATCAGCAACCCAGTCTTTGAAGCTACGGATATCAAATCCGTCTTTTTTACCAAGACTAACAAAAATTCTGTTACCTCTTGATCTTCCTCCAAAACCGCCATCTCTTTCTCTACCACCTTCACTACGTTCAGGTCTATCGCCTCTTGAACCACGGTCAGAACCACTTGCATTCAAATCAGGCTCATTCATGAAATCAACAGAGAATCTTCTTAATTCAAGAGAAAGAATCTTTTGAACCAATTCTTTGTGATCAGCTTCCATTAAAACATCTACTGCCTTTTGAACTTGAGTATCGAAGATATGTTCTTCAACTTCAGTGTTCAAAATAGTATCAGTAAAAGCTAATAATTTTTTATCGCGAACTTCTGTAGCAGAAGGAATCATGATTTTTTCGAATTTGATATTACTCATACGTTCGATGTCTTTTAAACGACCACCTTCACGCATGTTTAACAATACGAAAGAAACACCTAATTTTCCTGCACGCGCAGTTCTCCCACTTCTATGAGTGTAATTTTCAATATCATCAGGTAATTGGAAATGGATAACGTGGGTTAAACCAGTTACATCAATTCCTCTAGCAGCAACGTCGGTAGCTAATAAAATTCTAATAGCATGATGACGGAAACGGTTCATAACCTTTTCTCTTTGCGCCTGACTTAAATCTCCGTGTAAACAATCGGCATTGTAACCATCTTTAATCAGTTTATCACTGATTTCTTGGGTTTCATTTTTTGTTTTACAGAAGATAATAGCATAAATATTATCGCTATTAAAATCTACATAGCGTTTTAAAGCTGCGTATTTATCTTTAGCATGAATATTTGCAAATTGGTGAGTAATATTTACATTACCCGAATTGCTTTTTCCTACAGAAATTTCGAAAGGATCTTTCATGTAACGATTAGCAATGTTTTTGATTTGTCTAGGCATGGTAGCACTAAACAAACAAACTCTTTTTTGTTCCGGAGTATGTGAGAGAATAAACTCTACATCTTCCTCGAAGCCCATGTTCAACATTTCGTCTGCTTCATCAAGCACAACGTATTTTACATCTTTAATTTGAACGGCTTTTCTTTCCATTAAATCCATCAAGCGGCCTGGTGTTGCAACAATAATGTGTGCGCCTCTTTTGATATCAGAAATCTGACGGTCAATACTGCTACCACCATAAACGGCAACGATATTAATTCCTGACTTGAATTTACTGTAAGCAGTAAGATCTTTACTGATTTGAAGACAAAGTTCCCTGGTAGGACAAATAATAAGAGCCTGTACAAACTTGTTTTGTGGCTCAATTAACTGGATGATTGGAATTCCAAATGCAGCTGTTTTTCCTGTTCCCGTCTGGGCTAAACCTAAAATGTCTTGTTCAGTTTCTAAATATACAGGAATCGACTGTTCCTGTATGGCTGTCGGAGTCTCAAACCCCATTTCCTGAATCGCATTCAGGACGAGCGCGTCTACGCCCAATTCACTAAAATTTTTCAAAGTACTTTATTAAAATTGAGCCGCAAAGATAAGGCCTTTATTCCGTAATCCCTTGAAAATGAAAAATAAAGTTCAATTATCTTTCTCTAAATGAGTCTTATAAGCCTAATTTACTGAACTTTTGGGGTGTATAAATTTCAGTCATTTTTTATTTTTTAGGGTTGATATGTGTTCATTTTAACTCTTTGTACTGTTGTTTATCATTCAAATAATCTACATCTTTGCCATACTTATCCAGAAAGACGGAGGGAATAGGCCCGGTGATGTCTTGGCAAGTCTAAATCATAACAGATAGTGCCAATACCTATCCCATTTGGGAGCTGATAAGATTGTTGATGTCTCCAACACAGCCAACATTCAGCCGATTTTCTGGATAAAAATGCCAATTTGGCCTAATTATTTTTATCTATGAGTATAAGAGAGATTTTAAAAGAAAGAATTTTGGTTTTAGATGGTGCCATGGGTACCATGATTCAAAGACATAAACTTGAGGAAGAAGATTTCAGAACTCCTGCCCTTAAAGATCATCCACATCCTTTAAAAGGAAATAATGATTTACTTTCATTAAGTCGTCCTGATATCATTAAAGATATTCATGCTCAATACTATGCAGCAGGTGCTGATATTTGTGAAACCAATACTTTTAGCGGAACCACCATTGCTCAAGCCGATTATCACCTTGAACATATTGTTTATGAATTAAATTACCAATCTGCAAAAATTGCCAGAGAAGTTGCTGATGAATTCACCGCTAGAGAGCCTCATAAACCTAGATTTGTTGCCGGTTCAATTGGTCCGACAAATAGAACAGCATCTCTTTCTCCAGATGTAAACGATCCTGGTTACAGAGCTGTAACTTACGATGATTTGGTGATTGCTTATAAAGAACAAGTAAAAGCTTTAATTGATGGTGGAGTAGATATTTTGTTAGTTGAAACCATTTTTGATACTTTAAATGCAAAAGCTGCTTTGTTTGCTATAGAAGAAGTATTTGATGAAATCGGAAAACAATATCCTATCATGGTAAGCGGCACTATTACTGATGCATCGGGTAGAACTTTATCTGGACAAACAACAGAAGCATTTTTGATTTCAGTTTCGCATATTCCATTGTTAAGTGTTGGTTTGAATTGTGCTTTGGGTGCTTCTGCTTTAAGACCTTATTTGCAAGTATTAGCAGGTAAATCAGAATTCAATATCAGCGCCCATCCAAATGCAGGATTGCCAAATGAAATGGGTCAGTATGACGAAAGCCCAGAATTCATGGCCGAACAAATTGAAGTGTTTTTAAAAGAAGGATTGATTAATATTATAGGTGGATGTTGTGGCACAACTCCTCCGCATATCAAAGCAATTGCTGAAGTAGCTGCTAAGTATAAACCGAGGGGATAGGTTTTGGCTGTTGGCTACTGGCTACTGGCTACTGGCTACTGGCTACTGGCTACTGGCTACTGGCTACTGGCTACTGGCTACTGGCTACTGAATTGTTTTGGGTTGCAAATATAAAAGTAATAGAGATTTGAGGGATTTTAAAAAGTATACAATTTGGATTGATGGAATGAAACTTGTAAAGGATATTTATAAGGTAGTTGAAGTTTTTCCCAAAGAAGAAAAATATGGTTTAAGTTCTCAGATATGTAGAGCAAGTATTTCTATTCCATCTAATATTGCTGAAGGTGCGAGTAGAAAAGGAATCAATGATTTTAAACGATTTCTTGAAATTGCATTGGGTTCTAGTTTTGAATTAGAAACTCAATTGTTAATTGCAATTGATCTGGGATTTACAAAAGACATGGAAGTAAATTTGATATTAAATAGAATTGTTTTGTTGCAGAAGCAAATCAATTCTTTAATAGTAAAATTAGAAGGTGATTTAAAAAATTAAATTGAATTAATAAACGAAATGTGCCAGAAGCTAGCTGCCAGATACCAGCAGCTAAAGGCCAATAGCTAAAGTATTGTAAAAATGAACAACTATACATTAAAATTATCAGGTTTAGAGCCTTTGATTGTGACGCCGGAGTCGAACTTCGTGAATGTGGGTGAACGCACAAATGTGACTGGTTCAGCTAAGTTTTTACGTCTGATTAAAGAGGGAAATTATGATGAAGCTCTTTCAATTGCTCATGAACAAGTTGAAGGTGGTGCACAAATCATTGATGTAAACATGGATGAAGGGATGTTGGATGGGGTAGAAGCCATGACCAGATTCCTAAATTTAATTGCTGCTGAACCTGATATTGCACGCGTTCCCGTAATGATTGACTCTTCGAAATGGCCCATTATTGAAGCTGGTTTGAAGGTTGTTCAAGGTAAATGTGTGGTGAATTCTATCTCCCTAAAATCTGGTGAAGAGGAGTTCATTTATCAAGCAAAAAAAATTAAGCGTTATGGTGCTGCTGCAATTGTAATGGCTTTTGATGAAGTTGGTCAGGCTGATTCATTCGAAAGACGAATTCAAATTTGTGAAAGGGCTTATCGTATCTTGGTTGAAAAGGTAAAATTCTATCCTGGTGATATCATTTTCGATCCAAATATTTTTCCGGTTGGTACCGGAATGGAAGAGCATAGAAAAAATGCCCTTGATTTCTTTAATGCTACTAAATGGATTCGTACAAATCTTCCTGGAGCGCATGTAAGTGGTGGTGTATCGAATGTTTCTTTTTCTTTTAGAGGAAACAATGCGGTGCGTGAAGCTATGCACTCTGCATTTTTATACCATGCTATCCAAAATGGGATGGACATGGGTATTGTAAACCCAAGTATGTTGGAGGTTTATGATGATATTCCAAAAGATTTATTAGAAAGAGTTGAAGATGTATTGTTGGATAGAAGAGAAGATGCAACAGAACGCTTGCTGGATTTTGCTGAATCTGTTAAACAAAAAGGCAAACAAGAAAAGGTTGATGAAGAATGGAGAAGTAGACCTGTTGAAGACAGATTATCGCATGCTTTAGTTAAAGGCATTGTTGATTATATTGATGGAGATACTGAAGAAGCTCGTCAGAAATATCCTCGTCCTTTAGATGTAATTGAAGGTCCTTTGATGAGTGGAATGAACATCGTTGGAGATCTTTTTGGTTCTGGAAAAATGTTCTTACCACAAGTTGTTAAAAGTGCAAGGGTAATGAAAAAAGCTGTTGCGTTTTTAATGCCTTATATGGAGGAAGAAAAACGTGCAAGTGGCAACATGAGTAATGCACAAGGAAAGGTGTTGATGGCTACTGTTAAAGGTGATGTGCATGATATTGGTAAAAATATTGTAGGTGTAGTTTTGGCTTGTAATAATTTTGATATCATCGACATGGGTGTGATGGTACCAACTGAAAAAATTATTGCGAAAGCTGTTGAAGAAAAAGTAGATGCCATTGGTTTAAGTGGTTTGATTACTCCTAGTTTGGATGAGATGGTTGGAGTTGCCAAAGAGATGGAAAGATTGGGATTAAAAATTCCATTGTTAATTGGTGGAGCAACAACTAGTCGTGTGCATACTGCGGTTAAAATCGACCCACATTATAGTGGTTCTGTTGTGCATGTTATTGATGCAAGTAAGAGTGTTCCTGTGGTTCAAAGTTTAATTAGCAAAGAACATGGAGCTGCTTATCATGAAAAAATGAAAGCAGATTATACGCAGTATCGTGAAGAATACAAAAATAGAAAACGCGATAAAAACTATACACCAATTAATAGAGCAAGAGAAGCTTCTGTTTCTGTAAATAAAGCAAATATTGTTAAGCCTACTTTCTTAGGAACAAAAGTGTTTGAAGATTTTCCATTAGAAGATTTGAGAAATTATATCGATTGGACCCCATTCTTTGCAACTTGGGAATTGAGTGGAAGATTCCCTAAAATTTTGCAGGATGAAATTATTGGAAAAGAAGCCACTAAATTATTCCATGATGCCAATGAAATGTTGGATAAAGTTATCAATGAGAAATTGTTGGGTGCAAAAGCTGTGATTGGTTTCTGGCCTGCAAACAGAAATGGTGATGATGTTGTATTGGATGTTAATGGAAAAACGGAAGTGTTTCATTTTATCAGACAGCAAAATGAAAAAGCAGATGGACAGAATTACCATTGTTTAGCAGATTATGTTGCGAGTAAAGAACAAGCTCAAGATTATATTGGAGGATTTGCTGTAACTGCTGGAATTGGAATTGAGAAATTGGTTGAAGCATTCGAAAAAGACCATGACGATTACAATAGCATCATGATTAAAGCAATTGCAGATAGACTAGCAGAAGCATTTGCAGAAAAAATGCACGAATTGGTTCGCAAAGAATATTGGGGATACGATGCTTCTGAAAGCTTAAGCAGCGAAGATTTAATCAAAGAAGAATACAGAGGAATCAGACCTGCTCCGGGTTATCCTGCTTGTCCAGACCATACCGAAAAAGGTTTGTTGTTTGAATTATTGGATGCTGAAAAAGCAATCGGAATTCATTTAACAGAAAGTTATGCCATGTATCCTGCAGCAGCAGTAAGTGGTTATTATTTCTCACATCCTGAATCGAAATATTTTGGTGTAGGTAAAATTCAGAAAGACCAAGTTGAAGACTATGCTAAACGTAAAGGAGAAACTGTTGAATTCATAGAAAAATGGTTGGCTCCTAATTTGGGATACGATAATTAATTTCTTCAATTAACAACATTAAAAAAAGCCATTGCAATTTCAATTCGCAATGGCTTTTTGTTTGATTACAATCTCTTCTGAAGTAGCAGATTTACTTTCATTCCGTTATCTAAAATCAGTGTAACATAATAAGTGCTATATGTATTGAAGGTAAAGTTCTTTACCTTTGAATATACAGGAGAAGAAGCTATATATAATAAGCGGATGTAATGGTGCCGGTAAAACTACTGCTTCATTCAATATCCTTCCTGTACTTCTAAATTGTAAAGAGTTTGTAAACGCTGATGAAATCGCAAGAGGGCTTTCTCCTTTTCAACCAGAAAAAGTTTCAATTGAATCTGGTAGATTGATGCTTAAAAGAATTGATGAACTAATAAACTCGAATCAGGACTTTTCATTTGAAACAACTCTTTCAACAAAATCATTTATTAAAACAATAGAAAGGGCTAAGTAAAAGGTTATTATGTCACACTGATTTTCTTTTGGCTTGAATCTGTTGAATTAGCAAAAGATAGAGTTCAAAAAAGAGTTATAGAAGGAGGACATAATATTGAACCAGATATTATTGAAAGAAGATACAAAGCAGGAATTAAAAATCTTTTTAATATATATTGCGATAGAGTCGATTCGTTGTTAATCTACGACAATTCAAAACCTGATTCAGAATTGATAGCAGAAAAGGAAATTGATAACGAGATTTTTATTATACACAACTCTGCAAAATTCAACACATTAAAATTGTTTTCCAATGAGTAATAAAGAGAAAGAAATCCTAAAGGAAAAAATTAAAAGAGCAATCAAAATATCTTCTGAAAAATTAATTGAAAAGAAAAGAGCTCTAGGACAAAACCTTGTCATAAGCGAAAACGGAAAAATTAGAGTAATTGAACCGTAAAATTGTCCGCTAAGAATAAAATTGTCCTATCAAGATTCCAACCTATTCTTAAGTTTTATTCCAATCAAAATCACTCCACATTAAATTTTATTAAGCTTAATACTTTTATGTGTTCTCTAAGAAATTTTCTTTTTTAAAAGGGCTATTATGCAGCATCTATTTATCAGTGAAAACGTGCTTATATGATTAAAAAATCGCTCCTATTATTATTGTTGTTTGTTTCTTTTGTTAGATTAAATGCTCAAATCACTATTACCAAAGAAGATTATGCTTTTCCTGGTGATTTTATGAGGTATGAATCTGATACTCCAGTTGCAGCTTATATCAGCACAATTGCTTTAAAAACCGGGCTGAATAAAACCTGGGATTTTTCATCAGTTCCTCATTCTTATGTGTATGATTCCGTTACATTTAGTGCGGTGCCTGCAAATGCGCCTGTTTATACAAATTTACTTGTAAAGACTAAAAATAGTGCTCACTATGAGTATGCAGATAGTGTTGGTGTAAAAATGATTCTCGACAGGCCTAATAATAACATGACAGGTTTGGATATTAGTTTTTTGAAGTTTCCCATTACTTATGGCAATAGTTTTAGAGATAGTTTGAAGTATGGTAAATATGGTACACCATTCGATTTTAACGCACCTATACTTGGAACCATTGGTTATGATTCATTAAGAGCACAAATCAATGTGTTTGATACGATTACTTGTATAGCATCCGGATTATTGATTTTACCTGATACTTCATGTGAAGTTATTTTGGTAAAAATAAGCAGTCTAGCTGCAACTAATTTGTATGGTAGAATGCCAACATCTGGCTGGAGAAGTATTAATAGTTTTCTTGGCTTAGATTCTTCTCAAAGAACCATCGAATACCAATGGCTGGCAAAGGGAGGCAAGGGTTATATGGCACGTGCTTTATTAGATCCTAATGGAACTGTTGTAAAACGTTTCGATCGTTTTGTGAAAAAATTTACTTATCCTTTTATAAAAAATATAACTCCAATTAGTGCTTCAAAAGGAAAAACAATCGACTTACAAATTAATAGTTCAGGTACTAGCCTTAAACGTTTGCCAGGTTTTTCACTTTTAATCAGAAAAGGAAATTTTAAATTACCAGTTAACTCTATCACCCTTGTAAATGATTCAACAGTAAGGGTTAATATCACTCTTTTGCAATTAGATTCATTAGGCGCTTATGATGTAAGAATTGTTGATCCTTTGGCAGGATTGATTGAATTACCTAATTCATTTACTGTTTTACCTTTTGAAATAACTCCAAAAATTGTTTCTATATCAGTTAAAGAAAGAAATAGAAAATCAAGTTATATCGATACTTTGATTTGTAGTGGAACCCATTTTTCTACAAAATCTAATACTGTTACTATTAAGTATATTCAGAATAAACAAGTAAGTAATAATATCAAAACAAGCGGAATTAAAGTAATCAATGATAGCATGGTTTCATTTACTGTTACGGTTGACAGTTCTGCTGCTTATGGCTTTTATGCTATTCAAGCTTATAATTGGATAGATAGTGTGATGGTTCTTGATTCTGTTTTCAGAGTTGCTATTCCTACTGGAAATTCATTACTCTCAAAATCAGATTTGGGCTTAGAAATTTTTCCTAATCCTGCCAAAGATTTTATTGAAGTGATATTTAATAATCCTGCCGCTATTGAAACTGAATTGAAGATTTATTCAATGAATGGAGCTTGCATCAAACAAGAAAAAGCAAAAACAAATTCTTTTAAAATGAATGTTGATGGATTGCCAAAAGGTGTTTATTTAATGATGATAAAAAACGCCGAAGCTATTGAAAGCAGGAAGTTTTTACTTGAGTAGGAACAGAATTATAGAATCTATTTTATGCTGAAAATTTATGGATTCTGCATATAAACAGTTTGTGTAGGATACGCAAATTTGCATCCATGTTTTTCTATACAACTTAATATTTTAATATTGATGCGTTCCTTTACTTCTGCTTTGATTTCATAAATATTAGAGTTCACAAAATAGATAACTAAAATGTTCAAGGAACTAGCATCAAAATCAATAAAACGTACTGTTATTTCTTCTGATGTTAAGGGTGTTTCTTCTAGAATATATCCCTTAATATCTTCTATAATTGCTAAAATTGATTTTGGGTCGCTAGAGTAAGTTAATGCTAAATTAAACTTAACTCTTCTTTGGTTACTTTGTGAGATATTGTTAAGGTTAGAATCAACTATTTTTTTGTTGGGAACAATCAATAAACTTCTGTCGAGCGTTCTGATTCTGGTTGTTCTGAAACCAATTTTTTCTACTTCACCTCTGATATCACCAACTTCTACAATATCGCCTACATTAAAAGGTTTATCGATATAAATAATAAATGAACCAATGAGATTTGCAAGGGTATCTTGTGCCGCCAAAGCAATTGCTAAACCACCTATGCCTAAAGAAGTAATTACAGCGGTAATATTTACTTCGAAAGCCTTTGCTAGAATCACAAAAAAGCCCAAAATATAAATTAGAATTTGAACAAGTCGCCTAATGAAACTTGCTAAATCTGGACTAATAGGAGATTCCTCATGGTGAATATAAACGTACTCCATAAAATCAACACCACGTTTAAAAACCCGCATAAAACCAATAATAAGGGCTATTAAAAATCCAGTATGAATTAGCCATCTTAAGCCAAATTCTTGACCACTTCCAATTTGCCACTCAATAGGAAAAGATAATCTTGAACATGCAGCATAAACAATAACCAATTGAACAAGGTTATTAAAAGGTTTTTTGAGTAACCTTAAAAACTCATCAAAGAATTTTCCTTTGCTTAATCGTCTAAAAAGTCTATAAGCAACCCAAGAAAAAATACGTGCAAAAACTCCACTGAAGATGAAACCCAATAGCAAAATAAGAGCAAAACTTCCATAAGCTCGCAGCGAATTTCCCAAGTAGATTTCATCCCAGTTAAAGTTATCCATTTTATTTATTTTACTAAATTAACCAATGCCATTTCCATTCCCTTTTTCAAAATTCCTTTTGGTTTTGGGTTGAATTGATGTACTCGCATCAAACCTTGCCAAATGGTTTTTGATGTATCTTTAAAAATAGCTTCATCAGTTAAATCAACTACATCATTGCTCATGCAATAAGCAAATACCCTTGCCATACCGCAATTTGCGATATAATCAGGTAATACTGATACTTGGTCATCAGTATAATTTGCAATTGGTCCCATAAAGATTTCTGAATCGGCAAAAGGCACATTTGCACCACAGCTGATTACTTCCAAATCATTATCCTTCATCATATCAACCTGTTCTTTAGTAACCAAACGAGAAGCTGCTGCAGGTACAAAAATTTCTGCACCAACCGACCAGATTTTCTCATTGATTTCTTCAAATGACATCATATCACTCGCAACCAAAGTATTACCATCTTTTTTTATGAATAGGTCTTTGATTTCTTCTTTTGAAAATCCACCTGGTTTAAGAATACCGCCGTTTCTATCGATAATACCAACAATAATTACACCATATAAACTTAAGTAATATGCGGCTGCTGCACCAACATTTCCCCATCCTTGTATGATGGCTCTTTTCATGTTTACGTTTCCACCCCAAATGCTGTAATAATGACGAACAGCTTCTGCTACGCCAAAACCTGTAATCATATCGGCAATAACATAATTACGAGAAACCTCAGGAGAAAAACGATCATCTGTAATGATTTTAGAAACACCTTCTCTTAAATTGGCAATTCGTTTTGCTTTGCTGGTTTCATCGGTTTTAAAATGACCATTCACCACACCTTCTTGTGGGTGCAATAAACCATATGATTCAGTAATTGGAATTACTTCATGAATTTCATCAACGTTTAAATCGCCACCAGTACCATAGTAGTTTTTCAATAGCGGATAAACTGCTTTATACCAACGCTCCAAAACTCCTTTTTTTCTAGGGTCAGCAGGGTCGAAATTGATACCTGATTTTGCTCCACCAATAGCAGGTCCGGCTACTGTGAATTTAATTTCCATTGTTTTAGCAAGGGAAGTAACTTCATGTTTATTCAGACCTTTTCTCATACGTGTTCCACCTCCGGCAGCTCCTCCTCTTAAGGAGTTAATTACTACCCAGCCTTCAGCTTCGGTTTCACTATCTTTCCATTCAAAAACAATTTCGGGTTGTTTGTCTTCGTACTTTTTAATCAGCTTTTCTAATTGCATGCTTGTGGTTTTTTATAGGTTTGATGCTTAAATAATATCTTTAAAATTTCCCCAGAGTGCACCACCGACATGGTTTGTTTTACCGCCGGTAACTTCACTCCATACATTTTCTTCGTTTCTAATTCTTAATACGCCCAAAAAGGCAAAAATTAATGCTTCTTTGAAGTGAATTGTCATTTCATCAGGCAAAACCAATTGGGCTTTTGTTTTGCTTTGAATTAGTTTGATAAGGTTGCTATTAAAAGTTCCGCCGCCTGTTACTAAAACTTTGTTGATTTGGTTCTCATTTAAAACAGCTGCAATTCTCAAAGCAATATGCTCAGCAATTGTTGCCATTTTTTCTTCTTCACTGGTATCCTGATACTTTTTTATAATTGGCCAGAATTCTGCATTGATCCATTCTCTGCCCAATGATTTTGCTTTGTTGATTTGATAAAAATCGAGTTGCTCCAATTCATTCAATAAAATAGGATCCACTTCTCCCGTAGCAGCAATTCTTCCTTCTGCATCAAAACTTTGTCCCAACCAGCGAGCAATTCTGTTCATCACAATATTGCAGGGAGAAATGTCAAAAGCTTTTATTTTATCATCTTTTGAAAAGGAGATATTGGCAATACCACCTAAATTCAAACAGGCTTCTTCTTTTGGAAATAAAAATTTATCGCCAACAGGCACCAAAGGCGCACCCTGCCCACCAAAGGCAAGGTCCATGTTTCTGAAACCATTTACCACAGGCAAACCACACATCGCCGAAATGGCCGCACCATCACCAATTTGAGCGGTGAAACCGGCAAGAGGCTGGTGAAAAATGGTATGTCCATGTGAAGCCACCAATTGTGGTTTTATTTGGTGTTTTTGTATGAAATTTTTGATGAGTATACCCAAATACCTACCAAAAAAGGCGTCGGTTTTGGCATACAAATCAATGGGTTGTTTATATAATTGAGAAAGCCTTACCCTCCATTTTTCGTCATAAGGAATGGTTTCAGCAGCAATAATCCGATACTCCCAATTGTTATCTTTATTGGAAAATTCGCAACAAGCCAAATCAACCCCATCCATGGAACTTCCACTCATTAAACCAATTACCTGATAACTTTGCATGTATAGAAAAAAGTTTGGGCTGCGAAGTTATATTTTTTAAGCCAATTTATGCAGTTAGCCAGATGATAAGCTGAATACTTGTTTTTAATACTTCATTTTCAGTCAAAATATTCTAAAGTATTAACAAAAATAATCCTTGTCATATTCAAATCAATTAATCAAATTTGATAATGGGCCAACCAAATCCAAACAATAGAAGGAACTTTATTAAAAGTTCAGGAGCTGCGCTTATCTCAGCAACTTTTTTTAAAGAAGTTTCAGGAACGAGTTTAATTCCTTCTTTACAAGAAATTAAGTCATTAGCTGATATAGATGATTCTATGTTTTGGAAGGCTTTGCGTTTGCAATTCCCATTACAAAAAGATTCAACTTACCTCAATAATGGCACAATGGGCCCATCACCATATCCAATAATAGAAGCCGTTAAAAAAGGAATGATGGATGGTGACCAGTTTGGTGCTTATGGTGGCTGGGAATCAACCCAAAAGAAAATTGCAGATTTTGTTGGTGCTTCAGATGATGAAATTGCACTCACACATAATGTGACTGATGGAATCAATATAGCTTGCTGGGGAATTCCTCTTAAAAAAGGTGATGAAGTAATTCTTACTACCCATGAACATGTTGGAAATGCATTTCCTTGGCTCAACAGAAGAAAACTAGATGGTATTGTTATCAAAACATTTGAACCTGCTTCTACAGCGGCAGAAACTTTAAACCGCATCAATTCGCTTATTACCAAAAAAACAAGAGCCATTGCTGTACCTCATATTCCATGTACACAAGGACAAATTCTTCCTGCCAAAGAGATATGTAAACTGGCTCGTGAAAAGGGAATTTTTTCTATCATAGATGGGGCGCATGGTCCGGGAATGATTCATCTCGATTTACATGATATGGGTTGTGATACTTATGCATCCTGCACTCATAAATGGTTATTGGGTCCTAAAGGAACCGGATTTTTATATGTAAGAAAAGATTTTAAAGAAACACTTCAAACCTATTTTGTAGGCGGAGGAAGTGACAATGCCAAGTGGAACATGGCTTTGAATCCGCCTGAAATGGGCACTTACGCCGATTCTGCTCATCGTTATTATGGTGGCACCCAATCATTGGGTTTGTATAAAGGAGTAGATGCTGCTATCGACTTCTTTAATACAATTGGTCCCGAAAAAATTTACAACCGTATTTTCGAATTAGGTTCTTATGCCCAGGAAAAATTATTGGCAATGGGCGATAAGATTGAATTGATTACTCCAACAGAATCTATCTCGCGAGCAGGAGTAAATGGTTTTAGGTTGAAAGGTACCGATGCTGCAAAGGTTTACCAATACTGTGCTGAAAAGAAATTCAGGATTCGTGTGGTGCATGAAAACGGATTGAATTCATTGCGTTTATCAACCCATATTTACAATTCAAAAGAAGAACTGGATGCTTTTTTTGAAGTATTGGGTAGATATGAAAGTTAAAAAGCCTCAACCTCAATAGTTATTTCAGTATTTTGAAATGGAGTGTTCGAGGGTGGAGTTTCTTCGTATTTTATTTTCAATAATCATGTCATCCATTCTGGATTTTCAGAAGTTACTAAATGAAACATCATACGAATCATATTTCATTTTTGAGATTTAGTTTGATTTTAACGAAAATTAATCAGCTATGAAGTTTTGATAAATTTGTTTTTAGGTAAAGAAGCGGACAATCGTTAAGATTAAAATTTATTGTTTCATAGTATTTTGGTTTGCATCTTTTTTATGAATCTAATCATACCTAACATACAAAAATAAAAGAAGCTGTTTTCATTTTAGAAAACAGCTTCTTTTTAGAAAGAGTTACTAATTATTTGACTCTAGATTTGAAGTGTACTTTTGTTATTTCTAAACATTTAACTATCGATTCATTAATTTGATAGTGTTTCTGTTTCCATCAAGGTTTAAGAACCAGTTTACACTTGAATTTCCACCTGAACTAGCCCAATCAATGAATTTTAAATAGGCTTCACTGATATCAGTTTTCTCTTTTGTGAAAGGGATTGAAGCATCCACATTAATTGCCCATGGCAAATTATCTGCTGTTTTAAAGTATTTACCAGTAGATGGATTTGTTCTATCTTGGTCTTTTCCTAAATAAGTAAGATTCATTTTATCTGTATATACTTTATCAGCAAGATGAATTTCTTTTCCTCTGTCTTGACCCACTATCAAATATGGATTGAATAGTCCTGTATTGAATGCACTATAGCTTAAGGTTCCTCCTGATGGAGCAGCACCATTTGATAAAAACTTTACAATTATTGTGGTTGTGTCAGTACCTGAGTTTGGTGATCCTTCATATACATTCACAAAGCTGAATCCGGCTTGTGTTGGAAGCAGTTTATAAGCATCATCAAATACAAGTATATTTGCATTGTTTGTTTGTCCTGCTTCTGTGCCATTTGCGTTTAAAGAAATCCATTGTGCACCGCTTGCTTTAGAACCAGTTACACTTGTAATTTTTGAAGGGTTGATACCATCAAGTTGAAAAGCAAATCCATTGTGGAGAGATCCACCAATTGCTCTAGTAACGAACGTGAAGCTCATCTCAACAATATTATTATCTGCATTAGTGATGGTGTTCAATCTATAATCTACAACCAAATCATTAAAATCATAATCTCCTTTTCCTGGCCATAAATCTTCATACATCAGGGTACCAAATCCAGCAGCTGGAAAATTATTGTTGAATGCTTTGTATTGGTCATTTGGGTATTGGTCATCTGCATCTGCTACGCCATCATTATCTGTGTCTGGTTGCAAGGTCGTGGCATTAGAAGAGTAAGCAAGTGAACCTGCGTAGTATATTGTGCTTGAAAGGTAATTGTATTCAATAACAGTGAAATGATATGTAGTACTCGCATTCAAACCTGTTACTGATACTGTGTTTCCTGTATCATTGAATACACAATACCCATTATCAAGTTGTGTTCCATTTCCGAAGGTTGAAGAGGCAGTATAAGAATTATCATTCTCAGGATTGCTTGAAATAGCTGCTCCTGCTTTTACAAAAATTACTCGCTTGCTACCATTCCCTTTTGTAAATGAGAATGTAAGGTTAGATTGTCCTATCACACTAAATATTCCTGCCGATGAACCAATGGTAGGTGCAGAAACTGCCTCTCCTGTACAAGTTCCTAAGGCAGGCTGAAAACCCTTAGTAGCTAAATCATTGTCAGTACCACTCACCAAGAATGAAACGAATGTTACGTTACCTGCAACTTTAGAAGCTACATCAGCGTAGCCGGTTGATCCATACCAGTTACATGTGGCTGAAATTAAATTACCTCCACTTGCCGCTAATATAGCATACCCGCTAGTTGATGGCAATAATTTATTTTCTGTAATAGTTGCATTTGCACCCGATGGAAGTGAACTTAAAGCATTTGTGCTTGTATTAAATGATATAACTGAATTTTTAAAGCCCTCTACAATGTTTGATTGTATTTGAAAGGTTCCAGATAATGCTGTTGTAGCTGGATTTGAACTAGCATCTTGGTTTTGTAAATAAATACCACTCATATCAGGGCCAATATTTGTTGATGCGGATGAAGGCGCACCATTTACACCAATAGCCGTAAGTGTATTATTATTTATTGTGGTAAGTCCCATACTGCCCCTAAGAACTATCCCATAAGCCGCTGTAGCCGGTCCACCTGTAAACAGTCCAACAGGTGAAGTGCCAACAGTACCAGAAATTGTTATGGTATTACCTTCAACAATATTGGGTGTACTTATATTATTATTCGTGCCTTGTAAAACAATAGCACCAAAATTTAAATCTAATTTAGCGGCATTTACTATAATAGTATTATTTCTAATTAATAATTTAATGTATGGATTAGTTTCTCTTGTATATGAACGAATACCCTGTTGGCAACCAGTAATTGTATTGTTTTCAACCACAAAATACTGAGTACTTGAATGACTTGTAGGTAATTGAATACCGGCATATCTTGCATCTTTAATATAATTATTTGATATGGTGCCATTCCCATAACCATCAGCATTGATACCATGATAAGTTGACCCCGAAATATAATTACCTGTAATTGATAAAGTACCACATTTCCATGCATTTATTGAAGTTCTAAGCGCTCCGCTATTATTTTCAATACGATTGTTTTTAATTATAAAGTTTTCAACTAGTACGCTAGATGGATTACCATTTGTAAAAATTGATTGAACATTTGTATTATTGGCTATCCAATTGTTTTCAATGGTCCAGTTTGAATACATAGTTGTGATATTCGTATTCCCTATTGAATTTCCTCCACCACTGCCAGTTAATTGAAATCCTTTTATTTCAATATTATTTGCACTAAGAAGAAACCCAAATCCACTTGTTGTGCTTATTATTGATTCTGGGTTTCTTGAAGAATTGTAATTCCATGAACCATCATTTGGATTTACATTAGAATTGTTTCCATAAATTTTCAAGGATTTGTTCACAGTAACGGTTCCTGTGTAAGTTCCTGAATTAACGATAATCTCATCACCATTAGATGAGGCAGTAATAGCTGCCTGAATGGTGGAATAACAAGGTGTATTACTACCCCAAGTTCCACCGGTGTTTACATAACGCGTAATAGCATTCGTTTTTGTTAATGCTACTAACATGAACAAAACGATTAAAGAAGCCACTTGCTTTAACTTCTGAAAACTTTTCGTTTTTGAATTGATACTCTTCATATAATTTATTTAATATTTTTTCTTTATAAGTGTTTTTCCCTTTTTGCAATTTTTCTTGCAGTCGGATAAATCGGGTTGATTGTACTTAACAAATTTCTGAAATAATTTTAATTAAAGCTAAGCTCTGCTTTTCCACTTTTTGTGTCATAAGTCTTTTGCATCCCGCCAAAAACTACATTTACCTTTTCATAACGAGCAGGTACTTCTAAAGTTAAATCCACACTTTCTTTTACTTTTTGAAGCTTTGTAAATAAAACAGTTCCATCAGTTGCTTCAACTTTTAAAACAGCTACTCTAGCGTCTCCTACAATAGGATTGGCTGTAATTTTAATGGTCCTGTTGGTGTTCCATTTAAAATTTTCTGGAGCCTTCACCTCTGAAGTATTCTTTGCAATTACTTTTTCAGTGGTTTTGTTTTGTTCAAATTTTTCAACAAGGTCTTTTTTGCAACTTGGCAATAATATTACACTTGTAAAAATAAGGATAAATAAATTACGTATGTTTTTCATTGTTATTGAATTTGTTATCTAAATAACAACTGACATGCCAACCTTTATAATTATATATATATGTATGATATTCAGTTATATATAAATTTATGGCGCATGCATAATACGATAAAGTTATCCCATAATGAGTCATTATTCCCAATATGGTACTGGTAGTTTTGGGTTTGTTTAAAGGAGTAGATGCTGCTATCAACTTTTTTAGTACAATTGGTCCCGAAAAAATTTACAACCGTATTTTCGAGTTGTGTTCTTATGCCCAAGAAAAATTATTGGCTATGGGCGATAAAATTGAATTAATAACACCAACCGAATCTATCTCGCGAGCAGGAGTAAATGGCTTTAGGTTGAAGGGTACAGATGCCGCAAAGGTTTACCAATATTGTGATGAAAAGAAATTCAGAATTCGCGTAGTGCACGAAAACGGATTGAATTCTTTACGTTTATCAACCCATATTTACAATTCAAAAGAAGAACTGGATGCGTCTATTGAAGTGTTGGGTAGATATTCAAATTAAAAGATTACTATTTTTTACCAATTGGCTTTGTATAAGATGAAAGCTTCATTGAAATGTATGCCAATATAAAACTAGTGGGAATGTAACTGAGTGTTTGGGTTACAAAATACCTCAAATCAAAAATTCCATCACCCCAGAAATATTTTAAACAAGGGTCAATTACCAATGCAATTGGTATGTAAAACCAAAGGGTTTTCTGTAATAAGGTTTTATTCAAAATGGGTTCTTTTTAAAGTTTAATTGTTTGATAATAAGTCCTAATAAATATTTTAAGTTGGCCCAATTTACAAGTAAGTGTTACCGTTTGTAAATATGAAAGTTAAAATTCCTTCTAATTTTTTGGATGATAATATGCAAAACCTCTATGGTCAAAATTTAATTCAGCCATTATTGTTTGAACATTGCTGCTATCTGAACCCGGGTATAAAAGTGATTCAGGTTGGTTTTTATGCACCAGAACTTTAGTAATTATTCCGTTTGATGAATTGGTATAATAGGCTGGAAATCCGCTTGGATTCACAACATCAAGCCATTTCTTCTGCGTTCTTTCATAAAATATTTTTGGCTCCGGATTATACAAGTTTGGAAACTTATTCCAAATCCAGGTTACATGTGGTTTTATTTCTTCATTGTCCCATTCAGGAATAAAAAAACCTTTCTTTTTAAAAACGAATAAACTCAAACTCAGTTGAAGTACTAATAGTATCAATATTCCATTTTTGAACAAGGCAGATTTTGAAAGCACATAACCCATCAATATTGCTCCAAACCAAATGGCATACCTGCTAACAACTGCCTGACCAAGGTTCCATGCATTGAATGATAAACTTGGAATTATGCTTATTAAGATGATTAAAACAAAAACTAGCTCAGTTGAAAAAATGTCTTTTATCTGTTTTTTTGATTTTATAAGAAAATAGCTTCCAAGTAAGATCCAAACTGGAAATGCTATAATCATTCCTTGGTTTAAGTCGAAGAAAAAACTGAAGAATCTTTTAATTGAGATATTGGCACTATCTGTATACTTAAAAAATGTGATTAAGCTCCATTCATTAAAAAGAATCTTGTTGTAAATAGGATGTAAAACACAAATTACTGCAGGAATCAATAAGCGTACAAATGTTTTGAATGAGTACTTTGAGTCCATCCATAATTTAAATCCCATTGCTGCTGTTGTCAATACAAAAGTTTGATTTTGTGTAGCTGCGATAGCCATCACTAAAATCGATAAATAATACCTTTTATCGGCATAAAGTAAGATGCTTAAACATGCTAATGCAGCAATAAAATAATCGGCATGAACCCAGGAGATATACCAACTTAATGGTGAAATTATAAATAGTAAACTAAGAGGAATTTTTAATTGATTTTCGGCTTTTAAAAAGAATAAAATGTATGCCACTACCAAAAGCATAATGAACATATTTAAAGCGATAAATGCTTTTAATGGTTCAACATTTATTATTTCGAAAACGATTCTAAAAGGCAAAGCTAAAATGGAATAGGAAATAAAATGTATACTGTAAACCTTTCTGTTTTCATTGCCGGTTATGCCATGAAAATCGGTCTTTAAAAGGGTATTTGAGCCATTTTTAAAAGTCTGAATACTATCTTTAAAAACATTATACCATTCATTTTTTCCTACTTCATTCCAGGGTCTGTTTTTTTCTGTAGATTCTTTGAATGTAAGAATATCACTTGGTAAAATATCAGGGCTGTGGTGCTGAAACAGTGCTTCTGTTACTAAGCTATATTCAAGTGCATCACCGGTAGGGTAGGGCTTATATTTTTTTAATTGGTAAACGCATAAAAGTAATAAGCCAATTAAAAATACATATCGCAAAATTTTGTGTGATAACACCAAATATAACTTTTCCATTAGAGCGTAAGTTGTTCGATTAAATCGTTTAATTCATCAAAATCACGGATGCCGGTTTTTTCTTCGTTTTCGCCACTTAAATGAATACCAAATGGAT
Organism: Bacteroidia bacterium; assembly: GCA_051861545.1. GTDB lineage: Bacteria > Bacteroidota > Bacteroidia > UKL13-3 > UKL13-3 > CAISCU01. The sequence continues at coordinate 299,179 of JBIMKP010000001.1, read as the reverse complement.
TAATTTCAGCAAGAACCGTTTTCCAGTTTTCTAAATTTGGGTTTAAGTCGATAAACACCTGTTCTTTTACCTCTTTTAAAAGTCCGGTATTTTTAATTAGCAAATGTTCCCAATCGTAAAAGTGAAAAGACTGCACTTTACCTGTATAAGCATTTATTAGTTGGAAGAACATTTCAGGATTGAAGTCATTTAAACTAATTTTTTTGATGATAGGTAATTCAAATGAGCCTAATTCATCTGGAAGTAAATCGTTTTCAAGCTCAATTATATCAATATTGAGCAATTCAGAAATAGTTTGAATTTCTTCTAAATCCTGTTCACCAAACTCTCCTACAATATGAGAACCACTTGTCCAATCAATAATTTCTTTTGCTTTTATTGGTGGGATATAAGCAGGATTTGAAGGGTTAAAACTAAATCCGATATAGTTAATCCCAACGGCAGCAGCAAATCTAGCATCTGAGAGGTTGTTAACTCCGCCTAATTTTATTTGATAGATAAACGACATAGTACTTCTTGATAATTCTAAATATTCCTTCAAAGGAAAGCAAGCCGACTACAATAAACAAAGGATTAGGTTTATATTCTCTTTGATTATTAAGTTTAAGTTTCACATAAGGCCTTATTTTATTCCAATAATTGCCTTTAATGCAGGCTCTTCATTTTTCAAATGTTCCTTGTGAATCAATGAAAGTAGGTAATATGAAATTTCTCTTACTAAGGCATAGTTTTGGTCTAAAAGAGCTTTTTCACCATTATCGAATAATTTCAAGGCTTTATCAGGATTGGTATAAAAACTCAAATCCATATTTCTTAAACTCAAAAATACCGAAACATAGTTTTTGTCGATGGAATAATAAATTTCGTTAAATAAAGAATCAAGTTCCTTATTCATTTTTTTAATCCAGTAATAATCTCCAGAATTTAATAACTCTTTTTCGATAGATAAAATTTGTGTTATTTTATCTTTATTAGCCCCATTTGCATCATCTTTTATTCCTTCAATCGCAAGTTTATTTTGCTCCCATTCTTCAATAACTTTTTGAAGTTTAGTGCTGCGATTTAGTTTATCTAATTCCTTTAACAAACTTCTCTTTTTTTCGTCGAGTTTATAAGGTTGTTCTGTATCTTCCTTTAGCAGGAGTTCTAGTTTATTGGCGGTACTTTGTAACTGATTGGCCAAATCAAATTCTTGCTCTTGTAGTGCAATTGTTATTTGGTTGGCAATTTTCTTAACAGCTATTTCAATATCAAGTTCAATTTTTTCTAAATCTGCAATTTTTATATGAGGATTGAAAGTGCTTTTTAATTCCAAGTCGGATGAAGGAACCAAAACATTTATAGTTAAATCTCTTGATTCTGAAATGCGTATATCAAGTTCAATCGGAGTTCCTTTTACTAAATCGTGTTTTAATAATTTACCTTTTATTGATATCAAACCAATACTAAGGTTAGAAGCTGGTAATGTACCTCTTCTTCCTTCCAGAACATTAATAAAAACAGCATCATCCGAACCTGCAACTACAGTTTTCGATAGGGTTTTATAAATGGTTTTCTTTAATGGTAATAAATTGTTTTTCAAGAAAACTGGTTCTAAAAAAGTGTCTTCTTCTCCACTATCTAATTCTAAACAAATATCTGCTGGTAAAGGTTGTCCGCTTACACTATACAAACCATGTGAAATACTGATTTCTTGAGTATTTACTTTTTGCTTTTGTTTGTTATAAATAATAAGTCTGAATTGGTTGAGTTCAGAGCTAATAATGGGAACAAAAACCTCAGCTTCATTCTTAAAAACTTCCATTCCCAAACTTTTAGAATCGTTGAGTCTTATAATTTCGTAAAACCCTAAAAAATCTAAGGCTGATTTAAAACTCAACAATTCCTCATCATCTCTGGTGCTGCTTTCATAAACCAATTGTATTTGTAAGCTTTCAACTTGTTTTTCTTCGTTTAAGTTGATATTAGAAGGTTTAGTTCCGGCATAATAAGTAGCACCTTTAACAACAGCAGTTGTAGGGTCTATGCTACTGTCGATTACCAATCCTGATATTACTTTTAATTGCTCTCTGATGTATGGAATATAAGTTGTGCCTCCAACCAAAACTATTCTGTCTAAATCGCTATAAGTAAATGAAGAGGCTTGTAACATTTCTTCCATTAATTGCACAGATTCATCGAAATAAGGTTTTACTATTTCATTAAATGTGCTTCTGCTTAATGTGAATTCAGTAAAAATATCGAGCTCATCAAATTCAATTTCTATGCTTGTTTCTTGTTTTAATGAAAGCTCTTTTTTTGCTTCTTCTATTTGATGTAAGAGGTATTCTTCAAATGCCTTTTTTTGTTCAGGTTTAATAGATAAAAGTTTCTCTTGAGGAATTTGTGGAAGTACAATTTTTTGCATCAAACTTAAATCGATATCAAATCCACCTAAAAAATTATTTCCAAGGTGATTTTTTACTTTTAATTCACGTTGATTGATTTCAACCAAAGCACTATCAAAAGTTCCCCCGCCAAAATCGTAAACCAACCACCTTTGAAGTTTTTCCATATCTAATGCATTTTCGTTAGCATAAGCTAAACATGCAGCAACTGGCTCTTGTAACAAAACAACTTCTTTTAATCCGGCCAATTCACCCGCTTTTTTGGTAGCATTTGATTGCACGGTATCAAATGAAGCGGGAATTGTAATCACAGATGAACTAATTTGAGAATCCTGTTCAAATCCAATAAGTGCTTTTAGAATTTCAGCAGAAAGTTCTAGCGGATTTGTTTTGATATCAGAATTTTGAATAAGATATTCTGCATCAGTTCCCATACTTCTTTTAAAGCTTGTGAAAACATTTCCAGGATTAGATTGCAACAATTCCAAGGCTTTTTCTCCCACTAAAACCCTTCCATTTTTAAATGCAACGGCAGAGGGTAATAATTCTCTGAAACCTTTTGGGTTTTTAAGAATGATGGCTTTACCTTGCTTGTAAAATCCAATGGCGGAATTGGTTGTTCCTAAATCAATACCAAAATTTATTGTATGTTGCATTTTTATTATTTCAAAGAGATATTTTATTCCCCAATTAACCTATTTTGTTACTAAAAATAAGAATTTTTTTAAGAAAGATTTGGCTCAGAATAATGAATCACCAGCCCATTGTTCCTGAATTTTTTTTGATTCTTGAAGAATTAGGCATCAACCGTGATAATATTGGTGATTTAGATGAGAAGGGTATTATTAGGCTCGAGAAAAAATTAAAGGCCCGAAGTAAAATGTCGGCTTCCTATGATAATCAAGCTAATGAAAACATTTTAACTGCAATAAGAAAGCATCATCGTGCAATAGTTTGTTTTTATACCGATGAGATGTTATATCATTTATCTCAAGGTATAAAGTTTAAAGGCACAGAATTTATTTCATTTTATCCGGTTGATAAAGAAGATTTAGAAAGAGTTAAATTGTTCTTTGAAGAATGTTTGGCTGATGATTTTTTAGATAAAGTGCAGAAGTGTTTTTCTTCGAACCAGATTGTTGAAATTTTTAGATGGCATTTAGCAGAACAAATTTTTTCTGCTAGCTTCAAACAGAAGTTAACAATACTTTTAAAGGCAAAATTCGAATATGTTATCGAAACTTTTAAGCAATTGCCTCCAGAGAACTTGCTTGAGAAGCGCATCAATTTTGCAAGAAATAGGTATTTCTACATGGTTTTGGCTTATCATAAAGATGATGAGTTAACTCGTTTGGTTCATGATTTATTGTCGTTTTATAACAAGCATAGCTATTATACAAAGGGAATGGATTTTGCAGATTCGGTTCTGCTTAATTTGAATGAATACGACAGAGATGATTTTGTATTAGCATTGAATATTATGGCTACTACCATGAATGCTGGTGGTAGTTATAAAGTAATGTTGATTTCGATTTTGGTAATTTTAGGAATAATTTTTGGCCCAATTATTTACTTAGCTTCAACTCATAAACCTAGTTTACCAAAACCTTTTAAAATGCCTACTGAAGAGGGTTTTGGGTATGGCCGAGATATTGAAACTCAATTTAAGGCAAATAGAGATGTTGTTTCAGGAAGAATAGCTTATAATTATGTTTCAAAAACTGATAGTTTAGTTATCAATTCAGAATCAAGTAGAATGGCAAAATTGGCAGGATATAAGTTTAAATTAGATAGTGTCATTCCATTAAAAACTGGTGATTATCTTAGAAAGTCACAAAGAGGAAGTTTTAATCAAGAATTGCCTAAAACTCCCGAAAAATTCTATTTTGTAAATCGAACTTCGAACCACGTTTTTTTATTGCTCTATTTTAACCAATGTATGTTTAGGGAGTTCGATGTTTTGCATCCTTGTCCTTATCCGTTTGCTTGGAATGAAATGTATGTGAAGCCTCATGATTACGTTGCATTGAGCGCTAATGTTTTAGATTATTTTTCTATTCAAACTGGAAAGAATTTGGTACTTCTTTCTAGAACCATAGAACAATTGGAAGACGAACCCGAAAGGTATTTTTTATGGGTGAAAGCCAATAAAGTTGATACCTTTTTATACCGACAAAATTTTGTGAATGTAAATGCCCAAAATACCCAAGGAGGAAGATTTGTGCTAACGGCATCAAACAATTCATATCACATAAATTGGATTGGAAAAGAAAAAGCAATCTTTCATAAAGAAGAAAAGGAATACTTAAAACCAAATCAAGATTTGGTAATAGAGTATAAAAAGAAGAAGAATAAAAATTAAACTTTCTTTTTATATAAAGGAACATTGCTGCATGCTTCGCCATACATCAAGCTTTTTGCAAAAGGAAGTAGTTTGTGGGTTATTTCAACATACGCATGAATTGGAACTGGCACATGACTACATCCTTTTATTATTACTCTTTGGTCTTTATAATCTTCTGGTTTAATTTGGTTCAAAGCATCTTGAAATAAAATAGATTCAAGGTTTTCTAAACTTCCAAATACATATCTATTAGCAAATGGTTCAACGGCAATTCCAAGAAGCATAAAGGCCCAAGTTGGAATAATTGCATCAGTTGAGCAATAAAACGCAATGTTTTTTCCTTTGAATTGTTCCCAATTGTATGATTTTACATGTTCTCTAAAATCTTTTTCTTTAAGTATCATTTCGCGGAAAAGAAAATCTTTGATATCAAAATGAATGCGTTCTCCAGAGTGGTAAAAATCCTCTAGATTAAGCGTAATTAAACCACTTGCAGCAACTTTATTTTCTATCAAATCTAATTCAACCATTTTTTTTACCTTAAAAACATGTTTTTGAAAACGCTTCTTCTGCTTAAAACCTGTACCAAAGAGGTATCGGCTTTTCCATCTTTAGTGGCTCTTATATAATAATTACCTTGTAATAAAAAACCAAAATCTGCTTGACTATTAAAACTTCCAGTTGAAATGGCATTCAAAGGAAGGTTTCTTTTTAAATCTTCGTAACTAACGTAAATATAAACATCAGTATTAGTTAATTTAAGAGTTCCTTCAGCATTATATGGAGTAACATAAAGTCTTCCGTTGAATTGAGAAGTATCATTTGTGATGATATCATTTTCGAGTTGGGTTGCAGTTTCGGTTTTTTTACAAGCAAAAACACTTAATAAAACAAAAGCGATAAGTGCGATTTTAAGAGAATTCATTTCCGATTTATTTAATTTCAGTAATTTTAACAGCATTTGTTCTTGAGCGCTCTGTAATTGGCATACTTGCAGTATTAATTACAATTTCTCCTGGTTTAACATAGCCCATTTTTACCAATTGATCGTTGATATCATTTAAAGAAGCATCTGTACTTTCAAAGCCTCTGTAAAGAAATCCTCTAATTCCCCAAACCAAACTAAGAGTATTTAATAAACGAGGATTGGTAGTAAAAATAAAAATTGGTGCTTTTGGTCTGTAACTAGCCAATCTATATGCCGAGTATCCAGAGAAAGTCATACCAACTACAGCATGTGCTTTTAAATGGTCTGAAATTCTAACAGCAGTAAAAAGAATTTCGTCGGAGATAAAAGTTGGAGAATTTTCATCCGGACGTTTTCCTTTAAAATAAGGTGCATTTGTTTTTAGTTCAACTTCAGCAATTGTTTTACGCATGTAAGTAATTGCCTGCACAGGATAAGCTCCAACAGAAGTTTCTGCACTTAACATAACCGCATCAGCGCCATCCATTACGGCATTTGCAATATCATTTACCTCAGCACGAGTTGGAACTGCGTTTGTAATCATGCTTTCCATCATTTGAGTTGCAATGATTACTGGTTTTGATAATTCAATACATTTTTTTACAATCATTTTTTGAATTACTGGAACCTGTTCCATAGGCATTTCAACGCCTAAATCACCACGGGCAACCATCACAGCATCTGTAACTTGTACAATTCGGTCAATATTTGTAACAGCTTCAGGCTTTTCAACTTTAGCTACAATCCTAGGTTTCCAATCGTTCAGTTCAATAATATTTTTAATGAAAATAACATCATCAGCATTTCTAACAAAACTTAGAGCTACCCATTCAACTTTGTTTTCTAAGCCAAATTTCAAATCATCTAAGTCTTTTTGAGTCATTGATGGAATAGAAAGTCTTGTATCAGGAAGATTGAAACCTTTTTTATTTGTAAGTACACCACCAACAATTACTTTGGTTTTAATTAAATTTTTACGGTTCGTTTCAACAACTTTTAATTCAAGTTTTCCATCATCTAACAAAATTCTTTCACCGGCATTGATATCTTTTGGTAGGCTATCAAAATTAACATAAATTCTTTCTGGCGTTCCGATGCATTTTTCTGTACTAATTTCAAGAATAGAATCTTGGATAATTTCTATTCTACCATTTTCCATTTCACCTACACGAAGTTTTGGACCTTGTAAATCGAGTAAAATAGCAACATGCGCATTTAAATCTTCTCTTACTTTTCTAATATTATCAATTACTTGTTGGTGATCATCATATGAACCATGAGAAAAATTTAGGCGGCAAACATCAACACCTGCCTCTACAATTTTTCTAAGGTTTTCGTAACTACTGGTTGCCGGACCAATTGTGGCAATAATTTTGGTTCTGTTAAAAATGCTATTGTTTGTCATATTATACTATCCAACTTAATTTATTTTTTACTTTGGGTTGATTGATTGTAGCAGCCAATCTAATTTCAGAGATTTTTCGAAGCTGTGTTAAGAAATTATTTTCTTCAAAAAACTCAATTCCACCTCTTAATACCATTAAAAAGTCGAATTGTTTTAGGTCTGGACTCAGTATTTCTCCAAATTCTTTATTTGCTATTAAAGAAAAATGTAGGTGGTTTTCTTCATCAAAATAATCCAATTTAGAGAAGCCAGAATTAGCAGCTGGATTAAAATCTGGTAATTCTAAATCCTCTATTCTGCTAAAATCCAAACCAGATTTTTGGTTAATTAACCAACCTAATCTACTGATTGTTTGATTAGTAACAATTCCAATCAGGAGGAAATCAACGTCTGCTTCAAAATCTAATTGTTGTTGCTTCAATAATACAAATAAACAAAAATTTTAGGAGCTTAACCCAATGCATTTAAAATCAGCTTAAAAAAGGAAGAAAAATGACATCAAGTCTAAAATTTGCATTTTAAATCTAAAAAGTAGTTTATTTGCACAGTATAAAACATAAGAACAATGTCAGACATCAGAGGAAGAGTTAAAATTATCATCATGGACAAGCTAGGTGTTGAAGAAAGCGAAATCAACGACGAAGCAAGCTTCACCAATGATTTAGGTGCAGATTCACTTGACACCGTAGAATTGATTATGGAATTCGAAAAAGAATTCAATATTGCAATTCCAGACGACCAAGCAGAAAAAATTGCTACAGTTGGTCAGGCAGTTGCCTACATTGAAGCAAATGTAAAAAACTAAGCCGCAGCATTAAAATTTTACAAATGCGTTTGCGTAGAGTTGTTGTAACAGGATTAGGTGCCTTAACACCCATTGGCAACACCCTTCAGGCGTATTGGGATGGATTATCAAATGGGGTAAGTGGTGCAGCACCAATTACCCAATTTGATGCATCCAAATTCAAAACCCGATTCGCGTGTGAGGTCAAAAATTTCGACCCAACAGAATTTATTGATAAAAAAGAAGCAAGACGGATGGACCGTTTTACTCAATTTGCGATTGTCACTACAGATGAGGCTATTCGTGATGCGGGCTTGACTTCCGAAAACATAAATCCTGATAGAGTAGGGGTTATCTGGGGTACAGGTATTGGTGGACTTCACACTTTTTTGAGTGAAGTTACTTCATTTGCTAAAGGTGATGGTACACCGCGTTTTAGTCCATTCTTCATTCCAATGATGATTGGTGATATTTCTGCGGGTATGATTTCAATACGCCATGGTTACCGTGGTCCCAATTTCGTTACTATGTCTGCTTGTGCTTCTTCTACAAATGCCATTGCCGATGCGTTTAATTATATCCGCCTAAATAAAGCTGATATTATTGTAACTGGCGGTTCTGAAGCTTGTGTAAATGAAGCTGCTATGGGTGGTTTCAATTCTATGAAAGCACTTAGCGAACGTAACGATGATCCTCAAACTGCATCTCGCCCGTTCGATTTAAACCGAGATGGTTTTGTTTTAGGTGAAGGTTCTGGTGCTTTAATACTTGAAGATTTAGATCATGCCATGGCTCGCGGTGCAAAAATTTATGCCGAAGTTGTTGGTTGTGGTTTATCTGCAGATGCTTATCATATGACTGCTCCACATCCAGATGGTTTGGGTGCAACTAATGTGATGAAAAATGCATTGGAAGATGCAGGAATGAAACCAGAGGATATTGATTATATCAATGTTCACGGTACTTCAACTCCTTTAGGTGATCCTCAAGAAGTAAAAGCTATCACTAATATTTTTGGTGACCATGCTTTCAATATCAATATCAGTTCAACAAAATCAATGACAGGTCATCTTTTGGGTGGCGCTGGTGCAATTGAAACTATTGCTTGTATTTTGGCAGTTGATAAAGGAATAATTCCTCCAACAATTAACCATTCTACTGATGATCCAGCTTTTGATACACGTTTGAACCTGACTTTCAACAAAGCACAACACCGCGAAGTTAGAGCCGCTTTAAGTAATACTTTTGGCTTCGGTGGTCACAATGCTTCTGTTATTATTAAGAAATTTACTGAGTAATTTTTGTGCTTCGGAAACTCGTAACTTCTGTTTGGCCCAGAAATGCGAAGCAGCGGGCTTTGGCCCTCCAAATAAAATCAATAACCGGGTTTAAACCGAGTAGATTGGTTTGTTATGAACAAGCTTTGCGACATCATTCTGTTTCTAAAACCATTCACCATAATGGCTCTAGAGATAGTAATGAGCGTCTTGAATTCCTCGGCGATGCTATGCTAAATGCAGTCATCGCCGAGTATTTATTCAAAAAATATCCTTACCAAGATGAGGGTTTCTTAACCCAATTGCGCTCCAAAATTGTGAGCCGTGAGAGTCTAAATGACCTTGCTATGAAAATCCAATTGAATAAATTGGTTGTTTATGATAGACGTAGCATGCACAATATTAATCTACGAAACAGCATTTTTGGAAACGCCCTAGAAGCTTTTCTTGGAGCTATTTTCCTAGATGGTGGTTTTTCTACTTGTAGAGATTTTATTTTAGATAAATTACTTAAGTTCCATATTGATGTAGATAAATTGGAACATACCGAAACAAATTTTAAAGGTAGATTGATAGAATTTGGTCAGAAAAAATCATTAAATGTTGAGTTTGATGTGGAAGAAAGACCAGATGGGAAACAAAAATTATTTACCATTAAAGTGCTTGTAGACAAAGAAATAAAAGGTCAAGCTGAGCATACAAACAAGAAGAAAGCAGAGCAAATGGCGGCTCAAAAAGCATTGGAGTCAATTCCTGAATACGCTTCTTATTTAGCTTCAAGTTAAGTTTTTGTTATATTGTGTAACAATAAATCTTACACATGAGTTCAATTTTAGATATGATATCTCCAGATCTTGCCGAATATGATGAGATCAAACACCAAATAAAAGCAATCAAAAAATTTGTTTCTAAACTTGAAGTTAAAGAGGGTAAAAAGGCTGATTTAAAAAAGTTCAAAACAAATATTAAAGATAAGCCATTTGAAAAGGTGGAAGGCGAATTGCTATTGGATTTTGGATTAAAAGCACTTTCGGTTTTTCAGGATAAATTTTATGCTGAGGGAAAAAGAAGTTTTTTAATCATCCTTCAAGCTATGGACGCGGCTGGTAAAGATGGTGCTATAAAATATGTAATGGGTGGATTAAATCCCCAAGGAGTTAGAGTTACTAGTTTTAAGGTGCCTTCAAGTGAAGAGCTATCACATGATTTTTTATGGAGGCATTATAAAGCTTTACCCGCTAAAGGTGAAATCGGTATTTTCAATAGATCTCATTACGAAAATGTTCTGGTTACACGTGTTCATCCAGAATATATTTTGAATGAACATCTTCCCGAAATTGAATCAGTTGATGATATTAATGCGAAATTTTGGGAAAACAGATTCAAACAAATTAATCATTTCGAAAAAACCTTAGTTGATTCGGGTACAGTTATTGTGAAATTCTTTTTACATATTTCTAAAGATGTTCAGAAGGAGCGTTTGTTAGAAAGGATTGATGAGCAAGGTAAAAACTGGAAATTTTCTTCAGGTGATTTAGCAGAAAGAAAACTTTGGGATAATTATATGTTTGCCTATGAGGAGATGCTTTCTGCTACTTCCACCAAAGAAGCTCCATGGTTTGTTTTGCCGGCAGATGACAAATGGTTTGCCCGTTTGTGCATGAGTACTATTATTCAGCAAAGTTTTGATAAGATGAATCCTAAATTTCCAAAATTGAATTTGCAGGAAGAAGCAGAGATTCTAAAATGCAGGGAACAATTAGTAAAAGATTAAAGTTCAATTTTAGGATATTCAATTTTAGTTAAGTATAAACCATGTGCTGGAACTGATTGGCCAGCCTCTGATCTGTTTTTACTTTCAAGAATTTTGATGAAATCATCAATAGAGCAGCGGTTTAATCCCACTTCAATTAAGGTTCCAACAATAGCTCTGACCATATTTCTTAGGAATCTATCAGCTTGAATATAGAATATTAATAAACCGTTTTCGTGCTGAATCCATTTAGCTTCATCAATTCTGCAGATGAATGTATTTACTTGTGTATGGACTTTTGAAAAACATTCAAAATCTGAATAGTTCTTTAATAAAGAAGCTGCTTCATTCATTTTTTTGATATCTAAATCACGGTAAAAACACCAGCTTAGTTCTTGTAAAAATGGATTTAATCTGTTTGATATATGGTATTCGTAGCTTCTTGAAATTGCATCAAATCGTGCATGAAACCTTTCAGCTACTTTGAAAGCTCTGTATACAGCGATATCTTTTGGAAGAATGGCATTGAGCTGGTAGCAGAATTTTCCCGTATCCAATTCATTTTCAGTGTCAAAGTGTGCAAAATATTGACGCGCATGAACACCAGTATCTGTTCTTCCACAACCAGTAATTTCTGTTGGTACTTTTAATAAAATCTGTAATTTATTTTCAATTTCAGCTTGAACAGAATGTGCGTTTTGTTGCACCTGCCAACCATGGTAGTTTTTTCCGTTGTATGCAAGTTCTAGAAAGTAACGCAAAGTAGTTTTAGTAAAAATTGATGATTATTTATAGATAGAGGCTTCAAAGATGTAATTTTTAAAAGAATATGAAAAAATATATTTAGTAAACCTTTGCAGGAAACAATTTCATTGCTATTTCTTTGAATTGTTGATTAAGAAATGGCCTAAAAAATGTGTATTTTTGTAGCTTATTTAAAGAAAACAGAGAGGATTTACATGCAAGAATTTTTAATTAAAGACTTAGCTTCTTATGAAGGCAAACAAGTAAGCCTTAAAGGTTGGGCTAGTAACAAAAGAGAGGGTAAAGGTTTGGCCTTTATCATTTTAAGAGATGGAACAGGTTGGTGTCAATGTGTAGTTTCTCAAGAATCAGTTTCAGAAGAAATATTCAATGAAGCTAAAAAGGTAACACTTGAAAGTTCTCTTGAATTAACAGGTTTAGTTGTAAAAGATGAGCGCCAAATTGGTGGATATGAAATTCAAGTAAGTAATTTACATCTAATTGGTACTTCTCCTGAGTATCCTATTGCGAAGAAAGAACATGGTGTTGATTTTCTTACAGATAACCGTCATTTATGGTTAAGAAGTCAACGTCAGTGGGCTATTATGAAAATTCGTAATAGAATCATATTTGCAATTCATGAGTTTTTTCAGAATGATGGCTTCGTTCAAATGGATGCTCCAATTTTTACAGGTAATGCATGTGAAGGAACTTCAAATTTATTTGAAACTGATTTCTATGGTGACCCTGCTTATTTGAGTCAAAGCGGACAATTATATGGAGAAGCAATGGCTTTCTCTTTGGGTAAAATATATACATTCGGACCTACATTCCGTGCGGAGAAATCTAAAACCAGAAGGCACTTAAGTGAATTTTGGATGATTGAACCCGAAATGATTTTTCATGATATTTTCGATAACATGGATTTAATTGAAAGATTTCTTCGTTCTGTGGTTTCTTCAGTTTTAAATGATTGTAAAAAGGAATTGGAGATTGTTGGAAGAGATACTTCAGTTCTTGAAAACATTATCAAACCTTTCCCACGTTTAACTTACGATGAAGCTGTTAAAATCATCAAAGGTGAAGAAGATGTAAATGGTAAAAACGCCATCACTTCTTTGGAAGATGAAATGAAGAAAGTTGAAGCCAGAATTCTTGAAATTAATGCTGATATAGCTGCTAGAGAGGAAAAAATCAAAACTCCTGGAATGAAAAAAGGCGAGATTGGTTTTAATCAAGCTCAGATAGATAAACTAAAACAAGAATTGGCCGATTTGGAAGAACAAGCTAGAAATATTCCTCAATGGTTAAATAGTGCTAGAAACTTCGAATATGGTAACGATTTTGGTGGTTCAGATGAAACAGTTTTAACTCGTTTGTTTGATGTCCCTATTATGGTTTATAACTGGCCACATGAAGTAAAAGCATTTTACTTAAAACGTGATCCTAATGATAGCAGATTTGCTCGTGGTGTAGATACTTTGGCTCCTGAAGGTTATGGAGAAATAGTTGGTGGTGGAGAGCGTGAAACTGATGTGAATTTATTGATAGATAAAATCAATGAACACCAATTACCAATGCAAGCTTTTGAATGGTATTTGGATTTAAGAAGATATGGAACTGTCCCTCATGCAGGTTTTGGTTTGGGTTTAGAGCGTTTGGTTACCTGGATTTGCAAACTTCCACATGTTAGAGAAAGTATTCCTTTCCCTCGTATGTACGGAAGATTATTGCCTTAACGTTTATCTTTTAATATGAAGCCTCAATTTGTGAAGTCTTTTTTAGGACTTAGTGTTTTTTTATTGCTTTCTGTTCATGCATGGGGACAAGAAAAAACCAAGTTCGAAAAGCTCATGGATTGGGGCTATAAAATTATGGAGGGTGATAGTGCAAAACCAAGAAAAGCGGTTTTAGTTCTATTACCAATCTGGGGTGTTAGCCCCGAAACCGGCTGGCAGCTCGGTATTTCAGCTGGATGTTTATTGAAGCTTTCTCATGATAGTTTTACGAGACCTTCTTTAGTTCGTTTAAATTGGCAGTTTACAGAGAAAAAACAATTAAGTATTAGACCTTCAATTGATTTATTTCTTAAAGGAAATAAGTACAATATTAAAGGTCAATTTGTGTACAATAGGTTCAATGAAAACTTTTGGGGAATAGGAAATAACACAGAAAAAAATGATAAAGAGCTAAATAATTTTCAGCAATACAAGTTGAATTTTCGCTTTTTAAAACAGTTTTTTAAAGGTGTTTATATGGGTCCTCAAGTTCAATATGAAAAATTATTTGACCTTGAACTTCAAGAAAAGAGTAAGTTCTTAAATAAAGGTATTGCTGGTCTCGATGGTTTTGAAACATTGGGTTTTGGATTAGTTTGTGTTTACGATAATAGAGATCAAGTATTTTTCACAAAAAAAGGTGCTTATATAGAAGCTTCAAGTTATTGGAACAGAAAATCTATAGGTGGACAGTATAATCATAGCAATTACTTTATTGATATTAGGAAATTTAAAACTCTTTGGAAAGACAACGTTCTTGCCTTACAAGCCATAGGTTCAATTAATATTGGTACTACTCCTTATCGGCAATTAGGTACAATTGGAAATGAATCTTTTATGCGTGGTTATTATAATGGTAGATTCCGCGACCAGCATATGTTTGCTACACAAGCCGAATTAAGAAAAACTGTTTGGGGTCCTTTTGGAATGGTTGTTTTTGCAGGTTTGGGAAATGTTGGAAATAATCCTGAAGATTTGTTTACATCTATTAAGCCAAATTATGGATTAGGAATTAGAGGTGTTGTGGTTAGGAAAGAACACATTAATTTTAGGATTGATATGGGTTTTGGTGCTAAAGGTATTAAAGGACTATACCTTACTATGGCCGAAGCGTTTTAGTCATAACCATATTTTCATAACAATTTGTTTCCATTTGAAAAGGAACTGTTCCTTGAGATTCAAAGCTCATTTTTTCATAAAAAGAAATAGCTTTTGGATTCAAAGCCCAAACACATAACCAATAAGCCGAATGTCCTTCATTCTGAATAATTTTTTCTGCTTCTGATATTAATCTTGAACCAATTTTTTGTCTACTAAAGGCCTCAAGTATATAGAGTTTGCTGAGTTCTGGGATAATAGAACCATCTATCGGATTTTGTTTATCATAGCAAATTTCGGTAACACCAACTAGGTTATTTTTAAAATCTGCTACAAGTTGAAAACCTTCTGCTTTTTTGATTTTACTTTCTAAAAATACTGGAGAAAATTGTTCTTCTATAAAATTGGCGTATTCATCTGAAACACCTTCAAATCCATAGGTATGAATATAAACTGTTTTGTATAAGATAGATAATTTTAAGGCATCATCTGGTCTGGCTGGCCTTATATGAATATCTGCATTCATGTTAGGGGTATAATTTTAGGAATTATACTTATCGTACAAATGCAATAGAATTCCGTCTTTTAAGCCTGTGTTTGCAGGAGCATAAACCTTATCAATATTTGCCCAACTCAGAATTCTTAAATAGATATCAGCTGAAACGTCAATAATATCAGCTCTATCAGGATTAAGTTTTAGTTGTTCAATTCGTTCTTGTAACGACATTTTAGAGACTTTTCTATGGAAGCTTTTTAATTGTTCACGGGTAAAGGTTAAATCTGATGAATCTTCATTAATTAGGTGGAAGATTTTATTGATAGTTCCACTTGTAACTATTGCTTCCAGTTTATCTAAACCAGCAGTTTTATGTTTAACCCAATGTTCAATAGTTTGCCAGGTTTTTTCTTTAACTGCGCCGTCATAAGCCCTAACTGTACCAATATCAAATGAAACAGAATTAATGATTTTACAATCTTTAATAACTGTCATTTCTGTGCTACCTCCACCTACATCTATGGTTAAATAGTTTTTACCCTTTTCGAAGAATTGTGAAATGGATGCTAATATGATTTCGCTTTCTTTTTGGCCATCAATAATCTGGATTTTTAGACCAAATTCTTCTTCAATTTTTCTAACAATTTTTTGTCCGTTTTCAGCTTCTCTCATTGCGGAAGTTGCACATGCCATGTAGTGGTCAACTTCAAAAGCTTCAAGCATTAATTGAAAAGCGTGCATGGCTTTAGTAAAGAGTTTTCGTTTTTCTTTGCTGATGTATTTGTCTTTAAATGCATCATCTCCAAGACGAACAGGAATTCTTACAAATTCTACCTTTTTGAATTTTTCTTCTCCAGGATCATTCTCTACTGTTCTAACAATTTGTAATCGAACAGCATTTGAACCAATATCAATAGCGGCAAGTTTCATGTAAATTAAGTCTTAATTAGTTTGATGAACCAAGGTAAGCGGTTCATTTTTAAACGGTAGTAATGGAATTTTTCAGCACCAAAGCTCTTGAAGAATCTAGCAATTCCAGGGATTTCAGAACCTTCAAAATCTAAAATCATTTTGTGTTCAGCAAATTGAAAAATTAAATTGTCGAATAAAAAGTGCATAGCACCAGCATCTCTACCAGATTCTGAAGCTGTTCCTAAAATAAAGATAATTCGGTTTCTATGACTTAAAAATAAACCTGCTGCAAGTAACTCATTTGTTTTGTTATAAACTGCTCTTGCAATCAATTTTTTTCTTTGCCAAGCTTCTTCCATTAATTCAGAAAATCTTTGGTAATCAGCCTCTTTAACACCCTTAGTTACAATTCCTTTATGTAGTTTATAGAAATTAATGATATCAGCATGAGGAATAGTTTTGATTTCAATTTCCTGCTTTTTAGCTTTTTTAAGATTACGTTTGGCTTGCTCGTTATAGTCTTTGTAAATTTTATCGTATGACTTGTTCAGGTTTAGAAGGTAGTTTTTGGTTTTCTTTACCTTATATCTTTCATCTAATAAATGGTTTTGTTCATTTAGTTGGATTTCAATAAACCTGAATTTTTTAGGAATTGCTTCAATAAATTCACGTAAAGTTTCCTGTCTAATTTCAAGCTTGCTAAATACACCTAATTGTTGGGTGAAAAAGGGTTGGTATAAGTAGTTAAGGAGGTATTTTCTTCCCTTTGTAAGTGGCATAACTGCCGTATAATCATCCAGCACCAAGGCTTCCCATCCGGGTGAAACTGCATCGAGATACCAAGAAGAAGCATAGATTAATGAGTTGATGGACTGTTCAATGCAAACATCCCATTTGGCTCTATCTACATCTTGGTGTTGGAGATATTGTATCAAAGTTTTAATTAAAAAGGAAGGTCATCAGTAGCAGAATCAGAAGTGAATTGTGGTTCTGGGTCTGCATAAAAAGTTTCGCCTGCAGCTGGTGCCGATGATGAACCTGCAGGTCCATTTAATTCAATTTTCCAAGCACGAATATCTGTGTACCATCTTCCATTGTACTCTCTTGATTCAATATTAAGGGATGCCTTAATTTCATGACCAGGAGCAAATTTCTTTAATTCTTGTACTTTATCTCCCATTACACTCATACAAACTTTACGAGGATATTGCTCCATTGTTTCAATAACAAACTCCTGCTTTGACCAAGCTTTTCCAGCTTTACTTTGTCCACTTGTTTCAGGCATTACCTGAATAATTTTTCCGATGATATCTAGTGCCATATTTTTAGTTATTATGTTTTTTCAATTACAAGTTAAGCATAAAATCAAATTCTTAAAATTTGATTTTCGCTTTTTATTTTTTTGTGCTGATTCCTAATTCATCCAGCTGCTTTAGTGCTATCTCAGATGGAGCATCAATCATGATATCTCTTCCTGAATTATTTTTAGGAAATGCAATAAAATCTCTAATAGAATCTGCTCCGCCGAATAATGAACATAATCTATCGAAACCAAAAGCAATTCCAGCATGTGGTGGTGCTCCAAATTCAAATGCATTCATTAAAAAGCCAAATTGTTTTTGTGCTTCTTCATCACTAAAACCTAAAAGTGTGAACATTTTCTTTTGTAAATCTTTGTTGAAGATACGCACAGAGCCACCACCTACTTCTACACCATTAATTACCATGTCGTATGCATTGGCTCTCGGACTAATACAATCTTCGCTCAGTTTATTTTCTTGTTGAAGTTTAAGCATCTCATCAACAATATGAATGTCTTCAGGTTTTGGTGAAGTGAACGGATGATGCATGGCGAAAAATCTTCCTTCATCTTCAATAAATTCTAACAATGGAAAATCGATAACCCATAAGCAAGAGAATTTATTTTTATCTCTTAATCCCAAGCGAGTTCCCATTTCTAAACGCAATTCGTTTAAGGCTTTTCTGGTTTTATCAGCTTTGCCAGCAAGAATTAAAATCAAATCACCAGGTTCTGCTTTCATCGCTTCTGCCCATGTTTTTAAAGCAGCTTCATCAAAGAATTTATCTACACTTGATTTGATAGTCCCATCAGCATTTACTCTAGCATAAACCAAACCACTTGCACCAACTTGCGGACGTTTTACAAAATCAGTCAATTCATCTAGTTGCTTGCGGGTATATTCGGCACATCCTTTAGCACAAATTCCAACAACCAATTCTGCTTCATCAAATACTTTGAAGTTTTTGCCTTTTGCTAATTCACCTAGTTCTACAAAACGCATATCGAAACGTGTATCTGGTTTGTCTGAACCATAAAATTTCATGGCATCAGCATATGTCATTCTTGGAAGTGAGTCAATATCAATTCCTTTTACCTCCTTGAATAAATACTTTACCAATGCTTCAAACATATTGAGCACATCCTCTTGCTCAACAAAACTCATTTCGCAATCTATCTGTGTAAATTCCGGTTGTCTATCGGCACGTAAATCTTCATCCCTAAAACATTTTACAATTTGATAATAGCGATCAAATCCACTTACCATCAATAATTGTTTAAAAGTTTGTGGTGATTGAGGCAAGGCATAAAATTCACCTTGATTCATTCTACTTGGCACAACAAAATCGCGTGCACCTTCGGGAGTTGATTTGATTAGAACCGGTGTTTCAACCTCAATAAAATCTTGGTTGTCTAAGAAAGTTCTAGTATGTCTTGCAACTTGATGACGTAATTGAAGATTGGCTCTAACATTACTTCTTCTTAGGTCTAAATAGCGATATTTCATGCGCAGTTCGTCGCCACCATCTGTATTTTCTTCTATGGTAAATGGAGGTGTAATGGCCTCATTTAAAACCTGAATTTTTGTAACCTCTATTTCAATATCTCCTGTTGAAAGATTGGAATTTTTGTTTTCTCTTTCCTTTACCAAACCACTAACCTGCAAAACAAATTCGCGACCAAGTTTTCTTGCAGAAGTGCACAAATCTGAATTGGTATCCATATTAAAAGCAAGTTGAGTTAAACCATAACGGTCTCTCAAATCAATAAAGGTCATTCCACCTAAATCTCTACTTTTTTGAATCCATCCACATAAAACAACTTCTTTTCCAGCATCCGATAATCTGAGCTCACCACAAGTATTGGTTCTTAACATAATTCTATTTTTTTCTTTCTAATTTGGGTTCCATCCAAAGGAGCGCGAAAATAGAAAATTTGAGGCAGATTTCTGCTTCAAAAAAGTGCTTTCAATACTATACTTAATTTTATTAGGCTTGATTTCTGTTGATTGGCTTTACTTTTGTTAAAAAAATTAATATGGCAGAATTATTTAGCGACGATTATTTTATGGAAATCGCTTATAAAGAAGCTCAAAAGGCTTTTGATGAGGGTGAAGTTCCTGTTGGTGCAATTGTTGTTTTTGAAAATAAAATTATAGGTAAAGGTTACAATTTAACTGAGCGTTTGCATGATGTTACAGCTCATGCCGAAATGCAAGCAATTACCGCTGCTTCTAATTATTTAGGTGCAAAATATTTAATCGATTGTCGTTTGTACGTTACCTTAGAGCCTTGTATTATGTGCGCTGGTGCTATTTATTGGGCTCAGTTGGGTGAATTAATTATTGGTGCTTCCGACCCTAAAAGAGGTTTTTTGAAGGAGGGGAAACATTTAATCCATCCAAAAACAGAAATAACTTCGGGTGTTTTGGAAGAGAAATGCAGTCATTTAGTAAAAGACTTCTTTAAAGGCTTACGATAAACTTTATAAGATGAGGATTTTATTTGGAATTAAAAGCATGAAATTCATGGAATTTCATGGTGATAAAAAAGGTTTGGAATTTTTAAAAACCAATAATGAGGTTCTTGAAGTAAAGCAAAAATATTTCCATGTTTATTTAATTCCTGTAATCCCACTAAACAAAGAGTATTTAATTAAATCAAGCTCAAATCAAGTCAGAAAAGCATCAGAGGAGGAAACTACCTTGATAGATAGAACTTCTATTCCATATAGGTTTCCTATTTTAAGTTTTAGTTTTCTGTATTTGGCCTTTTTCGTTTTTTTAGGATTTAATTTTTATGGTGAGATAAATTCTTTTTTCAAGCAAAAAGAGTTTAATAAAAATGGTGAAGCATATTTAGTTAGTCTTCATCGTGACTTATTTACGGCGAAAGAAAATGATTTGTTAATATTTTATAGAAGTAGAGTTCCTGCAAGAAAGGCTACTTCGGAAGAAGAATCTTTGCTTATTGATAATGATTTGATGAAAGTAGGTGCTTTGATTAAAGAAAGGAAGGGCAATACATTTACATTGAGTTTTATTGAAGATGGAAATATTGATTTTTATTCAGAGAATAAAACAGAGCTTAACAAAATTCCAGATTTACCTAGTTTAAAAGAAAATATAGTTGAATTGAATTTAGATGAGTTAGAATCTTCTATTCCACAAACTAGTGCCTTGCTTTTTAGTCCAGCAGAAACAGTTGTAAAATTAAGGAACAAAGATGGCTTTTACAGCTTAGATAAGATTTTAGAATTACAAGTTCCTGTCCCAGAAATTATGATGAGTCAAGGACTTGCATCAAATGGTAAGTATATTTTATTAACTCTTGCTAATATGGGAGTAGATGCTCAAATCCAAGAGATTAAAACACTTTATGGAGATTTAAATTGGATAGAAAAGTTTCCGATAAATTTTCCGGTTTGCTCAAGAGAAAATGGCTGTAGTATTCAGTTAGGTGCCAATTTTCAAAAAGGGAAATTTCCAATACAAATTTCTAAAATGAAGTTGACTTATGGCAAAGGACATTGGATTACATACCTTGTTGTTGTTAATAATGAAGATATTAATTTGATAGAAATCTATAAGAATTAAAACTCTAAAACCTTTTGTTTAAGAAACTTGTTAACTTAATATGGCATTAATATGTGGCCAAATTTTAAACACATATATTCGTAAACTAAATCTAAAAATAAATGGCATTCGAATTACCTAAACTCGGATACGAGTACAACGCATTAGAGCCGCATATTGATGCGCGCACTATGGAAATCCATCATTCTAAGCACCACAATGCTTACGTTACCAATTTAAATAATGCAATTGCTGGAACCGATACTGAAAAGTTAAGTTTAGAAGAAATTTGCAAAAATATTAGCAAACATCCTGTTGCAGTAAGAAACAATGGTGGTGGTCACTTTAACCACAGTATGTTCTGGAATATTCTTAGTGGAACTCCTTCTTCACCTTCTGCTGAATTAGCTGCTGCTATTGAATCAGATTTAGGTGGAATGGATAAATTCAAAGAAGAGTTTAACAAAGCTGCTACAACTAGATTTGGTTCAGGTTGGGCATGGTTAAGCGTAAATGCGGATAAGAAATTAGTAGTTTCTTCAACTCCAAATCAAGACAATCCTTTAATGGATGTAGCTGATGTAAAAGGAACTCCAATTTTAGGATTAGATGTTTGGGAACATGCTTATTATTTGCATTACCAAAACCGTAGACCTGATTATATTGGTGCATTTTGGAATGTAATCAACTGGACAGAAGTTAGCAGAATGTATGCTGAAGCTGTAAAATAATTGATTCGAAATTCAGGAAACCGCATTCAATTTTGGATGCGGTTTTTTTGTGTCTTTTTTGAATAGTTGACTTGTTATAACTCGCTAAATCTATACTTATTTAGGTAGATTTAGCGAGTTATACTGTTTTAAGAAAATAGAATCGACATGTCAAAACTATTCTGAACAAGCTCGTCGGAGTAGCTATTGGCTTTAATTCCATAGCTACTGATTAAACATAAATGAACTGCGTTTTTTGTTTGTGATTCACTTTTAAATGTGCTGATTTTATTTCTCAGGTTATTGGCATAAGTTTTATCAATGCTAAATTCATTGATAGAGAATTTCATTTCACATAAATTAATTATCTGGTCTTTTCTTTCAATCAGTAAATCGATTTGTGCCCCGTTTTCACTTTTCGAACTTCTCCAAGAACCAGCTTTGCTTTGAATTCCACTTATTCCCAATGCAGTTTTTATTTGGGGTAAATGAGTTAAACAAACCAATTCAAAAGCATATCCTGCCCAAGTTCTATGAATTGGAGTATCAAGAATATTCAGCCATTGGTTTTCATTGTCGTATTTATTTTTTTCAAGAAATTTGAAGTAAAAATGGGTGTAAAAATCAATGAGTTGATATAAACTATCTTTTACTTTTTTACCAAAAGGAACGTATTTTCTAATAAAACCACTCATTTCAAGCTCCTCAAGAACTTTGCTTGTACCACCGCCATTAGGTATTTTGGCAAACTGTATAATTTCTTCACGACTTAATCCTTTAGCTTTTTTGCTCAAAGCCGAAACTACTGCAACATGGTTATCAGATTTTGCAAATAATGAAGCATATAAATTCCTGAATTCGTCATTTAGTAAACCATCTTCACTAAAACACAAGGTATTGATATTTTGAGCAGCACTTTTTTCTTTTTTCACTGCATTCATATAAAATGGAATTCCTCCCATTACCATATAGTTTTCTATGATTTGGTAGTCGTTCCATTTAATGCCTTTTGATTTATAATAACTTTTACATTCAGACAATGTAAATGGATTGATTTTCATTTTACAACTTACTCTGTTGTGTAATCCACCTTTGTTATTGATGAGTTTATTTAACATCCAAGATGCAGCTGAACCACAAACAATTAATAGTATATCTTTTCTTGCTGATGCCCAACTATTCCAGAAATGCTCAAGTGCTTGTATAAAGCCTGATTTAGGGGTGTCTAGCCAAGGCAATTCATCTAAGAAAATTACTTTTTTTGCCGAATTACTCTTCTCAAGTATCTTAATCAATTCTTGAAATGCTTCAAACCATGATGTTGGACGAGTTATCTCTTTATTGCCAGGTTTATACTTATTTATTGCTACATGGAAGTTTTGTAATTGTGAGCGCAAATCTGCTTGAGCCAAACCAGTAAGTTGGAAGTGGAATTGGTTTTGAAATGATTCTCTTATTAAAAAAGTTTTACCAACTCTTCGCCTTCCATAAACTGCTACAAATTCAGACTGATTGGAGTTTACCAATTCCTTAAACTGGGCAATTTCTTTTATTCTACCTACTATTTTTGCCATTTTTCCTATTCTTTAAACTCGCTACAAGTATACTAAAATTATAAGATATAGCGAATTATAGTTTTATAACTCGCTGAATCTACCTTTTTTTTGATAGATTTAGCGAGTTATAGTATTCTCTTCTTAGTTTTTGATGAGTGGCTTTTTTGCCTTAATAACATCCCTTACATTTGATTAAAATTCAAATCTTATGCGTAAAAATTTGCTCTTCCTTTGTAGCCTTGCTATCATTGCCTGCGGAGAAAAAAAGATGGAAAGAAAAGAAATCAAAGTGGCGGAATATCCCCAAGCCTACAAAGACAGTACAGTAGATGATTATTTTGGAACAAAAGTAGCAGACCCATTTAGGTGGCTCGAGAATGACACTGCTGCTGATGTGATTGATTGGGTGAAGAAGGAGAATGAGGTAACACAGAATTACTTGTCTCAAATTCCATTTAGAGAACAAATCAAATCGCGCTTGGGAAAAATTTGGAATTATCCTCGTTATGGTTCTCCTTTTAAAGAGGGTGATTATTACTTCTTTTATAAAAATGATGGATTACAAAACCAAAGTGTATTGTATCGTCAGAAGGGTTTAAACGGAGAACCTGAAGTATTTCTTGATCCTAACTCACTTTCTACAGATGGAACAGTTTCATTGGCAAGTATTACGTTCAGTAAAGACCATAAATATGCTGCAGTTGGTATTGCTAAAAGTGGTAGTGATTGGAATGAAATCTTTGTGATGGACATGGTTTCAAAACAAAAACTGGCAGATAAAATTGAATGGGTAAAATTCAGCGGTGCTACCTGGAGTGGAAACGGTTTTTACTACAGTCGTTATGATGAACCTAAAAAAGGAAAAGAATTCAGTAATGCCAATGAATTCATGAAAATTTACTTTCATGAAATGGGTAAATCTCAAAAGGATGACAAATTGGTTTATGAAGACAAAGCCCATCCTTTGCGTTACTTCAATGCAGGAATTACAGAAGATGATAGATTTTTAATCATCAGTGTTTCTGAAGGTACATCAGGGTCTGAGATTTTAATCAAAGATTTAAGTAAAAACGAAACTGGATTTAAAACTCTGTTCAAAGGTTTTGAAAATAACTATGGTGTAGTTGATAATATTGGAGATAAAATTTTAGCTATTACCGATTTTAATGCACCTAAATATAGATTGGTTTTGGTTGACCCAAATCAACCTGAAAGCAAAAATTGGACAGACATTATTCCTGAAGGAAAAGACTTATTGGAAAGCGTTTCTACCTGTGGTGGTAAATTGTTTTCTGTTTATTTAAAAGATGCTAGTTCACGTCTATACCAACATGACTTAACAGGTAAAGTTGAAAATGAAATTCCACTTCCTGGAATAGGAACAGCTTCTGGTATAGGTGGAAGAAAAGAAGACAAAGAAGCTTTCTTCTCATTCACCTCATTTACTAATCCTGGAGAAATTTATCGTTATGATTTAAACACAGGAAAGGCAGAACAATTCCGTAAAACTGAAGTTGCTTTTAATATCAATGATTTTGAAACAAAACAGGTTTTTTATCCTTCAAAAGATGGTGTAAAAGTTCCAATGTTTATCATTCATAAAAAAGGAATCAAATTAGATGGAAACAATCCTACATTGTTATATGGATATGGTGGATTTAATATCAGTTTAACACCATCGTTTTCTGTTTCAAGAATGTTATTCCTTGAACAAGGTGGAGTTTATGCAATAGCAAATTTACGTGGTGGTGGCGAATATGGTGAAGACTGGCACAAGGCTGGAATGTTAGAAAAGAAACAAACTGTGTTTAATGATTTTATTGCAGCAGCAGAATTTCTAATTAGTGAAAAATATACCAGTTCACCAAAATTAGCCATCAATGGTGGTTCAAATGGTGGATTGTTAATTGGTGCTTGTATGGCTCAAAGACCAGAATTATTCAAAGTAGCCATTCCTGCTGTTGGTGTATTGGATATGTTACGTTACCATAAGTTCACTATTGGTTGGGGTTGGGCTGTTGAATACGGTAGCAGCGATAAAAAAGAGCAATTTGATTATCTATACAAATATTCACCATTACACAACTTAAAGGCTGGAACCAATTACCCTGCAACAATGGTTATGACAGCAGATCATGATGACAGGGTAGTACCTGCACATTCATTTAAATTTGCAGCAACATTACAGGAAGCACAAGCCAAAGATGGCAATCCTGTTTTGATTAGAATTGATAGTAAAGCCGGACATGGAGCAGGTAAACCAACTGCAAAACTAATTGAAGATGCGGCAGATTTCTGGAGTTTTGTGCTTTGGAATTTGGGTGCAGATTTTAAAGAGTAATTTATTTGATATTTTTTTCCTGATAAGGGGGCGGCTTTAGCCGCCCCCTTTTTTGTGCTTCATTTTTTTATTTTTTATCAATGATTTGGGTTTACTTTGGCAGAGTAAATTTTCATTTTCATGAACTATTCTAAAAGGTCTTTTTCAACGCTTTATTTATCTCTTTTTGCAGTTTTACTTTTTTGTGGATTTGTTGCAAAATCTCAAAATTTGATGAACAATCGAAAAGCAGTTCTTATTCAAACAGTAAAAGAAACCAGTTTAAAATTAAGTGCAACAGATACCTTGTATTTTAAACCTCAAGCTCAACCTCTTGAAACAGAAATTGCAGTATTTGTAGATGAGCGTAAAACATTTCAACAAATGCTTGGAATAGGCGCTGCTATTACCGATGCCAGTGCTGAAACATTTGCTAAAGTGTCTCCTGAAACACAAAAAAAATTACTACAAGATTTCTTCAATCCTAAAACAGGAATAGGTTATAATTTAGCTAGAACAAATATCAATAGTTGCGATTTTTCAAGTGGCTCATATACCTATGTTCAAGAAGGTGACAAAAGTTTAAATACATTCAATATTGGCCATGATACTTTATATAAAATGCCTTTTATTAAAAGAGCAATGGCTGCTACTAATAACCAAATGAAAATCTATGGTTCACCATGGAGTCCACCTGCTTACATGAAAGACAATAACAATGTATTAGGTGGCGGACATTTACTTCCAGAATATTACCAAACTTGGGCTAACTATTATGTGAAATTTATTAAAGCCTATGAGAAGGCCGGTATTCCTGTTTGGGGCATCAGTATTCAGAATGAGCCCATGGCTAAACAAAGATGGGAGTCGTGTATTTATACCGCTGAAGAAGAAAGAGATTTTTTGAAAAAATACTTGGGTCCTACCATGAAAAATGCAGGAATGGCTAATAAAAAAATTATTGTTTGGGATCATAACCGCGATTTATTGTTTCATCGTGCAAGTGTTATATTAGGTGATAAAGATGCAGCCAAATATGTTTGGGGAATTGGTTACCATTGGTATGAAACTTGGGCTGGTGGCGCTCAAATGCATCAGAATTTAGATATGGTGAATGAAATGTTCCCTGATAAAAATTTAATCTTTACTGAAGGTTGTAAAGAAGCTTTTAATGCAGAAAGATACAATGCATGGGAACTAGGTGAATACTATGCCAATGCCATGATTAAAGATTTTAATAACGGCGTAAATGCTTGGACCGATTGGAATATATTTTTAGATGAAAAAGGTGGCCCAAATCACAAGGATAATTTCTGTTTTGCTCCGGTACATGTGAATACAAAAACCAATGAGATTATTTACACAAATGCATATTATTATATCGGGCATTTTTCAAAGTTTATTCGTCCAGGTGCACGCCGATTAGCATGTGCATCGAGCAGAAGTAATATACAAGCAACTGCTTTTAAAAATATAGATGGGAAGATTTCTGTTATTGTGATGAATGAAACAGAAAAAGAAGTAAAATATACCATTCAAATGAATGCATATTCAGTTTCAGTTGTTGCACCAGCACATTCAATTCAAACGATTGTATATTAGTTAGTACCTGCTGAATATCTTTAATAGGACTTGTAAGCAATCAATTGAGATTTGTTTTATAAATTAAATAAAAGGTTTTAGGAACTATTGCTTTAAAATCCTTACATCAATTTAAACCCGTTTTAAATTTACCAAAAGGCAGGAACAAGACCACCTTTTTAAGAGGGCCCTAAATAATTTGAATAATTATTTGGTTTTGATTTGCTTAACTTAATATTCATTTTTGTGCGATTAGGTTAATAATCTAGTTTATTTCAAAAGAAATTTTATGTTTTCAGGAAGAGATTTAATCATTGCAACAAAGCACAAAAAAGAGAAAGTAATCACTCCTTTAATAACAGATGCTTTAGGTGTGAATTGTATGACTATTCCTGATTTAGATACAGATTTATTGGGTACATTTTCAGGTGAGGTTGAAAGGACTGGCAATCCTTTGGAAACACTTAGAAAAAAATGCTTATTGGCTATTGATACTTACAATTGTGATTTGCTTATTGCTAGTGAAGGGAGTTTTGGGCCACATCCTCTTATGCCATTTGTTACAGCTGATGATGAGTGGTTAATGTTAATGGATCGCCGAAATGATTTAGAAATCGTTGTTAGGGAGATTTCAACTGAAACTAATTTCAACGCGAAGACAGTTCTTACTGAAAATGAACTATTGGAGTTTGCAAATTCCGTTAATTTTCCTTCACATGCTTTGATTTTAAAAGCTTCTAAGGATGATTATACCAATATGACAAAAGGTATCCAAAATGCTAAGGACCTCATTGAAGCTTTTGATAAGTTATTTTCTATCAATAGAAGTGTATATGTTGAAACAGATATGCGTGCCATGTTTAATCCAACACGTATGAAAGTAATTGAATCTGCTGTTCATAAATTAATAGCAAAAATTAATTCAAGCTGCCCTGCATGTCATCTGCCAGGTTTTGATGTGGTAGAAGTAATACCCGGATTGCCTTGCGAGCTATGTCATTGTCCTACCAATTCAAGCTTAAAACACAAATTGCAATGTGCTCGATGTGGCTTCATTGAGGAGAAATTATATCCCAAAGGGAAAAAAGAGGAGAATCCTATGTACTGCGATAATTGTAATCCATAACAATTCATTTCAATTTTTTGTTTGAAGCAATTTTTTTTATATTTCGTTTATATGAATATGAAACATTGTATATTGATTCTTACGATATGGTCCCTTATTTCCTGCACCACTTCAAAGAATAAGGATGCTTTGAAGCAAATAATATATCAACATGAAAAAGCTTTTGAAGCCATGCTTAAAAAGGAAGGAATTCCTCGAGCCTTTGCATTTTATGCAGACAGCAACGCCATCATCAAAAGAGAAAATGATAAATTGATTCAAGGCAAGAAGGCCATCTTGGAATATTATTCTTCTGGTGAGTTTGATCATGGTGAACTAATCTGGACGCCTGATTTTATTGATGTTTCTGATGATGGTACAATGGCTTATACTTATGGCAAATATGTTTTGACAGTAAGAAATAAGGATGATACTGTTATTTCAGAACAAGGTGTTTTTCATACCATTTGGAAAAAACAAAAAGATGGCAGTTGGAAATATGTTTGGGATTAGGTAGTTCTTATTTTAATCATGAACTTTTAATGTTTACTTTGAACCATGCAAGTCCAAAACACCATTCAAATCAATGCTTCATCTGCCAAGGTATGGCGTGTATTAACCGAATCTGAATTTACCAAAGTGTATATGTTCGGTTGCGAGGTAATTAGTGATTGGGAAGTAGGAACTCCTTTGCTTTGGAAGATGATACATGAGGGTAAAGAAATGATTCCGGTTAAAGGGAAGATTTTGGCTATTCAAGTTCCTCACTTGTTAAAATATTCAGTGATTGATGCTTTTGCAACTTATGCAGACATTCCAGAAAATCATTTACATGTTACTTATGAATTGTCGGAAACAAATGGCGCTACTACTTTAACTGTTACCCAAGATGGATTTGAGCAGGCAGCAGAAGGGGAGAAGCGTTATCAAGATGTTTACAACAATGGCGAAGGTTGGAATCCGATATTGGTTCAAATGAAAGCTTTGGCTGAAGGAATTTAGTCAAGATTTCTTAAAACTACCGCAACTCATGCCAATTAATTGTTTACTTATTCTTAATTTGCATGATTATGAGAAATATTGCTTTCGTTTTAGCTTTTATCATTTTACTATTTTCAGGTCTTAACCAGAAGTTTCATTGGTTGGTACTTGTTAAAGGAAAGCCAAATAAATTAATGGGAATTAAAAAGGTTCCCAAAAAAGATCGCATGGACTTAGCTTGGGAACAAGAGGCAGAAATGACTCGTGACCCAAAAACAGGTGATGTTCCAAGAGAACGTTTGCTTGCTGCAATGGCATACCGCGATCAGTTAATTAAAAAGCAAGGTTTAGGTAAAGGTGCAATTCCTAGTGTTAACTGGACTCCACGTGGTCCAAATAATTTGGGTGGTAGAACAAGAGCCATTTGTGTTGATTTAAACGACCCTACCTACAAAACTTTATGGGCTGGTGGTGTTTGTGGTGGCTTATGGAAAACTACAGATATCACTCTAAGCAATCCAACTTGGGTGCCAATTGATGATTTTTTTGCTAATATGGCCATTACATATATAGAACAAAGTAAAGGCAATCCTTCTGTGATGTATTTTTGTACAGGTGAAGGTAATGGAAACTCAGATGCTGTTCGTGGTTTAGGTGTTTGGAAGTCAACCGATGGTGGCGCCACTTGGGCTCAATTGGCTTCAACTAATAATAGTAATTTTTTCTATTGTAATAAAGTATTTTGTCCTTATGGTCCCGATACTGTTTTTGTATGTAGCACATTAGGTTTATATCGTTCAACCGATGGTGGAACTAATTTCACAAAAGTTTTAGGCACTGGAACTTCAAGTGCAGGTGGAAACAAGTCTTACGATATAGAAAGAACTTTTGATGGAACACTTTATACAAGTATTTCTTCAGCTTCAAATTCAACAGGAAGTATTCATAAATCAACAAACAATGGTACTACATGGTCAACACCATTAACTATTACAGGAGTTTCAAGAAGAGAGATTGAACTAGCGGTTTCTGATTATGACAACAATACTATTTGGGGTTTAGTAGAAAACAATAGCACCATTCCTGCAATTATTAAATCAACAAATGCAGGTGTAAGTTTTGCTGCAACCACTGCTTATCCAGTTGATGCAGATGGTGGAATTCCTGCAACAGATTTTTCAAGAACACAAGCTTGGTATGATTTGTCGATTGCTGTTGACCCAAACAATAGTAATGTTTGTTATGTAGGTGGTGTAGATTTATTTAAAACTGCTAATGGTGGCGCTAGTTGGACACAGGTTGGTCACTGGTATGGTGGATTTGGTATACAAGAAGTTCATGCCGACCAACATTATGCTATATTTTCACCAGGTTCATCTGATATTGCTTATTTTAGTAATGATGGTGGTGTTTATAGAACAGCAAATTCAACAGCAACTATACCTACTATTTCTTCTAAAGAAGGTGGTTATATCACATCACAATTTTACGCAGTTGCAGTTCATCCAACTTCTACAAACTTTTTTTTAACAGGAGCTCAGGATAATGGCTCACATCGTTTTACAGCTGCTGGTATTAATAGCACAGTTGAAGTAACCGGTGGTGATGGTGCATTTTGTCATATCGACCAAAACCAGCCGCAATTTCAATGGACTAGTTATGTTTACAATAATTACTATAGGTCATCAAATAGTGGAACCAGTTTTGCAAATGTTATTAGCAGTAATACTGGAAGATTTATTAATCCAACAGATTATGATGATAGCTCAAATGTATTTTATGGAGCATCAGGGAGTTCAACCTATTTCAGGTGGGCCAATCCGCAAACAGGCACAACAACTGCAACTGTTACATTGAGTAATGGTAGCGGGCAAGTAACTGCAGTGAAAGTTTCACCTAATGTATTAAATAGAGTTTATTTTGCTTTTACAGGAAGAGTTGTTAGAGCTGATAATGCAAATACTGGGACATCAGTAGTTGGAACTATTATTACAAATGCAAGTATTCCTTCAAGTGGATATATTTCTTGTGTTGAAGTAGAAAAAGGAAACGAAAACCATATCTTAATAACTATTACCAATTACGGTTTAACTTCTGTTTGGGAAACCCGCAATGCAGGAACTACTTGGACAGCCATCGAAGGAAATTTACCTGATATGCCAATTAGATGGATTTCTTTACATCCTCAAAATGGATATAAAGCTTTAGTTGCAACTGAGCTTGGTGTTTGGAGTACTGATTCACTCAAAGGAACAACAACAGATTGGGCGCCTACTAATATTGGTTTAGCCAATGTAAGAGTAGATATGTTACAGGTAAGAAATTCAGATAGGTTAATTGCAGCAGCCACTCATGGCCGAGGTTTATATACTGCCTTTTTACCTGATTATGGTTCGAATCCTACTTTTACTGCTGATTTTGTAGCAAATAAAACTGTAGCTTATCCTACTTCAAATATTCAGTTTACAAGTACAAGCACTGGAGCAACCAATTATTTATGGGATTTCGGCGATGGTACAACAAGTAATTCAATGAATCCTATTAAAGCTTATACTGTTGGTGGAACATATAATGTAACATTAACCATTAATGGAAATGCGGCTACAACTACTAAAACAGGATACATTAAAATATTACCTTACCGCGGAACCCCATATCTTTTATCGTCGGGTGGAAATTTCGAAGTTAATCCAACAGATTTTGTTCCTGTTTCAGAATCGGGTTCTTCATTTGTTAGAGGAAGTTCAAATGTTGCAGGTAAAAATGGTGTGGTATCAGGTTCGAATGCTTGGGTTATCGACCCTACTGCATCGCAATACTTAGACAATACCACGTGTTATTTGTATTCACCTTCTTTTAATTTAACATCAAATCTTTCTTCTTATACTTTGAGTTTTTATATGAAGAATAAGTTTGAATTAACTTATGATGGAATAAGAATTGAGTATAGTTTAAACTCAGGTACATCTTGGCTTCCATTAGGTACATCTGTTCAAACTTCATGGTATGATTTTTCTAATACTGCTGGAACAGCGGCGTTTCCTGTAAATGAGGCATTCTTTAACTCAACCAATACTAGTTATGTTTTGCGTTCTTATAATATTAGTTCGCTTGCTGGAAATAATAGAGTTGCATTCAGGGTTGCTTTTTTAACCGATGTAAATACAACAGACCTTGGCGCTGCAATCGACGATTGGACCATCACAGGTCCAACCAATAATCCTTTGCCTGTAAGTTGGGCTTCATTTGATGGAAGAAGAATTTCTAAAAATGAGGTAAATTTAAATTGGAGTACAGCATCAGAAAAAAACAACCAATATTTTGAGGTAGAAAGAAGTTTAGATGGACAAGTTTGGGATGTGCTTGCCAAAGTAAATTCTAAACAAAACAGTAATAAACTTACTCATTATGAATTTTTAGATAACAAAGCAACAGAAGATTTATACTACTATAGAATTCGTCAGTTTGATTTTGATGGCAAATCATCTTATTCAAAAATCATTCAGGTAAATGCTGAAATTGAAACTGAGCCTATTATTCATAAATTGTATTATTCTGAAACCAATTCAAGTATTCAAGTATTACAGAATTTACCAGGAGATGTATATTTTGATATGGTGGATATTCACGGAAGAATCTTATACCAAAATAGATTATTGGTGAACAATGAAATACCTGTTTATGCATCAGATAAAGGAGTTTTCATTATTCGTTTTTACCAACCTAATTCTGGTAAAAAGCAAGTATTGAAATTGGCTATTCAATAGAAAATTTTAAATTCTAAAAGCCTGTTTGGATGTTATATTCAAACAGGCTTTTTTGTTTTATTACTGCAATTCCAAAATTCTGAAATCTGGTTCATTGAGTTCAAAAAAACCATATCCATTTTTGATATTACTTGGGAAATTTATCACCTCAGCCCTTATTTGATTGAACAAGGTTCCAGCCTTTTTTTGTGCTTGTAAATAGTGATAATAATCTTTGCTGATATGTGTTAAGGCAACACCAATTGAGTCGCTATTTACCGGCCTATTGATGCTTTTTTCTCCAGAATAAACGCCATCTTTAAACATGCTTTCATCAATTAAATCATAAGCAGCATTTTGTTCTAAAATTCTTTTGGCAATATATTCTGGGTCGGGTTTTTCTGGTATTTGTTGTTGTTGATTGCCACTGATATAATTCACAACATAATAGCTGTTTATAGAACTATCATCACTAAAACTAAAGTTTATTTTAACTATTTTGTTGTTATCACTTTTTTGAGCACTCACATCATTAAAGTTTACCTTAGGCATTTTTCTGCTTTGTGCATTTAATCTCTTTCCATCACTGCATAAAACATCTAATGTATACAGAGCTCCATCTTCAAATAATGCACTTGTATATGCATAAATTCCTGGGTCTATTTCTTGGAATTGAAAAGTTTCTCCGTTCCCTTTTATTTCAACAACAGCTCCACTAAGTAATAAAGAGTTATCGTAAACAATGCCGTTACTATCTACAGAATAAATTTGTTTACCTGCATCAAAACTTCTACTTAAAACCATTCCCATAATTCCATCAATGCCATATTGTGCAGCAACAGAAGGCTTTTCTGCTGCTTGTGGCATGTTTACATCGAGTGCTTCTGGTTTACATGAAAGGAGCTGACTGAAGATTATCATCAATAATATCAATCCTGGGTGAAAATGAATTGCTTCAGATTTGTTATCAGATTGTATGGTATTTTTAAAGGTATTCATAAGTTTAAAATATTAAATTAAATGATGCTGATGGAACAAATCCGTATAAACCAACTTGCTTAAAACTTCTAGAATTGTCTGCATTTTTCACTAAACTAAGTTTGTAAGCCTGAGTTCTATTATATACATTACAGGCACCAATGCTCCATTCTGTTTTGAATCGTTTACCTGGTTTTGATTGATAAGTTAGGTTCATGTCTAAACGGTGTAAGGGCGACAATACCAATGAATTTCTATCTCCATAAATAGGTACGCCAATTACATCATTATAAGAACCCGATGGCATTAAATATTTTCCAATCATGGGTGTTACTCGTAATCCACTTCCAATAGTGAAAGTGCTAGAAAATCCCCAGTTTTCGTTGATTTGGAAATTTCCAACCAAACTCAAATCATGTCGCCTGTCGTACCTACCGTAAAACCAGTTTCCTCTATTTAACTCATCAAATTTTCTTTCTGACCAAGAGAGTGTATAGGCAATCCATCCACTTAATCTTCCCATCTTTTTTTGTAACATCATCTCAATTCCATATGCCCTTCCATTACCTTGAACTAAGTCTTTTTCTATTTCATTATTTAATAAAATTTGTGTGCCTTCTTTGTATTCAACTAGGTTATTCATGGTTTTGAAATATGGTTCAATTTGAAGGAACAGACCACTTTTGTTCCATTCTTTTTGATAACTTATAGCATATTGATTTGAGCTTTGTGGTTTTACTTGTTTCGATACAGGAAACCATAAATCAGTTGGCATTACAGCCGATGAACCACTTACTAAATGTAGGTATTGTTTCATTCGGTTATAAGAAAAATTTATTGCTGAATTTTCATCGATTTGATAATGTAAACTTACTCGTGGTTCTGGTGCTGCATAAATAAAGTTTTTACCAAATGATGATGACATTCTTAAACCCATATTTAGGTTTAATTTCTGGTTGATGCTTTGATCAACCATAGCAAAAACAGCTGCTTCATTTGCATAAAACCTGCTACTTTCTGTTTCTTTTAATAACTCATTTAAGGAGCCAAAAATGCTGGTTTGATTAGGGTTGAAGCTATGTCGAGTAAACTCAAAACCTGTTTTGAAATTTGTTTTTTTGTTGATTTGTTTAGACAAATCACCTTTTAATTGAAGGTCTTGTACTTCTGCTTTTAACCCAAAAATATTCCCATCAATATTGGCATTTACTGTATATGCATAATTGGTTTTTACTGCATACAAATTGCTACTAAAATCTTTATTAAAATGAAGGAAATGTAAAACTTGAATCCAATTATGACTGCTTGTTCCAAAGTCGATTTGTTTTTCATTTTCCTTTTCCCTGTTAATTCTAAGAACATCATTTCCATAGAATGTTGTATATGTCAATTTATTGTTTTCATTGAATTGGTAATTCAATTTTACATGACCGTCTTGAAAGTAATAAGGAAGCTCATTTCCTGCTAAGGCAAATAACTGTTCGATATAGGTTCTTCTAAATGAAGCCGAAATGCCTAATTTATTGTTTAAAATCGGACCACTTAAAAATGCTCTTGCTGATAAAAGTCCCAAGGATGCTGAACCTTGCCAAAGATTGTTTTCGGCTTCTTTTAGTCTAATGTCCATTACCGACGATAGTCTTCCGCCCATTGCTGCGGGAAATGCGCCTTTGTATAACTTTAAATCTTGTATAGCATCAGAATTAAATACTGAAAAGAAACCGAGTAAATGATTAGGATTATAAACAGTAGCTCCATCTAAACGAATTAAATTTTGGTCGGCAGAACCACCTCTTACAAAAAATCCATCTCCACCATTTGCACCCTTTTTTAAACCGGGCATTAACTGTAAAACTTGGATAGGGTCTTTTTCGCCACCAGCACTTGCTAAAAACTTGTATTCATTGGGTTGAATATTAATAATACCCGCAGTTTCTTTTTGTGATAATTTACTTTTCGAGGCCTGAATTTTGGCTTCTTTTAATTCTCTTTTTGATTCATTTAATTGAATAATAATTGGCTTGTTAGAGTAACTTTTAACTTCAATTTGTTTAGAATCATAGCCAATATAAGTAATACTAAAATTTGCAGGTAACTCAGTGTTGATAATAGCCTGTCCATTCTCATCGGTTTGTGCTCCTGCTTTTTTATCACTTTTAATGATACTTGCTCCAATAATTATTTCTTTACTTTTAGAATCGATTACTTGAAACTTTATTTGATTGGCATAAACCATTGAGTTTATACTGAATATCAACAGAAAGGTATAAATGCTTTTCATGCTTGGGACAGGCTAGATTAGGTTATTGTAGAATGATTTTTTTACTTAAAACCTTGCTATTAGATTTCATTTCTAGAAAATAGATGCCTGGTTCGTACTCATTTATTTTCAGACTAATATCATTTTGACTGATTGATAACTCATCTTTTGAGAAAGTTCTGATGTTTCTGCCACTAATGTCTTTAAGACTGATTTCAATATCATTTGAAATTGGAGTATTGATTGAAATATTTAATTCACCAAAACTTGGATTTGGGTATAAAACAAAATCGTTCTCTATTTGAGCTTCTTTGATTGCTGTAGTAGTAGTAAATGCTAAGTCATCAATCATAAATACTGTTCCTACAGTGGGTGTATCTGAGTATCCAACCAGAATAGAAATGCTTGCACTATCAGGAGTTTCATTTGATGAATAATCAATTACAGAAGACAATTTGCTCCACGATTGACTGTTTTCTTCACTATATATCATGGCAGAACCAACCTGATTTTCGCCATTGTATAAATTCACAAATAGAAGAAAGTTTTCTTTTTTAGGAGAAGTAAATTTGTGCCAGAATTCAATACCCGCAGGTTTGTTTTTGATAGCAAATTTTCCATTGGCTTCACCCATTAATAAATCTCCTTCAAATGTTCCACAACTTGCACCTTGTTTAGAAGAAGAAGTATCGTTTAAAACTGTCATCTTCATGGAATAATTACCCGAATGTGCATCTCCACTTGGAACTACAGCATTTTGTTTATTAACCGATTGCCAGTAAAGGTTATTGCTCATCCAAGCAACAGGATAAATATGTTTGTAGATGAATAAATTGGTGGTATCCCAATTTTCGAAACCACCATTTGGGATTTGCGCTTTGATGCTTGATAAAAAGAGGCTTAATCCGCCGATAAGTAATAAAATCTTCTTCATAAGTAAATCTATTTTTTGTTGATTTACTGATAAGAGCTGCAAAATTTGTTTTACCCCTATGTGAAAGAAAAATATTTTTTTATTTGGCAGGCAATCGTGCTGATTCCTCATAGCCCTGTGGTTTTAACCCGGGCTCATTGAGGAATAAATAAACTATTGCCTTACCCAATCCCGGGGCAATTGAAGAATTTAGATTCTATTGGATTTTTGAATCAAGAAATCTTTTTAGTTTTTTCTAGAATCAAACTCTTTAACAATTCAATTTCCTTATGTATTGAATCTCCATAAATTAATATGAATTGCTTGCTTTTGCTTTTTAGATAAAGTCCAAAAGAATCACTCCCTTCTAATTCTAAAAACCAGAACCATCTTTTATTATCAGATATTTCAATGGTATAATCTTGTAGCTTATATTCATTCGATTTAATCCTTATACTATTTGATTTCCCTTCAACAAAAACTTGGTACTTCATTTTTTTACTATAAGACCTTATTGTTAGCAGTAATGCAATAAAATAAATGCAGAAAAGTTCAAGGTAAAAATTATAATTATTGCTTGCAATAAGAAAGGTGAAGGAGGAAATTCTAAGAAAGGATTCAACAGAGTTAAATATAGTTGTATGTGGGTTGTTTTTTATAATTATTTGATCTGTATTTTCGATAATCTTGAAGGAGTTCATATTTTTCATTTTATGAAAAATGGATGAAATAATACCAACTAGAATACTACCGAAAAATCCAATTCCACATAAAATAAAACTTATTTCAATTCTATTCATCATCAAGAATTTACCTAGGATAAAAATCGCATACATTGCTGCTATATGGCATCTAATTTAGTTTATTCAATGTATTAGAAAAAGGTCTTTTAAAATTTGATTACAAATCTTGCTGATTCCTCAATAGCCCCGTGGTTTTAAACCAGGGTTATTAAGGAATTGAATTCTATTCCAACTAATCGTTTTTTATTGAACTAACCAATCATGGATTTGACCCATTTTCTCCATCACAATCAAGAATCCCGGAATCATCCAGCTAAAATGATGTTTTAAATCTTGCCTTAATGTTTGTAGGGCTTTCGACATTTGGTTTTCTACCGTTTTAACAGATAATTCTAGTTCTTTTGCTATTTCAGTATAAGTTAATCCACCAAATCTACTGAGCTTAAAAACCAATCTGCATCTTTCGGGTAATGATTCTATTGATTGTTGAATGGCTGATTGTAAATCCTTGAATTGTGCAGGATCTTGTGCTTTACCTACTTTTTCCATTTCTGTTGATTCTAATGGGTCACTAGCTTTTTCTCTGACAGCTTTTTCCATTTTCTTTAAACAAGCATTTCTTACAGATGTAAACAAATAACTTTTGAAGGAGCTGCTGATTAATAAGGAATCTCTCTTTTCCCAAATACGAATAAACAATTGCTGAACTGTATCTTCTGCCTCATCTTCATCTTTTAACATCTCTTTGGCATAATGCCATAACATTTTATGAAACGACTTGTACAGCGTTTCAAATGCCTTCATATCGCCCGTTTTTAAGCGATTTAAAAGCTCTTCTTCCGGAATTTGATGAATTGTACTACTCATTGTCACAAGCCTTTCCTTCCAATAAGTAGGTATTGTTTTTTGTGCTTAGTTTGATGTTCAGACTTTCTGCCAATACTTCCATCACAGTTTCAATTTTATCGTTTTTAAAATTACCACTGAACCTACAATACATCATACCAGCTTGCGAGCATTCAATAGAAACGCCATACATTGATTCTATTTGAGGAATAACTTCAGCTAAAACATCATCATTAAAGTCTAATTCTTTTAATTGCCATTTTTTGATATCAAAGTTTTCTATTTTGTTCTTTTTGATTAAACCATCATTCACATAAATGGCTTCTTCATTGGCAACTAAAATTTTCTCATTCAATTTTTTATCACTGAATTTAACTTTGCCTTCACTTACCTTAACCAACGCTTCTTCTGAACCAGAGCGGTCGTTGAACAAAAACTTGGTTCCCAAAACCTGAATATTGGTATGATTACCTTCAATTAAAAATGGTTTTTCAGGATTTTTACTGATTTCAAAAAAGGCTTCCCCATCAAATGAACAAAGTCTCCTTCCTTCTTTTTCGCTGTATTTGAGACTTGAATTCTGGTTTAGTTTTACAATACTTCCATCGGGTAATTCAATTGATTTAATCTCATTGTTACCAGAACTATAAACCATGGCATCGGCAGCAGGATTTGGATAAAAGATGTAAGTGAGCATAGAAACAGCCATAAAAGAAGCCGCTAACCACAACCATTTTTTATTAGATTTTTTGGAAACCGATTTGCTTTCAATAGCAAATTTTACTCGCTCCCAAGAGGCATCTGTTACTTCAGAATTGCTTTCTGCAGATGCATTAAAAATGGCAGAAAGTTCCTCATATTCAATCCTATTTGCTTCAGATGAGTCTTTCCATTCATCCAATTTTTTTTGTTCAGATTGACTGATTATACCAGCATCTGCCTTGCTTATAAGCTCAAAAATTTCTGAGGTTTCCATGTTTTGGGTTTCCTATATGATTCCCGAAAATAAGAATACCCCTATTCAAGAGGAAAAGTTTTTTCAGACATGCCGTTACATGCTGCAAATATTCCAAAAGCATTGTTAATATTTCCATTAAAGAAGCTAGGTTCAACAAAACTACCTTCAGAACTAACTTGTTGAATGAATTGATGGTATTCGTAGTAACTTTTATCAATGTTTAATAAATAAATTTTAATTGATACTGGCTTAAACCCATTTTCTCCAAAAGGGAAAAAATCTGATTCTGCTTTCCATTCCATCCTATCTCCTTTTTTATAACTTTCATTCAATAAAATCAATTTGCTATAATTTGGTGGCATATAAAAGGTATCATTTGGGAAATCTATATTTATGTAGCCTACTTGAGGAATCACTCTATAAAAATTATTTACCCGAGAATCATCTTGCCATGTTATCTCATATTTTAATTTTTTTGTAGTATCACTAGCTGATTTAATTTGTGTAATTTTTCCATTGATATCATCAGTTACATATTTTGGTAACAATTTGATACTTGAATTTGCTGTAGGAAAATCAGGATGAGAAATTCTTAATTCATAAGTTGCATTGTCTACAATGAATCCTTCATTTGCCAACATTCTATAATCTTGGCTCATTTCTTCAAACGTCAATTGAAACCACTCTCCATTTTTACCAATTTCTACAATAGCATCATTAATGGTTTTCTTTTCTTGATTTGTATTTCCAAAAACAGGTAATGAGTTGTTCACTTTACAAATTATTTGTTTGCCACTATCTGAATCTAAATAACAATGTACTACAATTTTGAATTCAGCCTCTAATTCCTCAATTACAGTAGTTTCTCTCTGGCAAGATACAAAGCTTATAGAAAGAAAACTCAAACAAATTATTAGGTTAAGAATGTTTTTCATTAGAATAAAATCCTCCAAGAAAATGATGGAATAATAGGAAAAAAGCTAACTTGTTTAAGAACGGTTTTCCCATTTTCATCTGAGTTAATATCGTAGAAAAATGGATTTGCTCTATTATAAACATTATAAATACTCAAACTTAAAATTTGATTTGTTCTATTTGTTTTAAGAAAATATTTCACTGCCATATCTAATCTGTGGGTAGCAGCGGTTCTATAATTATTTTTATTTTTAAAGTAATAATGGTAAGAGCTGTATTCACCATCTAATTGTAAACCACTATTATTTACTGGAGCATGTCCAATTGTTCCAAAGTTTGCTGATGGCAAACTCATCGCAAATCCAGAACCATAAATCCAAGAAAGTGATATACTCCATTTATTATTGGGTTTATAAATGCCAACCCAGTTAAAATCATGTCGTCTATCATAGAAAGCATCAAACCAATTGCCATTGTTTAAACCATCAAATTGTTGGTTTATTTTACCCAAATTATAACATATCCACGATTCTATTTTTTTTCTTTTGAACTTTAAATTTAGCTCAGTTCCATAAGCTTCTGTTTGCCCTTGAGTAAGTATACTTTCAAAATAATCTATACCACTATTGTCAGAATTAAATTCAGTTAATAAAGAGAAAAATCCTGCACCTTGACGATATGCAGTTGTATTGGTACTTTTTTTATAATACAATTCTTGTGATAATGTAAAATGAGAATTTATTTGGTAACTATATCCAGCTCCAATTTGTTTAGCCAATTGTGGCTTTAAATTTTGGGTACTTGGAATCCATATTTCAGAAGGTAAGCCCATCATTCCAGTGCTTATTAGGTTCACATATTGTGTCATGTGGGTATAAGCTGCATTTAAAATCAAATTTTTATTATGACTATAATTCAGTTGTATTCTCGGTTCTGGAAAGAAGTACCAAGTGTTTTTCTGGTTAAAACTATTCAACCTTAAACCCGTATTTAATTCAGTTTTTTTGTTGATTTTAAATTTGTCTTCTACATAAAATGCCATTTCTAAGGCATTGATTCCAGTTTCTTGTAAAGTTTCTAAGGAGCCTTTTTCATCAGCTTGAACATTTAAAATACTAGGTGTAAATTGATGTTGAATGATACTTAGCCCCGATTTAATCCAATGATTATTGTTGTAGGTATAATCAAAATCAGCCTTAAGTCCTAAATCCACAATACCTGTTTTTAATTCTATTTTACTAGCATTATTTGAACCTGAAAATCCAATACTAATTAAGCTTGAATATTCGGTTCTGTAAGCGGTTGTGTTTAAAAATAATTTATTACTTAGTTGCGAATTCCACCTTAAGCTAAAAGCTCTATTTCCCCATTTTAATAAGGCATTATCGGTTCCATCAGATGTTTTACTTTCTGTTCTAAATAAATCGTTTCCATTATATAAACTAAGGTAAATTCTATTTTTTGGGTTGATGTCTAAATTGATTTTGGAGTTGATATCGTAATAATAATAGGCAACTTCTTCATCGCTATTTAAGAATGGTTTTGATAACAAATCAACATAAGTTCTTCTAGCTGAAAATAGAATACTTGATTTATTTTTAAGCAATGGTCCATCGAACTGAATATGAGATGCAAGTACTCCTAATCCAGCATCAACTTCCCATTTTTCTCTGTTACCATCTTTCAAGCTCATACTTAAAACAGAAGCTGTTCTTCCTCCATATTTTGCAGAAAAGCCACCTTTGCTCAATTCTGCTTGGCGTAATTCAGAACCGCTAAAAAGTGAATTGATTCCAAATAAATGATAGGCACTATAAATGGTGGCATCATCAACCATAATCAGGTTTTGGTCTGGTGTACCACCTCTTATAAACATACCTTGATTGCTTTCAGTTCCTTTAGAAACTCCAGGCATTAAACTCAAATATTTTATCACATCATTTTCACCCAACATAGCAGGTAAATCGCCAATTTTTTTGAGTGGAATTTCAATGTTTTGAATACTTTCTAAAACATCTTCTTCATTGGCTTTTACAATTAATTCTTCTAATTCATCATCGTTTTCTAATAAAATTGTTTCATCAATATTCTCAATAATTTGATAGCTTTTGTTTAATGTTTGATATCCAACATAAGAGAACCTTATTTTATTGATTCCTTCAGGTAATTCTAAACTAAAGAAGCCATATTGATTGGTTTGTGTTGTATGTCTTTGATTGATGTCAGATATACTTACGCCAATTAGGTTTTCAGAACTTCCGGCTTCTTTAATATATCCACTTAAAACATATTTTTTGCTGTACTTTTTTGAAATAATGATTTTGTTTTCAGATTCTGTTATTAAAATATCTGGCTCAGGAAACAAAAAAAGTAATATTTCAGATAAAGATGAGTTTTCGAATTGATGGGTTATTTTTCTTTGAACTGGAATAAGTGTGCT
The DNA here is from genome assembly GCA_051861545.1 of Bacteroidia bacterium. Taxonomy (GTDB): domain Bacteria; phylum Bacteroidota; class Bacteroidia; order UKL13-3; family UKL13-3; genus CAISCU01. The sequence goes on along the minus strand of JBIMKP010000001.1, from coordinate 256,308 downwards.
GCTATAATAGAATTTTTTAGTGCTTATTTTTTCTAAACTGTCGAGAATGCTTTCAATACCTTGATTTTGAAATTTTAAATCATAAACCCTTTTGTTATTTTGGCTGAATACATTTGTTGAAGTACCCAACAAAGCTATCAAGAGTAAATAAAGAAGAGCAGATGTTTTTTGTGTGGTATGCATGTTTACAATTCGGATTCAAATATATTTTGTTCCGGGACACTAAAGCAAAAAACACTTTTAATTAACGAATATATAAGAAAGAAGAAGAATTTGTTCCAGCATAAAATGAAGTATCTTTAATGCCAGTAGTATTGTCGTAAATGCTGATTTCAGAAGCTTGTACAAAGTCTTTTGCATCTGAAACTATGGTTTTTTTATCAATCAAGCTAAATGAATAAATGTTTTTATTAGCGGCCGAAATAAATGGATTTAAAGGGATTGATTCTGAGTTAGTTTCCATTCTAAAAATGTCTTTGTGTTGGAAATAAATTTTTGAATCTACTGCATTAAACATCAATTTACCTGGAGCATTGTTCATAGGAAAATTAAAAGTTTTTAGCACTTGTTTATTTAGCGGATTAATCTTTACAATTTTCCCTTCATAAGTATTGTCTTTACCAATACAGCTAATCCATATTTTATTCTCGTTATCTAAACAAATACTAGAAGAACCGTATCCTACCTCAATACTATCTTGTAAAAGATCATTACTTGTATTGATGATATAGAGGTAGTTACTTTCTTTATTACATACAAACAATTTGTTTTCAAATGCAAGCATTTCTTCTGTCCAACCCTTAATTTTTATTGTACTTTTTATTTCTTTTTGTTGAATGTCTACAACATAAATTCCATTCATGTACAAGTCACTCACATAGGCTTTGGTATTGTTAAGAGGTAGAATAAATCGTGGCGACTTAAACCCATTAATACTGCCAATAGACTTTAAATCACTTTTATTGATGATTTCAATTTTTCCGGAATTGTTTACTACTAAAAAGATTTTGTCGTTAAACAAAAACATGGATTGTAATACATCACCTAAATTTTTTTGGTTTTGTTGTTTAAAAACATCTTTGATTAAAATGGGTTGAGTTAAGTTTAAATTCACAAAACTCAATGAAGCATTTCCCCATTGAAAGTTACCTTCATTGCCAATTAACAATCCTTCACTAAGTGTATCTAAGGCAGAATCTGGTGGATTTTCACAACAAACTTTTTTATCACATGAAAACAGTGATAACATCAACCCAAAAAGAAAAAAGTAAGAGATGATTTTGTTTACCATTGTTGAACTTTATATGTAGATATGCCTTTAATACTTGTAATTCTTACAAATATAAGCTTTGATGATGTTTCTGGTTTGATACTTACTTTAGACTCATTACTTATCAATTTCTTAATAAGTTTCCCGTTGCTATCAAAACATTCAATTGTAATCTCATTTTCGGGATTTTCAATAGTTAACTCGTTGTTGCCAATCAGTGGGTTTGGATAGACCTTATATCTCTGAGAATAAATTTCTTCGATGGAATTTGAGTTCTCTCCATGAATAATTCCGATGGCATCTAAATCAAAACCTGAAGATGGGTAAGGAGTAGGGAAGGGGTCATTGATTTTTCTTCCGAAAGCATCTTTGTTTGCAAAACTATCATTCAAACTTCCTATCACATCAATTATTCTAATATAATGAATAGGTTTATGTTGAAGGCTGTCAAACAATTCTTCTAAATCGAAAGGAACGCCATACGCGGCAATGTGTTTACCCGCAAGATTCCTAACTTTTTCAGGAAACATTCCTGTGAAATTACCAACCTGATTGTTGCTATCATTTAAACTTTGAGCTGGAAATCTGAAGAATTTTTTACCATCAGTACTTACTTCTACAAAAGCGAGTTCCATGTGGTATGTATCTGTACCTGGAATTTCAAAACCATTTTCGAAAATAGCAAAATCGGGCCCTTCCTCATCAAAAACACCACCTTTAAAATAGGCTGTTGCAATACCTCCATCGCCTAAACTAACAATTCCATTTTCTAGTGCTTTTCCATAAACAGAACTTGCTTCTCCTATGGTAGGATAACCCAATATTGTATCATTGATTTGAATTGGACCTTTTTGAATAATAATGGAATCGCACCAGAATTTAATAATAGAAGAATCTTTAAAAATAGCATCAGAACCCGGTTTGCCGGCTGCAGGAGCAAATTGTGCCTTGGAATAGAAGCTTCCAAGGCACAATAAAATGAGGTATATAAATTTAATTTTCAATTTAGTTTTTCAAGAATTTTTTGAATCCTGTTGCAGATTCGCTACGAATGTAAAGAATATACAATCCAGATGGTAATGAATTGATGTCGATTGAATTGGTATTGCTCTCATTTAACAATGTTCTACCGCTAAGGTCTACTACTTCTAATGATTTAAAAGCTTTATCTCCTGAAACATATATTTTATCGTTTGCAGGATTTGGATAAAGTTGAACAGTAATCATCTCATTATTCTCATCTATAGAAGTTGGAGTATTGGTATCTAAAGTTGTGAAATTATCCATACAGAAATAGGTTGGAGTATTAATTCCCCAATCACCAACATCACTCGATGCAAAGGTTATTTGTAAGCTGTCAATATCTTTTAATGGTTTTAAGTTTACCCATGTCCAATCTGTAATGAAATAGTCTTTGCTATTATCGGGATTTCTAAAATCAGCTAAATAAAACTCTAGTGCCGTATCAGCAGGATTTCCGCCATCTTTCCAAGCACTGATAATGATTTTAAAGTAATCAGAATCGTTTCCACTTACACCACCAAATTTCTTTGAAAACATACTTCCAAATTTCATGTCTTTGTATGTATAAGTGCCATTGTTTATGAAGAAGCCATCAACTTGTTTGCCTTTAGCAGCGCCTGTTAATACAATCTTTGCACTTGAATATCCAACTGCATAAGTTGAAGAATTTTGAGCTCCTTTTAATGAATACACACTATACATATTGGTATAACTTGCTGTTACACTATCGCGCATGGTTGAAGCAGAAAATCCATTCCAGAAATCACCTGCAACGGTATCGTAGTAGTTTACAAAAAATGCGTTTCCACTGCTAAATCCACCTGATTTGTCGGAACCATTCCAATAAGAACTGTCTTTTAAATTTAGGTTTTCGAATGTGGCTACAGTTTGCGCTTTTGTAAGTCCAATAAGACTTAAAAAGCAAATGATAAATAGTACTTGTGTTTTCATGATATTTTTAAAATTGGTATTGTATGTTTATTTGGTTATCTGCACCCGGCATGGGTCTATTTACAACTACATAATATGAACTTGCAAAGCAGTTTAAGCGGTTGTATTGAAAATTGAATTGGTGTTTATTGATTGATATTTTCTTTGATATAGATACATTTCCCAAAGTATATTGGTCTAGTGATTCTGTATTTGTACTGGTATAAAATCTTTGTCCTACATATTGATGAACATAGGCCATGTAAACGGTTTTATAACTTACTGCTATTTGTAAACTATGTTTAATTCTCGGCACATAAATCAATTGTTTATTATAAGACGGGTCTTGAATATTACTCTTGTTTAATGAATTGCAGTAGTCGTGTTGACCTTTAAATAAGAAACCAATTTTTTTGATTTTAAAAGCATAATTCCAAAAAAGTTCCAATCCCTGAACTTCAACATTACCAAGGTTCACAACTTCCCATCTCGATGATGAAATAGGTAACCAGGTAATTTGATTTTCAGTTTTTCTTTGATAAGCATTTAGTTTTATTTCAGGACCTTTATGTTTGAATGTTTTGTATGTAAATCCTACTTCAATATTGTTTCCTGTTTCTGGTTTTAGGTTGATGTTTCCTCCGGGTACCCAATACAAATCGTTTAAGGTTGGAAGTCTGTAAACTTCAGAAAACTGAGCATTCATCGATAAATAAGGAGTAAAGGTAAAATCGCCTCCTATTGATGAAATAAATGGAATATTATTTCCATTGTTCCATTCCTGACGGCCGGTATATTGAAGTTCGAGTTTATTTGTAAAGAATCGTTTTTGAATACTTCCAAACAAAGCAGATACATTTCTTTTTTTGGTTTGCTGATATTCCTTAGTTATGCCTGTTAATTTTTGAATCTGTGCACTAAATAGCAGGTTAAAAGTTTTTCCTGAATAGGTTTGATCTATTGCCTGATTTAATTGCTCTCCGGTACTAATGGAAGCTCCGTTTCCATCATCGTAATAATCGAGTTTGTCGTTAAAATACGCAGCTCTGTAAGCTAATGAATATTGTTTTTTTCTGAATTTATATTCCCCTGAAATTCTTTTGCTTTCATCATTTTGATTGGCTGCTAAATCAGAATTACCAAGCCCTGCCGGAATTTGTTTATCATTTTTTTGGTACCAGGTATGAAGAGTTAAATCATGATTTTCATTAAAGCGATAAGTAAAATCCTGTAACCAAGAAATACTTGTTGCTGCAGCATTCTTCAGGGTTTCTTTAGTTCCGCTTAAACTGATATAATCAAAATTATTTTCAGCTTGTTTATAGAAAAACTTTTGTTTGATACTCCATTTTTTACTTCCCCATGAAGCCTTGATTCCGGTATTTCTTTCTCCGAATGAACCATATCCTGCTAGCAGGCCTAAATGAAAACCCTTGTTGGCTTTTTGATTTCCTGAAATATGAATTCCTGCACCGATATTTCCACTGCCATACAAACCTGATTGAGCGCCATATTGAATACTTACTGCATCAAACAAAAAAGCTGGTAATAAAGATAAATCCTGTTGGCCCAACATCGGATTTGAAATATTAAATCCATTCCATAAAACGGCAGTTTGTTGGGCATTTCCGCCTCTGGCAGTGCTGCTTGATATTTGTGATGGACCATAACTTTTAATGAACACACCGCTTGTTTGTGCTAATACCTGATCAAGGGATTGCGAGGGCCTGAATGAAAGCGAATGGCTATCGAGATTTTGGACAAATAAACCGGTTTGAAAGTGATTAAATTTTACTGCTTTAATCAAAACTGTTTCTAATACTTTGCTGCTATCGTTTTGGGCAAAAGCAAGGTAGTGAGAAACAAATCCCAAAATAATTAAACAGAAAAGTTTTAAATGTCTCAAATTACCAATTCATTGGCAAACGAGAAAAAATGTAGTGATGAAACGAAACAATAGAGGGACAAAGCCCTGATATTAATTAATCGAACCACACAGCTTTTCTTCCCGAAAGCGTTAAGTTTAAATACTTTTGGCAGGTCTTCTGACTTACACCATTTTTATCTGTCTTCCCAATCGACGCGTGCGAAAAGTGACATTGTTTGATAAAAATTTTCCAGTTTTAAAGCCGGATTGGTGCTTACAGCAGCGGGTACTGTCGAGGAATTTCACCTCTGTTCCCTTTTCATTCCGATGTATTAAATCGGAAACCGAAAGCGATACAAAAATAGGCAGTACATTTTTCGAAACAAGTTTTTTTAAATTCTTTGTCTGAGAGGCCTGTAAATAAAGGAGAAGAATTTTGTATTAAGATTCCTTTGTAAGTATGATAACAAGTAAGAATTCAGATTAAAGTTGTTTTGCAGATGATAATTATCTAAAAGTATTTGATGTTTTTGAAATTATTTATTCTTTGACTTAATTTTACTTTCTAGTGTTTTTAGTTCTTCTAAGTCTTGGTTATCGGCATGCTCATCTTTTTTTATTTAAAATCAAAATCTGAAAACAGTGATATAACCTTCTTTACCATCTTTTGCAGTACTTAAGTATTCCTTAATAACTGAATCAGAATGTAACTTATTTTCCTTTAGTATTTTAGATATGTAAATACTGATCTTTGGAACTGAGGTGTCAAAAAGTTAAGCTATAACTTTTGTTTTCCTACCAGCAGGCTTTTTAACTTTTAATAACTTTTGAGCTTTAATAGATTTGCTTATTACTTGTTCTTCACTTTTTGTTAATGGTCCTTGTCCTCCAATAAAGTCTACCTCAAGTTCTTTTGATTTCACTTTAATTTTTTTCTTGTTTTTTGCTTTATAATCAGCAATATATTTACTAATCTCTTTTCTTTCTTTATCTGTTAAGGGCTCACTTTGTATGATGAAGTCAACACCTTTAGGTTCTTTAATATGTCCCATAAGTTTTATGATTTAAAATATTTTTCAACTAATTGTTTTGCAGAATGCGTTTCTATAATCATTCGATGTCCTCCAAAATGGTATGCTCCTAGATTGTCAATATAGTGTTGAATAAGTTTTGTCTTTGCAGTAAATGCAACGAAACCGTCGAATCCATATTGAAACGAAAGCTTACATGCAAAAGCAACAAGGTTTCCAGCTACTCCCTCATAAAGCTTTTGACTGCCTATATTGAAAGGTGCGTTTTCTAGTAAATTCATGAAAATGTGGTCGTCTTCTTTTCGAATACTTAAAACTCCTTGTATGATGTCCGGATTACCAATGATTGTAAGTTTGTAAACTTCATTTATATCATTATCAAGCTCAGCTTTCCAATTAAAATTCCATTTATTTTTTTTAGTTGTTTGTTTGCTGTCTTTTATTGTAAATCTTGATACTTCTGTTGGGAAACTATCTCCAGAAATAGTATTTTGGATAGAGTTTGTCAACTTATCAATTATGAAATCTAATTGTATTTCTTGTTGCTTTTTCACACCCCTAATTTAAAAAAAATCATTGAGATTTAAAAGCCCCTTAAGGTTTGGTTAAGGTTAGTTATGAATTTAATTATACTTAAGCTAGGGCTTTTCTAATCACCCTCATAAGCACCAATACTAGGCGCGCCTAAATTTCTTAAGCGGTTTTTGAGGTCTCTTTCTGTTCCAGCGGGAGTTCCAGCTCCTTTGCATCTGCTTCCCGCTTTTAGGTCGAAGTCTTGGTTGAATAGGTCTTTGAATCCTGGGTCTGTGTTTAAAATATTGTTTCCTACAGATAGGTTTCCATTAAGCGTTTTAATAAGGTTGTTTTGGAATTCTTTGGTTCCAAATGGCAATCCATCAGCATCATTATTAAACAAAATTTCATCATCTAAACTTCCAATGATGATATTATTTTTCAAAGAAAAGTTCAATGGAATTTTAAACTGAATATTACCATTTGCAGCTCTTGATGGAGCGTTGCTTAAATAGAATCCAGGATCTTTTCTAGCAGTTCCAGTATTACCCATATAAAAGGTATTGTGGTTCAATACGTAGGTTCCACCTAATTCACCAATAAATGAGAAGAGTCCGCAATTGTAAACCAAATTGTTTTCAGCTTTAATATTGGCTGAATAATTCAACAAACCTACAGCACTCATATTTTTAATGATGCTTTGTTCTAATACTAAACCAGGATTGTTATTTTCGGGTAATGAATCTACTTCTATTCCAATATATCCATTCTTTATTATAGCCCCTGAAATTCTGTTATTGATGCTTCCTTTTAAGAAACGAATTCCAGCCCATTGACCTGGTAGTTCTTTGTAATCATCATCTAACCTACTTCCTTGAAATACGACAGGATTATCTGTAGTTCCATTTACAATTAATGTTCCTGCAACTAAGAAACTCGAATTGTTGTAATTATAAACCTGAGTTCCTGCATCAATAGTTAAAGTGCAGCCTTTTGGAACCAATATTGAATCGTATATTACATATGGTTTTTGACTGGTCCAAAACATATTGTTGGAAGTGCACTCAAGGATTTCATTTTGAATATAATTGGCATCCTGTGCCCAAGCAATTAAATCTACATCCTGTTTACTACCATTTGTTTCAAAAATAATCTGGTCTGCTACTATAAAAGGTGTATTGCTATTTACTTGGTTAATATAAGCTTGAACAAATATATAAATTGAATCGTTTCCAAGAATTTCAATGTCTTTGAATGAGGTTCCTGAGCGTCCATCTACATTCAGTTTAAACAAACCATAAATATTTCCTGCTAAACTAATATTGGTTTTTACTGCATTCGCATCTGGATTACTTACGCGTACTTGTAAAGTAACACTTCGCGGTAATTGCGGATTTTGACCTAATCTGCTAAAAATGGTATCAAAGAAAACTGTATCAGTTGAGAATTTTAAGTTGACCGCGTTGGAGGTAAATACATCATTCTTCTTACAAGCAAATAAGCCTGTAAAAAGGATTAAAATAAGAAATACGGAATTTTTTTTAATGGTTTTCAAGTTTGCAAGTATAAGTACTGAAAAACGGATTCTAAAGTTTTATGGTATTAAATCGAATATCTTTCTTTAATCCAGTCGGGGATTATTGCTGCTCTTCCGCTTTCTAAACTAACCATTGTATAATTAAAATAACCTGTGCACGATTGTTTTCCATTGTCTTTTTGAATCTCGAAATTCACTTTAACACCATCTTTTTGCATTTCATCAATCCATGTAATGATTTTCATGTGTTCTCCTAAAAGTAATGGACGTTTGAATTCCATGAAGGTATTTCTAATTACCCAACCAAATCCATGTTTAATGAATTCTTGCATAGGCATTTTATAACACCTTTCCATTTGGTCGAAACGAGCTGCCAATACATAATCAATATATCTACTGCTATGAACATGCTGATTCATATCAATATCATCAGGTCTTACCTGTAAAGAAGTTTCAAATTTTGTTTTAATGAGTTCCATTCTTGCAAAGATAAGATTGACCTGAACCAAATGAGTAAAAATTTGGTCTAACTGAATATCTGAAATCAATTTCCCATATTTTTTGTTATGTTTGATTAATTGAGGCAATTATTAACTATATTATTTCTATTGGCAATACCCTTCTGGGGTGATGCAACTCACTTAGTAGGAGGTAGTTTCCGTCTCGAATGGTTATCTGGTTCCTCATATAGACTTTCTATTCGTGTAATTAGAGATTGTGAAAATGGAAATCCTGGGGCTTATTTTGATATTCCTACCACTGTGGGGATATTTGAAAAGGGTTCTAATCTGAAAAAACAAAATATTTCTCTTAGTTTTATAGAAGATGATACCTTGGTTTTCACAGGGTTTAATTGTCCTACTATAAATACAGGCTGTTCGCATATCGGAACCCTAACTGCAATTATTAATTTGCCTGATGCTCAGTATGGCAGCACAGGTGGTTACTATTTAGCTTGGGAAAGATGTTGCAGAAATGGAATCATCAATAATATTCAAAGACCTGGTGATGCTGCAATGGTTTTATATGCAGAAATTCCTCCTCCAAGATTCGTTAAAAACAATACTCCTTATTATACCAATAATCCAAGGACATTAATGTGTGTCAATAACTTGTTTAAGTATAATATGGAATTTACTGATCCAGATGGAGATGAGTTGAAGTTTTCATTGATTAATCCACTAAATGGAAATTTAGATAGAAATAATCCTCAAACCAATAATCCTCAATCTGGTCCATATTCCGATATTATTTGGGCTCCAGGTTATACAAATTTAAACGCTATTAATGGCAGTTTACCTCTGAAAATTAACTCAAAAACAGGAGAGTTATCTTGTATTCCTAATGCAGCTGGAATTTATGTTGCAAGTATTTTGGTTGAGGAATTTAGGTTTGGAGTGAAGATAGGAGAGGTGCGGCTGGAATTACAATTTACTGTTACTACTTGTCCTAATAATCCTCCTTTATCTAGTGTTGTTAGCATTGATAATACGATTATCACAACCGATACAATTGATATTGTTGTGCCCGATAGGGTTTGTTTGAAAATTCGGGGTTTAGATTTAGAAAATGACTCCGTTTATTTAAGAATTCAAACTCCAATGATGGATTCATTGTTTACAAACCTTCCAGTTTTTGATACATTAACAAGTGGATTAAGAGTTGGAGAAACTAATTTTTGTATTCAAAGTGCATGCGAACATTTAAGAATGAAATCTCCGTTTCCTGTTTATATCAATGCTATTGACAATGCTTGTCCAATAAACAAGGAATCTGAAGCTTCTTTTTGGATTAGAATTGTTGAAAGTAGTCCACCTGCTATTTCAATTACTAATATTGATAATTCTGTTTTACTGAGTGATACTGTAACTGTGCAAGTTCCAAATCAGTTTTGTTTAAAAATTAAAGGAACTGATCCTCGAGATTCTGTTTATCTTAAAGTTAGTTCTCCAATTATGTCTCAAGCATTTTCAGGAAAACCAGTCTTTGATACTTTAAGCACAGGTTTTAAGGAAGCATCAACTAATTTTTGCTTTCAATCTTTATGCGAACATGAAACTATTAAATCTCCCTTTCCGGTTTATGTTGAAGTAAGTGATAGACTTTGTCCAGAGAGTAAAATTTCTTATGATACTTTTTGGGTGAAAATTGACCCAATGCCTTTGGTTCCTTCAACAGATATGTTATGTATGACCTTGTTTAATAATGCAGAAACAGCTGTTTATTGGGGCGATTCAAGTTCAAGATCAGATGCAAACTTCCTAACATATTATTTATATAGGTTTACTGGCAATGGTAGTTTATTTGTAGTTGATTCAATTTCTGATAAAAACAGAAGGTTTTTTCTTGATAAAAACACGCCAGAATATGCAAATATAAATTACAGGTATTTTATGGTTGGTTTAAACCAATGCAGAAGAATGGGTTTATCATCAGACACACTTGGAACTTTTGAACAACTGAAATACATGCCAGATGTTCAATTAATAAATTTTGCAAGTGTAGAAAACAACAAATCCATTCAATTAAATTGGAATCCAACGCCAGAATTGGATTTTGCAAAATACTATTTATACAAAACCATTAAAGGTGGTAATTATAGTTTATTGAAGGTATTTGAGGAAAAATTTGATACTGCTTTTGTTGATGAGGATGTTGATGTTCAGCGTTTTTCTTATTGTTATCATCTTGTAATGCAAGATACTTGTGATAATGTTGGAAGCATGGGACGACCAGCTTGTACTATTTTATTAGCAGGTGAATCAAAAAGTTTTCAAAGTAATTTGAACTGGAGTAATTATATAGGTTGGCAAACAGCGCCAATTTCTTATGATGTTTTAAGGTCTGACCCAAGTTTACCTGAACAATCTATTTCTAGGTTAGATTCCTTGAAGCTCAGTTATTTAGATAGTAAATTAAACCTTAACGAAGGACTTTTTAATTATACCATTTTAGCCACAGAGAATTTAATTGAAGGCACATCGCCCTATTTGAGCAAATCGAATACAATTGAATTAATTCAAGCTCCAACAGTTTATGTTCCCAATGCATTTACAGCAAATGGTGATGGTTTAAACGATCTTTTTCAATGGGTTCCGGTTTTTGTGAAAGATTTTCACATTGAAATTTATAACCGTTGGGGAGGCAAAGTTTTCGAAACCGATAACAAATTAGAATTTTGGGACGGAAAAATTGATGGTTCCCTCGTTGCAACAGATGTATTCTTTTATATACTAAGTTACTCAGGATACAACGGCGATTCGGGCAATAGAAAAGGTAATTTTACCATACTCAGGTAATTCTGTCATAATTCATGACGAAATTTAGTGTTCGTAACGTATCTGCCTGACCATGAAATGAATCATTCATTTTGACAAAATTTCAGGATAGCTTAACTTAATATTCTTTCAGGTATTTGTATTTTTACAAACCAAATTGAAAACGAATATGGCCATGTCAGATGAAAATGCAGTTGTAATTACGCGTAGGAAAAATATCCAAACTTTAATTGATTATTGTTTAGATACCAGGTTGTCTGTAACCATTAATCCTAGAGGTTTGTCGAACGATGAATTTGAGGTTGAAGTGGTTTTAGCCGGTATTAAACAAGCAATTGCTTTTGGTATGTTTGCTAGAGAAAACAAATTGGAAGTGAGTGGATTAGGTGATTTGGTTAAACCAAAATCAGTTGCAAAAAAGGCTGAACCTAAAGACAATGCTCCTGGATTGAGTGAGTTGGTTTCTGAACCTGTAAAAGAGAAAGAAGAGCCAACCTTAAGTTTCGACTTAAACGTCAGCGATAACTAGGTTATTGCCATACTTTAAGCTTCAAAGCTTCACTTTGTTTGTGAAAATTTGATTGATTACGCGAGAACAGGAGCCAAGGCTCCTGTTTTTGTTTTGGGATATTTGGGAATTAACAAAATTTTTAGCATTTTAGCGATACTATGCCTATCATCAACTCTTTGGTTTCTTGGTATCTGAAACGCAGAATTCCTGCGATTGAAACCATGTTGAGTAATCCGTTTGGAGTACAACACGATCAATTAATGAAATTGCTCAGAACTGCTCAAATTACTGAGTTTGGTAGGAAGTACGATTTCAAAACTATACACTCATTAGAAACTTTTAAAGAGCGAGTTCCCGTTACTAATTACGACGATTTTAAACATTATATCCAGCGAATGATGCAAGGTGAACAGAATATTCTGTGGCCAAGTGAAGTGAGTTGGTTTGCTAAATCTAGTGGAACTACAAGTGCAAAAAGTAAATTTATTCCTGTAACCTATGAAAGCTTAGAGGAATGCCATATTCAAGGTGGTAAAGATGTTTTGCTTTGGTACCTCAACCAAAATCCTGATTCATTATTATTTAATGGTAAAGGTTTGGTTATGGGTGGAAGTCACCAAATTAATTCGCATAATGCCGGAGCTGAAACTTTTTATGGTGATTTGAGTGCAGTAATGATGCAAAATATGCCTTTCTGGGCCCATTTTCTTAGAACACCCGATTTGAGTATTGCTATCATGGACAATTGGGATGAGAAAATTGAAAGAATGGCACAGGCTACTGTTAATGAAGATGTAACAAATATTTCTGGAGTTCCAACTTGGACAATCGTATTAATAGAACGTTTATTTGAACTAACTGGCAAAAATAATTTGCTTGATATTTGGCCGAATTTAGAAGTCTATGTGCATGGTGGAGTGAGTTTTACCCCTTATCGTGATAGATTTAAGGAGCTCATTAAAGGCTCCCAAATGAATTATCTAGAAACCTATAATGCAAGTGAAGGATTTCTGGGAATTCAAGATAGAATGGGTTTTGATGATATGTTGTTGATGTTAGATTATGGCATTTATTTTGAATTTATGCCAATGAGTGAGTATGGTAAAACTCATCCTAAAACATTAAGTTTAAGTGAAGTTAAAATCAATGAAAATTATGCCTTGGTAATTAGTACCAATGCTGGTTTATGGCGATATATTATTGGGGATACCATTAGGTTTACATCTACCAATCCATTTAGGTTTAAAATTACAGGTAGAACCAAACATTATATCAATGCATTTGGTGAAGAATTGGTGATTGAAAATGCGGATAAAGCAATCAGTATTGCATGTGAATTAACAGGAGCTTTATTAACTGATTATACAGCTGCACCAGTTTATTTTACTGCTAATAATAAAGGTGGACATGAATGGCTGATTGAATTCGACAGGGAACCAAATGATGTTAGAGTTTTTGCCGAGGAATTAGATAAACAACTTAAATTGTTGAATTCTGATTACGAAGCAAAGAGGTTTAAAGACATGGCAATGGTGGCTCCAAAAATTCATCATTTGCCAAAAGGAAGTTTTCATAATTGGTTAAAGAAAGCAGGAAAATTAGGTGGTCAGCACAAAGTTCCAAGATTAAGTAATGAAAGAAGATTCTTAGAAGAAATTTACAAAATGGTATTTGAAAATCAGGTGATGAATGCTTGATGGGTTTGAATTTGAATGTGTGATTTACAAGTTAGCACTAAGCATTAAAGATAGACCGAAACGAAAGACAATGAACAAACTGAAAATGAATCACAAAAAGCCAACACATTGCAGCACATTCGTTTTTGCCAAAACCACACGACTTCCTACTCGAAAATTCTAAATTAACACAGAGAAATAAATGTCAGGAACAAAAAAAGAAAGCCATTGGATACCCTTAGCAGACCTTATGACGGTTCTAATGGTAATTTTTTTATTCATGTCTATTTCTTACATGGCATTAATGGAAAAACGACAAAAGGAACAAGATCAAAAATTCAAAGATTATAAAGCATTAAAGGATACTTTGTACATTGAATTAAACGAAGCTTTTAAAAGCGATTTTGCAAAATGGAATTTAAAACTTGACAACGATTTGTCTATAAAATTTACAAATCCAAAAGTTTTGTTTGATGAAGGAAAATCTGATGTTGCTCTTCCATTCGAGAATATTTTAAAAGAGTTTCTGCCCAAATATTTAAGAGTTGTTTTGCAAGATAAATACAAAGACAAAATTGCAGAAATCCGTATCGAAGGACACACTAACACGAAGCCCATTAACAAAACAAGTGACCCCTACATTGACAATATGGAATTATCACAAAATAGAGCAAGAAATGTTTTAAGGTTTCTGAGACAACAAGATTGCTTTATAAAGCTTGAAACAATTAAAAAAGAAAGGTTACAATATTGGCTGACAGCCAATGGTCTATCATACGGACGAACCGTAGATAAAGATTTCAAAATTGCATTTGGAGGCAAAGAACCAATTGACAATGACAAATCAAGACGAGTTGAATTTAGAATAGTAACAACTAGCGAAGCTATTATTAACGAAGAACTTAAAGACATTGAAGCGAAATGAACATAGTTGAAATATTTATTGCAATAGGATTGTTTTCATATCTAATTTATGGAATCTATGTACTCAACATAGCGAAGAAAGATTATAGTAAAGTAAATCTAAATGACTTGGATTTAATACCATCTATGTTTACTACAATCGGAATTTTAGGAACATTTGGTGGTATTGCTTATGGCTTATGGTTCTTTGACCCCGAGGACATTGAAAAAAGTATTCCTACATTACTAAAAGGATTAAAAACCGCATTTTTTGCCTCTATTGCTGGTATTGCCCTTTCAATTATTTTTTCAAAAAGAATATCGTTTGTTAAAAACAAAAATGAAAAGGGTGTTTTAAGCGATGAAACTATTGCAATAAATAAACTAATTGAAGCAATCGAAGAATTAAAAAATGATTTCTCCACAACAGACGATAATGGTAACAAAATTAAAGTTGGAAATTTGTTTCGCGATATTTATAAAGAATCATCCAAACAATCAAGCGCTTTACAGTCATTTTCAGCGGACTTAGCATTGACTGTTTCAGCAGGTTTTGAACAAATCTTAAATAACCCCAACGAAGGTGTGGTTGCAGAATTAAAATTAGTAAAAGCTGAAATTGAAAACCTTGGAAAGAAATTGCAAGACCCAGCCACTGATATGACGCAAAATATTGTAAAAGAATTGCAGGAATCAATGGGTAAAATGATTGAAGAATTTAAAACTTCAATGAGTGGCGATACCAAAAATGAAATGGAACAATTGGCGAAACTTCTGGGGCAGGCAGGTGGTTCATTAGCTGAATTTCCGACAAAAATTCAAGATATGACTATAATTCTTAATGAAAATTTTAGAAGTTTACAGGACGTTATAGACAAAATTTCTCAAAAAACAAGTGCACAATCAGAAGAATCAATAAGTAAAATTAAAGAACAAGTTGAAGCAATTGCATCTACAATAGCTAATCAATTAGGAGGTTTACAAACTGGTCAGCAATCATTGTTAACGGAACAATCCAAAAATTTGCAGGTTTCAGAGAATTTATTGAGTGCATTCAACACAAGTATTGAAAATATGAATGGTTTATCCGTTGGCGTAGCACAAAGTATAAATAATTTAAATGAAGCTCAAACTGCATTAGCAACTACAATTTCAAATTTCAGAAACGCTTCACAAGAAATCAATAATTCTTCAACCAAATTTGGAGAGTCTCAACTATTATTCTCAAAGCATTCAAATGAGTTCTTACAAAACAATTCAAGTACTATAGATGAAATTCAAAAATCATTAATAAAAGCAAAAGATGTATCAGCAGATTATGCACAAAAATTTGAAATAATTGAGAAGGGATTACAAGATATTTTTGCAAAAATTACAATTGGACTTAAAGATTATCAAGAAACAGTAGGCGAAAGTCTTGAAGCATATTTAGGTAAATATACCGAAGCTTTAACTAAAACAGCTGAATCACTTGCAAGTGCTTCTTCAAAACAAGAAGATATTTTAGAGGAACTAACAGAACAATTAAGTAAATTAAACACAAGAAGAAATTAATATGGCTGCAATACAGGACATATTACAATTTCATTTTTCAACGACTACTTTTAAGCAGTCGGCACAAAAAATTATTCCAATAACACTTAGTTCTTTGAACGAATATAGAATTAACAAACTTCATAAAATTACTGAAGAAATTGGAGCGAAGGAGTTTGATGGAAAAAAAGTAAATAACCTTATACCACAAGTATTCAAAAAATTTAAAAGTTCAATCTCAATCGGTGGTGGAAGTAGAGTTTTTAATGTCAGAGAACTTAGGACATTAACTTATTGCTTAACTTACTCTGAAAAAAACTTGCAGTCTATTTTTAGCAATGGAAACGAGCTCAAAATTGCTTTTGAAACGATGGAAACTAATTGGCGTGATTCATTTTTATTAGGCTTGATAGATTGCCTTTTAAGTAATTGGGAAACTAAACACCAAAAGTCAATAGAGCAATTAGAACAATTCATTGCTAAAAAATTAAAGAACTATACAGGAAATAGAAGCACTATAAATTCGTTCAAGAATAATAAAAGATTCTTCAATACAAAAAATGGAAGTGAAATTTTGGGCTACGAATTGGCATTAAAGAATATTAATCTTTCTTTTTTGCCAAAGTACTTGGGTGTTCCTGAAAAGTGGATTTCATACGACTACTTTTCAATGTCAATTGTGGCATATTACCAAAAAAACGAATCCAAAGTAATTGAGATCTTTGACGATTTGAATAATGTTTTGAAATCACACCAAGCAGGAAATCAAACAGAAAGTGATGATATAAAAAAAACAGCAAAACGGTTAATTAGTAAGATTATTATACAGGTAAACCAACCTCAATTTGCAACTTTACAAGATAGATTAAAGAAAAGTGCACTCACACAAATTGGCGACCCAAGCATTATTTCAAATTGGAAAGCGTTTGAAAATGCAACAGAAAAAGAAAAAAGTGAAATAATTCTAGGAAGAAATATTTTGAACGAATGGATTACAAGACAGTTCATAAATGTGTTTTTCAACGTATGTATTAATGATGACAGAAGAAAACACTTTTGGTTAAAATATGTCTCCAACATAACGACGTTTAAAGTTTATGGACCAAGTTTCACAAAAAGTGTTTTAAAGCAAGATGAAAGAATTACAGAAATTATTGATGCAAGGTTTGAAACTGTTTATGGCAATAAAGATGTGTCTGCATTTATTTTATATATAGGCGATTATATGATTATTGAATTCAGTAATGATGGATATGCTTGTTGTGCATATAAAGTTAATAGTTTAAACAGACCGGCATTAAATCAAAGATTGAATAGTGTAGATGATTTAAGAAATAGTTCAATGCCTTTGGCCATACAAAGTGTAGCGAATTATTATTACGTAAGTGACGAAGGGCGTTTATTACATAATTCAAACTGGGAACCAAAGTTCAATCATTGGTTAAAAGAAAAAGTTCTCAAATGATTTTAAAATATACAAACGAAATTACTTATTTTTCATTTTGCTTTCATGATAATTCAGGAGAGCTCATTCCTGTTTTTGATTGGGAAAAATTGCAAGTGGAATTTTTATCCCAACTTGCCATTTTAAATGAATTATACGACAATGGACTTGCTGACTACACCGAAACCACTTGCCAAGTGGAATGTATTAACATTTTAAAGTTAAGCGATATTGACAAACAAATTTTAGATTTACCTAATAGTTATCCATATGAAATATTTATAGAATCTGATGGAGTTCTTTCTCAAAATTCATTTAAATTTAAGTATGGCTTTTATGATTTTAGTCCCAATGGCACAAGACTTAATACAAAAAGAAATGGAACAATTATTTTCCTAGATGATATTCCATATCTATTATCCGAAAATCAATACAAAATTTGTGAAGCCATTGAAGTGTTCAATAATTTAATTGATGCTGAAAAAGGAAATGTAATTAATCTAAAAAAACTATCGGAATTAAAAACACTTTCCAATGAAAGTGGATTGACGTTAGAACA
Organism: Bacteroidia bacterium; assembly: GCA_051861545.1. Classification (GTDB taxonomy): domain Bacteria; phylum Bacteroidota; class Bacteroidia; order UKL13-3; family UKL13-3; genus CAISCU01. The sequence goes on along the minus strand of JBIMKP010000001.1, from coordinate 238,233 downwards.
TTTTTTGAGTAATCAAGAATTATTTATTCCTGAAAAAATCAAGATTTCTATTGAATTCAATAATGGTTTTCTTGAAATTTTTCCAACAGTAGATATTACCAATCCAACTGGGTTTACAAGTACTTTTGACAGATTGCCAGCTGTTAGAGACGTATATCCGATTTCAGGAACTAATGGCGAAACGACAAGGGTTATATTTTCTGAAAATCAAAAATCAGAATTACAAAAGATTAAGAATATAAGAAAAATTTCAGACCGAGAAACAATTCAAGGAATAATAGAACATCCTGAATTGTTTTTTAATGATGAAGAAGTTGATTTTACAGTTTTTTATAGCGACAGAGTTAAGGAAATTGGAATATATAGTCCAAAGTACTATCCCTTTGCTAGCCCTTACAAAACACAATGGATTCCAGGAATAGTTGTAAAGGACAAAGTAAATGGAGAAAAAAGAATTTATTTTAAATCACCTGAAAGGCTTTCTGTTTTTATTGAACAAAAAGAAAAAGCAGTTAGGGAAAATAAGCATACTTTTCAATGGGAAAACACTGAAATACCGATTAATGATGCAGAAGATTTTATTCAAACTGCTAAAAGACAATTTGAAAATCCAAATAAACCAATAAAAAAAGAGCGACCAACAGACCAAGAAGTTCTTATAATTAAAGAAAATGCATTGCTAACGGAGTTTAGTAAAAATAATGAATTGCCAGAAAATTTAAGGCACAACTTTTATGAAATATCAAATTTAAATTTAGGTATTAGCTTAATGGAACATCAAAAGGAAGGTGTTTCTTGGTTACAATCACTTTTTAAAGGAAATTATACAGGTGGTTTGCTTGCAGATGATATGGGACTTGGTAAAACATTGCAATTACTATATTTCATTGAATGGCATAGTCAATATTTCAACGAGAACAAACCATATTTAATAGTTGCACCAATAAGTTTACTTGAGAATTGGGAAAATGAATATCAGAAATTTTTTAGCCCACAAAATTTGCCATTACTTAAGCTTAATGGACCTCTTTCATTAACCAAGGAGAATAATCATATCCAAAACCAACAAGATGCAAAGCGTCTGCAATACAAGCAAATCATTTTAACTAATTATGAAACAGTAAGATCATATCAAATTAGTTTGGGATTAGTTGATTTTGCTATAATCGCACTTGATGAAGCACAAAAAATTAAAACACCAGGGACTCAAATTACAAATGCAAGCAAAGCTTTAAAAGGAGATTTTAAAATTGCAATGACAGGAACACCAGTAGAAAATACCCTAGTTGACATTTGGTGTTTGATGGACTTTGTTGTTCCCGGGCTTTTAGGTAATGCAAAAGATTTTGCAAAAGAGTATCAAACTCCTTTAAGTGATGAGAAAACAGATGTAAAAAAATTGACTGAAAGGTTGCGAAATAATATTGGCATCTTTATTAAACGAAGATACAAAACTGACGTTATTGATTTACCCCAAAAACATGATGACAAAGATTCAAGAATTAAAAAGGTAATGCCTTTTCATCAATTAGAACGATATAAACAGGAAATTGAGATGGCTAATGATATTGAACTGGAAGGTGTAGCAAAAAGAAACCAAGTTCTTAAATCATTATGGGCTATTCGAGATATTTCTGACCATCCAGACTTAGTAGGAAAAAGGATTTCAGAAATTCCAACTGAGGAACTCATAGGTAAATCAGCTAAGCTACAAACCACAATAGGAATTTTAGCGGAAATAAAATATAAAGATGAAAAAGTTATTGTGTTTGCGGATAGAAGAGAGACCCAAAGAATGCTTCAAAAAGTAATTTATGATACTTTTAAAATTTTCCCAAGTATTAATAAACTTCATATTATAAATGGTGACACTCCTACAACAAAACAAGATGAAGGAAAAGCTAAATTAAGTAGACAACAGGCAATTGATCATTTTCAATCAGAAGAAGGATTTAATGTAATCATAATGTCGCCAATTGCTGCGGGCGTAGGACTAAACGTAACCAAAGCTAATCATATCATTCATTATTCAAGGCACTGGAATCCTGCAAAGGAAGAGCAAGCAACAGACCGAGCATATAGAATAGGTCAAAAAAAGGATGTTTTTGTTTATTACCCTATGGCTATTTTTCCAGAAGAAATGAAAGATGAAAGTGGTAATAGAATAAAATCTTTTGACGAAATTCTTGATACTCTTTTGAATAATAAAAAAGCTTTAGCAAGTAATACACTATTTCCAACAGAACAAGCTGAAATAACACCTGACGAATTATATGGTAACATATTTGGGAGAAAAACTGAAACAATGTCAAAGTCATTTTCTTTAATTGATTTAGACAGATTGACCCCGAATTTATTTGAAGCAAGTATTGCAGCACTATATAAAAAACAAGGGTTTGATATTTATTTAACCCCATACTCAAACGATAAAGGCGTTGATGTTGTAGTTCTAAAAAATGGCGAGAATTATCTTATTCAAGTTAAACAGACAAAGTCATTAGTTGGCAATGATGCAATACAGGAAATTTGTACAGCTAAAAATTATTATGAAAATAAATTTAATGAAAAATTCAATTTACTAACCGTGACAAATAATGATTATAGTTCAGCAGCCAAAATATTAGCAAAATCCAACAACATTCAATTGATTAATCGCAATGAATTAGAAAACCTCATAATTAAAAATGACATAACAATACAGGAAATTTGCAAAATAGATTCTCAACGAATGACACGGGTGTAGCCTGCGCTTTTGGCGGCACATTTTTAAAGCCGAACAAGCTAAATCACCAATACAGACCAAAATAAATATACAAGAAATTAAGGGTGAAGTACTAACAAAGGTTTTGTTAAGGTGGCGGTTCTGTATTTCGCGGGCACATTTGTGGTTAATCAAAGTTCAGATCACAGTATTAACATCGGAGGAAAAAGGTCCGCTAATCCCCAAGCCCCAAATCCCTTCATCTCCCACCATAAAAAAAGGTCACATTCCAAATTGAAACGTGACCTTTTTTTTATTATTTAAATTGAATTATTGAACGTCTACCAATTCAACATCGAAGATTAAAGTAGCATTCGCTGGAATTAATCCGCCTCCTGCACCTCTTTCGCCATATCCCAATTCACTTGGAATAATTAAACGTTTTTTGTCTCCAACTTTCATCAAAGCAATACCTTCTTCCCAACCTCTAATAACCATACCGTTTCCTAAAGGAAAACTAATAGGATCATCTCTTTCGATTGAAGAGTCAAATACTTTTCCATCCATTAAATAACCTGTATAATGAACTTTTACAGTTTTACCATTTTGTGCTTGATTACCAGTACCTTCAACAATATTGATATAACGTAAACCAGATGCAGTAGTTACTGTATCTTTTCCTTTTGTATCAAATGGTACAATTTTAGGAGAAGCTTTTGCATCTAAAACCTCAATATCAAAAACCAAAGTACTTTTTGGAGGAATTGAACCCATATCTCTATCGCCATAAGCCAATTCTGCTGGAATTACAAAAGTTGCTTTATCGCCAACTTTTAATAATTGTAAACCCTCATCCCATCCTTTGATAACTTGTCCACCACCAACTTTAAAAGTAAAAGGTTGGTTACGGTCTTTTGAGCTATCAAATTTAGTTCCGTTGGTTAATTTTCCGGTATAATGAACTGTAGCTTTATCACCGGCTTCAACTTGTTTTCCTTTGCCTAATTCGGTTACTCTGTAGCGTAAACCGCTGGCTGTTGTGTACTCTTGATTCACTTTAATTTTCCCCTTTTTAGGTTGTTTAACTTGTTGTTTAGGATTTTTGTTTTGGGCTGCCACCTGTAAGCTAAATACTGCCAAGATAAGCACAAGCAATTGTCTGAACATATTAATTAATTTTTACCAGTTTTACTTCAAATACCAATGAAGAGTATGGAGGAATTGGTCCACTACCACGAGGGCCATAAGCCAAACTCCAAGGAATGATTAATTTATACTCATCTCCTTCACTCATCATTTGAAACGCTTCATCCCAACCTGGAATTACTTGTCCCATTCCTACAGGGAAATTAAAATCAGGTGAACCTGCTTTTGTTTGATCAAAAACTGTTCCATCTAATAATGAACCTACATATTGAACAGAAACATTATCACCTTTTTTAGCTTTTTTACCTGAACCTTTTTTGCTTACTACGTACATTAAACCAGTAGCAGTTTTTTCTACTCCACTTAATTTTGCAACGTAAGCAGCAACAGCAGCAGAATCTCTACCAATTACTTCAGCATTTTGTTCTTCCATTTTCTTTTGCATTTCTTCTTGGCTGTAAACATCAACCAATGATGCAGTGAAATGAATGATTTCGCCTGAACCTAAACTTTCAGGAGCTGGGCTACCGAAACTTTTTAAGTAAAGAGAATCAGCATTAACAAAGAATTCTAAACTATCACCTTTTTTTAATAAAGAGAATAATCCTTTTAAAGTTGGCTCTTCAGCCGGAATGTAAAATGGTTTACCAGATTCATAGCTATTAAATAGAATGGTATCTTTTGTTTTTGCAATACCTTTCATGTTTAATAAAAGCATATCACCTTTTACTACGCCACGTGCGCTTTCATCGGTTTTGAAGATTTTGTATTCTACTAATCCATCTTCTGTTTTTTTGGTTTTGTTGCATGCAGAAAGCAAAACCACTGCAGCCATTAAGGCAAGAATTGTTCTCATTGTTTATTTTTTATCAGTTTAAATATTCTAAAAATTCAGGTAAGGCAGCTTTAAATTTCTCTTCTACCATTTCAATTGGGTCTAAACTTTCGCCTCCAGCTGCATTAAAATGACCACCTCCATTAAAATGTTGGCGGGCAAATGAATTGGCAGGAAATTTTGTTTTCGACCTAAAACTCATTTTTCTCGATACGGTTCTATCTATAATTAATACAGATAATTCTATACCTGTAATAGATAATCCATAGTTCACCAAACCTTCTGTATCGCCAGTAATAATTTTGTATCTACCTAGTTCTTCTGCGTTAACTACAATTAAAGCAGTTTTGAAATCAGGTAGAATTTGAAGTTTTTCTGAAAGACAAAATCCTATGAAACGAGTTCTGTTTTCAGAGTAATTATCATAAATGGCTTCGAAAATTCTATTTGGTTTTGCTCCTTTTTCTAGTAATTTAGCTGCTACTCTATGTGTTGTAGGTGTGGTAGAACCATGTTTAAACGAAGCCGTATCTGTCATAATTCCAGCATACAAACATGATGCTAAATCGGCAGAAACGTGGTCTACTTCGTGCATCAATTCAATCAACCAAAAAACCAATTCACAAGTACTGGAAGCTGAAGTTGTCCATAATCTGAAATCCTCAAACCCTTCTGGCTCTAAATGATGATCAATTAAAACCTTTTTAGAATTTGATTTGGCCACTAAAGCTCCTAATTGATTGATTCTTTTTAAGGTGTTAAAATCTAAACAGAAAATAATATCTGCTTCTTCAACAAGTTTGGCTGATTTTTCTTCAAAAGCTTCAAAATTGATGACCGTACTTTCTCCGGGCATCCATTTTAAAAAGTCACCGTAATCTGTTGGAGTTATTACCTGTGCAGGAATATCCAATGATTTTAAAAAGTGGTACAAACCCAACGAAGAGCCAAGAGCATCTGCATCAGGCTTATGATGGGTGGTAATGATTACCTGCGGCCTCGGTGTGGCCAGCAAAAGTGATTTGAGTTCTGTTATTTGGTTCAAAGCGGCTGCAAATATCTAATTATGAAAGATTTTATAGCATTTATTTATTCAAAATTTCTAAAAAACTTCACAATTGCGAAGTTAAGCCCATTTTGTTGGATTCAAAACTAAGCTATTTCCCTATTTTGCAATTCTATGAATGCTTGGTTAATTCTTGTTTTTGCTGGTTTTTTTGAGGTTGCCTTCACTACTTGTTTAGGAAAAGCCAAATCTGCCGATGGAATTTATTGGTATTATTGGATGGCTGGATTTTTGATTAGCTTGATAATGAGTATGTTCCTGCTTACCAAGGCTATTGAAACTATTCCTATTGGCACTGCTTATGCTGTTTGGACAGGTATAGGTGCAGTTGGTTCCGTTATTCTGGGTATTGTCATTTTTAATGAACCGGCCGGAGTATGGCGATTATTTTTTATTTTTACACTGATTGCTTCCATCGTTGGACTTAAATTTGTGAGTCATGAATAACAAAATCACAATCTTACTGCTTTTTATATCTTGTTTTTTGATAAGTACATCTTGTAAAAGAAAGCCAACCATTGAAGTTGATCCTCCTCCTGTTGCTATAAAAGATACTAAAATCAGAGCTCTTGATTTATCTTTTTTACCTCAAATGGAAGAAGCCGGAATGGTTTTCAAAGATGAAAATGGAAAAGCTATGGATGTTTTAGATTTAGTGAAAGCTGCAGGAGTGAATACCATTCGTGTTCGTATTTGGCATCAACCTAAGGATAAACATAGTGGTTTGGATGAAATAAAATCTTTTGCCAAAAGAATTAAAGCGAAAAATTTGAAACTTTGGCTTTGTATTCATTATTCTGATACTTGGGCGGATCCTGGTAATCAAGAAGCACCAAAAGCTTGGTCGGGTTTACCATTGGCTATTTTTAAAGATAGCATGGTGAATTATACCAAAATGCTCATGCGCGAAATTAAACCAGAATTGGTTCAGGCAGGTAATGAAATCAATAGTGGTTTTTGTTGGGAAATTGCTCGTTTCGATAATGGAAATAATTTTTTTGAATTGTTGAATGCAGTTAATTTGGCTATTAAAGAGGTTGATCCAAATGCATTTAGAATTGTTCATTATGCAGGTACACGTGATGCAGGATACTTTTTTAATATTTTAAAATTGAAGTCGGTTGATTACGATTGGGTTGGACTATCTTATTATCCGATTTGGCATGGAAAAAGTCCGGATACTGCAGGTTTAATCATGGATCAGCTAAATGCTTTATTAAACAAGCCAGTAATGATAGCAGAAACAGCTTATCCTTTTACCTTTGGTTGGAACGATTGGACAAACAATGTGGTTGGTGATAGTTCGCAATTGGTTGCAGGTTATCCTCCAACACTAAATGGTCAGAAAGATTTTATGAATTATATCGCAGATATTAGTCAGGCAGGCGACCATAAAAAAGGCTTTTGTTATTGGGGAGCAGAATGGGTTGCTTTCGATGGACCACAATCTAAAAATGGTTCTACTTGGGAAAACCAGGCTTTGTTTGATTTTAATAATAAGGTAGTTCCAGCAATGGCAGCTTTTAGAAATAGGGGTTTGTAATTAAATTGGGTTTTATTAACCAACACATTTTGTCTTTGATCAACAAATGGATACGTTTACCATTAAAAAATTTAGAACAAAATTTTTATTGAACCTAATTCTAATTATCGGTTTAATGCCATCCTTGTGGTATATTGACTATTTGTTTTTTGTAGAAAAATTTTTGATTCTAATAAGCTTATTTGTTTTGAGTTTGTTTGTTCCTCTCTATGTTAGCCAATTTGAGAATAAAAGTTTAAGAGATTCAATTAAGAGAATTTATTTATCAAGTTATATTACATTTTACCTTTTTATAATTCTAACAAGTTTTTCAAACAGTGGTGACGATAGTGTTTTTGATAGACATTTTAGTTTCAAAACAATGACACTTTATTATGCAGTTGAAGACTTTCACTTTTATGAGGAAGCCCAGGTGAAGATTAAAAAAATGGGTTTTGCTGGATTTGGGATTCAAGAATCGCTATTTTTTAGCAATGGTTGCACTGGATGTATATTACAAGAAACCAACGGCCAAGTTTATTTAGATTATCATAGAGAATGATAACTAAACTAAGTGAAATTTTATTCTAAATGAGTTTTTGAAGAAGAACTGGAGTCTTGTTTTAGTCAATTGTGTTTCTATTAAAGTGTTTACTTGGCTTCTCTCTTGAATATAAACCTGAAAAGTTAATAACCTTACTTTGAAAATAAATAGTGTAACCTAAATACATCAACATAAAACAAAAAATCCCCTTCGTGAAACAACACAAAGGGGATTTTTTTATAGTTCAATTTGTATTAAACGTTTTCTTCTTTTTTCTTCTTCATAAAACCAAGTGCCAAGGCAACAATTAATGCTCCATAAAGTACTCCTGAAGATGCATAAGCAATTCTTTCGCCGGTTGCTACAATACTTGGTTCAAACTTAAACTCGATATTGTGTTTTCCTGCCGGAATTGGCAATGCTCTTAAAGTATAATCTGCTCTTACATGTTCAACCAATTTTCCATCGATATAAGCATTCCAGCCTTTGTCGTAGTAAATTTCTGAGAATACTGCAAATTGTGGTCCTGATGTATTGCTCTCGTATACCAATTTATTTGGTTGGTATTTGGTTAAAATAATAGTTGAAAGACTGTCTTTGCTGAATGTAAATCCTTTTAAAACAGGTTCAAATTTTTTGTCAATTACCGCAGTATTTTTACTTTGGAAACCAGTTAATGCATTAATTTCTTCATCGGCATCAGCTACCCATTTAATTTCATTTACAAACCAAGCATTTCCATTATTATAAGGATTTCTTTGTGCAAACTGACGGCCAGTTGAATCACCAACAATAAAGTATTTTACATTTAACATATTGTAGGCTTCCATGTTCTGACGACCTAATTGCCATTCAATTAATTCTTGGAACCTACGCATTTTAGCACCGTGGTATCCGCCAATCGATTTGTGGTAGTAAGCGGTTAATGCATCTTTATCAAAATCAGTAGTATTGTTATAAACTCTGTAATGAGGGTCAGGATCAGCTAAAATTTGCTCATCTACTGGCGATTTTTGTACGGCAACATCAGCCTTTTTCTTTTCAAAATCACCATCATTTAAATAACGTTTGTCAACGCTCCATAAATCGGCAACTACCATCAAACCTAAAACTGCAACAAATATTTCTTTTTTCAATTTGCCTAATTGGTAAAACCAAATTAAAGCCGCGGTAGCCAATACCAAAGCCAAAGATCTTAATGCATCCATGCGCAATAAACTTTGTCTATCGGCCATAATCGAATCTCTTAACCATTCTGGTAAACGTTGGTCTGCGTCTGATGAGAAATCAAAAAACGCTCCAGGAATCAAAGCAAATATCAAACACAAACCACCAATAACAGCAATTGAATAAGTCAGTGCTTTTTTCAATTTTTCTTTTTTGTAGTCTCCAGCAAAAACTTCTCTTACAGCTAAAATTGCCAATAAAGGGAATAAGGTTTGTGCAACACATAAAATAAATGTTACCGACCTAAATTTGTTGTAAAGAGGGAAGTAGTTGAAGAAAATATTAGTTAAAGGCATGAAGTTTTTACCCATAGAAAGGAAAATGGCTAACATGGCAGCTGAGAATATCCACCATTTAGTATTTCCTTTCATAAAAAACATACCAAAGGCAAATAAAAACACAATGATTGCTCCGTAGTAAATGGGTCCCGCTGTAAATGGCTGATCTCCCCAATAAACTGGCAATTGTTTGATGACATTTTTCGCATCAGGAACATTGTATTCTTTTAATTTCTGATAAGTTTCACTCGAAGTGCTTAATTCTCCATTTGATGCACCTCCGTAAAAATTAGCCATTAATAAGGTGAATGGTTCCATTACTCCGTTACTCCAAGCTAAAGCATAATCTTTATCTAAACCATTACTGCTATTGGCAACATTACTTTCTCCTAAAGGATTTTTTGTCAACTCAGATGCACTTCTTATACTGTATTTGCCATATTCTTCTGTAGTTAATAAACCTGTAATATGGGTTCCAATTCCTACACCTGCTGCTACCAAAAGATAAGCTCCTGCAACAATGAATGATGCTAATTTTTTCTCTTTGATGTGTTGAATCAACTCTACTACCATCCAAGCAAGAATGATGAATATGAGGTAGTAGGTAATTTGTAAGTGACCTGCTGCTAATTCAAAAGAAACGGCAATTCCCGTTAAAACTGCGCCGAGTAATTTATTCTTTCGAAGCGTGTAATTTATACCTGCCAAAACCAATGGAATAAATGCAATGGCATTTCCTTTGGTAATGTGTCCGGCATCTATATTTATAAAGTTAAAACTCGAGAGTGCAAAGGCCAGCGAGCCAACTATTGCCAGCCAAGGACTTACTTCAAATGTTAACAATAGTAAGTAGAAACAAATGAACAATAAGAAAATGGTATCAGCAGGATGTTTTAAGATATCAGAGATATAAAACAAAATGTTTGATGTGAAATTACCATGATAAGTAGCACCAATTAAATAAGTTGGCATTCCACCAAAAATTGAGTTGGTCCAAAAGGTTCTTTCACCACTTGCTTTCTCATAGTTTGCAATCTCTTGGAAGGTTGCTTTCCACTGCAAAACATCATATTGTTTAAGCGCTTTACCACTAAACAATGGATTGAAATAAATAAAAATCACCAAAAAAATTACCGCTAAGGCAATTAAATGTGGACTGGCTTTTTTGAAAAACGAAGAATTCATTGAGAAAAATTTTGGGAAATATAAGTAAACAGAGTAATTAATGGGGAGATTTTTGATTCGGAAAAGCCCTTTTTATCAAAATGAAGAAAAAATTAATGTTGTATTCTGATACAATTGCGCCCTTTTTTAGAATATTTCCTGCTTTCCCTTATTTTCGCCCTTATCATATGATTGAATTACAAACAGATTTTACGCGTTATTTTAAGCAGCAGTTCGATACAACTCAAACTTTCATTATTCCTTTTATTGAAAGAAAAACCAAAATTGAAAAGGGAATGAAATTTCTTGAAGTAGGAAGCGGTTATGGTGGTATTTGTAAAGCTTTTTCCGATAAAGGTTGCAGAGTTACAGGAATTGAACTTTGGGAATATGCAAGTAATATTGCTAAGGATTTTTTGAAGGATGATATAACTCAGGGCAAGGTTGAAATCATCAACAAAAATGTTTATGATATCAATCCGGATAAGGATTTGGCTGAAAAATTCGATATTATTTTGTTGAAAGATACCATTGAACATATTCACGACCAGGAATCTTTTGTGAAACACATTATTCATTTCTTGAAACCTGGTGGCATCATATTTTTCGCGTTTCCACCTTGGTTAATGCCATTTGGCGGACATCAGCAAAGTTTAGATTCTAAGTTTTTACATTTTCTTCCTTATTTTCATATTCTTCCAACTCCTATTTATAAAGGAATTTTAAAAATGTTTGGTGAAAGTGAAGGTAGAATTAGAGATATCATTGAAGTGAAGGAAACTCAAATCAGCATAAACAGATTTGAAAGAATTACCAAAGCAGCAGGATTTAGAATTTTAGAAAGAGAATTATACTTAATCAATCCAAGTTATTTGTACAAATTTGGAGCTAAACCAAGAAAACAATTTGGCTGGCTTGCTTCATTACCATGGATTAGAGATTGGTTTACTACTACTTGTTATTATTCATTGGAAAAACCAAAGAACTAATAAAACACTAACAATAAAAAAAGAGGCTGTTTCGCAGAAACAGCCTCTTTTTTATTATACATTTTGGTTTTTAATCCCGGTGGTTTCCAACAGGAGCGCCAATTTTATCATAAACTCTTTGTAGTTTAAATTCACGTGGTGGTGTAATCATTAATGGTACTGTTTCTACCAATACCGATGATGTATCTAAACCAAAAGCTCTTTCTTCACTTAAACTTAGTTTATCTAAAGTAAAGTAAATTTCCATGATTCTTCTTTCAAATCCACTGAGTTCGTTATCGTGTGACAAATGACGTTTTAAAACTACGAAACGGAAATCACCTGTGATATTTTGTCCTCTTAATGAAGCATAACGAGAACGTACATCCACTTCACCATTTTTCACCAATTCTTCAACTACACGGCGGAAATAGAAGTTAATTTTTTGTTCAACCCTAAATCCTAATCTAAATTCTACACGAACTACATCATTAGGAATAATATGATCTACTTTATATTCCATGGTATAGGGTTTATCATCTACATGAATATGAACAAACCAATAAACATCGGCACGTTTTGGGCGTTTTTGCAAGATTGAATAAATTACTTTGTATTCAACTTCCATTAAATGGTCGGCACTTGTTAAATACACTAAGTGAGTTGAATATTTAGAGATGGAATTGTCTTTGCTCAATTCATATAATAAAGGCAAGTATTCCTTCAAGTTTACAAATTCAGTTAATCTGTTTTTGATTTTACGTCCCCTGTACCAAACATACATAATCAACATAAAGATTGAACTCACCAATAAAGTCATCCAACCACCATGAGGAATTTTATCGATATTAGCTATTAAAAATGCTGATTCAACTGCTGCATAAACAATTGCTAATAAGCCAATTAATAATTTTGGGGCTTTTATTTTAACTAAGAAGTTTATGAGTAAAATGGTTGTCATAATCATAGTTATAATTATTGCCAAACCATAAGCTGCTTCCATGTTAGCTGATTCTTCAAAATAAAGTACAATTACCATGCAGCCTAGCCACAATAACCAGTTTACACTAGGAACATAAATCTGACCTTTTAAATTGGTTGGATACTTTATGGTTACTTTAGGCCAAACATTTAAACGAAGAGCTTCTGCTACTAAAGTAAATGAACCACTAATTAATGCTTGTGAGGCAATAATTGCTGCCATTGTTGCAATTATAATTCCTGGAAGTAAAAACCATTCTGGCATGATAGAGAAAAATGGATTCCCATCAGGAATTACTTGACCCACATGATTTAAAACCCACGCTCCCTGTCCGAAGTAATTTAATAAAAGAGTTGTTTTTACAAATGCCCAACTTACTCGAATATTGTTTTTTCCGCAATGACCCATATCTGAGTATAAGGCCTCAGCTCCTGTAGAACAAAGAAAAACAGCTCCTAATAACCAGAAACCACCATCAAAGTTTACTAAAAAGTCATAAGCGTAATACGGGTTTAGTGCAACCAATACATGTGGATTTTGAGCAATTCCAATCGCACCTAAAACTCCAAGCATAGTAAACCAAACCATCATAATTGGACCAAACATTTTTCCAACTATTGAAGTTCCCATTCTTTGTAAGAGGAATAACAAAGTAATAATGGTAAGTACAATTGGAATTGTTGGAATATTTGGATTTAGGATAAGCAATCCTTCTACAGCCGAAGCTACAGAAATAGGAGGGGTAATCATTCCATCTGCAAGTAGGGTGCATCCACCAATGATTGCAGGTACAATTAAGTAGGGTTTTCTTCTTTTTACTAATGCAAAAAGAGAAAAAATACCACCTTCTCCGTTGTTATCAGCTCGAAGAGCAATGGTAACATATTTAATGGTGGTTAATAGTGTGATGGTCCAGACTATGCATGATAGCCCGCCATAGATTAGTTGTTCACTAATCTCTCTTCCTTTAATAATCGCTTTAACCACATATAGTGGGGAGGTTCCGATGTCTCCGTAGATAATTCCTAGGGCTACTACGAGTCCTGCCACAGAAAATTTGTGGCCATGGCCTGTTTGTTCACTCACGTTAGTAAAAAATGAGGGGCAAATGTATAATTAAGAAACAGATTTCAAAGTGGGTGGCTGTTAAATTTTACTATTTGGCAATTTTGACTCAGTTAAAAACAAAAAAATGAGCACATTTTACATATGCTCATTTTCTTGTTTAATTCTGATTATAATTGATAATCAGCAGTATTCTGTGTTTTCCAATCAAAAAAGATTAGTTTTTACCAATTACTCGGTTTTTAATTTTAAGTGGTACTAATTTGCCATTTCACTAATGAAATGTATATGCATTAAATGAATATCGTCTTTACTAAATTCTTCTCCGTATTCTTTTAATGCTTTTGCCATTACATCTTCATGGGTTTTCTTGAAAAAATCCATTACTTCATCTATAATCTCTTCATCTGTAATTTCATAGATGTACGCTCTTAGACTTAATTTGGTTCCACTATTAACAATATTTTCAATCTCAGTTAATAGCTCTTCTTTCTTAATTCCTTGTCCTCGTGCAATATCATCTAAAGATATTTTCTTATCAATATTGGTAATAATAGCAATTTTTCTCGCCGATTTATTGATGACAGATTTGATAACAACATCTTCAGACCTTTCGATATCGTTTTCTTTTACGTACTTATCGATTAATTCAATAAATGGTTTTCCAAATTTTGTTGCTTTACTGCTACTAACTCCAGAAATTTTGCTTAATTCATCCAAGGTAATTGGGTATTTTAAAGCCATTTCTTCTAATGATGGATCTTGGAAAATAATATAAGGAGGTAAACCTTTTTCTTTTGCTATTTTTTTCCTTAAATCTTTAAGCAAATCATACATTACTTCATCATAAACCCCTTCAGGTTCTGCACCAGCTTCTTCATCATCAGCAAATTTCTCGAACTTACGGTCTAAGCTGATTTCAAATATTTCTGGTTTTTTGATGAATTTTTCTCCTCTTTCATTCAAACTAAGGAGACCATAGTTTTCAATGTTTTTGGTAACTAATCCTTTTAATAAGAGCTGACGGATAACAGATTTCCAGTAGTTTTCATCTTTTTCTTTACCCATTCCAAAGTAAACCAACTCATGATGGCCACTCATGGCAACTTCATGGGTTTTATTACCAATTAAAATATCAACCACATGTTTTAGGTTGTATTTTCCTTTGATTTCTTTGATGAGTTTTAATGAATTGATTGCAGAAACTTGCGCATCTTCTTTTTCTTTTGGATGACGACAGTTATCACACATACCATTACAGCCTTTTTCATCATATTCTTCACCAAAATAATGAAGTAAAAATTTCCTTCTACAAGCAGCAGATTCTGCAAATGCCTGTGTTTCGAAAATTAATAATTCACCAATTTCTCTTTCTGCAACCGGTTTATCTTTTAAGAATTTTTCTAGTTTATCAATATCAGCAGGATTGTAAAACAATACACATTCGCCATCTAATCCATCTCTTCCAGAACGACCAGTTTCTTGGTAATAACCTTCGATACTTTTAGGAATATCATAGTGAATAACGAATCGAACATCTGGTTTGTCAATTCCCATTCCAAAAGCAATAGTTGCCACAATCACATCAGCGTCTTCCATCAGGAATCTGTCTTGGTGATCGGCACGCATTTTTGCATCTAAACCAGCATGATAGGCTAAAGCTTTGATGCCATTTGCTTGAAGAATTCCAGAAATTTCATCAACCCTTTTGCGACTTAGGCAATAGATAATTCCAGATTTTCCACTTCTAGCTTTAATAAATGATACAATTTCTTTGATTGCCTCACCTTTTTTACCTTTCGAGCGAACCTCATAATAAAGGTTTGCGCGATTAAATGATGATTTGAAAACAATTGCATCACTCATTTGCAGGTTTTTCATGATATCAGATTGAACCTTAGGTGTGGCAGTTGCAGTTAATGCAATCATGGGCACATCTTTGATTTCCTTTACCATTTGTTTGATTCGTCGGTATTCGGGACGAAAATCATGACCCCATTCTGAAATACAATGCGCTTCATCAACAGCCACAAAAGAAATGTCAATAGTTTTTAAGAACTCTATTGTTTCATCCTTTTTAAGGGTTTCAGGAGCAATGTATAGCATTTTGGTCATGCCTGCATTGATGTCTTTTTTTACAGTTGCAATTTCACCTTTGTTTAAAGATGAATTTAGAAAATGCGCAACCTGCTCATGAGAAAGTGACCTGAGTGAGTCAACCTGATTTTTCATCAAGGCTATCAAAGGAGAAATGATAATAGCTGTTCCGGGCATCATGAGGGCTGGTAATTGGTAACATACCGATTTTCCGCCTCCTGTGGGCATGATAACAAACGTATCATTCCCATCAAGAAGATTTTTAATAATACCTTCCTGCTCGCCCTTAAAACTGTCGAAGCCAAAATAAGTTCTAAGTGCTTCTTTTAAATCGGATGGTTCCGATTTCGTTTTTCCTTTGGCACGTTTTAGTTCTGCCATAATTTAATGATAAATTGGGGTTAGAAATTTAAAAGCTCATATGAGACTTCTAACTGACCAATAAATATAATGTTTTTCCTAGTTAAATAGTGCACTAAATTAATGCTAACAAATGGTTTTTTAAAATGAAAGTGTGAAAAGTTTCAATAATAGGAAGTATTTTGCAAATTGAAATTTTCAAAAATTCAAGGCAATTAGCTGATATGCAGAATAAAAACAATTATGCCATCATCATGGCGGGTGGAGTTGGAAGTCGTTTTTGGCCTTCTAGCAGAAGTACTTTTCCTAAACAATTTCTTGATATTTTAGGTGTTGGTCAATCTTTATTGCAACAAACCTACAATAGATTCCTAAGGGATTTTTTACCGGAGAATATTTATATCGTAACTAATTTGGCTTATGTGGGTTTGGTTAAAGACCAAATTAATGGTATTAATGAGCAACAAATTTTGGCAGAACCTATGGGTAAAAATACTGCTGCTTGTATTGCTTATGCATGCGGAAAAATCAGCAAAATCAATACCCATGCCGTTTGTATTGTGGCTCCAAGTGATCACTTAATTCTTCAAGAAGACCGCTTTTTGGATGATGTAAAAAGAGCGATGTTATTTGCTCAGAAAAATCCTGCTTTGGTAACGCTTGGTATTAAACCTAGTCGCCCCGATACAGGCTATGGTTATATTCAATACCATGAATCGGCTGAAGAAATGAAAATGGTGAAAACTTTTACAGAAAAACCTTCACTCGAATTGGCTCAAACCTTTTTAGATAGCGGCGATTTTTTATGGAATGCAGGAATTTTCATTTGGAGTATTTCAAGTATAAAAGCGGCTTTTAAAGAACACTTACCTGAACAATTTTCTTTGTTTAAAGAAGCTGTAGATTCTTATTTCACACCTAAGGAGGCAGAAACCATTCAACAAATTTATGAGCAAACACGCAGTATTTCTATTGATTATGGTGTGATGGAAAAGGCTGGTAATGTTTATGTTATACCTGTTGAATTTGGTTGGAATGATTTAGGAACCTGGACATCTTTATATGAAATTTCTGATAAAGATGAAGTTGGAAATGTTAAAAAAGGAAACAATATCCTTACTTATAATACCCAGAATTGTATGGTTCATACATCTTTGGCTGCAAATGGAAAGATTTTTGTTTTAAATAGTGTTAAAGATTTAATTGTTGTTGATACTCCTGATGTTTTAATGATTTGTGATAAAAACAAAGAACAAGAAGTAAAAGAAGTAGCAACAGATATTAAAATTCGTTTTAACGAAAAATACTCCTAATTAATGGCCTTGATTCCTCCTTTTTTAAAGATTGGTTCCACTATTGGAATTACTGCAACTGCAAGGAAGGTGTCGATGGCAGAAATTGAGCCTGCAATTTCATTATTTCAATCATGGGGATTGCAGGTTAAATTATCTTCTACTTTGTTTTGTGAACATAAGCAGTTTGCAGGCACAGACGAAGAACGTGCTAAAGGTTTACAAGAATTATTGGATGATAACACTGTTCATGCAATAATAATTGCTAGAGGGGGTTATGGAAATATTAGGATGATTGATTTGGTGGATTTTACTTCATTTAAACAAAATCCTAAATGGCTTATTGGTTTTAGTGATATTACTGTTCTTCAATCTGCTATTTTATCACAAACAAACTTTGCTTCCTTACATGCCCCAATGGCATTCAGTTTTCAACCAGAAAGATTCGATGAGGAAAGCGCTGAAAGTTTAAGAAAAGCACTTTTTGGAGAGGGAATTTCTTTGCATTTACCTTTGTTTGAATTGAATACCTTTCCTGAAAATTCTCTTATTAAAGGTGAATTATTCGGAGGAAATTTATCGGTTATTTATTCTTTATTAGGCTCAAGTACACTGCCTAAATCAGAAGGAAGGATTCTTTTTCTTGAAGATTTGGATGAATACTTGTATCACATCGACAGAATGATGATGGGTTTGAAAAGAGCAAGGTTTTTTAATGGACTTCAAGCTGTTTTGGTAGGGGATATGTCGGATATGAAAGATAATGCCATTCCTTTTGGGAAAAATGCATTAGAAATTATTCATGAACACATTACAGGCTTGGGAATTCCGTTGGTTTTTGGCTTGCCATGCGGACATGAAAAGAGAAATTTGTGCCTAGCTTTTGGAACCGAAATTGTTGTTGAAAGTGCAAATGGAAATATCAGCTTAAAACAGTTTTAGAAATACATTTTTACTACTGCAATTCCTGCTATTACACAAACCAAATCAACCAATAACATGATGCCTAAAGTGTATCTGGTTTCTTTAACATTTACTGAACCAAAATACAAAGCCACAACATAAAAGGTGGTTTCTGCAGCTCCTTGAAATAAGCATGATAATTGTCCAGTTAAACTATCTGGTCCATAAGTTTTCATGGCGTCTAACATAAATCCGCGTGAACCACCAGCACTAAAAGGACGCATAATCGCAACCGGAATAGCTTGGGTAATTTGTGGGTCAACATGAAACAAATTCATTAATGAAGATATTCCTCCCATTACTATTCCCATTAAACTTGAATTTCTGAAAATACTGAGTGCTACCAACATGGCAATCATATAAGGCAAAACTCGAACTCCTGTTGTAAAACCATCTTTTGCTCCATGTACAAACGAATCGAAGATATTGGTTTCATTGGCTTTGAAAATCTTTTCATTCCAAATTGAATAAGCAACTACTAAACCAATTATAAATAGTAAAACTGCATTACTTAGATTTCCTGTAAAGTGAAATTTCTCCAATCCACTCAAACTACTGATATAAAACAATAATCCAGCAATAATTGTAGTTACCGAACTCACAGCTAAAACTACAACTCCGTTTAAAAGATTGATTTTTTGTTTGATGCTTACAAATATCAATGCAGCTAAAGTTCCAATAAAAGATGTAATGATGGTTGGTAGCATAATATCAGCGGGATTTGCCGCATGCTGTGCTGCTCTATAACCAATAATTGATGTTGGGATAAGTGTTAAACCAGCTGCATGTAAACACAAAAACATAATCTGACTATTAG
This sequence comes from Bacteroidia bacterium, assembly GCA_051861545.1. Taxonomy (GTDB): domain Bacteria; phylum Bacteroidota; class Bacteroidia; order UKL13-3; family UKL13-3; genus CAISCU01. Next base: position 219,206 of record JBIMKP010000001.1, on the reverse strand, counting down.
AAGCTTTGTTTTTGTCGGTATTTACTTCCTGCAAACTTTCCATGGCTTTGAGTCCGAATGGTGTTGCAGCATTATCTAATCCTAAAAAATTTGCTGCAAAGTTCATGGTCATGAATCCATAAGCAGGGTGATTTTTTGGTAATTCAGGAAATATTCGAGCAAAGAAAGGAGCCAGGATTTTAGCCATTCTACTCATAGCATTTGAATCATTGAGTAAGTTAAGCAAACCACAAAAGAAAGTAAGGTAACCAATAAGAGGAAGCCAAATATCCATAATGGTATTTTTACAAGTAGGGAAAATGCCATCTGCAGATTGTTTTCCAAAACTCATTTCAACTGTTCCATTGTCTAAGAGTTTGTATAAAGTATCCTTACTGCTGTATCCGTTAGCTTTATTTTGCTGAATTAGAGAAAGTAAAGCGGTATCGGCTTGAAAATAGGAGAGAGGCTTTTCAGATACCAAAACAGCATCATTTTGTTTCCCGTTGATTAAACCATTTAAAGAATAGAGTTGATTTGTGACAAGTAAGAAGAAAATGTACAATACACTTAATACAATCATCCAACTCCAAAATCTGCTTAATGCCATAAACTTATTGTTTGCTACGATTCTACTAAAAAAATATGGTTTTTGAGTGAAAGCAATTCGAATTTTGTTAATTATGGCCTAGGCCGGTACCATTGATTTTGTAAATCGTAATTAAAGAACACTACAAAATAATTAAAAATAGATATGCCTTTTGTTTATTTTAGCCTTATGAAAGAGACACCCTTTAATTTATCGGAAGAAGAAAAATTGAAGTATCGTTTAAGTTTAAGTTATGAAGAGCGATATAAGGCTGCTTTGAAAATGATTAGGATTTATAATCAATTGAAAAAAGCGAAGATAATTAAACCTGAAAAATAGATGGATGTTTTAGATAACGATTTGGGAGAATTTTGGAAAGCCCTTATAAATAATGATGTTCAATTCATTATGGTAGGTGGTTTTGCCTCTGTACTTCATGGAGTTAGCAGAATGACTCAAGATTTAGATATTTGGATTAAAGATACAAGGCCTAATAGAATTAACTTAAGGAAAGCAATTTCGGATTACGGGCTAGGGGATTTTGAACAATTGGAGAACATGAGATTTGTTGCAGGATGGACAACCATATTTTTGGCACCTGGTTTAGAACTTGATATTATGACTGAATTGAAGGCTTTTCCTCAGGAAGAATTTGATGAATGCCTTTCAATTGCATACAAAGCGGATCTTATGGGGAATATTGTTCCCTTTCTCCATATTAATAATTTAATCATAGAGAAGAAAGCATGTTCAAGACCAAAAGATTTATTGGATGTAGATGAACTTGAAAAGATTATAAAATTATCATAAAAAAAGCCATCGTTTCTGATGGCTTTTTTGTTTATCCTAAATAGGCTTTTAAAATTTTGCTCTTGCTCGATTTTCTTAATCTTCTTAGTGCTTTTTCTTTAATCTGACGAACGCGCTCGCGGGTTAATCCGATTTTTTCGCTGATATCTTCTAAAGTATGCGCCGGACCGCCATCTAAGCCATAATAGAATTTCAATACGTCTCTTTCTTTTTCACTTAAAGTAGAAATAACACGGTTGATTTCTTTCTGTAATGACTCATTAATTAACTGAACGTCTGGTCTTGGTTCATCATTCGAATCTAAAATACCTAATAAAGTGTTGTCTTCTCCATCTGTTAAAGGAGCATCAATACTTAAATGACGACCAGTTGAACGCAAAGCATTTTCTACTTCCTGTAATGGAATATCCATTGCTTCTGCAATTTCTTCAACAGTTGGTTCACGCTCTAATTCTTGTTCTAATTTTGCAGAAGTGTTTCCAATTCTTCCAATAGAACCTACTTTATTCAAAGGTAAACGTACAATACGAGATTGATCAGCTAAAGCTTGAAGGATTGATTGACGAATCCACCAAACTGCGTATGAAATGAATTTAAATCCACGAGTTTCATCAAAACGTTTAGCAGCTTTAATCAAACCAAGATTTCCTTCGTTAATTAAATCACCTAAAGTTAAACCCTGGTTTTGGTATTGTTTTGATACAGATACTACGAAACGTAAATTGGCATTAACCAAACGCTCTAATGCTACTTGGTCGCCTTCTCTGATACGACGTGCCAATTCAACTTCTTCTTGGGCGTCAATCATTGGTACCTTACTGATTTCATTCAGGTACTTATCTAGCGACTTGCTCTCACGGTTCGTGAACTGTTTACTAATTTTCAGCTGCCTCATATATGCTTGTTCTCTCCTCTTCTTTTTGTTAGAATCTGCAAATTTCGTGAAAAGATATGCGAATCAATAAAAAAATCAAGTGAAAAATCTTAATCAATTAACAATCAATAGTATAATTCCAAATCAATATTTATCTTACTCTGCCAATTTTGGTAAACTCATGACATCAAACTAAAAACCAGCCAACTACTGCCATAAGCAAGTAAGGTTAAATATATAAATTGAATGATGGCCCATTTGTTTCCACCTGTCTCTTTTTTTACAATTGCTACAGTACTCATACATTGTAAAGCGAATGCATAAAATATCAACAATGAAAAAACACTGGCCAATGAATAACTTGGTTTCATGGTTTGTTGATTTTTGTCGTGCATCATTTTATTTCTGATTGAATCTAAATCGTCATCAGAGCCACTTACACTGTAAATTGTGCTCATTGTTCCAACAAAAACTTCTCTTGCTGCCATTGAGGTTAATAGCGCGATTCCTATTTTCCAATCAAATCCTAGTGGCCTAATTACTGGCTCAATTAGCTTTCCAAATTGACCTGCATAACTTGCTTCTAGCCTTTGTGATTTGTAGTTTAATTCCAATGAATCTAATACTACTTGGTCTACTTTTAAGTCGCTTGCAACTTTTATTTGCTCCGCATAATCAGATTTCGCTTTGTTGATTTGAACGGTTGGTCCGGTTGATGCCAAAACCCATAGGATAACAGATACCGCAACAATAATTTTCCCTGCTCCTACTACGAAAGCACTTGATTTTTCTATTAGTTCAATAAAAATATTTGATGCAACAGGTAATTTATAACCTGGTAACTCCATTAAAAAGTAATTTTTCTCTTCGTTTTTAATGAACTGTTTAAATAACCAAGCACTAAATATTGCTGCTCCAAATCCAATTAAATACATCAACATTAAAACTAATCCATGTACATTAAATGGTCCCCATTTAGCTGTATCTGGAATTAACATTGAGATAAGTAAAGTATATACTGGTAAACGAGCCGAGCAACTCATTAAAGGAATCACCAGTATTGTTATAAGTCTTTCTTTTTTGTTTTCAATACTTCTGCTGGCCATTATACTTGGCACTGCACATGCCATTCCTCCAATTAATGGAACAATAGATTTTCCATTCATACCAAACGGCCTCATTACCCTGTCCATAATGAATCCTACACGGGCCATATAGCCAATGTCTTCTAAAATAGCAATGAACAAAAATAGAATTACAATTTGTGGCAGAAAAACGATTACTCCACTTAGGCCAGCTAAAATGCCTTCTACAATTAAATCGTTTAAAATACCTGCTGGTAAACCTGTTTTAACATAATTCGATAGTTCTGCAAAGGCCCATTCAACCCAATCCATTGGATATGAACTCCAGCTAAAAATTGCTTGAAATATTAAAAATAGTAGTGTTAAAAAAATACCAATTCCATAAAAACGATGGGTTAAAACCTTATCAACTTTTTTACTTAATGAGCCTTTAAGGGTTTGCTCTTTTTTGATTCTAGCATTTTTAACGGCTTTGTCTATTATTTGGTAACGACTCAAAACCTCTTTTTCCTGAAATGCTCTTACATCAAATTTGTATTTTGAAATAATATCACGAATGGTTTTTGATTTTTCACTTAATAAATCAGCCGCATTTATTGCATATTGGAGTGCTGCGTAAGTATTTTTTTTGTCCGTTACTTTAGAAATTTCTTCTAAAAAATCTTTTGGAACTTCTGATAATGAATAAAACTGAGTTGTTTTTCGTTCAGCTTCGTTTAAAAGTAATTTCTTTAATTCAAAAATGCCTTCTTTATTTCGGGCATTGATACTAGTAACAGGCACTCCTAGTTCTTTTGATAAAATTTCATTATCGTAAGCAATCCCTCTTTTTGCTGCAATATCTTGCATATTCATTGCAAGAATTACTGGTACTCCCAAATCACAAACCTGCGTAAAGAGCAGCAAATTTCTTTTTAGGTTCGATGCATCAGCAATAAATACAACCAAATCGGGATAATTGGTTTCGGCTTTGTTTCTGAGAATTTCATAAGTAACCAATTCGTCTGCCGATTTTGGGTACAAACTATATGTTCCAGGTAAATCAATTACATGTAATTTTATTCCTGGTGCTAACCAAGTTTCGCCCGTTTTCTTCTCAACGGTAGTTCCAGGAAAGTTTGAAACTTTCTGTTTCAATCCTGTTAAGGCATTAAACGATGAGGTTTTCCCGCTATTAGGATTGCCAACTAGGGCTATGGTGATGCTTTTCTCCACTAGGCTTTTTCTATTTCAATTTCTGATGCATCTTCAAGTCGAAGACATAATTTATATTCACCAACATTTACGGCAATTGGATCACCAAATGGTGCTATATTTTCTAAACTCACTGTTTCACCCGGAAGTACTCCCATTTCAAATAGTTTTAGTGAGAGTGTTTCACAGTTTACCGAAACAATGGTTGCGGTTTCTCCTAATGCCAATTGTGCTAGGTTCATAAGGTCGGCAATTTAGAATTTTTCTAAATAAGGAAAAAATGATTATCGTCAATTTATAGTGGGCTGCCTGAAAAAACATTCCAAAGCTTTTTAGCTGTAATTGAGGCAATTGGCATTTTCTCCTCCCAATCGTAAGTGGGTTTATCCAAATTAGGGTAAATGGCTACTACTTTTTCAAAGCTTTTTGGATAAGGGAAAAATCGTTCATATCTGTTTCCATTTACAACTACATAAACTGGTGTTTTTTGTAAGGCGCATAAATGAGCTGCAGATGTATCATTACTAAAAGCAAATGAAGCATTTTTACAGATTTCTGCTAGTTCAATCAGATTGGTTTTACCACTTAAATTCAATGTATTTGTTGAATGAATTCCATCTATGATTTCATTTGATATTTTTTCATCACTTGGACCACCAACTAGAACGCATTTTAATACTGGATTTTTGTCTAAAACTAAATTAGCTATTTCTGCATATTGTTTAGCTGGCCATTGTTTACTTTTTTGATTTCCTCCAGGACAAATAATAAAATATGTTTGTTCTATTTTTCTTTTGTTTGATGGGAAATTCAGGTAAAAGTCGGTTTCAATTTTTCCCTTGTTGATGTCTTCAAAAAATGCTAGATTATTTTGAGTTTCATGTAAGTCAATGATTCTCTTTTTTAAAAAATTAAAGCCTGAATTAAGTTCTTTTGATAAAGGACCTTCTTTTGCTTCCCATGCTAAATGATTGGCCAAAGGCATACAATTTTTTAAAACTGATTCAAGCAGTAAAACTCTTGTATATGAAGCATATATTATCTCTTTTGGTGAAATATTTTCAATTTGCTTAACAATTGAAACCCTTTATTCTAATGATGAGAACCACTTGTTTTTATCAAGCCAAACACATTCTATTTTGCTATCAACAAACAAAACTTCAAAGTAAGATTTCCAAGCTTTGTTTCCTAAAAGAAATACCTTTTCATTTTGATTTTTAATCCACTCTAAAAAAACGGGAGCAAACAATAAGAAATCACCAATATCATCTAGCCTAATTATAAGAGAATGATTTGTTTTTGATTCAGTTAATTTGGGAAGGTTTTTACTTAATTCAATATACTTATTCCATTCCTTTTTTTGGTCTTTTCCTTGTCTTAAACGATTAGAAAGGCGTGAGAAAAAATGAATAAGTTGATACTTCATTATCCTTCTAAAATTTGCTGCATATTATGCAATTGTTTGTACAAACCTTCTTGTGAAATCAGTTCATTATGACTACCAGTTTGTACGATTTTACCTTTTTCTAAAACAACAATTAAATCGGCTTTATGAATGGTGCTTAATCTATGTGCAATTACAATAGTTGTTCTATTTTGCATCACATTGTTAAGTGCTTCTTGAACCAATCTTTCACTGGCAGTATCTAAAGCTGATGTAGCTTCATCTAAAATTAAAATATCGGGATTGGTATTAACAGCGCGTGCAATACTCAAACGTTGGCGCTGACCTCCGCTTAATTTATTTCCTCTATCACCAATATTGGTTTGGTATGATTTTTCTGTTTGAACAATAAACTCATGTGCATTGGCAACTTTTGCAGCTTGTTCAACCTGATCGATTGAAATATTGGTTTTGCCAAAAGCAATATTGTTATAAATACTATCATTAAACAATATTGATTCTTGGGCAACAATTCCCATCAGTGATCTTAATTCAAGTATCTTTAAATCTTTAATATTTACACCATCAATAATTACTTCACCTTCAATTGGGTCGTAAAATCTCGGAATTAAATCGGTTAATGTCGATTTTCCACTACCTGATGGGCCTACTAAAGCAACAGTTTTTCCTTTTTCTATTTTTAGGTTGATGTTTTGAAGTACATACTCATCGGCATATTTGAAACTAACATTTTTAAATTCGATATATGATTTCAAATGACTTACCGATTTTGCATCGTGTTTCTGAGTAATCACTTCCTCACTTTGTAAAACTTCATTTACTCTTGTAAGTGAAGCCATTCCTTTTTGCATGTTTGAATAAGCAGTTGAGAAAGCTTTAAATGGTGGAAGTAACTGTGAGAATACAGCTATAAATGCGATGAAAATTTCAGCATTTACGCCTGATGTTCCTGATAAAACCAATTTTCCTCCAAACCATAAAATAAAGGCCAAAACCATTACACTTAATGTTTCTGAAATAGGTGAAGCTGAATCTCCTGTTCTGTTTGAAACTACATTAATTCTTGTATATAAAGCGTTTTCGTTTTTGAATCTTCTCATAAAAAACTCCTGAGAATTAAATGCTTTGATGATTCTGATACCCATTAGAGTTTCTTCATATAATGAAACCAAATCTCCAAATTTAGATTGTCCTCTTTGTGAATAGGTTTTGAGTAAACGACCAACTTTTCCAATCAAAAAGCCCATGATTGGCAGCGTTATAAATACAATTAAAGTTAAAATCGGACTTAACCAAATCAGAAATCCTAAATAGATGATAATAGTTAATGGTTCTTTAAATAAGGCTTCCAATGAACTCATGATAGCAACTTCAATTTGAAGAATATCGCTGGTCATGCGGCTAATTAAATCTCCTTTTTTCTCTTCACTGAAATAAGAAAGTGGTAAAATAAGGATATGTCTGTATAAAGATTCCCTCAAATCACTCACCACATTATTTCTAAGGGAAACCATAAAATAGAGTGCTAAGTACCTAAAAAGGTTCTTTAGCACAATTGTTAGCACAAGAATTATACAAATAAAAATTAAGGCAGATTCTGGGCCTTCCATTCGTATTAATTCCGATAAATAATAATTAAAAACATCATTGATGTTTTTGAAGTCCATACTTAATGTTGGTTTTTCCTTAACTAGTTGTTCCTGAGCGAATAATAACTTCAAAAAGGGCATAATTACCGCTATAGAAAACAGACTAAAAACAATAGAAAGTATGTTGAAAAACACATTTAAAGCGGCCAAAACTTTGTATGGTTTTACATATATAAGAAGCTTGATATAACCTTTCATTTAAAAAAAATACTAAGTAGCAAATATCTAAAATATTGCCATAATAGTTTGGTGCTTTACTTTTATAGCGAAAAAAAGAATGAATTTATGTTGATTAGAACTTTTGGAAGTGCAGTATATGGAGTGAGTGCTGTAACAATAACAATTGAGGTAAATGCTTCTCCGGGTGCAGGAGTTGGTTATTTTTTGGTTGGCTTGCCCGATAGTGCAGTTAAAGAGAGTCAGCAAAGAATTGAAAGTGCAATTCGTATTAATGGGTATTTAATGCCCCGACAAAAAGTTGTAATTAATATGGCACCAGCTGATATAAGAAAAGAGGGAAGTGCTTATGACTTACCATTAGCAGCAGGATTTTTAGCTGCAACCGGACAGCTTAATACCGATAAGATAGAAAAATATATTATGATGGGTGAATTGGCTTTAGATGGAACTTTAAAGCCTATAAAAGGAGCTTTGCCCATGGCAATTCAGGCTAGAAAAGAAGGTTATGAGGGATTAATTCTTCCTGCTGAAAATGCCAGAGAAGCAGCAATCGTTAATAATTTAAAGGTTTATGCGGCTCCATCACTTAAAGAAGTAGTTCAGTTTTTTAATGGAATGGAAGAAGCTTTAGAGCAAGTAATTATTGATACCAGAAAAGAATTTGAACAAAATCAGGTTTATTTAACAGATGATTTTGCAGATGTGCGTGGTCAGGAAAATATTAAAAGAGCTTTGGAGATTGCTGCTGCCGGAGGTCATAACGTAATTTTAATCGGTCCTCCTGGCGCAGGTAAAACGATGTTGGCAAAACGATTACCTGGAATTTTGCCTCCTTTAACTTTACAAGAAGCATTAGAAACTACCAAAATACATTCGGTGGCTGGCAAATTACCCAAACAAGCTTCATTGGTTTATTCAAGGCCTTTTCGCTCGCCACATCATACTATAAGTGATGTAGCTTTAGTAGGTGGAGGAAATAATCCCCAACCGGGCGAAATTTCTTTATCACACAATGGTGTTTTGTTTTTAGATGAATTACCAGAATTCAAAAGAACAGTTTTAGAAGTAATGCGCCAACCTTTAGAGGAAAGAAAAGTTACAATTTCAAGAGCACGTTTTTCTATAGAGTATCCATCTAGTTTTATGTTGGTTGCAAGTATGAATCCTTGTCCTTGTGGTTATTTCAATCACCCAGAAAAAAAATGTACTTGTGGTCCGGGAGTTGTGCAACGGTATTTAAGTAAAGTTTCCGGTCCTTTATTAGATAGAATTGATATTCATATTGAAGTAACTCCTGTAAATTTCGAACAATTAAGTGAATCAAGAAAGGCAGAAAGAAGCGCTTTGGTAAGAGAAAGGGTAATCAATGCAAGAAAAATTCAGGAGGAACGCTATTCGGAATCAGAAGGAATTTATTGTAATGCGCAAATTAGCAGTACTCAAGCAAGAGAATATTGTGCTTTAAATTCAATTGGACAAACTTTGCTTAAAACTGCTATGAACAGGTTACAATTATCGGCAAGGGCTTACGACAGAATTCTAAAAGTGGCGAGGACAATTGCAGATTTAGCAGCAAGTGATGAAATCAAACCTGAACACCTTGCAGAGGCAATTCAGTATAGAAGTTTAGATAGAGATAATTGGGGTGGGGGAGTTTAATCTGTTTTTTTGATACAATTAATCACAATGAAACATTTTCTGCACCAATAACTTTTTAGACTAAGAAAAAACAGAATGTATCTTGGGGCAAACGGTCTTGAAACACGTTCAAGATCCCATGAGCCACAATTGGGACATGTTTTTCCTAGGGTTATTCTATATATGTTTTTCTTCATACTAACTTGGGACAAAATTAAATTTAATAATTTGATAATTCAAACCTCTGTATCTTAAAATTATTAATTGGTATAAAACATAAATCAGAATATTTGGAATTTCAATAGTATTTTAGCACCAAAAAAACACAAGTGCTTTTTAAAGATATAATTGGACATCAAGAGCTAAAGGAGAAATTAATTAGCTTATCAAATACTGGTAGAATCAGTCATACACAACTGTTCCTAGGTTCAGAGGGTTCGGGAAATCTGGCAATGGCTATTGCTTTTTCTCAATACGTAAATTGTTTAAACCCTGGAGAAAATGATAGTTGCGGAACTTGTACTTCCTGTCTGAAATTTGAGAAATACACGCATCCTGATTTGCATTTTACTTTTCCAATCACTTCACCCAATAAACTATCAAGAGAAGTGATTGAGAATTGGCGCTCAGCTCTTTTGGAGAATCCATATTTAAGTGATTTTGATTGGTTGCAAAAGCTTAACTCTGAATCGAATAAACAAGGAAATATTACATCAGAGGAATGTCGTGATATTATTTCTGGCTTGGGTTTGAAAAGTTATGAAGCTAAATACAAAACACAAATAATTTGGCAGCCTGAATATTTGCTAAATTCAGGAAATATCTTGCTTAAATTATTAGAAGAACCACCTTTAGGAACTTTAATTATTTTGGTTGGAAACAATACTGAAAAAATCTTAGCAACGATTCTTTCACGTGCTCAAATGGTAAAAGTGCCAAGAATTAACGATATAGATATGACAAGGGCTCTGATGGAACGTCATGAATGTGACCAACAGAAAGCCAGTGATATAGCACGTTTGGCTGATGGAAATTACAATATGGCAATGGCATTATTGCACATAGAGCAAGATGGTTATTTTGATTTATTTAGTCGTTGGATGAGAGCTTGTTATGGGCAAAAAATCAATGATATCCAACCTGTTGTAGATGAAATAAGTACAAGTGGAAGAGAATATGTTAAGAATTTTCTTCATTATACCTCGCAAATGATTCGTTCGGCTTTTATTTATCGTTTTGCAAAAAAGGAAATGTTAAGGGTTAATCAAACAGAAATGGGTTTTCTGGTAAAATTTTCACCCTTCTTACATGATGCTAATTTAGAGCAAATAACTCATAGTCTTGATGATGCAGTTTTTCATGCTGAAAGGAACGCCAACCTAAAAATCATGTTTTTAAATCTTTCTTTGTATATTGGCAGGCAGTTGAAAACTCCTGTTAAGTCAGTTTAATGTAGTTTTCACATTTTTAATTATTGGCTTTTCTAATTTGAAATATATAAGATGGCGTGTGGATCAGGTTCATGTGGTACTGGTGGTGGATGCAGCGGTGGCTGTAGCTCAGGTGCTTGTAATAAATTAAATACCTTCGATTGGTTAAGTGAGATGGACCTTCCTCCTCATATTAAACCTTACGATATTGTTGAAGTACGTTTTAAAGGTACCAGAAAAGAGTTTTTCAAAAACTCAAATAATGTCGAATTTTACATTAACGAACATGTTGTTGTTGAGTCGGAAAGCGGCGGATACGATATTGGAAAAGTGAGTTTAAAGGGTGAGTTGGTAAAACTTCAAATGAAGAAATACAACCGCAGTGAAGACCAAGGAGATTTTAAAAAGATAATCAGAAAGGCCAATGAGGCTGATGTTGCTAAACTCAAAGAAAATCAGGAATTAGAAGTTCCTACCATGTACAAAGCAAGAAGTATTGCAATGGAATTGGGTTTGAGTATGAAATTAAGTGATGTTGAGTACCAAGGTGATAGAAGAAAAGCAATTTTTTATTATACTGCGGAAGACCGTGTTGACTTTCGTGAATTAATCAAACGTTTAGCCGATTCTTTCAAAGTAAGAATTGAAATGCGACAAATTGGTTATCGCCAAGAAGCTGGTCGTTTAGGGGGAATTGGTTCTTGTGGAAGAGAATTGTGCTGTAGTACTTGGTTAACTGATTTTAAAATGGTGCATACCAATTCTGCTCGATACCAGAATTTATCTTTGAATCAGCTTAAATTAAGTGGCCAATGTGGTAAACTAAAATGCTGCTTAAATTTTGAATTAGATTCTTATTTGGAGGCACTCAAAGAGTTTCCAGAAAATAGCAATTTGGTTCTTGAATTTGCTGAAGAGAAATCATATAAAGTTGTAAAAACCGATATTTTAAAGCGTTTGATGTGGTTTGCTCCTCGCGCTGAAATGGGTGGAGAATGGATTAGTCTTCCTGTTGCTAAAGTAAATGAGTATGCCGAGCTAAATAAAACCGGTGTTCGTCCTCCTTTGGTTTTACATAAACCAGTTTCGAATAAACCAGAAAAGATTGAGCTCGATTTCCAAAATGATATGGGAAGAGATTCATTAACTCGTTTAGATGATAAAGGAAATAGAAAAGGTGGAAATAAAAATCGCCCTAAACCAAATCCTAATCAGAATAAACAAGCAAATAATCGTCCTAATAATCCGAACCCCAATAACAATGGTCCTAAACCAAATGCGCCTCAAAACACGCAGAATAGAGAAGGACAAAAACCTAATCCTAATCAAGGACCAAGACCTAATAATAATCCAAACAGGAATCCAAGACCTCAGCAAAATCAACAGGTAAATAATCCCGATTCTAACCAAGTGAATCAGAATGTTCAGACACCTAATTCTGCTCAGAATCCTAATCCGAACCCAAATCCGAATCCAAATCAAAACCCAAATAGAAGACCACCATTCAAGAAGAACAGAAACAATAACAATAGGCCAAATCCAAATTCCAACCAGAATTCAAATCCTCAAACTCCTAAGGAATAGTATGAAAAATTGGGTATTAATAATTGCTTTTTGTAACATTTTCTTTGTTTCATGTGATTCAAAAAGATTGTTTGATGAGAACAAAGATTTGCCAAAGGATGGCTGGTATTACAAGAATAAATTGGTTTTTGATGTGAATGTTACTGATACCAATTCATTGTATAATCTTTTTGTAAATCTTCGAGTAGCTTCTGATTATCCTTATGCCAATATTTTTGTGAATATGCATAGCGAAAGTCCAACAAAATTAGTAGCCGAAGAAGAAAAACAAATTCAATTGGCTGATGAAACTGGACAATGGCTTGGAAAAGGGCTTGGTGATTTATACGATTACCAAGTGCCTGTTAAAGATGCGTTTAAGTTCCATGAACTAGGGATTTATCATTTCGAAATTCAACACAATATGCGTGTTGATACACTTCAACATGTATTAGCTGCTGGAATTAGATTAGAAAAAACTCAGTAAATTTTAATTACCAAACCAACGATTAGCGATTCTGATGGTATAATCGCAAAAATCGTTTATGCCTTTATCAAACATTGGATTGCCCAAGCTTTCTCCGTTTTCATTTAAAACCTCTTTTACAAAGTGTGCTTCGAATATTCTAGATGAAACAATGGAATCGTTATTGCTAAAACTAATTAGTTTATTTACAATTTGCATCATTTGTAACGCAGGAACTTTACCTCCTTTTCCGGTTGAAACACCAACAAAAGCAAATACTTTATTATTAAAAATTTGATCAAATGGTTTATTTGGAACCAAGTTCAACATGTTTAAAATTTCAGGCGTTGCACTCCAGTTGTATTCTGGTGAAATCATAATAACAACTTCTGCTTTGAATAATGAATCGATTAAGTTTTGTTGAAATGGAGTTAAGGCATTTGTTTTTAATCCGCCTTGAGCCAATGAAGGAATATCGAATTCTTTAAAATCGATTACTGAAATTTCGTGATTCGCTTTTAATAAAAGTTCAATTGCCAAAGAAACTCTGTGTGTATTGTTATTTGCTCTTGCTGAACCCGATATGATACAAATTTGCATGTTTTTTACTTAATGTATTTTTTAACATAACGATACATATTAAAGTTTTGCTCAACATTCAAATTTATAGAGATATCGTGTTTTAGCTCTTCAAAATTAATATCACGGGTTCTTAAATGTCTGATTAGATTAAGTGCTTTTTGAGCAAACAATTGTTCTTTTTTCAGACCAATAATTGGATTATTTCTATGTAATTCTATCGCATTAAATAAGTCTTCAATGCCTTCATTTTTTGAAGCAACTGTTTTTACAACAGGAGTTTCCCAAGTGGCTGTTGCATGGCTATGTGCCAATGATTGGAGGTTTTTCATAAAAATATCGGCTGAATCTCTATCAGCTTTATTTAAAACAAATACATCAGCAATTTCCATGATACCACTTTTAATGGTTTGAATTTCATCACCTGCTTCAGGAACCAAAACAAGCACAGATGTATCTGCCAAAGCAGCAATTTCAACTTCACTTTGACCAACACCAACAGTTTCAATGAGGATATAATCGAAATGAGCAGCTCTTAATACATCACATACTTCGAAAACTCTAGGTGCCAATCCTCCTAAACTTCCTCTACTAGCCATGCTTCTAATAAAAACATTCGGAAGTAAATAATGCTCACTCATGCGCAACCTGTCTCCTAAAAGCGAACCTTGATGAAAAGGAGAACTTGGGTCGACTGCCAATACAGCAATCTTTTTACCTTGATTACTTAAGAATTTTACGAATGCACTAATTAAGGTACTTTTTCCTGCTCCTGGTGGTCCTGTAAATCCTATAACTGGCGTATTGTCAAAATGTAATTCCTCCATCATGGAATCGAATTCAGGAATTTCATTTTCAATTCCTGTTATCATTCTAGCAAGGGCACGAATATTACCCTGCTTAATTCCATCAATGATTTTTGACCTATCCAAGTGTTTTTGAAACTAAATGTATTAGCAAGAAATTTTATTTACACGATTAGCGTGTCTTCCACCTTCAAAATCGGTAGTGATAAAAGTATTGGTGATTTCTTGAGCCAACTCTAAAGAAATAAATCTAGCAGGTAAACAAATTACATTGGCATTGTTATGTTGTCTTGCTAAAGCTCCCAATTCTACATTCCAGCAAAGAGCAGCTCTAATTCCTTGGTGTTTATTGGCAGTCATACAAACACCATTTCCGCTACCACAAATAAGAATTCCTAAATCAGTATTTCCGCTTTCAACAGACGTTGCCAAAGGATGCGCAAAATCAGGATAATCAACAGAATCTAAACCATAAGTTCCATGGTCAGTAACTTCATGACCAGCAGCAATTAGGCTTGCTTTAATAGCTTCTTTGTAATCAAAACCTGCGTGGTCGTTACCAATAGATATTTTCATAATTTATAATATTGAAGTTTAAAAACGAAACCTAAATTGGCTTATCTATAACGATCTTTTTCTTTGTTTGCCTCTACACGTTTTGCAACTAAAATACTTAGTTCATACAAACCATAAAGAGGAACTGCCATCATAATCTGACTTGCCATATCAGGAGAAGGAGTGAGGATACCAGCTAGAATCAAGATTACAACCAATGCATATCTCCTGAATTTCGTCATAGTTCCACTGCTTAAAATACCAATTTTTGCAAGGAAATAAACAAGTATTGGCATTTCAAAAATCAAACCACAAGCAAATGTTAATGTTGAAACAAACGAAACGTAAGACTCTAGGTTGATTTCATTACTTACCATTTCACTTACTTGGTAAGAACCCAAAAATTGTATGGAAAGAGGAGATAAAATAAAATAACCAAATGCAATTCCAATATTGAATAACATCGAACTAAAAAACACCAAACCTCTGGCATATTTAATTTCTCTTTCATTTAAGGCTGGTTTAATAAAAGCCCATAATTGCCACAAAACAAAAGGGAAAGCAATGACAATTCCTGCTACAAATGAGATAAATAAATGTTGGGTGAACTGTCCTGTTATATCGATGTTCGAAAGCACAAAACCGATATCTTTTACACAATACAAATCGTTTCCAAGTAATTCGTTACTTAATTTACACATCATTCTGTAGGTCCAGAAATCGGTGTGAATTGGTCCGAAAAGAACTACGTCGAAAAGAAAATGTTTATTGAAGAAAATGACAATTGCACAAATTAAAACTGCCGCCACCGAACGAATAATGTGTTTTCTCAACTCATCTATATGGTCGAAAAAACTCATTTCCTTTTGTTCAACTCCTAAATCTTCCTCTAATTGATCTAATGCCATTTGGGTGGCGAAAATAAGCAAAGCATTGGAAAGGTAGAAAGAAATTTTGTCTGATTTTAAAACTAGTTTATTGGTGCTTAAGTCTGATTTTCAGTCAATTTTTTACTTGTAATCTATCTTTAGTAAAGTTTTTATGTTTTTTTTGTTGCTTATTTGCCTTGAAAAGAATTGTACAATCTTTATTTAAAAATTGCATAATGGAGAATTTGAGGATTTTAATTGTTGAAGATGAGTTTATTATCGCCAGTAATCTAAAAATGATTTTGGAGGATTTGGGTTATCAGCCTTTAAATCCAGTAGGAACAAAAAAAGATGCAATTGAAGCATTAACAACACAAGAGATTGATTTAGCAGTTCTTGATATAAACTTAAGTGGCAAACAAGAGGGAATTGAAGTAGCAAAATTTATAAATGAGCAAATTCATATTCCTTTTATTTTTCTTACAAGTAATGCCGATAAAGCAACGATTTTTGAGGCAAAGCAAACTTTTCCCAAATCATATTTAATTAAACCCTTTACCGAAGAGGATATTTATTCTGCTATTGAAATTGCTTTGGCGTCGGAGAATAAAAATGAGTCATTAGAAATAGAAAAGCTAAATATTTTTAAGGATAGTTTTTTTGTGAAATTGGGTGCCAAATATTTTAGGGTTGATATTGCTGATATTGTATATTTTGAAGCAGATGGTAAACTCATGAATATTTATACAAAATCTGAACAAAAATTTAGCATTAGAACTAGTTTAGAGAGCCTATTTTCACAATTAAAAACATATAATTTTATTAGAATTCATAGAAGTTATTGTATCAATTCAAATTTTTTAGAAATAATTAATGGTGATTTTGTTGTGGTAAATAAACAACAAATTCCTATTGGCAGAAACTACAGAGATGATTTATTGATAAATATAAAGACTATCAGTTGAGCCTTTTATTGAAACATTTTTGTCTAAGGAAAATCCATTTTATCACCCTTTAAATCCGACAGTAAATATAATTTCCTGTCATTTCTAATGAAAAAAAATTATCTAATTTTATTTTTTATTCTATTTAGCTCACATGTTTGGGCCAATGATATAGCGCTTAAACAACTACTTAAAAAGGCTTCTTCAGCATCAGCTATCAGCAATTCTAAATTGTGTTTTGAATTGTTAAGGGAAGGTTTATATACATCAACCAAAGAGAATAACACTTATTATAAAGCTAAATTTAATTTAGCTATTGCCGACGAATATTTGTTTATAAATGAAATTGATTCAATAGATTTTTATTACAATAACGCAAAGCAAATTTTTGAAAATTTACAATCAGAATCAGATCTAATTAGAGCAGAAACAGGTTTGTTGGAATTATCTAGAAGGACTAATCCTTCGAGTACAATGGATAAATATTTAGATTTGTTAAATCGTGCTAGGGCAATAAAAGACAATGATGTTTACTATTTGGTTTTGGAAAAAATTATTATGGTAAACAATGGAATGGAAAACTATAAGGAAGCTTTTTCTCAAACTCATGAATGCATTAGTTACTATAAAACTGTTGGTAATACTTATAACCTAGCTATAAAATATAGAGAAATAGCGGCCTTACATTTCACAAGAGCAGCTAGTAGGCAAAGTGAACCTTATGATTTTGATTCTTCGGTTTATTTCCATAACAAAGCAATCGATTTATCGAAACAAATTAATGCATATAGAAATTTAGTTTTTGCTTACCAGCGTTTGAGTTGGCTTCTTTATAAAACCGATATAAATTCTGCTTGGAAGTATATTCAAATTGCTGATAGTCTCGATAAAAGATATGGTATTCATTCACCACAACTACCCAATATTATGTCGTTTTCTCTTTTTAAAATGGGGAATGTTAAAGAGGCTATTCAAAAGTCTTATGAGGCTTTAGCTTTAGGTTTAAAAGCAAAACAATTATTTATAGGAATTCAAGCTGCTGACCAATTATGTATTTATTATAAAGCTGATAAAAGATATGATTCAGCTTTGTATTTTAAGGAACTTTCTGAATTGTTTAATGACAGTATAAGAAGTCAGAAGCATTATAAGGATGCAGCGCGTATGCAGGCAAAGTTAGAATTTGATAAAGAAACTTATGAGAAGGAAGTATTACAAGTAGAATCAATGAAACGTCAGAACCTCATTATTTTATTTACAATATCAGGAATTGTAGTTTTGTTAATCATCACTTTTGTTTTGTATAGAGCTTATAGTATTAATAAAAAATCAACAGCAATAATTAAAGCTCAAAACGATGAGAAAACCATTCTTATCAAAGAAATTCATCATAGAGTGAAAAACAATTTGTCTGTTATTTCTGGGATTTTAGACTTGCAAAAGCGAAGTATTAAAGACGAAAAAATGCTTGAAATTTTTAAAGATGCCAAAAGTAGAATCAACAGTATGGCATTGGTTCATATTAATTTATACGAGCAGGAAGATTTAACAACTATTAATTGTCAGAGTTATTTCGAAAATTTATATAAAACAGTAAATAGTGCCTATAAAATGAGTGATAAGGAGATTGGCTCAAACATTCATTGTGAAGCTGTTAAAATTAATATTGATACTTTGATTCCTCTTGCTTTAATAACAAATGAACTTTTAACCAATTCCTTTAAATATGCTTTTGGTGGCAGAAGTACAGGAAACATCATTTTGAAATTAGTTAATACCAATGCTGGCTTTGAAATGATTTATTCTGACAACGGAATTGGTATTCAGGAAGACAGTGGAATAAAACATGAAGGATTAGGAACGATGTTAATTAGCGGATTAATTAAACAATTGGATGGATCCTTTTCAAAAACAAGTTCTGATGCTGGTGTTGCTTATATTTTTACTTTTAAAGGAATTCATGTTTAAATACATAGCCTTTTATACTTCTTAAAAATTTATAAAGAATTATAGTTTTAAGGTGATTTTTAAGATGTTTCATGTAGATTTTTTTAATAAATAGAATGTAAAAATTGATTTTGGTCAAGATTTTTGTGCCATAATTTTAACATTTGGTACCCAAAAAATGGCTTTTTGAGCTAAAATTTTAACTAGCTGACTTATTAATGATAAAATAGTATCAAATATTTTTATCATTTATATGAAACATTTTTTACAAGCAAAGAGATTTTTTTGGGCAAAAAGGATGCTGTTCTTATACAGTTTACTTTTTATTTCAATTAGCCCATTGTTTGCCCAGCAGCCGGGCAATGCTTTAAATTTTGATGGTAGCAATGATAGAGTAAGTTTACCAAATTCAATGGTAACTGCTGCTACATCTGCTAACAACTCTGCCATTACAATTGAGTATTGGTTTAGAGGAAGTAATGTCCAATCTGCTGTGCGCCTGCAAAATGGAAACAATTACATTCTTGCTGGCTGGGGAAGTAATACTTCTTCGCAATCACATATTATTTCAAGCGATGGGGGTTCAAGTAATGGACTTCCTGTTGGGGTTGGAGTAAATGATGGCAGGTGGCATCATGTTGCCATGACTTGGCAAAGAAATACAACCAATGGATTCAAAAGCTATTTGGATGGGCAATTAGTTGCACAAAGGAATTCCGCCAATGTTGCTTTACCTGTTGTAACAGCAAACGGATTTATTGGTGCTTTTAATGGTTCGAGTGAATTTACAAATGGAAGTATTGATGAGGTAAGAATTTATACCACCGCAAGAACCCAGGCAGAAATTCAAAGCGATATGTTTGATTTAAGCTCAACTCTTCCTACTGGTTTACTTGCTTATTATAAATTTAATCAAGGAAATGCTGCTTCAGCAAATACAACTATTACAACGCTTAATGATGTAACAGCTAATTCATATAATGGAACACTTTTAGGCTTTGGATTAAGTTCAACAAGTAGTAATTGGGTTGAAAGTTATGCAGCTGTTGTTCCTAGAAGCTTACAAGCAAATTCAATTAATTCAAATGGATTTACAGCTAGTTTTTTAGCACCATTGAATGGTACAGTTGATAATTATGTTTTAGAAGTTTATACCAATCCATTATTAACTAATCCAATTCTTGGTTCACCTTTTACATTGGCTTCAACTGAATTGTCAAAGTCTATTACAGGTTTGTTGCCAGGTAGATATTATTTCAGAGTTAGAGCAAATAAAACTAGCCTAACAGGACAAGGTAATTTCACTGAAATTGTGACAGTTGAAATTCCTTTTTCAGCTCCTGGAAATGCGTTGGCATTGGATGGTTCTAATGATTATGTAGAACTGCCAAGTGGAATAGTTAGTAATCTTCAAGATGTAACTTTTGAAACTTGGTTTCTAATGAATAATAATAACACTTGGCAAAGGGTTTTTGATTTTGGAAGTGGAACATCTAAGTATATGTTATTTTCCCCATCACCTGGTAGAGGCCCTTCAGGTTCCGGTTTTTTCGAAATTTACAATGGCTCTCTTTCCCAAGAATTACAATCAAACCAAACTTTTCAAATTGGCAAATGGTACCATGTGGCAATCACATTAAATGACTTAACCAATACTGGAAAATTATATATCAATGGTGAATTGGTTGATGAAAATAATGCAATTACAATTAAACCATCAGATTTAGGAAATACCACACAAAACTGGTTAGGACGTTCAAAGTATTCAGACCCTTATTTTAATGGTAGAATAGATGAATTTAGGATTTGGAATACTGTAAGAACTCAAGAGCAAATTAGGGCTAACATGAATAATCAAGTTGACCCAAGCTCAGCCGGTTTGGTAGATTATTACAGATTCGACCAAGGTATTGCAGGTTCAATCAATACCGGGCTTACAGCCTTAGCAGATTTAAAATCTCCTGCAAATAATGGAACACTTATTAACTTTGGTTTAACCCTTTCTACAACTAGTAACTATGTTGAAAGTTATGCAATGGTTATTCCTAAAATATTACCAGCTAGTAATATTACCGAATCTTCATTTACTGTAAATTGGGAAGCTGCTCCTGTTGGTTTAGTAACTGGTTATTTTGTTGATATCTCGACTAATGAAAATTTCACTACTCAGATTACTGGTTCTCCATTTTTTGTTTCAGGAAATACAACTTTTTCAAGACAAATTACAGGCTTACAGTCTAACCTAAATTATTACTATAGAGTTAGAGCAGATAAATCTAATCTTACAGGCTCTGGGGCAATTAGTCCAACCAATCAGGTTCGTACATTAAATGTTCTAAATCCTCCTGGAAATTGTTTGGCTTTTGATGGCAACCAAGATGGAGTTTCTGTTGCTAATATGCCTATGGGACATATTTCAAATTTTACTATGGAAGCTTGGATTAATCCTGCTACATTATCTATAACAAATCAAACTATATTTTCATATGGTTTCGACAATGGTTCTACTGGAAATGGTATCAGTTTAAATATTGACCCTTCTGGGAATTTGAGAATTTTACATAGTGCGGTTATTCATGTAAATTCAGGTTTTGTCTTCCCAACAGCTAATAGATGGTATCATATTGCTGTTACTCGTTCAAATGGACTTACTCGTGTTTTTGTAAATGGAGAACAAACTTCAACAACTGTTACAAACAATCCTTACAATCCTACAGCATTTATGATTGGAAGCAACAATGGATTCAGGTTCTTCAATGGTAAAATGGACGAGTTCAGGTTTTATAACCAAGCATTATCTGCAGAGCAAATAAAAGCTGATATGAGTGATACAGTTTCTGTATTGCCACAAAACCTTTTAGCTTATTATAATTTCGACCAAGGTTCACCATCAGCAACAAATACTGGGTTTAATATTTTAACCGATGTTTCTGGAAACAATAGAAATGGTAGTTTATTAAACTTTGCTTTAACAGGAAGTAATAGCAATTGGATAAGCAGTAATGCAATGACAAGAGCAATTGTTTTGCCAGCTACAAATGTAACTTCAGATGGATTTACCGCCAATTGGGATAGACCAGTTTTTGCATCACCTAATGCTTATTTATTGGATGTGTCAACTAATACTCAGTTTACAGGTCTTGTAGCTGGTTCTCCATTTACTTTGGATTCAAGCACTTTTTCAAAAGTTATCAGTGGACTCTTAAAAGGAACATATTATTATAGAGTTCGAACCAATACTAATGGAATCAGCAACCAAGAGTCTGTATCAGAAACAATGAAGGTTTTTATCAACTATAATCCTCCTGGAAATGCATTAAGTCTTGATGGAAGTAATGATTTATTGACCATAGATAATGCAACAGGTATCAACAACCGTTTTGCAGACCATAAAATCACAGTAGAAGGATGGTTTTTATTAAAAGCATTGCCAAATCCAGGTCAGATGCCTGCTATTATTACAGAAAATTACAATGGTGCAGGTGGTTATAATGTCTTGTTTTCAATCTATTTGCACCAAAATAAAATTTGGGGTGGTTTTCATGATGGTAATTGGACAGCTGCCAATGTTGAATATTCTTTTGATATCAATAAATGGTACCATGTAGCTGCCACATATGATAAAACTATCATTAAACTTTATTTAAATGGTGATTTAATAGCAACAAAAAATTCAACCATGAATCTGCCAAGAGGTAGTGAGGATTGGTCGATTGGAAGACGTTGGGATTACAATGAATTCATCAATGGAAATTTTGATGAAATAAAAATTTACAATGCTGCACTTACTGAAGAACAGATTAATCTCGACTTAAGAGATACAGGATTGGTTTTACCTAACAAAGCGGTAGTTTATTACAATTTCGACCAAGGAGTTTCTGCTGCAAATAACTCACATATTTTAAATGTTTTGGATAAAAGTCCTAGTGGCTATCATGCTAATTTAACTAACAGTTCATTAACAGGTACAACAAGTAATTTTATTGAAAGTTATGCAATTGCTGTTCCTAAGGCACATGCTGCTACAGACGTTAATCCAACAGGTTTTACTGCCAACTGGGAAGTATCTAAAATTGGTGAAGTAAACAACTATTTATTGGAGGTTTCTTCAACTAAGGATTTCTCTGGCTTAATATCTTCAGCTTATGTTTTGTCTAATACAACTACTAGCCGTGTTTTTAATACACTTACTGGAGGAACTTATTATTACAGAGTAAGAGCTAATAATACGAGAACTAATATCAACCAACAAGGGGGCTATTCTAGAATAATTAAAGTTGATGTGCCTTACACTCCACCTGGTAATGCCATGGCATTTGATGGAATTAACGACCAGTTAAAACTAGAAAATGCCACAATTGGAAACTTTGGTACGAGCAATTGGACTGTTGAGTTTTGGATGAAAACTAGCGCTGCAAAAACTTTGCAAATTATCAGTAAGCGCGAAACGTGCGGTGATGGTCACTTTTGGAATATTGGGATGAGTGCAAACGGAACTCTTTTTTATGAACTTGATAATGCTTCTCGTTCGCAATTAATGCAAATAAATACAAATGCCAATACCAAAGTTAATGATGGAAGATGGCATCATGTTGCTTGGGTTAGAGAAGGAATCAATGTGAAAGTTTATATTGATGGAATTGTTCGTGCCAATAACAATTCAAATGGTGTAATTGCTCAAGGTGTGGGAAATTCGATTGATATTGGTGCATTATACTGTTATTCTGGGCACTATCAAGGTAGTTTAGATGAGATAAGAATTTGGTACAATGCCAGAACCTCTGAGCAAATTAATGCTGCCATGAAAGCTCCTGTAGATCCCAATGCAATTGGTCTGAAATTGTATTTAGACTTTGACAATGGTGTGGGTGGTGCTCAGAATTATGACCAAACCCATGTTATAGACAAGTCGGTGAGCAAAGCCAATGCACGGATTTACAACATGGAATTAGAGGCGTTAAATACAAACTTTGTTCAAAGTTATGCCATGGTTGTTCCTACACAATTGGAGCCAACTGAAATTACGCCAAATGGATTCAAATTAAATTGGACAGCTCCTGAAGTTGGAATTGTAAGTAATTATTTTGTTGATGTATCATTAAGCTCAAATTTTACAGCTCCTATTTCAGGTTCACCATTTAATGTTTCTGGCGGACAAACATCTTTCTCAATTGATGGATTAGCTCCAAGTACTTTTTATTGCAGAATCAGAGCCAATCAATCAGGTAAGCCTTATTCAAGTGAGGGAGCTCCTTCAAATGTTAAAATTGTAAAGCTAGAATATACGCCTCCAGGAAACGCTTTAAAGTTTGATGGAACCAATGACTTTGCTACCATTCCTCGTCCTATTTCAGGTGATTTTACCATCGAATATTGGATGAAAACAAATCAGGTAGGTTACACTGGTCATGTTACAGGTACTGGTGTTGTGGATATGGAAGTAGGTGGTGCTCCAGGTGATTATCGAAATGCATTAGTTGGGGATAAAATTACTTTTGGTTTAGGTTCAAATGGTCAAGATCCTACATTGTATTCTAATACCAGCGTGAATAATGGAAAATGGTACCATGTTGCTTTGACTCGTGAAAAATCAACCGGTCAAATAAGGTTATATGTAAATGGTAATCTAGAAGCAAATGGAAGTTCGGGTACTGGAAACATAACTGCATCTACTATGATTACTTTAGGTTCAGTAAATACTGCTAGAGGTAGCAGCACACGTTCATTCAATGGGACCATTGATGAATTAAGAATTTGGAATGTAGTTAGAACCCCAGCAGAAATAAGCGAGTACTTTAAAGATACGGTTGATAGAAATTCAGCAGGTTTATTAACCTACTATAATTTCGACCAAGGTATAGCAGATGGATCAAATAGTGGTGTAACTACACTTATTGATATTGCTGGTTCTGATAATGGAGGAACTCTTTCAGGTTTTGCTTTAAATGGTGTTAATAGTAACTGGGTTAAATCTTATAATATCAGTGTAGCTTCTCCTTCTAATCTAACAACAACAACAAACCTATGTTCCCGTATAGATTTAAACTGGCAATTGGGTTCAACAAATCCTACTGCAAATTGTGAGGTTTCAGTTTATTGTGATAATGACAATTTCAAGCAATATGTATATGCCGATAATGAATTAATTGCGATTTATCCTTTTAATACCACTTCATGTTTTTTTAATGTAAACCAAACTTATAATGGTGTTAAATTAATTAGAGGAGTTGACTATAAATTTACTGTTAGAACAGCTTATGCTCCTCCTTTGTTTAAATACGTTCAAACAAGTGCACCAAGTAACATCTCTCTTGGTAGATTTAAGCCAAATCCTGAAGTGCCTTCTGGTTTTACTGCTACTACCAATAAATGCGATGGTAGTGTTGATTTGGGTTGGTCGTGGTTTGATATAAACCCAACTAATGGTTTTGTATTCAATCGCTCAACAGATTCTTCTATGAGTAATCCAGTAGTAACTACATTATCAGGTACCGTAAGAAGTTATACTGATGCAGGTTTACAAAGAGGACAATATTACTATTACAGAATCTTTGCTCGTAATGATTGTTATGTTCCAAATGCGCCAGATTCAATGTTTGCTGGTGTATCTGATACTGTAGAAATCATTGGTGGTTTATCGCCAACAGTTCCTAACAGACCAAATAATATTAGATTATTCTCTGATTCAATCAACAATGTAATTACGATAAGATGGAATGATAATTCTGATTTTGAAGAGAAATATTCAGTTGAAAGAACTGCTGTTGGTGGAGGTACTTCAAGTTTTGAAGTGAATGCAAACGATACTATATATGAAGACCAGATGGCAGCTGCATGTGTGAATTATAATTACAGTATTAAAGTTTATTCAGGTTGTGCATTAAATGGTTTATCATCTCTAGGAATTAATCAAACAAGATTAACTCCAAACCTTGCTAATACTTTTGAGCCAGGTACTATTTATAAACTAAAATGCTCTAAAGGTTATTTCCCTGATAGAGTAGAATTAAACTGGAATAACAGAAACAATGGTCAATTAACTACAATCAGAATTTATAGAAAAGTTGCTAGTTCTACTAATGATTCTATATTGATTAATAGTGTGTTGGCAGGTTCTGGTTTGTATGTAGATAATACAACAGTTGCTGGGGTTATGTATCGTTATTACCTAGTAGGTGAAACACAATGCGCGGGTGTTACCAGATTCTCAAATATGGCTTCCGATATTGGTTTCAGAAGTCCTTCTGGTGTAGTAAATGGAACTATTTCTTACCAAGGTGGTTTTGCTGTTGAAGGTGCTAGAGTATTGGTTCAGAATACTTCAATGTATCAAGGTGGTGCATTGCAATTTGATGGTGTAAATGATTATGTTGAAATACCTCATCAAGCTTCTCAAAATCCAAGCAATAATGCCATTACTATTGAAGCTTGGTATAAGCCAATTGTTCGTAAAAGTTTTGTCATTGCTTCAAAAATTGATAGCCTGACAGGCGGTTATTTGTTGATGTATGATAGTGCTAGTAATAGACTTGCTTTTACAATTGCAACTAGTGTTGATAGACAAACTGTTTATGTAGAAAATCCTTTTGAATCATTTACTTCTTATAATCAGATAACTGCAACTTATGCTTCAGATAGTATAAGAATTTATATCAATGGAATTGAAGGTGCAACAGTTATGACAACCAATACTGGTTTAGGTGCTTCTTTAGGTCCAATATATCTGGGTTCTGATCCAAATTTAAATATCTATGGTTTTGGAAACATGGATGAAGTTCGACTATGGTCTATCGCTAAAAGCAAAGCTCAAATCATTCGTGATTTTAACAGAACCTCAGGTTCAAATAATGCTAATTTATTTTTATACTTAACCTTTGACGATCGTTTCCCAGGATTAACCGAAACCTATGACCAAAGTAATTTAAATTTGGTGTTCAAAGAAAATCACGGTCTTTTAATTAATGGTTGTAATTTCTCAGATAGTATCCCAACATCTAGTCAACTTGCACTTGCAAACTATTCAGATAAAAATGGCGGGTATACAATTGAGAATATTAGATATCTTGGAACAGGTCAGAATTTTTTAGTTGTTCCAACATTAGGTATTCATACATTTTCACCCAATAATAAAGTAATATTCTTGGGTGATGGCTCACAAGTTTTAAATAATGTTGACTTTTCTGACAATTCCAGTTTTGAATTTGTTGGTAGAGTTAATTATGCAGGAACTACTTGTCCTGCAAGTGGAGCTGCGGTATTAATAGATAACCAATTTGTTGTTCAAAATGGCACAATTGTGGTTTCTAATGATTCCGGAAAATTCGTTGTGCGTGTTCCAATTGGTGAACATTTTGTAAGTCTTTCTCAGTTAAATCATACGTTTAGTCAAGGACGTTTCCCTCCAACTGGAACCTATAATTTTAATGGTCCAACAAATGCTTATTTTGTTGATTCTACATTGTTAAAAGTTGTTGGAAGAGTTGTTGGCGGATTAAGAGAATTAAATAAAGTTCCTGGTTTAGGTAGGTCTAAAAATAATATTGGTAAGGCTCAGTTTAATCTAAGAACTGTAGGGCAATCAGGCATCAATGATTGCTTCCAACGTCAGATTATTACAAATGATTCTACTGGTGAATATGAAGCTTATTTATTCCCACTGAGCTATACTATTTCAAATCTACGTTTAGTAAATAATCCTGATCCTACTTTACTTACAGAGCCCTCACTAAATAATCCTAATATATTAGATTTAACAACAGTTCAGCCTCCAACAACTGTTAGAGATACTTTTAAAACTTTGGCATTTACTCGTGTAGATTCAACAACATTCAATACTAGAATGGATTTCAAGTATTTCGTTCCTCCTGTAATTTATGTTACAGATTTAGGTACGAAGTTCGATAGTCTCGTAAACAATTTTGCTGGTGAAACAAGTATTCAAATAAATGATTCTGTCTCTATTCCTTTAAATCAGAATCCATTTGGATATCCAGTTTTTCAACAAGGTAAAGAGTATAACGGAATTGTTAAAGTTGTTGAAATTTATTCAAATGCAGATAGGATTGAAACTGATACTTTAAAGTATGATAAGGTACCAGTAGCTGGAACGCTTTCATTCTTTAATGATTTGGCAACCTCTGATGATACAATTCGACAAGTAAATATCAACGATGGATTTTATCCTTATACTTTTAAAGCAGGTGCCCCAAATGAGTTAAGGAATTCTCTTAGTCCAAATTATAATTATACGAAAACATTTCAAATCCAATTTTCACCTTCTATTGGTGCTACAGTTTCATATGCCCCCAATTCTACTGATTTAGTAAGTCCTTTGTATAGGGCAATAATACTTGGGTCAAGACCTACGGGAACAAGTTTTACAACAACTGGTCCTTCATTAGTTGATTTTGTTTTAAGAGATCCTCCTGGTTCTGCGTCAAGTGCTACTTGGACAACCAGTAAGTCTTTTACAAGTGTTGAAAGTTGGGGATTCACAGATTCTTATGGTAGAGCTATTTCTAATGAAACAGATCTCGGATCTAAGGTTGTAAATTTCGTGGGATTAGGTGCTGGTGTAATCACTGAAACAGAGGTGAAAGCTAATTTTAATTTAGGATTTTCAATGAGTTTGAGCAGAACAAGAGAAGGTGAGATTGTTAAAACAACAAGCACAACAACAAGCATTTCAACTGGTTCTGATGCAGGTTCGGTAGGTGCTGGTTCTGATATCTATTATGGAAAAGCTTCGAATATCTTATTTGGTAATTCTCATGTAATTGAACTAATAGATACTGCAACTTGCGCAATTCTAGATGCCCAAGCAGGCACTTCAGTGTGTATCGGAAATCCAATTAATGGTTATAAGATTGGTAAACGTACCGGTTACTTTATTGTTCCTGGTGATGTAAAGACCACTTTCGCATACACACAGGATGAAATTTTAACCTTAATAATTCCTGAATTGGAAGGACTAAGAAATAGTTTGCTTACTTCAACTATATTAAATTCTAGAGGTCAGCAAAAATATTTGCCTGTATTTAACGATCAATCAGATCCTAAATATGCTCAGAAGTTTGCTTCAAATAATGATGACCCTATTTGGGGTGGACTTAGGTCTTCTTCAACACCATTTGATAGAGAACAAAAAGATTCTATTGGTGCTTCTTATCATTTCAGAGGAAATTCACCAATGGAAACGGATTCAATTAGATACTATAACAATCAAATCCGTTTATGGAAGAATGCAATTGCAAGAAATGAACGCGAAAAATTCCTTGCTTTTACAGGCAATTCTTCCACTTCTCCTGGTGGTTCAAACCTCAGTTTAGGGAAGGCTGCTTTTTCTCAAGAATTTAGTTCACAATTAGATCGTACAAGCACTGAATCTATTGAGTTGAACTTTTCAGAGGAATTGACTACTGTTTTTGGATGGGAATTCAATGAAACTGGACAAGAGATGACAAACACGATAAGTTTTGAACAAACAAAAGGAAGTTCAAGGTCATCAACAAATTCATACACAAATTCATTTGCTTATACCTTACAGGATGGAGATGACGGTGATTTGATTTCAATTGATGTAGTTGATCCGAAAAGTGGAAATGGACATGTTTTCAGACTAAAGGCTGGAAGAACTTCATGCCCATTTGAGGGTGAACAACGCTCTTTGTTTTTTGATCCTTCAAATGATACAATTACTTCAAGTACATTATTAGATGAAGGAGTTTTAATACAACCAAGTACTGCTCAAAATGATCTTCCTAAAATCAACGTTCAACAAAAAACCATTTTCAATGTACCTGCTGAAGATGAAGCTGTATTTGTACTTGAATTAGGTAATTTAAGCGAGGGTCGTCAAGATAGAACTTATTCTCTACGTGTTGATCAAGCTTCTAATCCTTTTGGTGCAATTATTAAGGTAGATGGCTTAGATCCAAACCGTGATTTTGATGTGCCTTATGGTACCACTCTTCAAAAGACTTTAACCATTGAACGTGGTCCTATTAATTATGATTATAACAATATTCTGTTAATCCTTAAATCGTCTTGTGATGATGATATTTTTGATACAGTTTCTATCAGTGCAAGATTCCTTCCAACTTGTACAGGTGTTACCATCAAATCACCTGATGATAGATGGGTAGTGAACAATTCATTTAATGATACCCTTCCTGTTTTAATTGGTGGTTACAATTACAATTATGGTGGTTTCAAAGCGGTTCACTTCCAATACAAACCTGCTGCAGGTAATGTTTGGTATAATGAAAAAACTTTCTTCCGCGATACTCCAGATGTCAATAACATGATTCCAATTGGTTCACCTGATATTTTCTATCCGTTTAATATGCGCAATTTACCTGATGGTAAATATGAACTTCGCGCTGTTACTGAATGTATTGCTCCAGGTTATCCAAATAGTAGAATCAGCTCTGCAGTTCTCCAAGGTACTGTAGATAGAGTAAATCCTTCTCCTTTTGGAAGTCCTTCTCCTGGTGATGGTATCCTTTCTCCTAACGATGAAATCAGTATCAAGTTCAATGAAACCATCGACCAAAGTACTTTATCACTTTCTAATTTTGAAGTGAAGGGTGTATTGAATAAAACCAATCTGCGTAGCAATTCTAGCTTGTATTTAGATGGTGATAATGATTATGCTGAAGTGCCTGTAGGTCTGAATTTACAACGTCTTCCATTCACAATTGAATTGTGGCACAAACGTGGTAAACTTGGTCATTATGTATTGGCTTCTCAAGGTTCTGATACTGCTGCAAGTTTTGAATTGGGTTATACAGCAGATAATAAATTGTATTTCAAAGTGGGTGAAGAAATGGTTACTTCTAATCTTTCTTTATTAGATACTACTTCTTTCAATTTCGTCGCTGTTGCTTACAATGCTGACCTTCAAATTGCAGATTTATATGTGAATAATTTTGTTGTCAATATTGGTAACAACAGAATATTCAATCCTTATGAAAGCAGTGGTAAGTTTTATATTGGTAAGGCTTCTAATAACAATCCTTCTTATACAAAAGGAAATATTTATGAAATGCGTATTTGGTCTGGTTATAGAACACTCGTTGATGCCAACAATACCAAATCAATTTTATTAAATGGTTCAGAGGCTGGTTTAATTGCAAACTGGAGAATGGACGAAGCTTCGGGCGCGGAACTTAAAGATTACGCTCGCTCAAGAAATGCTTCAATTGTCAACGCACAATGGATGATGTCGCCACGTGGTCATGCTTACGGTTTCGGAGGTAATGGTTTCATTACCGTTCCTACAAATACATTTGGTTTGTCAAAAGAAATGGACTTCACTCTTGAGTTTTGGTTCAAATCAAACCAAGGAAATAATGTATGCTTGATGTCTAATGGTAAGGGTGATTCTTCTGATGCTAATCCAAATTTAAAATGGAGCATTGAAACCGATAGCCAAG
The DNA here is from genome assembly GCA_051861545.1 of Bacteroidia bacterium. Taxonomy (GTDB): domain Bacteria; phylum Bacteroidota; class Bacteroidia; order UKL13-3; family UKL13-3; genus CAISCU01. The sequence continues at coordinate 188,207 of JBIMKP010000001.1, read as the reverse complement.
GACGAATTGTATTAAAACACAATAACAGATCTTTCCAAGCTACCAATACAAACTACTTCGATGGAAACTGGCATCATTTTGCAATGGTGATGAAACGCAGTAGTAACCTCTCTGCTTATATCGATGGTAATTTACAGAACTCAAGTCAGGCTGTAAACTTCGAACAATTTGGTGGTGGTAAATTATGGATTGGTTCACGTGGATGGAACAATGCTGCATTGCCAATTTTCGATTCAACAGATATGCCGTTTACAGGTAGTGTCGATGAAATTAGAATCTGGCAAACTTCTAGATTACTCGAGCAAATCAGAAGAGATAAAAACAATCGCTTAACAGGAAATGAAAGTGGTTTGGTTTTATACCTTCCTTTTGAATCGTATTCTGAAGTAATGGGCTTCCCAATTTTAAATGTTACTCCTGTTGATTTAGTTTCAGGTGGAACAAGCAGCTTTACTTCTGTTGGAACTTCTGCTTTCAATCAAGAATCGCCAACTATTAAATTACCTCGTCCTGTTCAAGATATCAACTTTAGTTATTCGGTAAATAATGACGAAATCATTATTACACCTACAACCTCAAATGAATTTATTGAAAATGTTACTTTAGATATCACTGTTAAAAACATCAAAGACTTAAATGGTAATACCATGCAATCACCTAAAACTTGGATTGCATTTATGGACCGTAATCAAGTGAAATGGCAGGATGATAGCAGGTCATTTGTTAAACAATCTTTAACTCCAATGACTTTCACTGCTAGAATCATCAATTCAGGTGGTGCTTTAAAAGAGTTTACCATTGGTAATCTTCCTAGTTGGTTAAGAGCAACTCCTGCTTTTGGTATGATTTCTCCTAATTCTTCTCAGGATATAGAATTCACCATCGACCAAAACTTAAACATTGGTGCTTACGAAGCCGACCTTACGCTGAATACCGATTTCGGTTTTGCTGATAAGTTATTGGTGAAGTTAAAAGTAAATGGAACTGCTCCAGTATGGAATGTAGATCCATCACTGTATACCAAATCAATGAGCATCATTGGACAGGTAAGAATCAACAATGTTATTTCTTCTAATAGCGATGATATTCTTGCTGCTTTTGTTGGTGAACAATGTAGAGGTTTTGCTAAAGTTACTTACTACGAACAATTAGATAAGTACCTAGTATTTATGGATGTATACGGTGTGAATGAAAATGAACAATTAGAGTTCAGAATCTGGAATTCAGCAACTGGAAAAACCCATGTAGATGTATTACCTGCTTTACAATTCCAAACAAATACTTTGGTTGGTAATGTATTGGCTCCACAAGTATTCAATGCTTTGGATAAGGTAAATCAAACTATATATGTTAAGCCAGGATGGAACTGGATTTCATTCAATCTCCTAACTCCTGATTCGAATAATTTAGGTAATTTGTTTAAATCAGTTTCATTGTCGAATGGCGCTGTATTAAAGAACAATGAGCAATTAGCTATTTACGACCAAACACAAGGTTGGACAGGTAATTTAGCTAATTTTAATATGGGTATGAAACCTGAACATTCTTATCTGTTCTATACTCATTCAGAAGATACACTTATTGTAAAAGGTGTTGAAGCTAATCCTCAATTACGTCCAAATTCAATTAATCAAGGTTGGAATTATATTGGATATGTTGGACAAAGAAACCTCAATGTAAATGATGCATTTGGTGCTTTTGCTTCTAAACAAAATGATTTGATTAAAGGTCAGGTTCAGTTTGCTGTTTACGATTCAACTTTAGGCTGGATAGGTAGTTTAACAACCTTGATGCCTGGAAGAGGTTACCAATATTATGCAAATGGAACTGGTGTGTTAAGATACCCTCGTTCTGCTATGTTTGGTAAATCATCTAATGATAATACTATAACAAGTAAATATTGGAAACTTAATCCTTATGGTTTTGAAAACAATATGAACTTAATAGTAAGAGTTGATGCTTGTAATGAGGTATTAAAATCAGGTCAATTGTTATTAGGTGCATTTGTAAACAATGAATTGAGAGGATTTAGTAAAGTCACTCAAATCAATAATGAAACATATTCATATTTCTTAACTGTTGCTGGTAAATACCAAGAGCAAGTAACATTTAAATTGTTGCATGAATCAACTGGTGAAGTTTTCCCTATTCAAACTGAATTGGTTTTCGAACCAAATGCTTTAAAAGGTTCTTTAACTAGTCCGATTGCGATGAGCAGCAGCAAAGAAGTTCCTTGTACTGAAAATGCAGTTATAGCTTCTCAATTGGAAATCAGTTTATACCCTGTTCCTTCAAAAGAAAATGTGAGTGTGAAAATTTCTCAGCCTACTGATAGCGATGTTCAAATTAAAATATTTGATTTATCAGGTAAGCAAATTCAAGCTAAATCAATAGGTCTTCTTAAAAAGGGTATTCATGAATTGAACCTCAATTTAGACGCCATCGCTGAAGGTGTTTATATCGTAGAGGTTATTTCAGGAACAGAAAGTCAACGTTGTAAATTAATCCGTATTCAATAAGTAAACATCAATAGTAGTTTGGGTTTAACGCCCAAACTACTTCAAAAAATTATAATAAATTCAATATGAAAAAGTTGTTTTACATTCTAACAGTCTTGGGCAGTTTGACATTATCAAAGGTCCAGGCGGCAGCTCCAAGTTGGACAGTAAATCCGGGTTCGTTTCAATACAACATGACCATGGTTGCTGTTGCCAGTATCAATTGTACCGAACTTACAAATGCCAGTAATAGAATTGGTGTATTTGTAGGAAACCAATGCAGAGGTACTGCATTAACTAGTCAGGTAGTAAATGGCAGGTACACAGTTTCTTTATTTATCTATAGCAATAGTGTTCAAGGCGAAACACTTGCTTTTAAAGTGTACAATGCATCACAAGATTCTGTTTATGATATACCTACTACCATTGGTTTTCAACAGAATGCTAGTTTTGGAACTTCAAATGTTCCTTATGTTTTGTTGAATAACAATCCTCCAAGTATGCTAAGCGTTTCAACAAATTCTTTCAATGAGAATTTGAGCATCAATTCAACTGTTGCAACATTAAGTGCTACAGACCCAGATGCTGCTGAAACATTTACCTATGCTTTGGTTAATGGAGATGGTTCAACTCATAATAGTTTATTTAATATTTCAGGAACTAACTTAAGAGTTTCTTCTTTGATTAATTATGAAACATTAAAAACATGTAGCATCAGATTACGTGTTACCGATTCTAGAACATGCTCTTATGAAAGAACTTTAACATTAAATGTAAATGATATAAATGAGGCTCCGTATGCTATTTATATCAACGATTCTACTTTAAATGAAAATCTTCCTGCAAACACTGTTTTCGCCAGTTTAAGTGGTGTTGACCCTGATGCAGATGATGTACTAAATTTTAGTTTGGTTTCAGGTGCAGGTGATAGCAACAATGCATCTTTTATTATAGTTGGAAATACAATTAGATCAGCTCAGTCATTTAATTTTGAAGCAAAATCATCTTATGGAATTAGAGTGAGAGTTAGAGATGCTTCTAATAATTTCTATGATAGAGCTATTACAATTTTAGTACGTGATGTAAACGATAATCCTTCAACTATTTTAATTAATGGTTCTGCAAACTCAGCTTCATTTGCTGAAAATAGAGGTATTGGTAGTTTAGTTGCAACACTTGCTACCAGCGATGAAGATGCAGGTTCACAATTTGCTTATTCTTTTGTAAATACTGGTGGTAACGATAATTCAAATTTTCAAATTGTAGGAAACCAATTGCGTTCGAATATTGCTTTTGATTTTGAAACAAGACAAACTTATTCGGTTTTTATTCAATCGAATGACGGTTTTGGTGGTACAGTTTCTAAACAATTTTTATTAAATGTAACAGATAGCAATGATGCGCCTTTATCAATTGGATTAAGTGGTTTATCTGTTTTTGAAAATTTAAGTGCAGGTACATTTGTTGCTAAATTAAGTACAAATGATCCAGACCAAAATCAAACATCTTTTATTTATGCTTTGGTGAACGGTTCAGGAAGTGCAGGTAATTCATCATTTTTTGTAAGGAATGATAGTTTGTTTTCTAATGTGGTTTTTAATCATGAATTACTTTCTACTTATTCAGTTAGATTGTCTTCTACAGATGCTAGTGCTGCAAGTATTCAACAATCTTTTTCATTAAGTATTTTAGATGCCAATGATGCTCCATCTGATATTACTTTAAACTCAAGTGCCATTTCAGAAAATCAAAGTGTTGGTTCAACTGTAGGAAGTTTTTCTACAACAGATCAAGATGCTCAATCTAGTTTTACTTATAGTTTAATTTCAGGTTCTGGTGCTACTGATAACAATTCATTTTCAATTGTTGGCAATTCGCTTAGAACCAATGCCGTATTTGATTTTGAAACTAAAACATCATACTCTGTTAGAGTAAGAACTTCAGATGGTAATGGTGGAATTTTCGAAAAAGTTTTTGCTATTACTGTTACCGATGCCAATGATGCACCAAGTAATATAAGTTTAAGTAATGCTTCTGTAAAAGAAAATGTAGCTTCAAATACCTTAATTGGTTTGTTTAGTTCTACCGATGTTGATGCAGCTTCAAATCATACTTATACTTTTGATGCAGTTGCAGGTACTGATAATTCTTCATTCCTAATTGTAGGAAATCAACTAAGAACACAAGCTGCTTTAAATTATGAAAATAAGTCGGTTTACTTTATTCAAGTTAGCAGTTCAGATGGCAATGGTGGAACATTTAGTAAACAATTTCAAGTTAGTATTTTAGATTCAAATGATGCTCCTTCTGATATTGTTTTAAATAGTCCAACAATCTCCGAAAATCAAACAACAGGCGCGTTTATTGGTCAGTTAAGCACTATAGACCAAGATGCATCTGGAACATTTGTTTACTCATTGGTTTCGGGCACTGGTAGCACTCATAATAGCTCTTTCTTCATCAGAAACGATTCAGTATTTAGTGCGCAGGTTTTAGATTTTGAAATCATTAATACATTTAATATTCGTATTCGTTCTACCAATAGTGGTTTGTTTGTAGAAAAAGCTTTTGTTTTAAGAGTAGTGAATGGCAATGATGCACCAACAGATATCACTTTGAGTAATAATTTGGTTCAAGAAAACCAAGCTCAAGGAACATTAATTGGTAGCTTTAATAGCGTTGACCCTGATACTGGAAATGTATTTACATACTCATTAGTTCCAGGTGCTGGTGCAACAAATAATTCATTGTTTGTTATAACAGGAAATCAGTTAAGAACAGCTGCTTCATTTAACTATGAATTGAATGCAAGTTATTCAATCCGAATTCAATCGAATGATGGCAATGGAGGTACATTTAGTAAGGTATTTGCTATTACTGTTTTAGATGCAAATGATGCTCCAAACCAAATCAGTTTAAGCATTTCAAGTATAAAAGAAAATAGACCAGCCAATAGTTTAATTGGAATCATTACTGGAACAGATGAAGATGCCAATTCTAATTTGGTTTATTCATTAGTTAATAGCAGTAATAATAACAATGCTAGCTTTTTCATTTCAGGTAATCAATTAAGAACAAATGGTGTTTTTGATTTTGAAGCTAAATCAAATTATGTGATACAAATTCAAGCCATTGATGGAAATGCAGGTGTTTTCGAAAAACAATTTGCTATCTCTATTTTAGATAGTAATGATGCTCCTTCTGGTTTGTCAGTTTCTAATACATCTGTTGAAGAGAATGCTGGTTCAAATACGTTCATTGGCTTATTGTCTTCAATAGATCCCGACCAAAATTCAAGCTCAGTTTATAGTTTAGTAAATGGAGCTGGTTCTTCTTCAAATTCACTTTTCCAAGTTAGAACTGATTCTTTATTCAGCAATCAGATATTTAATTATGAAACTGTTTCAAATGCAAGTATCAGAATTAGAGTTACAGATAATGGTGGATTGACTTATGATCAAATTGTACCAATTAGTATCATCGATATAAATGATGCACCAACAAATATCTTATTAGATAATTCAAGCATCAATGAAAACATGGCTTCTAGAACTGTTATTGGTAAATTAAGTGCAATAGATGAAGATGCTACTAATAGTTTCAGTTATAGTTTTGTTTCAGGAATAGGTTCAATAGATAATTCTTTTTTTAATATCAACGGAAATGAATTAAGAACAAATACAAGATTCGATTACGAAGCTAAATCAGCTTATTCAATCAGATTACAAGTAAACGATGGCAAAGGTGGAAGTTTTGAAAAACAAATGAACATCTCTGTTATTGATTCAAATGATGCACCTTCACAATTGTCATTATCAAACAATTCAATTGCTGAAAATAGAGCTTCTGGCTCATTGGTTGGTATCTTAAGCACTACTGATGAAGATGCTGCTGATTTATTTAACTATTCATTCTTTAATGGTTCTTCGAACAATAACAACCAATTTATCTTAGTAAATAACCAATTAAGAACTTCAGCAAAATTCAATTATGAAGAAAGAGATTTTTATTTGATTTATGTGAATGTTGCTGATGCAAATGGATTAAGTATTACAAGACAATTTATCGTAAATATTACTGATAGTGCTGATGCTCCTTCTGAAATTAATTTAAGCAATAACCAATTGGATGAGAATGCTGGAAGTCGTGCTTTCATTGGTTTGTTATCAACTATAGATGAAGACCAAGTTTCAGGATTTAATTATTCATTTATTGGTGGAAGTGGTGCAAGTCACAATAACTTATTTGAAGTAAATGATGATAGTTTGTTTGCTAAAAATAGTTTCAATTTCGAATCAGCATCACAATATTCAATTCGTTTAAAAGTAAATGACAATACCAATGCAAGTTTTGAAAAAGCATTTGCTATTCAAGTCAATAATGCCAATGATGCACCTGAATCGATTGTTTTAAGCAATATCAGCATCAATGAAAATAATGTTGCTGATGCTTCTGTTGGAACAATTTCAGCTACAGATCAAGATAAAGATGAAACATTTAAATATGAATTAACCTCAGGAACTGGAGATGTAGACAATGCTTTATTTGGAGTTTTAGGTAATGAATTGTTCATAAAAGTTTCAACAAACTTTGAAGTAAAACCAAACTATTCTATCAGATTAAAAGTTACTGATTCAAAATCGGCGAGTTTCGAAAATACCTTTGTTATTCAAGTTAAAGACCAAGTTGAAAGTCCGATTTTAGCAGCTGATACTTTCATGGTAAAAGAGAATGAATCAGCAGGTAGCTCAGTTGGAATGATAAATGCGAGTTCGCCTGATAATGGTGCATTATTTAAATATGAATTATTAAATGAAGTTCCTTTTAAAGTAAATGCTAGTTCAGGTGAAATAACAGTGAATGGCGTTTTGGATTATGAAACTAAAAGAGAGTTTACACTTCAAATTAAAGTGGCAGATTTAAGAAATGAAAGTTTGTTTGCAACAGCACAAATATTGGTGTATTTGGAAGATGTATTAGAAACTGAAACAGCTTTACCTGCATTGAATTTCATCTCTCCAAACGGTGATGGTTTAAACGATGCATTTAGCATTAACAATGTTGAGTTATATAAAGATTATTCATTAAGTATTTTTAATGAAAGTGGAATGGAAGTATTTACCAAGTTGAATAATTATAATAATGATTGGACTGGTACTTATAATGGAGAGCAATTGCCAACAGGAGTTTATTTTTATGTATTCAAAAAGGGTGCTAGTGAGTTCAAAGGAAGTATCAGTATTGTTAAGTAACATTTAAAAATTAAGAAGATGAAAAAGGTATTATATATTATTCTAGCATTTCTTGCTACATCAGTAAATGCTCAAGATAGATCGCATTTTTATACTAATTTATTGAATCCATTTTTGGTTAACCCTGCTCATGCGGGTAATGGAAAAGGAATTCAAGCGGTATTAAATGCGCGTACCATGTTAGGTGGAATTGAAGGTTCACCACGTACCATTAATTTTGGTATTTATGGTTCAACCAATAATGATGCAGGATTAGGTTTGAAAGTAATCAGCGATTGGAGAGGTGTATTTCAATTAAGCAATTTTGAAGCAGCTTATTCTAAAAGGGTTCAATTAAATAAGATTCAGGTATTAAATTTTGGATTGAGTTTAGGAGTTTGTCAAACTGCTATTCGCCAAGAATTATTAAATAGCAATGTTAGCTTGGAAGATCCAATGTTAACAGACAAAAATTTGAATAAATTGAGAGTTACATCTGGTGCTGGTTTTACCTATAAGTATGCAGAGAAATTTGAGTTTTCTACTAGCTTTCCAATGTTGATTACTGGCGATGAAGACATCAATGGATTTTTTGTTTCAAGTGCACATTACAATTTCAAAACAGGGGAGAAGTACACCATTCAACCACAAGTAAATTATTATAATTTCATTTATTCTGATAAAATGTTTGATTTAATTGCCAATGCTTCTTGGAACCAGACACTTTCTTTAAGTGCTGGTTATAGAAGTAATTCTTCTGTAATTGCAGGGGTTGGATTGAATTTTTCAGGATTTTCAGCTAAGTACATGTATTATATGCATACAGGTAATTTAAGTGGATTAGCTCCTGCGCAAAATGAAATTGGTATTACTTTCAGGTTTAATAAACCAAAATCAAAAGCACCAGCTCAAGTAAATGGAACAGATGAGTTTTCATTAGAATTAAAAAAGTTGAACAAACGTATCAATGGATTGATGCAAGTTGAATCTACTAATCCTGGTTTGGTTGATGTGTCTAAAGAACTTTCTAAAATTTCGGAGGATTTAAATCTTTTGATGAAGAAGTATTCTGTGGAAACACCTGAGCAAATGAAAGAATTAAAAGCAGTTCAGGAAAGTCTTGAGTTGATGATTGCTAAAAGTAGTAAATAGTATGAAAAATATCTTTTTGATTCTTTTTTTACTTGGATTTTCTGGCATTGCTTTTTCACAAAACAACCAGGTTTTAGATGAGGCACTTAAATTGAAAAATTCACTAGATGCTTATGTGAAAGATCAGTTTGGAAATGCTCCTTTAACTGTAAAAGAAAAATGGATGTTTAGTCAGATGGATTCATTAAGAAAAGCGAACTTAAAACTAGTTCAAAGTATGAAAGATTTAGATACTGTTTATATGAAACGAAGAACTCCTGTTAAGGAGGAAAATGTACATTCAATTACATTTAGTATTTTCTTCGAATCGAATTCTGCAATACTTGATAATAAGAACAAATTGTATTTAAGCAACCTTGTAAAAAGTTTGAATAATCGAATCATTACACTTCAACCATTTACCGATGCGTATGGAACTGCTGATTACAATAAACACTTGGCAGATGAGCGATTAAAAAATCTTATTAGCTATTTAAAAGAGCTAGGATTTAATGGTGAAATCAGAACACAAGACTATTCTTACGACTCAAAAGCAACAGGACAAAATTCATCGTATAACAGAAGAATAGATATTCTTTTATAATTTATATTAAAGCGGTTAATTGTTAAAACCCCAAAAGCCGGATTATTAATAATCCGGCTTTGGGGTTTCTTAAGAATCATAACTCTTCTATCTATTTTCTTTCCCTGCTCTCAAACTCTCTCCCAAACTCACTCCCACACTCACACTCAAACTCACTCCCACACCCACACTCAAACTCCACACCCACACTGCTACCTCACACTCCAAACTCCCTACTCCACTCTCACTCTCCACACTCAACCTCCAAACTCACACTCACACTCTCTACTCACTCTCCACACTCCACACTCAATCCCGCCTCGACCATTCACTCCAAGACCCTACATACAATCTCGGAATAGTTAAACCAGCATAATCCATAGCAAGAAGGGTATGACAGGCAGTAACTCCGGAGCCACAATGAACAATGGTATTTTGTGGAGTAACGTTGCCTAAAAATTCAGTATACATGGCCTTTAATTCATCTTGACTTTTAAACAAACCTTGTTCGTTTAGATTAAAACTGAAAGGCAAATTCACAGCACCAGGAATATGACCTGCAACTAAGTCGATTGGTTCTGAAATACCATCATAACGATACGCATCACGTACATCAATTACTTTATAGTTTGTATCATTCGAAACCTTACTTACTTCTTCTATATCACTCAATGGCAAAGACCATGAAGAAGCTGTAAAATCTCCTTTTGTTTTCGCTGATTCTATTCCCGAATTCATGGGTATTCCTGCCAACTCTGCTGCTTGCAAACCACCATTTAGAACTTGCAATTTTGTATGGCCACAAGCCTTCAACATCCACCACAAACGAGCAGCTGCATTGGAAGCGTTTTTGTCGTCGTACACTACAATATGAGATTGATGTGATACACCTAAATCCTGCATTTTCGCTGTGAATTTAGTAATAGAAGGAAGTGGATGTCGGCCACCATTTGCCGCATTACTTGGCACCTCAGCCATGTCATTGTTCAAATCAACAAACAAAGCTCCTTGAATATGTTTGGTTTCATAAGTTGCTAGATTACCTGCATCAAAAATGATGATGTCTTTATTGCCTAAAATGTTTAGCAAATCAGTAGCATTTATTATCGGACTCATTCTGTTTTCCATAGGGTGAAAGATAGGAAAATTTTGAAATAGGGGAGTGAATCCTTAATTGAACTGAATAATGATATGTAAAATATCTAACTTGTAGGATACTAAATAAGTGGTATGTTAATTTTATAAAGTGAAGATTTAAGGCATGTTTATTTGATAATTTGTGCAAATAGGAAATAAACTTTTTTGCCTATTCCGTTTATCTTATGATTTTTTTTTGAAGTGTGCAATAAGTTTTTTATGCGAAATGGTTTGCCCTTTATCAATTTGTTCTAAGCCCATTTCAATTTTTTCCTTTATAATAAGTTTTTCGAAGAGCTTATTTAAACTAACTTCCTTTGGGAATTCATTAATGGTCTCAATTATACTCAGCTTTTTCATTAACAAAATAGATTATTTAATATGCTAACATCAATCTTTAACTAATAAATTAGCTTTTTAAATCTTCTAAATTTTCATCTTCAAAAATTTCATCAATTAGCATTTTATCCTCACCTTTTTCATGCATTTTTTTAAATGACTTTTCCCAACCTTTTCTAGGAATATGCATGGGTTTTAAAACAATATGGTCCTTTTCCAAAACAAGTTCCACCGAATCGTTGATCTCATATTTTTCAAGAATAGCTTTTTCAAGTATTATTCCTTTTGAATTGCCAATTTTGATTATGCTTGTTTTCACTTTATGACTTCAATTTAAATTATACTTTTAAGCACCTGCATTCCCATCATACTCAATCATCCATTCGATGCCGTATTTGTCTCTGAACATACCAAAATAAGTATTCCACGGACTATCAGTCAATGGCATTTCTACCGTTGCACCTACAGATAAGCCATTGAAGATAAAATCTGCTTCTTCTCTGCTTTCGGGGTGAATGACGATTTTACTTCTGTTTTCGTTTTCATTCGTTTTTCCAAAAATTTCGGGTACATCATTACCCATTAATATCGCCGGACCTATTGGTAAAGCAATATGCATAATTTTTTCTTCCTCATGCGGCGGAACAGGAAACTCCTCACTAGCTAATTCTTTAAATCGAATGATTTTACTAAATGAACCTCCAAAAACAGATTTGTAAAAAGTGAATGCCTCTTCTGCATTGCCATTAAAATTAATGTGGGGATGGATACTTGCCATGGTTTTATACTGTAAGATTGACTTTTTTGCTTGAGTTAATTCAACTATTGGACTTGCGATTGTATACATGAATTTCTATGTTAAAATAAAAATCTTCATACTAATTGAACCTTCAATTACTTCTTGAATTTATCTAACACGAAAATATTCAAATGATTGTTTTTTCAAATTATTTAAATATTAAAATCACTTTTGGAAATTTTGCTTTTCATCATCAAGTGATCATCCCAAGTCTTAGGCTCAAATGAAGCCTCTGAACGCAATATGTTGTTTAATTTTCCAATTATCCGAAGTGCTATTCTCCTGATTGCAGATGGTCTTTTTATTTTTATTAATTCAGGTTTATAGATGATGTGAAGTCCGTTGATGTATAAATACTCACACGACAATTGCTCTGCAATTTTTAACATGCTATTTGTAGACGAAAAGAAAACATGTTGACCTGCATCAGGCATAAAATACCACCAATCTTTGTTGCTTGAATAATCAGTTTTTTCCAATAACTCAGTTGAACAAATAAAACAATTAGTTTTCGACATGATCTCTTTAATCAGTTCCATTGGATTAGGTAAATGTTCCAACACCTCAAAAGCCAACATCACATCTACTTTGTCTGTACCATTGTATTCAAATCCTTTTGCTAATAGGTTTTCACAGAACTTGTCAGACCAATAAGCATCAATTCCTTTATCGCGTAACAAACGTGTTAAAATGCCATAACCTCCGCCATAATCTACTACTCGAATGTTTGGATTAAAATTGGTATTAAAAATCAACATCAATTGCTCACAAATACCAATATTTCTGGCCATAATGCCAGTATCCAAAGATGAAATTGACTCTTGATAAGCTTCATCTAACCAATAAGGTTCTTCAGTGAAAATACATTTACAAGAATCACATTTATAATAACTGATACGATGCTTTTGCAGAATTGTATCCTGCATTAACAAAGAAGCTTCTTTCGCACAAACCAAACAATTCATAAGAGATATTCTATATTCAAAAATGGAATATAGGGAATAGTTAAGATTATCTAATAAACACGACTTTCGAATGGGATAATGTTATCATTTTCAATCAAACATTCTTTTGATTTTCTTTGATTCATTTGTTTAATCCTAAAGCATTAAAATTGTTATGGATATCGAAATCATTTGAGAATTGATTGATACATGAAGATTGATTTTATATTCATTTTTGTTTTTCAATTCCCCATTTTGCAGGATTGTTTTTAATGTATTGTGTGATTCGTTGATAATCTTCTTCATCACGAATGATGTGTTCGTAATAATTACGTTGCCATAATGGTTCATTCATATTTGATAAACCCAAATTATTCAATTGTTTGGTAACCGACGATTTATAACCGCGAATAATTGCACCAATTGTTTGCGACGGCGATCGCAGGGGCGAATTGAATTCGCCCAATAATTCATCCGAATGCAATTCGGAGGAATTATTTAAAGAAAAATTCAATTCATTCGAATTGTTTAATAAAGAATTCATTTCATTTGATTTTTTTAATGAATTATCCATTTCATTCGAATTATTGATTGAATTATCCATTTCATTCGTATCGAATGAGGGCGAATGCAATTCGCCCCGACGTAATATTTTAATAATTCCATGAAAATGATCCGGCATGACGATAAATTCTCCCAATTCTACATTGTTGCGAATTTCCGGCGTTTTCATCCACTCGTTGTGTGCAATTTGACCAATTTCATTTAATATCATTTTACCATTCTCAACATAACCAAATGGTGAATAGATATTATTCTTAATATAGGAGGCATGCCATTTATTTGCTGTATTGGCCGATATCCATATACCATTACTACGACGATTGCAACAAAGTGTTATAAAGTACAAACCTTCTTGTGCATAATCATATCCTTTTAATCGAATAGATTTTCGATGATGAATATTGGGATTATATTGATGATTCCTGTTCATTTTATTTTTGTTTTATTTTTCGATTACATTTTTATTTTTTTTTCTCACAAGTTTGCTTGAAAACAAATCATTTAAGGTTTTCCTTAACAATGGTTTTTTTACTGATTTTAGTATGACTGGAGTAGAAATCTTGAGTATTTGTATTCATTTAAATATCTGATTTGATCAAAAGAATTTTAGAGCAAAATTTTCAAATAGTTCTTTGAAAGTCTTGTTATTATTGGCGTTTTGATGATGTGTTCATTTATCAGAGAATTGATTTTTGAACTGAAAACGTACTTACTTTTCTTTCCTAAAAAGAGTTTTACATTTATGTGATTTGATTTCATATCTGTAGAATTTCTATTTAAGTAACAATAATTTTATTCAATCCTAAAATTGATTCTTCATTATCGGAATGGCTTTTTCAAATGCCAATTTCACCCCAACAAAAAATCATCAACCCTTTCAGGCCAATGGTTTTTATATTTTCGAATTACTAAATCCTAAATGTATTATATGAAGCTGCTAACTTATCCAATCTGCTGTCAGATGCCAGCTGTTGAAACTCTTCCCCACAAAAAAACCATCAGCCCTCTCAGACCAATGGTTTTTATATTATCGAATAAAAATTCTAATTGTATTACTAGAAACCGCTACCTCCTCCAATTCCGCCAGAAGCTAGAGGCCAGCTGCCAGAGGCTTTTAAGCTAGTAGTTCTCCTAATCTATTCTCGTAAATATCAGTATATGTTGCGATGCTTCCAAAGTCATTGCCTGAAATTGAAATTCCAGATGCAGTTACAGTTCCTATCTCATCAACTTTAACAGCTTTTTCTTTCATCAATGTTTCAAATGCATTTTTGTTTTCTGCTTTGATGCTTACAACAATTCTGCCTTGAGTTTCGCCGAAGAGATATGCATCGTTTCTTAAATCATTGTTTTTGCTGATTTCAAAGCCCAATTGTTTTGGCATGGCCGATTCAACTAATGCTGCAAACAATCCACCTTCGCTGGTATCATGAGCCGATTCAATTAATCCTGATGAGATGGCTTTTAACAATGCATGTTGGTTATTGTATTCTTCATCAAGGTTGAAATAAGGTATCGGACTTTGTTGTACTTTTTTATAATGAACCAAGTACTGTGAACTATTGATATCATTGGCTTGATGTCCGATAACATAAATTAAGTCACCAGCATTTTTAAAGTCCAATGTCATTTGTTTTTGTCCTTCTGGTAACATTCCCACCATACCAATAGTTGGAGTAGGGAATACTGCATTGTCATCGCTGCTTTGGTTGTAGAAGCTCACATTGCCGCCAGTTACTGGCGTATCAAATTTCTTACAAGCTTCACCCAATCCTTTGATTGCATAAACAAACTGGTAATATACTTCAGGATTATAAGGGTTTCCAAAGTTTAAACAATTGGTAATAGCTGCAGGTTCTGCTCCTGTACATACCAAATTTCTAGCTGCTTCGGTAACTGCGGCCATACCGCCAATAAAAGGGTCGGCATATACAAAACGACTGTTACAATCAACGGTCATTGCAATTGATTTATTGGTGCCTTTTACCTTCACAACTGCTGCATCCGAATGAGCATTGGTGCTTTGGTTCACGGTACCAACCATACTATCATATTGGTTATAAACCCATTTTTTGCTGGCAATATTTGGCTGACCCATAATCCATTCTGCAATGGTTTTGGCTTCATCCATATTACAATCAGCGATGCTATCTGCAGAGAATGCTGCTATTTCTTGAAAGTATTTTGGCTCTTTGTATTCGCGGTGATAAATTGGAGCGCCACCACCTAATACCAAACTTTGTGCTGGAATATCGGCTCTTAATTCATCATGCATAAAATATTGCACTCTGCCACTATCTGTAACTTCACCAATGATGGCATATGTTAAATCCCATTTTTCAAAAATGCGTTCAACAACAGCTTCCTGGCCTTTTTTCACAATCACTAGCATGCGTTCTTGGCTCTCACTTAACAAGATTTCCCAATCTTTCATGTCTTTCTGACGCATTGGAACTTTGTCTAACCAAACCTTCATTCCTGTTTCAGATTTGGCAGCCATTTCACTTGTAGAACATGTAATACCTGCTGCACCCATGTCTTGCATACCAACAACTGCATCGGTTTCTAAAAGCTCCATACTGGCTTCTAAAATTAGTTTCTCCCAGAAAGGGTCACCAACTTGCACCGATGGTAAATCTTTAGCAGAATCTTCTGTAATATCTTTTGATGCAAATGCAGCACCATGAATACCATCTTTTCCTGTAGCTGAACCAAATATATAAACTGGATTTCCAAGTCCTTCAGCAATAGCAGATACAGTTTTACCAACTTTAGCAATACCTACGCTCATTGCATTAACCAAAGGATTGATATGGTAACAATCATCAAAATAAACCTCACCACCAACGGTTGGAATACCAAATGCATTGCCATAATTACCAATACCTTTTACCACACCTCTTACCAACCATTTGGTGCGTTCGTTTTCAATATTTCCAAAACGAAGCGAATTCAACTGAGCAATCGGACGAGCTCCCATTGAGAAGATATCACGGTTGATACCACCAACACCTGTTGCAGCGCCTTGGTATGGCTCAATAGCAGAAGGGTGGTTGTGTGATTCAATTTTGAAACAACAAGCCAAACCATCACCAATATCAATTAAACCTGCGTTTTCTTCACCAGCTTTGGCTAACATTTTATCACCTTCTTTTGGAAGGGTTTTTAACCAAACAATAGAGTTTTTATAAGAACAATGTTCGCTCCACATTACCGAATAAATACTCATTTCAGTAAATGTTGGTGTCCTTCCCAAAATTTCTTTGATTTTGTCGAATTCTTCAGGTCTTAAACCTAATTGTTGTGCTTGTTCTAATGATGCTGCGGGTCCGATAGCTTGTGATTGGCTCATGTCTTGAAAATGAAAGCGCAAATTTGCACTTTTTTGCAGGCATCGCCAAAGGAAAAATCAGAGAGTTTATTTTGATTTGATAAAACGTTCAAAATATTTTTTGCCTTCAAATTCAAAGCAAATCAAGTAAAAACCATGACTTAAACTGCTTATATCCAGCATTTTTATATCAGTTGCATTTTGTTCCAAAAGCTTGTTTGCTTGTAAATCGTACAAACTAATTTGTTTGATTTTTTGGTTTGCTTGAAAATAAACAAAATCGGATGAAGGATTGGGATACAAACTAAATATGAGTTCTTTTTTGTTTAAATCAATAATTCCAAGTGGATTTTTAGTGTAAACAATTCTTTGTTTGAGTTTGAATTCATCATTGATTTTACGCTCGTATCTACTGAACTGACTTAATTTTTCCTGCGAATCATATTCCAGCAAATACAATCTCTCTTCATTATATAAAATGTTACTTTCTATGATTGAATCAATTTTCAAAGAATTTCCTTTGTAAACAATTCTTCTATATCCATCGAGACGCAAACTATTAAATAGGTAAACAGAATCAGTAGCAGCAATAACACGGTCGAGTGAATCGTATGTATAATATGAAGTTCTATATAATTTTCTTTCGAATTCAGAATCACCGTAAGTGCTAACAATAGCTGGTAAATAGGCTTTGTGAAAGGCTTTGGCATCAAACATAGCACTGTATTCAATAAGGCCAGGCAAATTTCTCATAAATGTAGCTTTGATTCCAAAAACAGAATCATACACGTATTCTTTTTGGGTATTTGGGTTCTGGTTTCCTGAAAGATAATATTTGTATTTAATGAGTTTTCCATCATAAGCGAATGAATCTATACCGTCGGGTTCTAAAAGTGTTTGGTCTTTCTGGCGTCTGAAATAACGCATTTGAGAAGGAAGTCCATTTTTGAATTCATAATTGGTTTCGTAATAATCGAATTCACCAGGATTAGTAAAAGTATATTGTCTGCTAAGCAATTTTGAATTTGATGTGATGAAATTGTATTGGGATCTTAATATCAAATCACCAGAATTATTTGTTGAGTAATCGAATGCAGAAAAATTTGTAGAAGGATAGATGCTGGTATCCAAATAAAATTGTGATTGTGGAGTTTTATAGGGCTCAATAAAATTGGGTAAGAACTGAGCATTTGAAAATAAAGGACATGTAAAAAGAAGTAAAAATAGTTTTTTCATGATATAGACTTTTCATGAAGTCGGTTTTTTTTCTAAATTAGTTGTATACAGAATAATTATTAAGATAGCTCAGGGATTTTCAGAATTGAAGTTAAAGTTTTTATCGAATTTTTTTCTTGAATAGATTCTTTGAAAAAGAAGCATTGCAGAACTGAATCTGCAATGCATTTAATATTAATTGGTTTTTACAATTCTTGAATGAGCGTAACCCTTTTTTGATTTTGCCTTGATGATATAAACATCTGAAGGTAATTTACTCAAATCAATTTCTTCTATAGCATTTTCTTCTTTACTCAATAATAGTTTTCCTTTTGTATCGTAAATTTTTATCTCACTAATGTTTTCTTTACTATCAATAAATATTTTATCACTAGTAGGATTTGGATACATTTTCATTTTAAACTGATCATCGATAGTTTTGCTTAAACCTGTTGTCCCTCTCGTGAATTCAGTGCGGTAATACATTCTGTAATCTTTACCATTTTCTTTGGTATAATCGGTCATGGATTTTAACTTTCCATCTTGATTATATGTAAACTTGGTATCAAATGAAACGTTAAACAAAATATCTTTATAATACATAGAATCGATTTTAGTTGTATTGCCTAGATAAACTATTTTGTTGGATTGATAAGGAACTAGTATCCCATTCTCTATTGTGCTATCTATTGTGCTTATAATCCTATCAAGTGTATCATAAGTTACATACGAAACCAATTCTAACTCAAAATCTGTTTTCAAATCGTTATACAAATACATAATTTTGGGCATATTAGGTTTATGAAATTCCGTAACTTCAAATAATTGGCCATATATATCTTTTAATGGTTTCTTTTGAATTAATTGAGTTTTTTTAAGTCCATTTATTGAATCATGAATAAATTCTAATTGAAAATATAATTCCCTTTTATTATCAAATTTATATTGGTATTTTATTTTGCCATTTACATAAATAAAGGAGTCTAATTCTTCGGTATAAATGTTTGGATCATTAACTACTTTGTAGGAAAATAGCTGAAGTTTTGGTTTTTCAGATTCAAAAGAAATATTGTAGATATATTTATCCAATTCTGGTTCTCCAAAAAAGTTTTTTGTCATGTTAACTATTTTATTTCCTTCACTTTTGTATTCGGTTCTGTTAAAATGTTCAAAATCTCCATTTGGTGAGTAATAAAATTCATCTGAATAAAAATCACCAGTGTTAAATATAGTTGTATCTAAAATAAAGGATGTTTCTGGATTTTTATAGGCACTAAGAGGACCTATATTAATTTGAGCCATCGAAACTAATGGCAAAAGAATTAGTAGGGTGATGTAAATTTTTTTCATAATGGTGTTTTTTTATGGTTTTTAAATGATTTTTAAACTTTGTTTTGAATGATTTATTCGGACCATTCAGACATAAGAATTCCCTCGAAAAATTTTATGATTTTTCGTAGGTTTAATTCCGATAAATGATTGAACGATTTGGTATAAATCAAAGCAGAACTAAATTCTGCAATGATCTTTTTAGTTGGTTTTTACAATTTTTGCTTGAGCAATTCCTAAGTCAGATTTAGCTTTTAAGAGATAAACTCCAGTTGTCAACTCACTCAAATCAATTTGTTCAATTCTATTTTCTTCTTTAGACAACAAGCGTTTTCCGTTTAAATCGAAAACTTCAATTTGTTTGATATTTTCTTTGCTTTCAATAAAGATTTTATCACTAGTAGGATTAGGGAAAAGGTTTATTTTGATTCTTTCAATTCCAATAGTATTTAAACCAGTTATTCCGCTTGAAAATTCATACCGACTAATAAGTTTAAATGGCTCATTGTTGTCTCTTGATAATTTAAAAATTGTTTTTACTTTTCCATTTTTTCCATACTCTAATTTTGATATATCAGTAAATTTGAAATATAAATGAGTGAAAATTATGGAGTCGATTTGAGTGCTATTGCCTTTATATACAATTCTATATTGTTGGGCTGGTTGAAAAACACCGCCATAAAAAGAACTATCTAATGAACTGGTTAATCTATCTTTATCATCATAGGAAAAATGAGAGACAACAAACAATTCTTTTTCCCCATTCATATCAGAATAAACATGCATTTTTTGGGGTAAGTTAGGTTTGTGAAAGCTTAAAACTTCAAACAAAGCATGGTTATTAGTGCCTGGCATTCTCTGAGTTATTTGAGTCTTTTTAAGTCCATTAATTGAGTCGTAAATAAATTCTTTAATTGAAAACAATTCGTTTATGTCGTTAAAATGATACTGATATTTTAGTGAATTATTTTCATGAATAAATGAATCTGTATAATTAATGGCTATATTAGGATTATTAAAGCTTTTAAGGCTATATTGATTTGTATTTAGCTTTTCAGAATTATAAGTGCATTTATTCTCAATATATTCAAAATCCCTACTGTTGAGAAAATTGGTTTTTATTGAAATAATTTTGTTTCCTTGCATTCTAAAAAATTCGATTCTTTCTTTAGCTACAGATGCAACATTTTTATATTCATAATGAGTAATTGTAAAATTACCACTAACAAACATTGAAGTGTCAACTAAAAATTGAGTAGCGGGATTTTTGTAATACTTAAATGGGTTATCTAAAATTTGTGCTTTAGACAATAATGGATAGCAGAATAATAGGATGATGTAGAGCTTTTTCATAATGTTATTTTTTATTGGTTTAACATGAGATACTTAGTTTATTTTTTTCTTTTTTGACATAAATCTTGAACTTTTAAAACATGAGGAATCCATCGTAAATTTTTTCAAATTTTCGTTTTGAGAATCTTAGTAAAATAAGTAACAGTTTAAACAGATAACAGAAGTTTATCTGTTATGAATGGGATCATTAATCTAAGATTATTGGCTCAAGTAATTCCCCATTTTGATTTTGTTTTCCTGAGGTAATTGTACCTAACAAATGTTCTTAAATTTAAGTGTTCAATACTTCAATTCACTCTATACAACAAGCTTGATTGTTACAGAGAGAACTTCAGATTATTGGATTTATAAAAAGTTTCAATTAGAATCTTATACCGATTCCGTTTTAAGTTGAAAATTATAAATACCAATAGGTCTCATTAAAATCTGTCCCTTTAAAATAAAAGGTAAATTAAATAATAGGTATAGCTTTTTCATAGTTGTAGGGATTTAACTATTAGTCAAAAGCTATTTTAAGAAGGTTGCAATTGTTTTTATTTCGTCAATTTTGGTTTGATGAATACAATTAAAGTAAAGATAACCATTAACGGAAACCCTACCTCGAAACGGAATTAATGCGTTTTCAAACAATGATTATGTTAATTGATTTAAACATCGAATGCCAAATCATTTACAGAATCTTACTCAACCAATAATCTTTGGTAATCACTTTTTTCTCCAATCAATTCAATCAGGTACAATTGATTTTTCTGAAGTATTTCACTCAAGTTTAATTCATTTAAATCTGAAACTAGATTACCATTATGAATCAAACTTCCTTTTAAATCATAAATTTTATAAGCACTAAATTTGGATTCATTGTTGCTTATAAAGATTGTTCCATTACTTGGGTTTGGATATACTTTAACAACATTAAGTTTTGTATTACTTTCAGTTATTCCAAGTCCTGGATTAATTACCTGAAATGCATTTGCTAATTGGTAATAAGCAAACTTGTTTACTTGTGTAATTCCAAAATAACATTTTGCATTTGGCATATCAGAGGCAATGGCAACTTTTAATCTCATTAAAGTATCATTGAGAATTTCTTTTTCCAAAATATTCATCTTCGATTGTATTTGATCGAATATTCTAAATGTGGGTGTTATGTCTGTTGGAAATTGAGTGAAGGTTGTCATTTCTGCATGAACCATAATTGTTACTGTATCACCTGCTTTTCCTGAATTTGGTTTCAGCTCTATAATTTTTGGATAGGTGCTTACTTCGATCATTGGGAAACAAGGTATATAGCCATCAAAATCATTTGAAGAGGTAAAGCCCATGTATCCTGATAGTGAGTTTTCTGGAGCACTAAAAGGAAATTCAACCAAGGTATCATTAAGAATTTTTACATCATTATTAAAATTCATAAAAGCTTCATTCGCTTGGGTAAAATGGGTTCCTTCAAACTTCATTTGAATTTTTATTGGACCAACTCCATTTGATGCAATTTTACTTTTATTGATTGCATATCCTTTTGCATCACCATAAACATAACAAGCATTCTTTTGTAGCTCATAAGCTTGTTTAGCGGAATTAAAGTATTTTAAATCGTACCATCCTTTAGCCAATCCTCTAGGTAAAATTATTCTGAAATTATGCGATGGATCGCTTGTATTCACTTGTAAATACATTCCTTGAATAGTTTGCCCATTTCTCTCAAATTGATAGTTATTTAAATTGTTTACATAATCAAATATGGTATAATATTCAGATTGTACATAAACACTTACTGTATCTTCATAATTAAAATAATGCGATGGATTTAACTTAAATGAAAATGGGAAATATTCGCTAATGGTCAAAAATCCATCATAGTTATAAACATCTTCTTTTGTTAGAATCTGACAATTATATTGTCCCTTTGCATTGTTATTAGTATGGCCAAATACTTGCCAATAACCTGCTCCTAAATTGGCAAAAGAATCTATTACTGCTTCATTAGTAGACAAACCGTTTTTGAGCATTTTTACACCTACAGAATCCGGTAAATTTTTACTATCTAAAAAACTAAAATAGAACTGAAAGTTTTTGCCTGGCATGCTTTTCATATTTCCAGCTATATAAGGTTTATCATGGAAAACACTGAATGCATTTCTAAACCAGAATAATCCAGCAATATTGTTTTTAAACGATACATCCAATAGTCCGGTTTTCATTTTTAATGGAAGTGCCATTCTAAATGTTAATGTATGAGTAATAGCCGTAATTGTGCTGTCTTTCGAATAAGAATAGCTGTTTATTTTAGCAACTTGATTTTCAAATCCATCGTTATAAATGCTTATTTCATTTGAATCTCCAAATGACAATTTAGAACTTCCAATTAAATCAGTATAACTAATTTTAAAAATAATAGAATCACCTTTTTGACTGATAAAGTTTTTGGTGATGTTAAGTTTAAATGGATTGATTCCTATTTGTTTTGGCGCTTTGTCGTTTAAAGTTCCGTCAAAAGAATTGTATAAAGAGAAAACGTATTCACCTTTTTCAAATCGGTTATTGGTTTTAATGCGTGCATATAAAAGACTATCGTTTACAATGTAAATTGAATCAGCCATATAGGCTGATGTTTCTGCATTTTTTGGTTTTATTTTGATGGAGTTTTCACCGCTTAAAAAGTGACTGTTTCTTCCTTTTATTTTGAATATTATACTTGAAGGAATTGCTTGAAACTGATAAGTACTATCGACAATCAAATACGTTAAATCAGGATTCTTTCTTTTAAGTAGATTAGGATAGTTTAACATTACTGGATTCCAACTTGCATCACTACATGATATTTTTATATCATATGAAGTTTCAATTAAAGGAGAAGTAAAAGGTGGTATGGTAAATTGAAGCGCAGAATCATTTAGTATTTTGGCTTCAGTATAGATACTTTTTATCAATAAATATGGATTTTGATACCGTGTAAAATGAGCATTTTTAAAAACAAGAATATGTGTGCTTGAGTCGGCAGGATTAATTCTATCAGGTTTAATGCTTTTAAGTATCTGTGCATTTACAAAACCAGAAATCAATATTGTTATAAAAAGTAAAATTTGCTTCATAAGTCAAATATAATCGAACAGAAAAAGAATATTTTCTTAATAGTCTCTCAACAAAATCTTAATGTTTCAAGGAACTAGAAAACTTAATCTTTTCAAATCACTTTTCAGCTATTTTTCTGTCCATTGCGTCCTTTTAGTCCTAAAGTAATTTTACATTTTACTATTGAAGCCTATACTTATTACTACCAATAAACAAAAAAAATGCGAACCTTTGGTCCGCATTTTCTTGGTATTAAAATATCAATTTTAGTAATTCAATAATTTACCTATTTCAGCAGCTACTTTATCTGTATTAGGAAGTATTTCAGCTTCCAGAGCCATGTTTAATGGAATTGCAGGAACGTTTAATGCTCCAAATGTTGCAACGGGTGCATCTAGTTTGGTGAAACATTTTTGCATGATTCTAGCTGCTAAACTTTCAGCAAATGAATTCAACAAAGGCTCTTCAGTTAATACCAAACATTTGCCATGTCTTTCAACTGCGTTTATCACTGCTTCTTCATCTAATGGTTGTAATGACCTTAAATCAAGTACTTCAACTCTTCCTTGATATTGTTTTGCAGCACCTGTTGCCCAATGAACTCCCATTCCGTATGTTACTACAACGCAAGATTCGCCATTATCTATTGCATCTTCGCTTGCTTCTAAAACACTTAGTGCTTTTCCAAAAGGTAAGATATATTCTTCATCAGGTTCAATACATCTTGCGGCTTCTGTTCCAGGGTTTTTACTCCAATACAATCCTTTATGTTCAAGCATGATACATGGATTCCCATCATAATAAGCTGCTTTCATCAAACCTTTCATATCAGCAGCATTACTTGGAAAAGCAATCTTTATTCCTTTTAATGTAAGTAATGTCGATTCAATACTTCCAGAATGATAAGGACCACCACCACCATAAGCTCCAATAGGAATTCTGATGATACAACTTACAGGATATTTCCCCATAGTGAGGTAACTCGATTTGGTGATTTCACAAACCAATTGGTTGATACTTGTCCAAACGTAATCTGCAAACTGAATTTCAACAATAGGTTTTGCACCTACTGCGCTCATTCCTGCAGTTGAACCAACTATATAAGCTTCTTGAATTGGTGTATTAAAAACCCTGTCTTCTCCGTATTTAGCGGCAAGTGTAGCTGCTTCTCTGAATACACCACCTAAACGCAAACCAACATCTTGACCATAAAACAAACATTCTGGATGTTTTTTCATCAATTCATCAACTGCATGCAAAGCTGCATCAACCATTACAACAGGTTCTTTGCCTTCTGGTTTTCTGTTTCCAACTTCTTTTGTAGCTCCACTTGGTGCATAAATATGATCCATAACTGTTGATGGAGATGGATCAGGAGATTCAACAGCTAGTTTAAATTGCTGAGCTACTTTATCTGTTTCTAATTGTGAAATTTCTTGAAGTTCTGCCTCATCAATGCCCAAACTAACTAAATGCACATACATTTTGTCGAGAGGATCAAGCTGGCCATGCTTTTTTAAATCGTCTTCAGTTCTATACCATTCTTTTCTAACACCTGAAGTATGATGACCTAAAAGAGGAACTTTGGCATGTAATAATATTGGTTGACGTTTTTCTCTGACATAATCCATGCATTGAACAACAGCTGTCCATGATTTATTAAAATCACTTCCATCTACACGCATTCTTTGTAAGCCTTTAAAACCAGCTGCATATTCATAAGCATCCATAGCACGCATTTCGGCACCTGATGCACTAATTCCCCAATCGTTATCTTGAACCAGATAAAAAATGGGTAATTTTTTTAGAACAGCCATTTGAAATGCCTCTGCAACTTCGCCTTCGGTAATAGAACCATCGCCAAAACTGCAAACAACAACAGGACTTTCATCTTTGGGAATTAAACCTTGGCTTTCTAAATAGGCAATTCCATGAGCCATACCAGTTGCAGGAATGGCTTGCATACCTGTAGCACTGCTTTGGTGCGGCATTCTTGGAAAACCATCTCTTTTTAAATTGGGATGAGAATAATAAGTTCTACCTCCCGAAAATGGGTCTTCTGCTTTAGCAAGTAGTTGAAGCATAAGTTCATAGGGACTCATTCCCATTCCTAAGAGCATGCTTTCATCTCTGTAATAAGGTGAAGCATAATCTTGGCCTTGTAATTGCATACCCACAGCAAGTTGAATAGCCTCGTGGCCTCTGCTTGTTGAGTGAACATATTTTGTAATTGGCCTATTGGCATCGTAAATTTCAGCCATTGCACGCGCAGTGCACATTAAGGTGTAAGCCTCTAAAAGCGTATCTTTATCCATAAGAGCGCTGCAAGTTTAGTCATTTCTATGTAAAGACATTCCCCAAATTATTACCAAAATGTAGTTTGACAGTAAATACATGGCTAATTGCCTATAATTGCTGTATGAAATCTGTTGATAGTCCATTCAAAAAAATTGCAATTGCGGTGGCATTTTCACCTCGATGTGAGGCTTTGCTGGCTGAGGCGCGTCATTTGCAAGACAATTTGTTTGCTCAAATGTTATTTATTCATGTGGGGAAAAAATCTCTTCAAGAAGAACAATACCTAAAGCATTTATTACACCGATTTGGCCTTGATAAAGAGGGAAATAAAACTATTTGGGAACAAGGCGATCCAGTAGAAACCATTTTAAGAGTTTGCCAAGCAGAGGATGTTGATTTGATTGTTGCTGGAGCTTTGGAAAAAGAAAACTTAATCAAGTATTTTTTTGGAGGTGTAGCACGTCAATTGAGCAGAAAATCCAAATGTAGCATGCTCATGCTTACAGAACCTAATATTCATCCCAGTGGTTTTAAACATATTGTTGTAGAAGGAAGCGACCATCCAAAATCTGAATATACCATTGCAACTGCTATTTCTATGGGTAGGGCATATGCCGCCGAATGGATTGATATTGTGCAGGAAATGGATTTGAACAAAATGGCTTTATTACGTCATGAAGAATTAAAAGAAGCAGAAGCCGAAGCATTAAGAGAAGAATTCTTAAAGGAGGAAGATGAAAAACTTCAAGAAATCTTAAAATGTAAAGATTGTAGAGGTTTACTTATTCATACTGAGAGAATTGAAGGGAAGCCAGGTTATGTTATTAGTAAATTTGCACGTGATAAAAACGCAGATTTATTGGTTTTAAATGCTCCTGATAAACAATTGAATTTGATTGATAGGGTTTTTCCTCACGATATTGAATTTGCGTTAGCAGATTTACCGTGTAATTTGTTAATAGTTCAAGAAACCCAATATAACCAGTAAACTTTTGAACCAACTTAGCCATTCTGAACTCATTCAATTTATTCTCTGCATAGGCAGCATGTTAATTGCTGCGCGTTTGGTTGGTGAATTTTTTAGAAAATTTAAGATGCCCCTAGTAGTGGGAGAACTCATAGCTGGTGTATTATTGGGTCCAACTTTATTAGGTGCATATTTTCCTGACGCTTCCAAATATTTTTATGTAAGTACAGGTAATGTTGGAATAGCTTTAAACTCACTTACTACCATTTCTGTCATCATGTTATTATTTGTTGCAGGTATGGAAGTTGAATTGTCGATTATCCGCCAACAAGGAGCTGTTGCTTTTAAAACCAGTTTAGTTGGATTAGTAATTCCGATGGGCCTAGGTTATTTTACTGCTAGGTATTTTTATACTTGGTTTGGTGAAACCGACATGAATAATGTTTTACCATTTAGTTTGTTTATTGGCACTGCTATGGCTGTTTCAGCATTACCTGTAATAGCACGAACACTCATGGATTTAGGCTTGTTTAGAACCAGAATTGGTATGATTATTATTGCTGCTGCCATGTTTGATGATTTAATTGGCTGGCTTTTGTTTTCGGTAATTCTAGGTATGATGAATAAATCTGCTCAAGGAATTGACTTCGTTTATACCTTAGGTTTAACGCTACTTTATGCAGTTGGAATGTTAACTGTTGGTAGATTTTTAATCAATAAATCATTGCCTTGGGCCCAAAAGAATTTTACTTGGCCAGGTGGCTTCTTATCAATCTCTTTAGGACTTGCATTCTTGGGAGCTGCTTTTACTGAGTATGCTGGAATTCACGCTATTTTTGGTGCTTTTATTATGGGGATTGCCATTGGTGATTCTGTTCATGTTACTGAAAAAACTAGAGATATAGTTCATCAGTTTGTAACCAATATTTTTGCACCATTGTTCTTTATTTCTGTTGGATTTAAAGTAAATTTTATAGCCAATTTTAATTTTCAAATAGTAGCTTTGGTTTTCTTTTTGGCAGTAATTTGCAAACTATTAGGAGCTGGTTTAGGCGCTTTATGGGGAGGATTAAGCAAAAAGGAGGCTTTGGCTGTTGGCTTTGGCATGAATGCTCGTGGTGCTATGGAAATTATTCTAGCAACTTTAGCCCTTCAAGCTAAATTAATTAGCGAACCTTTGTTTGTTGCAATTGTAATTATGGCTGTTTTAACTTCAATTATGGCTGGTCCAATGCTTCAATTACTTTTGAATCCTAATGCAGTTGGGTATAAAAATAAAACAGTTAGTACTAATCCATAAAACCTTCTATTTCCTTGAAAGATAAACTTCGACGCTTCGCTGAATTTAAAACGTTTCCAAATTGTTTCGATTTCCCATTTGAATTAAGAGGAAAATGGAAATCACAAGTTTTCAAAAACCAAAATCCAATTGTACTAGAATTAGGCTGTGGTAAAGGTGAATATACTGTTGAATTATCTGGTGAATTCCCCGATAAAAATTTTATTGGTATAGACCTGAAAAGTAACCGCATGTGGAAGGGATCTGCTTTAGCACAAGAACTAGGTAGGACCAATGTTGGTTTTGTAAGAATGATTGTTCAGAAATTACCCGAAATCTTTGCAGTAGGAGAGGTAGATGAAATATGGATAACATTTCCTGATCCTTTTCCAAAAGATAGGCATGAAAAGCATAGACTTACTTTTAGAAACTTCCTTGAACTATACAGAGAGGTTTTAAAGCCAAACGGAGTGTTACATTTCAAAACTGATGATGATGCTTTGTTTGATTATACCATTGATACTTTTCAAAAAATGAATGTGCCCATTCTTCAATTGGAATACAATGTTTATGAATCTGAAAAAGTAGATAAATACGTAAAAGAAATCAGAACACATTACGAAAAACTATTTCATTCAAAGGGAAGAACGATAAAATATGTAAGTTTTCTTTTACCAGCAGATTTGCGTTTATCAATTAAGCCTGAATAAATTATTCAGGTTTCTCTATTGCTTCAATAGCTGCTTTTAGCCCTTTATCATTTTGTTGAATCACTAAATAATAACCCTTATCTCTCCAGATTTGGCGAGCCATTAATGCTTTAATTTGAAGTTTGATAAAGGCCTCAGACTTCTTGCTATCGTTTGCATCAGGTGCTTTACAGCCTTGCGATACCGCGAACTTCACAAACTCTTTATAAGCTTCATTGCTCAACTGATAGGCTTTTGCGTATGCCTCAAGTTCTTTAATTCCAGTAATAGAGGTTCTATTTCTGTCTAAGTAATCATAAGCAAATTTTCCAATTAATGCATTAGATACGACTTCAGTTAAAAATCTGCTACTAAAGCTCGTATCAAGAGGTACAAATACATCAGGATAAATACCACCACCACCATAAACTATTCTTCCTTTTAATTTGGTGAAGTAAGGAGTTGAATCAAAAATAGCTTCTTTCTTTTGGTCTTCTAATTCACCGTTTTCGTATCTAGTTAATAAATCGTGTTCATAATCTTCGGCACTGGTATACGATTTCTGGATACATCTTTCGCTAGGAGTATAATATCTTGCAACTGTTAGTCTTACTGCAGAGCCATCTTTTAATTCAAATGGTTCTTGAACCAATCCTTTACCAAAACTTCTTCTTCCAACAATAATACCACGGTCCCAATCTTGTATGGCTCCACTAAGAATTTCACTTGCAGATGCGGAGCCTTCGTCAATTAAAATAGCTAATTTTCCTTCTTCAAAAACACCTCTAGTTTCTGTAAAATATTCAGATTTTGCTTTGTTTAATCCTTTAGTAAAAACCATTAATTTTTTATCTCCCAAAAATTCATCAACCAATTTTGTAGCAGTGGTTAAATAACCACCTGGATTTCCTCTTAAATCAAGAATTAGGTTTTTTAATCCCGATTTTTTCAAATCATTAAAAGCACTTAAAAATTCATCATGTGTTTTTTCTGCAAACCTGCTGATTTTGATGTATCCTGTTATTTCATCAACCATGTAACTTGCGTCTACACTATAAATTGGAATGGTTCCTCTTGTAATTTCATAAGGAATTTTTTGTTTGGCTGAAGGGCGGTAAATCATAACATTTACCTTTGAACCACCTTTTCCTCTTAACAGTTTAAATACCTTTTCAGAGGTAATTCCATTTCCAGCAACATTGCTTGAATCAACTTTAATAATTCTATCTCCGGATTGAATACCTAATTCCTGAGCTGGACCGCCATTTAAAGCAGCAACAACCATTATTGTATCATTAAAAATATTAAATTCAACTCCAATTCCTTCAAAGTTTCCATCTAATTGTTCATTGGCTTGTTTTAAATCTTCAACTGGAATATAAACCGAATGTGGGTCTAATTTGCTCAATAAGCCGTTAATGGTTTCTTTTTCTAAGTCAGTTACATCTACCGAATCAACATATGATTGTTCAATAATCTTTAACAATTCGTTAATTTTTCCCTCATTTCCTCCAATAGAAATGATGTTCCCAGCGGGTTTTAATATCATTCCAAGTGTAATACCTAAAGATAATAACAATGCGTAGATAAGGGGTTGCCATTTATTGATTTGATTTGACATATTTTTGAAGTGAGTTCACAAATATAATCTACTCATGTTTCTTTCTATATAATCATGAATAAAACTAAATCAACAAGCACAACAGAATCATCTTCAAACTATAATAATTTGGAAAAGATGAGTACGCGAAATTTGTTAAAAAACATCAATAATGAGGACCAATCTGTTGCTTTGTCCTTGTCAAAGTCAATTCCATCTATTGAGAAGTTGATTGATGCTGCTACTGAGAAGCTGAAAAATGGTGGTCGATTATTTTACATTGGAGCAGGTACTAGTGGTCGTTTAGGCATTGTTGATGCTAGTGAATGTCCACCAACTTTTGGTGTGCCACAGGGTTTGGTTATTGGTTTAATTGCAGGTGGAGATGCTGCCATTAGAAAGGCTGTTGAATTTGCCGAAGATTCAAAAACTCAAGGCTGGAAGGATTTAAAATCATACAAAATATCTAAAAAAGATTTTCTAATTGGGATTGCTGCTAGTGGAAGCACGCCTTATGTTGCTGCTGCTTTAGATACAGCTAACAAAAATGGTGTGGATACCGGATGTATAGTTTGTAATAAAGGAAGTATAATTGCTTCACTTGCAAAATTTCCGATTGAAATCATTGTTGGTCCGGAATTTGTTACAGGTAGTACACGCATGAAAGCCGGAACTGCTCAGAAGCTTTGTTTAAATATGATTAGTACAAGTATCATGATTAAACTTGGCAGGGTTAAGGGCAATAAAATGGTTGACATGCAGCTTAGTAACCACAAATTAGAAGAAAGAGGTGCACGCATGATTATGGATGAACTTAAAGTTTCTTTTTCAAAAGCTAAAGAGTTATTGATGAAATATGGAAATGTTCGTCAGGCTATTAAAGCTTATTTTGAAGAACCTCCAGGAAGATTGGCTGTCAAAAAATCAAAAAAATCGGCAGCAAAAAAGCCTAAATCATTAAAAATAAAGACGGATAAGATAAAATCTGAAAATGAAAAAGTGCAAACTCCTAAAAAAGTAAAAGTTAAAAAAGTTTCGAAAAAACAATCAGCAAAAGCTAAATAAGCATGGAAATTTTCTGGAAGATTTTGCTTGTAATGGCTTGGAGTACCGTTAAGTTTATCATTGGTTTTGGTTTAGCATTGGCCTCTGGTTTTAATATACTTGAAGTTCTAATTGGTACCGTAGGTGGTGGCATGGTTGGAGTTGTTATTTATCTTTATTTATGGGATTTAATTGTTCATGTTTTCAGAAAGTTTGTACCCAAAAAGAACAAGCCAGTTAAATTTAGTAAAACCAAAAGAATTATTGTAAAAATCATCAAAGAGTATGAGTTGTACGGAGTTGCATTCTTAACTCCTTTAATTCTTACAATGCCTGTTGGAAGTATAATTGCCACAACTATTGAACCCAATAAATGGAGAATAAAACTTTTTATGTTTGTTTCTCTAATTTTCTGGACCCTACTACTTTATGGGTTAAAAGTATTGTTTAATTTTGATTTGCCTGCTTTACTGCATTTTTAAAGAATAACATCCGAAAATTTCATTGTATTTTCGCTTTTCATGGCAAAAACATCAACTACTTTCTTTTGTAAAAGTTGCGGAGCTTCCTCTGCAAAATGGGTCGGAAAATGTCCTGCTTGTGGTGAATGGAATACTTATGTTGAAGAAGTAGTTCATAAAGATAAACCAGATTATAAAAGTACTTGGAAATCTGAAAAGGTAAAAAGGAGTTTACAACCTTTACTTTTAAATGAAATTGAAAAGGGTAATGAAGAAAGATTTCCTATTGATGATACAGAACTTTCTCGTGTTTTAGGTGGTGGTTTGGTTCCAGGGTCTGTAATTTTAGTTGGTGGCGAACCTGGTATTGGGAAATCTACTCTCATGCTTCAATTAGCGCTTAGGTTTAAAGGAAGAAAGGTTTTATATATTTCTGGGGAAGAAAGTGAACGTCAGATTAAAATGCGTGCTGAACGTATTGCTTTTCAAAATGAAGATTGTTACCTTTTTACAGAAACATCAACCCAGAAAATAGGAAAAGCTTTACAACAACTTGAACCTGATTTGGTAATTATCGATTCTATTCAAACACTTCAAAGTGATTTAATAGATTCAACTCCTGGCAGTATTTCACAGGTTAAAGAAACTGCTGGCGACCTCATTCGATATGCAAAGGAAAGCGGAACACCTGTATTTTTAATTGGTCATATTACAAAAGATGGAACCCTAGCCGGACCTAAATTACTGGAGCACATGGTTGATACGGTTCTACAGTTTGAAGGCGATAGACATCACGTTTATAGAATTCTGAGAAGCACCAAAAATCGCTTTGGTTCAACTAATGAAATTGGTATTTATGAAATGCAGGCTGGCGGTCTAAGAGAAGTTAGTAATCCATCTGAGGTATTGATTTCGCAACGTGATGAAGCTTTAAGTGGTATTTCAATTTCAGCTTCTTTGGAAGGAATGCGCCCGCTTTTAATTGAAACTCAAGCCCTTGTAAGTCAGGCTGTTTACGGCACTCCACAACGTAATTCAAATGGATATGATAGCAAGCGACTAAATATGCTATTGGCTGTTTTAGAAAAGAAGTGTGGACTCAGAATGGGTATGCAGGATGTATTTGTGAATATTGCAGGTGGATTAAGAGTTGAAGATCCGGGTATAGATTTAGGAATTATTGCTTCTATTGTTTCGAGTTACGAGAGCATGCCAGTTGATAATGAAATTTGTTTTGTAGGTGAATTGGGATTAAGTGGTGAAATTAGAGCTGTAACACGCATAGAACAAAGAATTTCGGAAGCTGAGAAATTGGGATTCAAAACTATTTATTTATCAAAATTCAACAAATTGCCTCAAACAAGTTCGGGTATCAATATTGTTCAAATTTCAAAAATTGAAGAATTGTTAAATCTGTTATTTGGTTAAAATCATACCGCTTATTCAATTTAATACATGTTTGACAATCTCCAATAATACATTCTTAGTGTTTAGGCCTATAATTGCAGAAGGATAGAGTCAAATGAACAAAAGTTTTAAGGATGGAATAAATTTACTTTCAAAGTTAAGTACACGCAGAATTTCAAATTTTGTGCGCTTATTTGCTAGTTATCAGTTGTCGAGAATTACAAAACGTCATTATCACTGGGGAATGCCGTTTACTTTGGAAATTGAACCTACCACCAGTTGTAATTTAAGATGTCCGCAGTGCCCAAGTGGTTTGCGTGAATTCACCAGAAATACAGGAATGCTTGATTTAAACTTATTCAAAAAGATTATTGATGAGGTCCAACATGAATTGGTTTGGTTAGTTTTATTTTTTCAGGGTGAGCCATTTTTGAACAAGAAGTTTCTTGAGTTTGTCAAATACGCTTCCGATAAAAACATTTATACATCAACCTCAAGCAATGCCCATTATTTTACTGATGATATGGCTAAAGCTACCATTGAATCAGGTTTAGACCGCCTGATTGTTTCTATTGATGGTATTACTCAAGAATCGTATTCAAAATATAGAGTTGGTGGTGATTTAGAAAAGGTGCTAGAGGGAACTAAAAACCTTGTTAAATGGAAAAAGAAAATGAATTCTGCTACACCTCATATCATTTGGCAATTTATTGTATTTAAACACAATGAAGACCAATTACCAGAGGTAAAAAGAATGGCGAAGGAGATTGGAGTTGATGAATTAGGAATTAAAACAGCACAGATTTACGACTATAAAAGTTCGGATGAGTTTATTCCTGAAAATTTAGAGTTTAGTAGGTATGTGAAAACTGAAGAAGGTTACCAAATAAAAAATAAGTTACTAAACCAATGTTGGCGACTTTGGAAAGGTTCAGTAATTACTTGGGATGGTTTAGTTGTTCCTTGTTGTTTTGATAAAGATGCTACACATCGTTTTGGTGATTTAAGCAAAGAAACGTTTAAACAAGTTTGGACAAACCAATCTTATGAAGGTTTTAGGAAAGCTATTCTTAAATCAAGAAAAGAAATAGATATCTGTACAAATTGTTCTGAAGGAACAAAAATTTGGAATTAAACTTTTTAGGGCCTGCTGAAAATCTTTTTCAGCGGGCCCTATTTAACTACTTTTCGGTAAACTCGTTCCCCGCTAGTAATTTCAATTTCTAACAAATACATTCCTTCAGGTAGATGTGATGTTTCTATGTTTGATTGACTTCCTATTTGTTCTAAAATCAATTTGCCATTCATATCACTCATACTTAATTTGCTGATTTGGTATCCATTAAGTTCAACTTGAATTTCATCTTTAAATGGATTAGGATAAACCTGAACATTTCTGTTTAAATCGTTTTTGTCTATTCCTAAAGTATTACCTAGCGTATCAGAATAATATACCATGTAACCATCCTCTAGCCCAACAAATCTTAAAATAGGTAATCCAACATTGGCTTGAACCCAAAAAATTTCAACAAATCCAGGATTGTCTAGTAAAATCGGACCCAAATAAATGCTGTCAAATTGAACTCTAGTAATTCTAAAAACGCTATCAAATGTATGAGTTGGTGTTTTTAAAGTACCAAATCCATCATAAAAAGTTACTGAGTATACCTTGCCAATTGGTAAAAATGGATTTGTAGAATTCTGTTTTTGTGGGGTATAGTGAACTACAGTATCGCCAAAATTCATTGGATAAGTTAAATAAGGAACTCTTTGAGGGTATTTCATCAGATGAATTCCATCCATGTATCCATCAAGAAATACGGTATCCCTTGCAGCATTGTAGGTATAGAAAAAATTTCTTGGAATTGGAGTTTCGCAGTATTCATTCATCCAAGTATAATGCATAGCTGTAATATCGCTAAGAAAAGAATACCTAAATCCATAGTTCACCATTGGAGAATTCCAATTTTCCTTAGTGAAATCCCAAACATGGTTATAACCAGTATTTAAAAAGATGTCATCAATATCTTTGTTTGTTTCCTTTACAAAACCGATTGTGCTAACATTTCCTAATTTTAAACCTTCTTCAATTGTTAAAGCGCGTTGTGCCTTAATTTGAAAAATAGAAAAACACAATATTAAAAGCAGTAAATTTTTATTCATTTGATGAAAATTATATGGTCAATTTTTGTAGACCTCACAAATTAAACATTCTCACTGATTTGGCAAACCTTAGATTTCCTTAAAATTCTAGTTTAGGAG
The DNA here is from genome assembly GCA_051861545.1 of Bacteroidia bacterium. Classification (GTDB taxonomy): domain Bacteria; phylum Bacteroidota; class Bacteroidia; order UKL13-3; family UKL13-3; genus CAISCU01. The sequence goes on along the minus strand of JBIMKP010000001.1, from coordinate 152,677 downwards.
GTCTTTTGCCTTTTCAATTCCTTCTTCAGTGCTTCCTCCAGAAATGAATATCAAGAGTCCCAGCCCTATGAACAATATTCCAATCAAAATATTCATCCTGTGTATAAACTGTTCTGAGAGCCATTTTTTTATTTTGTTTGATGAATAACAAATGCCAGCCTGAGTAGCAAATACGCTTGTCATAACAGCCAAAAAGAAAACAATTAGATGCGGTAAATCATACAATAATGATGATCTTAAATAAGCAGTAATTCCAATCCATGTAATCAAAATCATAGGATTGAGTTTATTCAATAAAAAGCCTTTACTAATGAAGTAGTAATTAGGTTTTTCGCCAATATCACCTGTTTGTAAAACTTTACTCGATTTAATTATCGTTCGAATACCTATAAATATAAAGGATACAAGTGCTGCAATACGAATCCATTTATCGTATTTAGGAAGTTCCTCGCTAATAAAGGAAGTGGCGAACATGGCCATGAAAATATAAAGTGCATCACTTATTACAGCACCAACTGCAATCAAAATTCCCTTGTTGGTTCCTCTTGATATGCTGGTTTGAACCAATGCAAAAAATCCTGCTCCAAAAGAGAGAGTCAGTATTAGTCCGGTTATTATTCCTTTTGATATTACGCCTATCCAGTCCATTATTTATAAAGCCTGCCCAATATAATGAATTTGGACAGGCTTATGCAAACTTCTTTCTTGAAATTAGCTTCTTTGCCGACTATTTCGATGCAGTTTCTTCAATAACTTCACCATTAAAATATAGAATTATTTGGCCTGGATCTGCATTGGTATTTACTGTTGCACTCTTTGTAAAATTTCCAACTGCTACAGCATTATAGGTTAAAGTGATAAATCCTTTTTTGCCAGGAGCAATTGAACTTTTAGTAAAATCGTTTGTAGTGCAGCCACATGATGGATTTACTGATGCAATAATTAATGGTCCATTTCCAGTATTTGTAAATTCATAAGTTATAGTAACAGGTTTTCCTTGTGGAATTTTGCCAAAATCATGTTTAGTTTTAACCCAACTAATTTCAGGTTTCAAATTGTTTGTTTTGTTTGAAGTGATTTCATTGTTTTGTGCCATTAGCATCCCGCCAATAAGCAACATTACTAGTGTAAAAAGATTTTTCATTTTGTTTTTTATTACCCATCAAAGGTGATATTCTTACATACACTGTTTAGTTAAGGATTTGCCAAATATTGTTAATGATATGTTAAAGGCCATTTATTCTATGAGCTTTTTAAGTTCAAATGATACATTTGTTAAGCTATGAGTACTTTAACCATTAGAATTTTTGTTGTGCTAGCGGTGATTTCAATTTCTGGAATCATTATTACACAAGTATTTTGGTTTAAGAAAGCATTTCAACATAAACAAGCTGAGTTTAACAAACAAGTGGATCTTTCTTTACAAGAAGTTGTATTAGGATTGCAAGTTTATAATGGAAGTAAGAATGGTTCATTAAATAGTGTTAACCAAGTTAATGAAAAGCTTTTTGTTGTAAATGTTAATGAACCTATTCAAATTGAGGTTTTAGAACATTATCTAGAATTGTCTTTTTTAAAATATAGAATTCAAGAGCCATACGAATATGCTTCATATGATTGTTCCTCAAAAGAACCTGTATTTGGCGGAACAGTTGTAAAACAATTGAAGTATTTAAGCGCAGTTGAAGGTTTGCCTAGTAATTATTATTTCACAATTTACTTTCCAAATCATTCAGGAAATTTAATTAGCGAAATGGGTATCTGGTTGTTTTCATCATTAGCTGTTTTACTAGTTAGTTTATTTTTTGCTTATGGATTATTTGTGATTCTTAAACAAAAACGTTTTGCTGAGGTGCAAAGAGATTTTATTAATAACATGGCCCATGAAATAAGAACGCCTCTAACTACAATTTCTTTATCTGTTAAAAGTATTTTACAGCAAAACCAAAGTTCAATGAAGCAAGAACGTGAATTGAAATATTTGCAAATTATATCTCATGAGTCAGAAAAATTAAAGGGGCAATTAGATAGGGTATTATCATTTGCTGGCGACAAGTTTAAAGTAAATCTTGAAAGGGTTGAATTACATGAATTCATAAAGACTCATTTTGCTGACTTTTGTAAAACGGAAGATGAGGTAAAATGCGATTTGTATTTAGAGTTAAATGCCAAAAAATCAGTCGTTTTAATTGATACATTTCATTTTTACCAATCAATGCAGAATCTTTTAGATAATGCAAAAAAGTATAGCCAAGGAAATTCAAAAATTACCATTAAAACCAGTAATCCACTGTCTAGTTTTTTACTACTAGAAATACAGGATAATGGCATAGGGATGGAAGCTGAATTTTTAAAAAGAATTTTTGATAAATTTTATAGAATTCCAACTGGAAATATTCATAATGTAAAGGGTTTTGGAATTGGTTTGAGTTATGTAAAACGCGTAATTCTGGCGCATAAGGCTAAAATTGAAGTGAAAAGTAAAGTAGGAATTGGGAGTTCATTTTTTATTAAAATTAAGGTAATTGAATAATGAATAAAACCAGGATTTTATTGGCAGAAGATGACTCTAATTTGGGTTTTGTCATTCAAGATAACTTACAAGAGAATGACTATGAAGTTGTGCTTTGTGAGAATGGTAAAAGAGCCCTTGATATTTTTCATAAACAAAGATTTGATATTTGTTTATTAGATGTTATGATGCCTTTAATGGATGGTTTTTCTTTGGCAGAACAAATACGAAAATCAAACCAAGATATTCCCATCATCTTTCTTACTGCAAAAGGTATGAAAGAAGATAAACTTAGCGGTTTTAGAGTAGGTGGGGATGATTATTTAGTTAAGCCTTTTAGTTTAGAGGAATTGTTGTTTAGAATTAAAGTTTTTGTAAAACGTAAATCTGTTTTTTCTGAAATTTTAAATATAACAAGCTTTGAAATTGGTGAATATATTTTCGATTTTTTAAAGCTTGAGTTGGTGCATAAGCAACAAATTAAATCCTTAACTCAAAAAGAAGCTGATTTATTAAAGGAGCTTTGTGTTCACATGAATCAGTTGGTAAAAAGGGAAGACTTATTAAAGAAAATTTGGGGAACAAATGATTATTTTACTGGCAGAAGCATGGATGTATTTATATCTAAATTGCGAAAATATTTGAGTTTAGACAAGAATATCGAATTAATGAATCATCATGGATCAGGTTTTAAATTACTCATTCATTCACAAAAAAAGGCTGATGAATTTTAATCTCATCAGCCTTTAGAAAAATTGATTCAAATTATAAATTTCCAACCATATTGGCAGGAATAACCCATTGGTCGAATTGTTCGTTTGTTACCAAACCCAATTCAATTGAGGCTTCTCTTAAAGTTTTGTTTTCTTTATGAGCTTTTTTAGCAATTTTAGCTGCATTTTCATAGCCAATATGCGTATTTAAAGCGGTAACAAGCATCAATGAATTTTCTAAATGTCTATTAATTATTTCATGATTTGCTTTAATACCAACAGCACAATTATTGTTAAATGAAACGCAAACATCACCTATTAATCTTGCGCTTTGTAATACGTTAGCCGCAATAAGAGGTTTGAATACATTTAGTTCAAAATGGCCATTACTTCCGCCAATTCCAACTGCAACATCATTTCCCATAACTTGCGCTGCTACCATTGTCATTGCTTCTGGTTGTGTTGGGTTTACCTTACCAGGCATAATAGATGAACCAGGTTCGTTATCAGGAATAATGATTTCACCAATACCACTTCTTGGTCCCGATGATAACATTCTGATATCATTTGCTATTTTCATCATGCTAACAGCAACTCTCTTAAGTGCACCGCTTAACTCAACCATCGCGTCATGAGCTGCAAGAGCTTCGAATTTGTTTGGAGCAGTTACAAATGGTAAACCTGTGAATTCAGCAATTTTAGCTGCAACTAAAACATCATAACCTTTTGGAGCATTTAATCCGGTACCAACTGCAGTTCCGCCTAGTGCAAGTTCTTTCACCATTTCTAGTGCAGATTTTAAAGCACGTATTCCATTATCTAATTGTTGTGTATATGCAGAAAATTCTTGTCCTAAAGTTAAAGGAGTTGCGTCCATAAAATGGGTTCTACCTGTTTTAACAATGGTTTTAAATTCTTCTGATTTTGCAGCAAAAGTGTCTCTCAATAATTTTATTCCTGGAATTGTATTTTCAACTACCAATTTGTAGGCAGCAATGTGCATAGCAGTAGGGTAGGTGTCGTTGCTCGATTGAGATTTATTTACATCATCATTCGGGTGTAAAACTTTTTTCTCATCATTTAAAGAACCACCACTTAATACATGAGCGCGGTAGGCAACAACTTCATTTACGTTCATATTACTCTGGGTACCTGAACCAGTTTGCCAAATAACTAATGGAAATTCTCCATCTAGGGTACCAGTTAAAATTTCTTCGCAAACCTTGCTAATTAAATCGCATTTTTCTTTGCTTAATACTCCCAAATCCATGTTTGCATGAGCAGCAGCTTTTTTTAGGTATGCAAATGCATAAATAATTTCTTTTGGCATACTGGCTTCAGGGCCAATTTTAAAATTATTTCTTGAGCGTTCTGTTTGCGCTCCCCAATACTTGTCGGCAGGTACTTGTACCTCGCCCATGGTATCATGTTCTGTTCTGAATGACATATGGTTTTAATTTTTGCGCTGCTAAATTACGAGAATGAATTGGAGAGAACGAATAAAAATTCTTGATTTTGTTCAGTTATTGATTTCCACCATTCTATGCAAAAAAAATCCCGCAATTGCGGGATTTTTTAGTTTATCTAATTAGGAATATACTTCCTGTTAGTTTGTATTTTTTGCCATATTTGTCTTTGGCACTCATTACATAAGCATAAGTATCAGAAGGAGCAGGATTAGTTCCATCAGTACCATTCCACCATTGTCCACCTGGCATTCTAGTTGAAAATATCTCTACTCCCCATCTATTGTAAACTTTGTATTCAAGGAATTCAAATTCAGAAGCAGGATAAGTAAATGCAAATACATCATTATCTCCATCGTTATTAGGTGTAAATGCATTTGGTGCAAAAAGGGTTGCTGTAATATCAACATTTACAATTTTTGAGGCTGTATCAATACAACCTGTGCTATCTTCAACTGTTAGTTTTACAGTGAATATTCCTTTTTCGTTGTAAGTATAAGAAGGGTCTTTTAAACTTGAACTTGCACCGGCCGGACCAAATGTCCAGGTATAAAAATGTGCATTTAAGCTATTGTTTGTAAATTGAACCAATAGTGGCGCATTTCCTTGGTTTGGAGTTAAATCAAACGCAGCTGAGATTGGTGGAGGTAATGTTACTTCAACAGTGTCATATTTTGTACATTGGTAATTTCTAGCTGTTAAAATATAACTTGTATTAGTTGATACTGATGCAAAAGGAGTTAAACTTAATCTATCATTTAAACCTGTTGCTGGAGTCCAAATAATAGATGTATAATCTTTTCCTGTTGCATTGATTTGAACAATATCATCTGGGCAATGTTTCAAGTCAGGACCTGCATCAATTGTTGGGTAAGCATGAATTTTTATATCTAATGAATCAAAATCAGAGCAACCTAATGCATCACTTACTTTAACTATCCAGGTTCCTGAACTTATAGGAGTAATTATTGGATTAGCTATATTCGGATTATCTGCACCTGTTGTAGGTGTCCATACATAGTTAGTTCCTCCACTTGCATTTAACCTTACCGATTCTCCCTCACAAACAGAGGTATCTAAACCAGCTTGTGCACTTACCGATTGTACATCAACCTCTACTGAATCGAACCTAAAACAATAACCATTTGTTACAATTGCATAATATGTTGTTTTAACAATTGGAGCAACTTTTGGATTAGCAATTCCTGTATCATTAATAGCATATAGAGGTAGCCAATTATATTTCAAAGCACCAGTAGCAGTTAATTGAGCAGAGTCTCCTAAACATATTTTTTGATTTGTACCTGCATCAACAGTTAAATTTAAAACATCAACTTTAACTGTATCTTTAGCAGAACAAATTCCTTGAGTAACAGTCATGATATAATCAGTTGTAACTAATGGAGTCAGTCTAGCTATTGCACCAGTATCTAAAATTCCAGTATTTGGTGTCCAAGTTGTAATTCCATTTGAAGTTCCATTAAAACGAATGGTATCTCCAAGACACATTGTTTTGTCTGAACCAGCATTGGCAATCGGACGATTTACAATCACAATTGCACTATCGTATTTTGTGCAGTATCCATTTTGTGACTTTAAATAATATACTGTTGTTATTTGTGGGCTAACCCAAGGATTTGAAAGGGCTGTATCTTCAATAAAATAATTTGGAGACCATCTATAATCAGCACCAACACTTGCAACAGCGTTTAATTGAATTGAATCAAAAATGCAAATTTCTCTATCTGGTCCAGCATCTAAATTTAGTTGTGAGGTATTGGCTTCAAAGGTATCTCTAACAGAACAACCAAATAAAGTTGAGGTAACAATATAAGTTGTATTTGCTGCTACTTTAACAAATGGATTGCTTACAGTAGTATCGCTAATGCCTGTAATTGGCAAGTAACTTAGTATACCTGTTGTATTGATGGAAATTTGTACACTATCATCTAAACACATGGTTGTGTCTCGAATCGGGTCTAACAATACCTTGGTTACATTAATATCAACTGTGTCATATCTTGTACAAAGTCCATTATTTGCAGTTAAGAAATACCTTGTAGTTGTATCAGGTTTTACCCAAGGATCTGAAATATTAACATTGCTAATATATAGGTTTGGCGACCATTGGTGTAATAAGGCCGATGATGCATTTAATTGAGTGCTATCACCAAAGCATATATTTTGCGGCAGACCAGCTTCAGGTTTGAAATCTATTACATTTACGTTCATGGTATCGTAGTTTTTGCAACCACTAACATCCGCTCTTAAAATAAAAGTTGTAGTATCAGCTGGCCATGTTCTAATGATAAGAGCCGTTGAATCTGTCATTAAACTTCTATTTGGAGTCCATAAAAAGTTTGCAATTCCAGTACCTGTAGCATTAATAAACACACTATCATCTTTACACATGTTTTTATCTAATCCAGCATTAACTGTAGGTAAACCATTAATTGAACTTAAGCTATACAATTTAAATATTTCTGCTCCTGATAATGCTCTATTCCAAATTTTTACTTCATCAATCACACCATTGTATTGGTCGGCAGCATTTGTTGGATTTCCTCTTCCAATCCTTAAATTTTCATTTCTTGCACTTGTATAAGAGCTAGTAACTGTTGAAGAGCCTACTGGTAAACCATTTCTGTAATAAATCATTAGCGTATCCTTCATAGTAACAGCAAAGTGATACCAAGTTGCTAGTGCAGTATTAGTGCCTACTGTAAAGTTCCATTGTCTATTGTTATTAAAGCTTAAAATACCATTATTTTTAACTGCAAAACGGTATTGGTAATTTGTAGTTGAACTTCCTTTTGTTACTGCAGATGCAAATATTGTTCCTGGGTTAAATGTATAAAATCCATTAATTCTTCCCCAAAATGCAATGGTTACTTCATTTGTAGGTGAAGCTAAACTTGGAGAGTTTGGAACATTAATGAAATTATTAAATCCATTAAACAGGTAAGCGCGGTTTGCAACTCCAAATCTATCTGCAGTTAAGGTTGCGCCAGTTACTGTGCCATTGTTTCCATTTCCACTTTCATCATTTGCATTTCCATTAAATGGATAACAAGCAATTAATCCTTGGTTGATATCGTATGGCGTAGAACATGTAATACAACAATTCTGATTAACGGAAACCACTAAGGTATCTCTAGAAGTACAACCTTGGAAATTTATTGTTGCAAAATAAGTAGTATTCGTGTTAGGTAATGCCCAAGGACTCGCTGCCATTGAATCTCTTAAACCAGCACTTGGTGTCCATGTATAATTATATGCAGTATTTCCTCCAAGTTGTGCGCTGTCAGACCTACAGATTGTTTTATCGCCTAATCTTGGTGTTACAAAGGTTGTTAATTTATTTACAGTTATTGCTATTGAAGTATCATTAGGTTCACAAGGACTAACACTTACAACCCTATAAGTACCGCTAATATTGGTTTTAAAGCGATTGTCGGTAGTAATTGTAATTAAGGTATCATTTCTTAACCACCTAAATGTTCCAAAATCTTTGTTTGGAATGTATAAAAATGAGGTATCTCCAGTACATTGAATGGTGGTTGCTGTGCTCCTTAAAAATGTAGTATCATTTTCGTTTATTTTAGCTAAAAATGCATCTTCACCACCAGCACCTACTAGGGTATCATTTGAAAAATATACTGGAGATGAAATATAATACCCACCTACATAAACTTTTCCTGAACTTCCAGTATGTAAAACACTTGCAGCTCTAAAACCTGGGCTTGTTGTTCCAATTTTGTATAGGTTTAAAGGTACATTTAATCTAGAAATTCTTGCCATATATCCAGATGAGTTTCCAGAAGAAGCTATAGATAAAGCTCCAAGTGAAATGGTCCCAGAGAATTCACCAGAAAACATCACGTTTAAGTTTGCATCTAATGTTAGGCCATAACCGAATTCATTAGAGACACTTCCCATGGTTCTAACCCATTGGTTGGCTCCATCTAAATTCATGCAGACTATAATTGCATCAAATTGGCCATTGGTTGTAACATTTACAAATGTGCCACCAGGCCTACTTGTTACTTGGGAGTTTCCGTTATAATGACCAGTTACATAAACTCTATCATTTAAATCATCTACTTTTACATTTGAATAACCTTCAGATGCTGCTTGCCCCATTGAATTTGCCCAAATCCAAGTACCATTTGCATCTGCTTTTGCTACAAATGCTCCCCATCCTCCAGTATTTGAAATTACGTTTCCTAATGTAACTATACCAGAACCTCCTGAACCAAATTGACCTGCTACATAAATATTACTGCTGCTATCAACATCAATTGATGCGCCTAAATCTTGAAAGTTACCTCCTCCTCTGTTACTAATTAAAATCTCTCCAAGAGTTGAGTATTTAACAATAAAAATATCTGTACTTCCTAAGCTTGTTAAAGTTGCGTTTGTTGTTCCTGAAGTTGAAGTAAATAAGGCATTATTAGAATGAAAACCAGTAACGTATACATCACCAGCTCTATCAACACATAATCCTGCTCCTTCATCATCTCCATTACTTATTCCAGTGTTTACCCATTGCACAATACCACTATTGGTCATTTTTAAAATAAACATATTGTCTATTACACTAACTGGGCCCGTTGCTCCTCTTGTTATAGTGCTACCATTACTTGATGTTACAAATAATTGAACTCGGTAAGAGCCAGAGGCAAAAATATTTCCTAATGAATCAACTGCAATCCCTAGATTATTAAAGTCTCCTCCATCTTGGTATGGTCCTCCAATTTTTACAACCCATTGAAATTGTTTATTACAGTTATACTTAACAATGGCTAAGTCTTTACCACCATTACTTGTTATGGTAATAGGTGTTCCTGCACTATCAATAGTAACACTACCTGTGTAATAAAAATAATGATAAACATTTTGTTGAGCATCTGTAGTTATTCCGCGGGTATGATCTGCACCTGTGCCTGCTGCTTTAACTGCCCAAGAATAAGTTTGAGCATTTAATTGCTTTGAACCTAATCCAACTAGAAATACAAATGCGAAAATCAACCTAAGTAATTTTATCTTCATACGAGTTTCCTTTTTCTATTTTAATGATAACTAAATTTTAAATGTTCACCTAGATTTTAAAATCGTGAGTGTATCTTATGAATTCAGTTTTCCTAATCTCTCAAAATTAACAATTTCGAGCGAAATTTTTCTTAAAATAAACTTAATCAAGGAGAACTTGTTTTGATGTAAGTAATAGAATATGAATGACTTGTAATTGATTCGTGCTGATTTTCGTAAAAAGCGATAAGATTTTCGAAAAAAAATGACTGAGTTTTCGAAATTTATCTGAGTAAATCGATTGTGCCTTTTAAATTAAATGGCTCATTATTTCGGCCTAAAGCATCAATTTTATAAAAATATGTTCCAGTTTGGCAAGGTTCACCGTCTATGGTTCCATCCCACCAATTTGCATTAGGATATTCTGTAAAATAAATCTCATTTCCCCATCTATCATAAATAGTATATCTCAACCATAAAAATGCTTCTTCATTAAAAATAGGAATGAACTTTTCATTGATACCGTCTCCATTAATGCTTATTGCATTAGGTAATTTTAAATAAGGAGCAGTAACTAATGTTATAGTTTTTACAGCTCTATCAGCACATTCTAAACTATCAATAGCAAATAATCTGGCTATAAATTCACCTGTATCTTTGTAATAATGAACAGGATTTACTTCTTGTGACGGAAATGACCCATCTCCAAATTCCCATGAAAATCTTGTTCCATTCGTTGATTGATTAATGAATTGAACAAAACTTGGTGCAATTGCATTTTGTGGGTTGGTAATGAATTTTGCGGTTATTTTTGGCATTTCATAAACCAAAACACTGTCTTTGCTTATGCAAGAATTTTTATAAGCTGTAAGTGTAAATGTTTGTTTGCCTTTAATTGCTGCAAATGGACGTTCAATTTTCACATTATTTAAACCTGTTTGTGGCGACCAATTAAAAGAATCTACTGGATTTTTAAATACTGTTGGTATTTGAACAGCACCATCAAAACAATGTCCTAAGTCTTCTCCTAGTTCTATACTTGCTGCCCCATTTACAGCAACAAAAACAGTATCATAGCCAAAACAATTACTTCCTACTTGAACCCTTAAAATGTAATTGGTATCTACCAAAGGATTAACAATAGGATTGGCTGAATTTATATCATTGATTTGATAATTTGTTAGCCATAAATAGTTATTTCCACCACTAGCTTTTAATTGAATTGGATTTCCTGAACATGTAAATGTATCGTTACCAGCTCTTGCATTTATGTTGTTGATGAAAGATATATCAACAGTATCGTACCTGGTGCAATTAGTTATTTCAGCTTTTAGAATAAGTTTAGTTGGTGTTTTTGGAACCATCCAAGATTGTAAACTTAGGGGATCTCTTAAATCTGTTGTTGGAATCCATTCCCATTTTGTGGCAACAACTTTTCCGTTGAGTTGAATACTATCACCAGCACAAATTTTTTGGTCAATGCCCGCATTTGCAGAAACTTGTTGAACAGTTATTAATATCGTATCTTTTGAAATGCAGGATCCATTTGTTCTAGTAACATAATAATTTGTTGTAACAGGAGGTCGAACTATTGGGTTTGGGATATTAATATTGTTTATATGAAAAACTGGAGACCAAACAAAGCTTACTGCACCATCTGCGTTTAGAATAGCACTATCTCCCAAACAAATAGTTTGGTCAATACCTGCATTTACTTTGTTTTGGCAGCATGATTTAAATGTTACATCATCAATGCCATAATCATTTCCACTTGTTGAAGTTTCAGCATTCCTGATTTCTATATTAGCAGTTGTTGCAGTTCCTGAAATCCAAGTTGCTTCCAAAAGACGCCATTCATCTGGTGAATCAGACACATTTAGTGTACTACTAATTTTTGTTCCATTTATCCAAAGTTCCATTTTGGCAGTTGGTAAACCTGCATAATCTGGCAGTTTTACTACATTTTTAAACCAAGATGCAAATAAATAAGCTTCTCCTGGATTAACAGTAATGGTTTGTTTCCAAACTACAGGATTTGAACCTTGGTTAATAACCATAAAATTACCACTACCGCTGGTATGATCGAATCCACTTAAGCTAGGACTTACCAAAGCTGCATTTGTTGTAATTGTAAATTTACCTGTGTCTAACGGGTAAATGCTTGAATAAAATAAATCTGGATGGTTAAATCCAGTATTTCCTAAAGTAAAATCACCATTTACAGCCAAATTTGTATATGTTATTCGATTTGCAAAAGTGCACTGAGCCTGAACTTTAGAAAAGAAAGATAGACCACAAATTTGGGAAATAAGTATATACCAAAACTGAATATTTAATTTGTTATAATTCACAAAAATTTATGTCAAAAATATTTTGGAATTTAATATAATAATATTGCTTAGAATATAGTTTCAACAAAAATTGATATAATTTTTAGAGTTAAATTACCTAAGTAAGGTTAATGTTCCATGAGCATTAAACATTTTTCCGTTTAAAGCTTCTCCAATTGCTATATAAAAATAGACGCCTTCCGGGCAAGGATTTCCATCAAAAGTACCATCCCACCATTTTCCGCCAGGCATTTTGGTTTTGTATAGCAATTGACCCCATCTGTTATAAACTTCATATTCAACATATTTGAATGCTTCCGGATTGTGTAATATTTCAAAGTAATCATTGGAATAATCTACATTTGGTGTAAACACATTTGGGATCTTAAAAACGGGTTCAACATTTATCTTTATAGTTTTGCTTATAGTATCAGTGCATCCAGAGCTGTCAAATACAGTCAAAAGAATACTTAAATCCTTTTTGTTATTATAAATAAAGCTAGTGTCAGGGTCGAGTCCATTTGAACTTGTACCATCAATTACCCAAGAGAATATTGTATAATTTGTTGAAGTATTTTTTAAGTTAATATCTAAGGGGGTCAAACCGCTTTCAGGAAATACCGAAAAGTCGGCAGTTACTTTAGGCCTTTCATTTACAACAATAGTATCAAAACTAAAACAACCATTGCTATTTCCGGTTAGAATAAATTTATATTGATTTTTGATTGAAACAATTTGGTCTAATTTTAATGTATCTGAGAAATACGGGTTAGACTGCCAATATGATTGTAACGAATTTCCTTTATTCCCAGTTATTTTAACAAAATTTTCGAAACAATGAAATGTATCTCTACCAGCATCAATAAAAGGACTTTTATTTACTTTGATAGAAATTGAATCAAAAAACCAACAACCATTCGTAGAAAATTTTACAATATATATTGTATCAATAAGAGGTGATGCAACAGGTTTAGAAATATTACTTAAATCTAAATTGTATGGATTTAACCATTGCAAATTAGTTCCACCAATAATGTTTAGTTGAACAGAATTTCCGGAACAAATCATTGTGTCATTGCTTTTTGATATTAGGTTTTTATCTAAAATTGTAATGGTTAAACTATCTGATTTAAAGCAAACTCCATCGTCTATTTTTAATTTATATTTTTGAGTTGAAATTGGTTTTGCCCAAGGTTGGATTATGTTAATATCAGAAAGACCAATTGCAGGACTCCAAATTAAATTACTTCCACCAAATTGATTTGCTAAGATTTGTATACTATCTCCTAAACAAATTGTTTTGTCTATACCCGCATCCAAACCTATTTGCCTCACTATTACTAAAATTGAATCTAATGTTCGACAACCATTTTCTGCATAGCTAATGAAGTATTTTCTATCGTTTTTAGGCTGAACTATAGGGTTTGAAATACTTGTATCACTAATTTCTATTTTAGGATACCATGAATAGTTTCCAATACCTGCTATTGCATTTAATTGAATGCTATCTCCTAAACAAATTGTTTGGTCCAATCCAGCATTTAAACTTATAATTTTGGTTTCAATGGAAATTGAATCTTTTGCACTACATAAGCCATCAGAAACTAATAAAAAATATTTAGTTGAAATATTTGGACTGAAGAAGGGGTTTTTAATTAATGGGTCAGAAATTCCATTTATAGGGCTCCAAGAATAATTTGATGTATTTATTGTTGTGGGGTTAATTCTGATACTATCTCCTAAACAAACAGACTTATCTGTGCCAAGTTCTACAGAAATACTATTTACTGAAATTGTTACTGAATCAATCATTGAACAAGCCCCATTGGTATGATTTAGATAGTATTTAATATTTGATATAGGTTTTGCAATGGTATTTTTAGAATTTATTGTATTAAGTCCAGTTGCCGGTGACCATAAAAAGTTACCATTTCCTGCTAAAGGGTTAAGAATAATACTATCTCCCAAACAAATTGTCTTATCAGAACCCAGTTCAAGTGAAATTGTATTTACTGTGATTTCAACGGAATCCTTTAAGCTACAGGAACTATTGCTCACATCTAAATAAAATTTAGTGGAAGTAGTTGGTTTTAAAAATGGATTTTCTATGCCGGTATTACTTACAAAAATTGATGGAGACCAATTGAATGATGAAACATTTGATGTAAAGGGATTGATTCTAATTGAATCTCCTAAACAGATATTTTTATTGGGTCCGAGTAGAATCCTTAAATTGTTTACCTGAATTAAAATGGTATCGCTAATTGAGCAAGAAGTATTGTTCGCTGTCAATATATATTTAGTTGTAGTATCAGGCTTTAAAATAGGGTTACTTATTGTTGGACTACTTATACCTAAATTGGGAGTCCAAAGAAAACTATTTGCATTAGTAAATATGGGATTTAGCTGGACAGAATCTCCTGGACAAATGTTTCTATTTAAACCCAATTCTAGACTTAAGTCATTTACATGAATCGTAATTGAATCTTTTAATGTGCAAAAGTTGTTGCTTGCAGTAAGTATGTATTTAGTGGTAACACTGGGCTTGAAATTGGGGTTACTAATATTTGGATTACTAAGACCGGTTATGGGTAGCCAACTGAAATTATTTGCATTAACTATTGTTGGGTTTATTTTTATTGAATCTCCTGGACAAAATGTTTTGTCAGCACCTAATTCTAAACTAATACCATTTACCTGAATTCGAACAGTATCTTTTATTGTGCATGAACTATTTGTTGCAGTTAGAATATAATTAGTTGTAGTTGTTGGCTTGAAATAAGGGCTACTTATTACGGAATTGCTTACTCCCAAAGTTGGTTGCCAGGAAAAATTATCGACATTGCTAAAAATTGGGATGATTTGAATGGAATCTCCAGGGCATATATTTTTATCAGGTCCCACTTCTAAACTAATATTATTTACAACAATTGTAACAGTATCTTTTATAGAACAAGAGTTGTTGCTTGCGGTAAGAATATATGTTGTTGTGCTTATTGGTTTTAAAAAAGGATTGGAAATTCCTGTATTGCTTATACCGGTTGCAGGTGTCCAACTAAACGTGCTTGCATTTGAAATAATAGGATTGAGTCTTATAGAGTCTCCCAAGCATATATTTCTATTTGCCCCAAGTTCAAGGTTAAGACTATTTAAATAGATTGAGAATGTGTCTTTTTCTGTACATTGACTATTGCTGGCACTTAAAATGTAAGTTGTAGATGCTGAGGGCTTAAAAAAAGGATTTATAATATTCGGATTGGTTACCCCAGAAGTTGGTGACCATGAAAAATTTGTTGCATTACTCACAATCGGATTTACTTGTATTGAATCTCCCTTACAAATAAATCTGTCAGTTATTGAGGTAATTATAGGTGGTGTTCCAGGTGAAATATTGTATAAACTTAGTGCCTCACTTGCACTCAAACTCCTATTATAAAGTCGAACATCATCAATACCCCCTTGGTAATAAAATTGCCTTGGTGCACCACAAGAACCTCCAATTCCATCAAATTTACTTCCATAGCTTGTTGGGAAATTATAACCAGAACCATTTCCAGCTGCATTGATTGTAATTACTAAATTACCATTAACATAAAGTCTTGATGTTGTTGGCTCCATTACCCAAACTATGTGAGTCCAGTTATTTATAAATGATCCAGGAACTGTATATGTATGAGCAGAATTTCCAAGTCCGCCTAAGCTTGAATTTTTATTTGCACCAAGTTTAATAGTTGAATTTTGAACTACCAGATAAATGTCATTCCCACAAGCGTTATCTCCTTCCCATAAAACAAAACCATTGCCTGTATTTGTGCCAGGTTTTAGCCACATACTCATAGAAAATGTTGGAAGAAAACTTGGTAATAATTTTGATATAGAGATATAACTTGATGTGCCATTAAAATTGTAAGCTGAGTTTAAGTTACCAGCCCTATCTGGAATTAATGTTGCCCCTGAAACAAAACCATCATATCCATTTCCGGTAACATCGTTTGCATTTCCACTGAAAGGGTGACACCAGATTAATCCAGAGTTTAATGGGTTGTTAGTTGTACACGTAAGACATTGAGATTTCGAAATAGAGATATTTGCGAAATAGAAAAATATCAATGATAATAGAACTTTTAAATTTACTCTCATGGGTAGATTTTTGATTATGCAAATACTCTTCATTTAACTGAATAAATCTCTTGAATTGTTTTATGGAAAATAATTAAACAAATTGATGTCAAATTTCTCTCAAAATTCTGATAAATCCAATTAAAATTTTGATTATGAGTTTTTTAAATAATATTTAAATCTAGGTTCTTGTTGCTTCAAAGAATCATCATTTTGATTTCTTGTTATTAGTAAAATGAGACAGTAAGGGGAGCCTTGTTTTAGTTTCAATATTTTTCTACCTATCATTAAGAATTACTTTGTTTTATTGTAATTAGTAAAATTTTTAATCATAAAATATTTTCAGTTATTTGACTTTTTTGTCAAATTATGATTGTATGTTTAATGATAAATTTTATTACTATCGCAAAAGTGTTACAGTGCCCTGAGAATTAAATATTGTGCCATCAAGTGCTTCACCTCTGGCAATAAAAAAATATACTCCATCAGGACAAGGAGAATTTTCAAAATAACCATCCCACCATTTACCTCCAGGCAAAATTGATGTGAATAGATGCTCTCCCCAACGGTTATAAATTTCATATTGAACATATTTAAATGCCCCAGAATTATAAATTATTTGAAAATAATCGTTATTACCATCGCCATTAGGTGTAAAAGCATTAGGTACTTGAAAATATGGTTTTAATAAAATTTTTACACTTTTAACAATAGTATCTGCACAGCTAAAGCTATCTGTGACTGTAAGTTTTATATTTAAGTCCTCGCTTTTATTATAAATGAATGAGGTGTCTAAATTACCCCCAGTAGAAATATTGTTATTATTAAAGTTCCAATTAAAATATGGCGTAATAGGTGAGGTATTATTTAAAACTATGTTTAGCGGAGGATAACCTTCTTCTCGATTAATTTTAAAATCAGCATTTACCAGCGGTTTTTCCTCTACTCGAATGGTATCATAATTGTAACAGTCATTACTTTTTCCAATTAATACAAATTCATAGTTATTACTTACAGATACGTTTTGATTTAGTTCGAAGGTATCCTGAAAATAGGGATTTGCCTCCCAGTAGGTAAGTAAAGAGTTCATTTTATTTCCAAATATTTGGACCGATTTGTTAAAGCAATGAAATGTATCATTACCTGCTTGAATTGCAGGTAATTGATTTACTTTAAGTGAAATAGTGTCGTAGATTGAACAGTTATTATTTGAGATTTTTACGATATATGAAGTATCAACTTGAGGAGATGCAATTGGATTTGGAATATTATTTGAGTTTAGCATGTAAGGATTTATCCAATTCCAGGCTGTACCTCCTAAAATATTTAATTGAATGCTATTTCCACGGCAAATACTTGTATCATTATTTTTGGTATAGGAATTTTTATCAAAAACATAAATTGTTAAACTATCTGATTTAAAACAAACTCCATCATCAAGTTGAATTTTATATTTTTGGGTGGAATTTGGTTTAGCCCATGGTTGAATGATATCTGTATTAGAAAGACCGATTGCTGGTGTCCACTCTATATTGCTAGCTCCTGTTTGACTTGCTAAAATTTTAACACTATCTCCTAAGCAAATGGTTTCATTTTTAGAAAGATTCAAACTTATCTGCCTGACAATTGCAAATATTGAATCAATGTTCTCACATCCATCTTCAGTATATTTTAAATAGTATTTTATATCACTTGTTGGTTTAATAATAGGATTAGAAATGCTTGTATCACTTATATTTATTTTCGGGTACCATGCATAAATACCTGCACCGGCAACAGCATTTAACTTTATACTATCACCTGAACAAATTACTATATCCATACCTGCTTCTACGCTAATAGATTTAGGACTAATTATAATAGAATCGATTGCAGAACAAATGCCATTTGAAACGGCTAGGAAGTATTTTGTTGGTAAATCGGGTTTGAAGAAAGGATTCTTAATTAGTGGATCAGATAACCAATTAGTCGGGCTCCAGCTGTAGATTGTTGAATTATTTGTTTCTGGATTTAGTTGAATGCTATCTCCTAAACAAAAGCCTTTATCAACTCCTAGTTCAACTGAAAGGGAATTAACCGCAATACTTATAGAATCAGTTAAACTGCAAGCACCACTAACATGATTTAAATAGTATTTAGTGCTTGTAATTGGTTTGGCGATGGTATTTTTAGTGATTATTGAACTCAGGCCCAAACTTGGTGACCATATAAAAGTACCTGCTCCAGCAGTAGGATTGATTTCTACACTATCGCCTAAACATATTGATTTATCTAAACCAATATCTAATGAAATAGTATTTATTGTAATTGAAATCGAATCAGTTAAACTGCAAGTTCCATTGCTTACATTAAGATAATATTTACTTGAAATTGATGGTTTTACAAATGGAGTTGCAATATTAACATTGCTTATATTTATGGGAGGTGACCATATTAAATTATTTGCATTATTTATTACAGGGTTCATTTGCATTGAATCACCCAAACAAAGGTTTTTATCCGGCCCTAATTCAAGGTTTAATGGATTTATATTTATTGTAAATGTATCTTTTATCGAACATTGATTGTTACTTGCTGTTAAAATATAACTTGTAGTCAGAATTGGCTTAAAATATGGATTACTAATAGAGGAATTACTCAAACCAATGTTAGGAGTCCAGTTAAAATTTATTGCATTGATAATACTTGGATTAATTCGAATTGAATCTCCTTTGCAGATGTTTCTATTTGGTCCTAATTCAATATTTAAAGAGTTTACATTAATTGTAAAAGTATCTCTTATTGTACATACATTATTACTTAAACTTAGGATATAATTAGTAGTAACTGAAGGTTTAAAGTATGGATTAAGAATGCTATTATTACTAACGCCAAGACTTGGAGTCCACAAATAACTATTTGCATTTGTAGCACTTGGATTTGCTAGAATAGAATCTCCTTTGCAAATGTTTCTATCAACTAATAATGAATTAAGTATAGGTGGACTTACTGCGGAAATATTAAACAAACTTAATGCCTCACTTGCGCTTAAGCTCCTATTGTAAAGTCGAACATCATCTATTCCTCCTTGGTAATAAAATTGCCTTGGTGCTCCACAAGAACCCGTATTTCCATCATATTTACTGCCATAACTTGCTGGAAAATTATAACCTGAACCGTTCCCTGTTGAATTGATTGTTGTGGCTAAACTTCCATTTACATAAAGTTTAGATGTTGTTGGCTCCATTACCCAAACTATATGAGTCCAAGTGTTTATAAATGGACTTGGCACAGTGTAAGTATGAGATAAATTTCCTAAACCGCCAAGACTAGCCGCTTTATTTGCTCCAAGTTTTAATGTGGAATTCTGTAAAACAAGGTAAATATCATTTCCACATATATTATCTCCTTCCCAAAAAATGAATCCATTTCCAGAATTGCTACCTGGTTTTAACCACATGCTTATTGAAAAAGTGGTTAAAGTACTAGGAATATTCTTCGATAAAGAAATATAACTTGAAAATCCATCGAAATTATAAGCTGAGTTTGGGTTTCCAGCTCTATCTGGCATTAAAGTTGCACCAGAAACAAAACCATCATACCCATTGCCTGTGACATCGTTTGCATTTCCACTGAAAGGATGGCACCAGATTAATCCGTTGTTTAATGAATTAACAGTTGTACAGGTAATACATTGAGAAATCGAATTATTAATGTTTGATAGAAAACAAAAAACTAATAATTGTAGAATTCTTAAGTAGGGTTTCATGGGTAGATTTTTTTTTTATTTGGCAGATACTTTAAGTTCAAATGAGTATATCCTAGGACTTGGTTTGTGAAAGGATGTTTGTAAAACGATATTCCAAAAGTCTTCTTTTAATTTATATATGCCTATTAAGGATTTGATTATGACCTTTTTTAAAAAACTCATATGTTCTGTTCCATCTGCATCAATAAATGATATAGTATTAAAACCTGCTGCTTTTAAAACATAGTTACAGCTCCCTGCAGTGAACATAATTGTATGAGTAAAATCTTCATATCTCCAGTAAGCACCTGTGTATGATTGTGCATTTGGAACCATTAAAATGAATTCGCCACCTTCTTTGAGTAAATACTTTTTAATGTGATATAAAGTATCAATGATTTTATCTTTATCTATATGCTCAAGAACGTGACTCATTGTTATGAAATCATATTTTTCATTACATTCTTTTGCATAATTTCTAATATCCTCAATTTGTATTGCTTTTAATCCTTTTGCATTGCATTCATTAATTGATTCATTGTTAATGTCTATACCTAAAATATTAGTATATCCTTGCTCTTTTAATGAATTTAAAAATTGACCATATCCACAACCAACATCTAATATTTTGGCATGTTTATTTACAGGAATATGTGGTTTTAAATACCTTGGAATTTTATAACTAGAATAATAAGTCGGATCTACGGTTCTGTTATTAAAATAACTATCTAATTTTACTTCTTGTTCTGTTTTCATCTCTTTATTACTCATTTAAATTCTCTAAATTTCCTGTTCTTGTATTTACCACTTTTACATTTGGATAAGTTTTAATCATGTTTTCATCCAATTCAAGTGTAAAATTACCCTCTTTATTTTTGTTTTGTCTGCAATTACTTAATCTATAACCTTCTTTACAAGTAATTGGCTTTAAGCTTCCAATATATTCTTTTTTTACAAAATAGGCATTATTGCCATAACTGTTGCTTCCAATGAAATAATAACCTTTCTCCTCAGCCAGATCACAAAGCGACTGCAAAGATGCTCCAAATATCAAGCCGCTAAAGTGACAATTATATCTTTCAAAATCATCTACATATGGAACGGTAATAGGTCTTATGTCACCAAAACCACTGTTGTATTCCATTATTACCAAAATTGGATTTACCACTTCAATTGATTTCCAAATCCAGTAATCATTTCCATCGATATCAATGTGCAGAATTCCGGGGTTTTGAGGGACTTTTTCTTCCAAAAATGCCTGATTGATATTGTCTTTTGTAATAAATAGCTTCTTTGCGGTTAAATTATATTTCCAATAATAATAATCGTTTTTAATAAAATTGATAAACTCCTCAGAGCCATCCATTATTAATCCACTCCAATTATTATTCATCAATAAAAATCGGGTGTTTGATTCCATATAATTTTGAACTCCAAATTCAATGAAATATTTATTTGGAAAATTTATTTGTTCAATCAAATATTGAATTATTCCATCATCTCCAAGTTGTGAAAAAACTGAAAATTCTATTTTCTCAAAATCCTCAACTAAACCTTTTGAAGAGTTAATACTAGCAAATAATCGACCATTTAGAATCCTGCTTTGTTCCAATTCAATCCTCTGCCAACGCAGAAAAGCATCAATGCCACTCTTTTTCTTTAAAAGGTTTTTTAAGTTCATTTACGATTATTTAAGCAGTTTTTTTATTTTTTGGATTCCAAATTTAAGGATACTTGGGTAGAATATATTGTGAATGCTGAAAATATCTGCATCCATTTGGTGAATTATCCATTTTGGATGCTTGATTTCCAATAATTCAAAAGTTTCCATGAAAGCTACTTTATGATTTGGGTTTTTTGTATTAAGTGCTTCAGAATCAAAACCTATATTGCTAACCAGATTCTTTTGTGGCAAAATCGCCAATCCATTTTGGCACCACATACTAAATGTCCATTGGTAATCCCAAGTTTCGATTTCTTTATTATATGTTTTATCAAATACAGTTTCCCAAAATTTATAAACTCTATTATCTGGGAATATATTAACTAACTCGTTTTTCAATTTAAATTCCGGATAACTTTTCATGTCTAAATCGTAATGTTTCCAGGCTCTTCTCCAAGTAGCAAAGCCCCATATATGATTAAATTTTGAGAAGTAGTAGTCACCAGTTCCAAATGTTCTCCCAAACTGAAAATTATTACCCGATATGTGCATGATTCTTTCATCATCAGCATATTTGGCTAATAATTCTTCACAGAAACTAAAAAAGCTGAGGTTTGGTAGACAGTCGTGTTCGAAAATGATTCCATTTTCTTCATTTTCAAAAAACCAGTTTATTCCATTTCCAATGGCATAGCGTGGACCTTTGTTTTCTTCCTCAAATTTTGTTTTTACTTCACATTCCCAGTTAATTGCATTCAGAATTTCAGATTGTACTTTTTTTAGAATTTCAGATTCGCCCGTTTTATTTGTTCTGGGGCCATCAGAAAATAAATATAGCTTTTTAACCCCTGCAAGTTTTATTCTTTCTAATACTTGTAGTGCCGTATCAGAGCGGTTGAATAATATAAGTAAAACAGGAGTATTCATTAAATTCTGTTGATTTTTTTTGCTACAATTAATTTGTTGTATTTGGCGGGAAAATAGGTTTTTAAGATGAGTTTCATAATAAACATAAATGGTGCAGCAGCAAATCTTTCTGAAACATAATTGCCTATTGCATCATAATTTAAGAATGAAGCATGTTTTTGTTCAATGTATTTTTTTAGTTCTTGAAAATTGGGTGCGGTATCTTTTTTTATCATCGAAACTGCCGCAACTCTATAATCATAAAGTGCCTTATTTATATGATAAAATTTGTGTCCTTTAAATGATAGATGTAGCCAAAATTCCCAGTCTTCAACGCCCATAAAAGGCATGTTTTCATCATAACCACCCACTTCTACCCAAGCAGATTTTCGGTAAATTGCACAAGCATCTATGTAATTTCCAATCATCATTTGTTGCAAGTTAAAATCGGGAAGTTCTGTTGTGCCTTTTTTATCACCAAAATAATTTGGATTGCTGTAAACTACCGAAAATCCTGCATTTCTATCTAATATTCTAATGGCTTCAGTAATGTATTCCGGATTAATTCGGTTATCTGAATCCAAAGGAAGTATATATTCACCCAAAGCCAGTTTTATTCCATTGTTTCTGGTTTTACCTAAACCTTGGTTTGTTTGATGGATGATTTTATATCCTTCTAATTTTAATTTTTCAAGGGTTTCAATTGTATAAGTATCTGTTGAGCCATCATTAACAATAATTATTTCGCATAAACCTTCAGGTAGTTTTTTCAAACCAGCCAAGGCTTCACGGATATATTTCCCATGGTTATAACAGGGTATAATTACTGATATTCTGGGATTCATTAAACAGATTTTTTAGCAATTACAACATAATTCATGGTGTTAATAGGGTCGAAAAATTTTCTATCTAACCATTCATAAAACAAATTGTGTAAAGTTCTAGTGATTTTTGGGAAAGTCATCCATTTAGGTAGCGTTAACAATAATGTTTGACCCAATAAAGCCCATTTTCCTCCATTTGGATTGATTTCTAAAACTTCAAATCCTGCTTTTTCTAAACTCAATCGAAATCCATGTTTTGTAAACCTGAAATAGTCGTAAGGTTCCTCATGTAAAGGCCAGTACATTGGACCCGAAACGATAAAATGTCCACCAGGTTTAAGAAGTCTGAAAGCCTCATCAACCATACCTTGAAAATCGCCAACATGTTCAATAGTTTGAGTAGAAAACACAGTATCAAACGACAAACTTTCCAAAGGAATTTCTTGCGCAGGACATAAAACATCTACACAATTTCCAGAGGATTGAATGATATCGCAGCCGATGTAGCTCTCAATTTTTCCATTAAAGAGTTCTAGGTATGGTTTATTTCCACAACCAATATCTAAAACCTTTCCTTTTGCATATTTATTTATTGCGCCAATTAAAGATTCAATAATAAAAACATGTTCTAAATAGTAATAAAAATGTTTTTTTATTTGATAACTATATAGTCTCTCCGCATTTACTTCTCTCATAAAACTAGATTTTTGTTTACCCCAATAGTAGTTTCTCCAACGGTTTCAATTTTAAAACCTGCGTTTAATAATTGGGTATTAATTTTGGTCCTGTCTGCAACTTCATCATGTATTTCAATTGCAATGAATTTAATCTTTTGCAAAATGGAATTATCTTTTTCAAAAGCTTTAAATACTTCCTTTTCACCACCTTCTATATCAATTTTTAGGATATCGATTATTTCAATTTTCTCGTCTTTGAAAATATCTTCAATTGAAATACAATCAAAACCTTCTGGATCATTTTCTGCAGTTTCAATTAGTCTTAAAGACCATTCTCTACCATCTCTAAAACTTGTATCTAATTTCAAGCGAGTTTTCTTTTCCCAAAGACCTGTTTCATAAATATGAAAATTTGAAATTGCATTGGACTCGAAATTTTCTTTTAAGTTTTTAATATTTTCTTTTGAAGGTTCAATAGAAATTGTTCTGTTTATATTGAGATGTTCATTTAAATATAAAGATGCAAATCCAACATTTGTGCCAGCATCAACCAAATTTAGTGCTTTATTTTGATTGTGATTTTTAATTAAATCTAAAAATGGTTTATACTCCTGATTTAAAATAACTTGTTCAAAAACTAAAAAATCAGTCGACTTTTTTCTAATTCTGTATGAAATGCCATTTTTCGATATTACATAAGCTTGGTTGTCAAAATTTATTTTGTATGAAGCTGATATCGAAGAATTTAATATTCTATTTTGTTCTCTTAAATAACTAGGAATAAACTTATAAAACTTTCCTGGAAGGAATGCTAAAAGCAAAATTGCTTTTTCATTTAACTGCTGAAATTGATTTATTCTGTAGTTCATTTTTTTTCAAATAACATACTTTTAATCTACAATGAAAAAGTGAATGTATAAGAACATAAATAAACCTGAATTTCATAAAATGAAATTCAGGTTTATTATAAATTAATTATCAGGTTATTTATTAATTAACCTTTGTTAAAACTAAGGCTCCATTCTGGCCGGTAGCTGGATTTACATTTACCCAAGTAGCATTAGTTAAGGTTCCAGCACTTTTACTAAAAGTAGCTGTAGCTGATTGAGTTGTATTTGTGCTTGCACCTGCTCCATAAATATAAGTATATGAACAAGAAAATTGGTCACCGCTTAGTGTCCATGTTCCCTTTGCTACTTGGTATTCAGCAAAGAATTTTGTTTCAACCAAAACTGAACCATCTTTTTTAACGCTTAATACAAATGGTTGATTTCCAATTCCAGCATCACCTTTTACATTGTATGTTCCTGTCCATAATCCTTCAACATTGTAAGTTGTTGTAGTTGTTTCTTCATCTTTTTTACAAGAAGAAAAAAGACCTGCAGTTAGGATTGTAACAATAAGTAAAGTTGCTGATTTTTTTAAAATGTTTCTCATAGGTTTAATTTTTTTATTGAAATTTATTCTCAGCGAAAATAAAAATAAATCTAAAATTTCACCCTTATCCCATTTTTTAACAATTCCCTAAAACCACATCAATTGCTCTAATGATTCTTTCAGGTTATCAATGTCTTGAAGTTTTGCGTAGTTTTCCATGCCACTTATATTTTGTGGAATTTGTTGACTTAAAATCTCAAGCGCATTCAAATTGTCTTGTAAATAAGGTCCTACTGCTAATCCAGTTTTGAAAATTTCTACCAGTTTTCCTTCTAGTTGGTTTTTATGTCCAATTACTGGTTTGTGAAAATAAGCGGCTTTGGTGAGCAAATTTGGAGGTAAAAAGTTTCTAGATTCGTTTAAATAACAAATATCAAAACTCTGTATTATGCTATTAAGATGCTGACTATCATCAAGCTTCATTGGGCTGATGAAGTTATTTTCGTGTTTTTCTATAATTAATTTTTGTAGGGCGCTGCGACTAACTTTATTTTTAGCTGCCGCTTCCATTTCTCCAGTGCATACAAAAAAGTATTTTTCACTCGATGCATTGGCTGCCATTTCAAAAAAGCTTGATGCTTCCTCATTTTCTAATAAAATAGTACCTATTACTATTCTATTTCCAGCCATGGCTTTTATCTGACTAGCTAATTTACTGCCTTCAAGGTTGATTGTCCAATCTGTTATATCGGGCATCACCAAAACCTTCTTATAAATACGTCCTTTTAATTCCTGACTTTTAAACCTATCTAAAATTGCAGCCCCCACACAATTTTCAGATAAGAATAAATAATCGGGATCACCTTTTGAAGGATCTGCATTTAATTTTAGTTTCTCGGAATATAGATGAGCTGTATTTAAAAATAATCCGCTCCAGTTATAAGGAAACAGGTTATCCATTAGAGTTTTTCCTGAAGCTGGTGAAATCCAATCGTCTACTGGGCAAAAGAAAACCAAGTCGATTTTGGTTTCCAACATTTTTTCGGTTTGTTTTAATCTTCGGCTTAGGTTGTACCAATGTAAACTTCCACTAGCAATTCCAAGACTTTCTCCTTGATTATCATTTCCTTCTGCAGGAAAACACCTAAAAAAACCGGCTTTATGTGGAAAGTTTCTAAGTAGAAATTCGTTAACTAAAATCCAATCTGGACTATAAATCCAGACCATTTTATTCATTTCCAACAAAGCTTTTGCATATTGCATAGCATAGGTCCGGAAGCGATAAGAGCTCCTTGGAAATATCAATGCTACACAAAATACATCTGTCATAAAGCGAAAATCTGATAATATTTCGGCAGAATTCTTTTGAACTCTTCACATATTCACATCGTAAACCCTTAATATTGCGGCATAAAAGACAGTTTTTTCAAGAAAAGTGAAATTTTTTTTAAAAAGGCTTTACTATTTTCAGAAAATTTCTACTTTTGCACTCCCCGAATTGACCGATGGTGTAATTGGCAACACGTCTGATTTTGGTTCAGAAGAGTCCAGGTTCGAGACCTGGTCGGTCAACAAATAACTCATGCAAGTCTTCTTCAGGGTAGACTTGCATAATTTTTAATATAATGGTGGTACGTAACCAAGTCAAAATTTTTACGGGAACTAATTCTCGTTATCTATCTGAAAAGATTGCAGAATCTTATGGAGTGGAACTAGGCGATTGTACCATCAGTAGGTTTGCTGACGGGGAGTTTCAGCCAAATTTTAATGAGTCGGTGAGAGGTTGTGATGTGTTTCTTGTACAATCAACTTTCTCAAATTCTGATAATTTGATGGAGCTTTTGTTAATGATTGATGCCGCAAAACGTGCTTCAGCTCATTATATCACAGCTGTTATTCCTTATTATGGAATGGCTCGCCAAGATAGAAAAGACAAACCTCGCGTTTCTATTGGATCAAAAGTTATTGCTGATATGCTAACAGTTGTTGGGGCCAGCAGAGTTATTACCATGGATTTACACGCACCGCAAATCCAAGGTTTCTTTGAAATACCAGTTGATCATCTCGATCCTTCTATCATTTTCCTCCCTTATATGAGGGAGTTAAATTTAGACCATAATGTTATCATTGCTTCTCCTGATATGGGTTCTTCAGCTCGTGCCAGAATTTATGCCAAGGCTTTAGGTTGTGATATGGTTATTGTTGACAAAGAAAGACGTCGTGCAAATGAAATCGCTTCCATGAACCTAATTGGTGATGTGAGCGGTAAACATGTGATGATGGTAGATGATATCATTGATACAGGAAATACTTTGGCAAAAGCTGCTCAATTGTTGAAAGACAAAGGTGCTGTAAGTGTAAGAGCCATGTGTACACATCCTGTATTAAGTGGTAAGGCTTATGAAGTTCTTGAAAGTAGTGTAATAGATGAATTGGTAGTTTGTGATACAATTCCTCTAGCACGTCAAAGCTCTAAAATAAAAGTGTTATCAGTTGCAAAGTTATTTGCAGATGCTATTCACAATATTACTGAGCATGGTTCTATTAGTTCTTTGTTCGAAATGTCGAATAAATAATTAGCAGAATCTATAGTTGATGGGAAATAATCCTGATTTAACCATCAGGGTGATTTTTGAGTAAACCGAAAATTAAAAATATATATGAAAACTATCGCTTTATTTGGAAACTCTCGCGCCTCTTTAGGCAAAGTGTCAACCAAAGAATTAAGAAACGAAGGTAGAGTACCTTGCGTTTTGTACGGAGGAACTGATAATGTTCAATTCTCTGTTTATGAACCAGATTTTAAATTATTGGTTTATACTCCAAACACTTACAAAGTAAAATTAGATGTTGAAGGTAAAGTTTACTATGCTTTCTTAAAAGACATGCAATTTCACCCAGTGAATGATTCAATTATGCATGCTGATTTCCAAGAAATCATTGAAGGAAAACCAGTGGAAGTTGCTGTTCCTGTTCGTTTAGTTGGAAATTCAATTGGTGTTCGTCAAGGTGGTAAATTAATTGTAAAAACTAAAAAATTACGCGTTCGTGCTATGGCTGATCAATTGCCTGATGCTATTGAATTAAACGTAGAAACTCTAGAAATCGGAAAATCATTAAAAGTTGCTGATGTAGTAGCTGGTGATTTACTATTATTAGATTCTCCAAACAATCCTATTGTTTCTGTTAAAACAACTCGTGCTGCTCAAGAAGCTGCTAAAGCTGAAGAAGGCGGAAAGAAAAAGAAATAATATCTTTTATAAGATTTCAAAAAACCTCGCTTTTGCGGGGTTTTTTGTTTTATATCACTGCTAATTGCTTAATAAATTCAGTATTTTTCAGCTTTGATAACCTAATTTTGTAAAAACTCGTTGATTTCAATTGTGAAGTATTTAATCATTGGATTAGGGAATATGGGCTCTGAATATGCACATACCCGACATAATATTGGTTTTGATATTGCTGAGGCTTTGGCTAATAAATATTCTGCTGCTTTTCAGCCAGGCCGTCATGCCGATTTTGCTGAATTTTCTATTAAAGGACGCCAAGTAGTAGTCATTAAACCAACTACTTTTATGAATCTAAGTGGCAAAGCTGTTAGATATTGGATGCAAGAACTTAAACTAACTCCATCACAAATTTTTGTTTTGGTTGATGATTTAGCAATTGATTTTGGGAAAATTAGAATCCGTCCATCTGGCTCCGATGCTGGACATAATGGCTTAAAGAATATCCAAGAGTGTTTGCTTACTAAAGATTATCCTCGTTTAAGATTTGGAATAGGAAGTAATTTTAGTAAAGGCAAACAAATTGATTTTGTATTAGGAAAATGGAATGAAAACGAAGCAGCTGATTTGCCGCTTTTAATCGACCATTCGCTTAAAGCGTGTGAAAGTTTTGTGTTTAGAGGACTTGCTCCTACCATGAATGAATTCAATAAATAATGAGTAATGTAATCGAACCCAAAAATAATTACCTCAGCAATTCACTATGGATGTTGTTGGAGAAATCCTCTAGAATTATCTCCGGAATTCTTGTTGGTGTTTTGGTTGCTAGATATTTAGGTCCAGCGCAATATGGTTTAATAAATTATGCATTAAGTGTAATTTCAATTTTTACAATCCTTTCAACTTTAGGTTTAGATGGCATTGTAGTAAGAGAACTCATTACCAGAAAGGACAAGAAAAATGAAATTTTAGGTACAACTTTTTTCATGCGTCTTTTCGGAGCATTGTTGGTTGTAATTGGTTCAACTGCATATTCTTTTTTAAGAGATACTCCAGATAAAACAATTACTGTTTTTATTGTAAGTTTATCTATTGCTCTGCAATCATTTGCAGTAATAGATTTTTATTTCCAATCGCAAGTAAAAGGTAAGTATACCGCAATTGGACAAGTAATTACGCTACTAGTTTCTTCAGTAGTAAAGTTGATGTTGATTTATTTTTCTGCCCATGTATATTGGTTTGCTGGAATGGCTGTTTTTGAAGCTGGGTTTTCTGTTATAAATCAATTACGATTCTTTAAAAAGGAAGGAATGGATATTACAAAATGGAGGTTCTCTCTTGTTGAAGCTAAAGAGTTGTTATTTCATTCTTATCCATTGATATTGAGTTCGTTGGTTTTGATGTTAT
Organism: Bacteroidia bacterium; assembly: GCA_051861545.1. Taxonomy (GTDB): domain Bacteria; phylum Bacteroidota; class Bacteroidia; order UKL13-3; family UKL13-3; genus CAISCU01. Next base: position 122,698 of record JBIMKP010000001.1, on the reverse strand, counting down.
ACCAAAAATCAGGTGAGATTTTAATTCTTCGTTTTTTAAGAGATTTAGATTTTGTGGGTCAATATTCTGCAGCAGTTAGAATGAGTGAAGCTTCTTATTTTATTCCAGTTGCCATTTGTGCCGCAGTTTTTCCAGGGATTATCAATAATCGCCATAATTATGAACTCCAATTTAAAAGATATGTTCAATTGGCTTCATTAATGATTTGGTCAGCTATATTTATTTCAATTGGTGGGGTTTTACTAGGAGATCAGGTTATTGGATTACTTTTTAAAGAAAAATATCATTTATCACCTGCTGTTTTTAAATTACATATTTGGGGTTCAATTCCTGTATTTTTTGGTACAGCTTGGGGAATGTGGATGCTGGCTATGAATAAACAAAAGGTTGTAATTTTATTTCAGGTTTGGAATTTGGTTGTTTATTTAATTACAGCTTTTTATTTCATCCCCAAATACCAAATTAATGGAATGGCTTATGCTGTTTTAGTAACATACTATTCGGGTATGATTGCCACTTTGGTATTATATCAACCTAAACAATCGCTTACTCTTTTTGTAAAAGCTTTAAATCCTTTACAATTATTAGAAGTCTTTAAATACGGAAGAGAACAAGCAAAAAAGTAAAATTTCTCTTTTCTTTAATATTATCTGTTTTCGTTCGATTGAATTAAATTGCCGTTTATTATTTTGATATGCTAGTTTATTGTGCACACGAATCTCCCAGAGTAAAATATGTTTTAGATGAAATCCTTGTAAGACGTTTAGGGATAAAATATAAAACTACTGATAATGCTGATTATTTTGAGAAAACTAGTTCCATCAGAATTAATTACAGCAATTCAATTTTTACTAATTGTGTAAATATACCTGCTTCAAATTTATTGTATGAAGATGATATTCGCATTTTTGAACCAGAGATAAAACAAGATGAGGATTGGTATTATACAATGTTCCCTTTCAATTGGGAAATTCCTCATGATTTGCCTCAACCAACTCAATTATTGCCTTTCGATTTGTTCTCATCGTTTTTCTATTTTATCAGTAGGTACGAAGAATATCAACCAAATGTAAAAAGAGATGAGCATGGCCGTTATAAGGCAGAAAATTCCTTAGCCTATAGATGTGGTTTTTTACATATGCCTTTACTCGATTCCTGGGTTGATTTGTTTAAACAACAATTACTTCTGCAATATGCTTCTATCCAATTTAGAGAAAATAATTTCAAACAAATAAGCACCATTGATATCGATTTTGCTTTTAAGTTTTTAGGATTATCAACATCTGCTAGGTTTCGTAAAACAATTGGAACCTTGGTTAGAGGTAAATTTTCTGATTTCACAAAAGCTTTGTATGGTGTAGAAAAAGATCCTTACGACACCTACCAAATGATTTTACAAAAGGCAAAAGATTCTGGAATTGAAAATCGTTTCTTTTTTCTGTTGTCTGATAGGGGTGGTTTTGATAAGAATATTTCAATGAAATCTGTTGAAATGAAAAACTTATGCAAATTCCTACTTACACAAGCTATTTGTGGAATTCATCCTTCTTATGCTTCTGCTTTAAATCGAAAATTATTAAAGGAAGAAAAGGAATTATTTTTTGAATTATTTGGCGTTTATCCAAAAACTTCACGTCAACACTTTCTGAAAATTCGTTTACCTGAAACCTATCTAAATTTAGTTGATATGGGAATTTCAGAAGATTACACCATGGCTTATTCAGAAGCACCTGGATTTAGAGCATCAACTTCTTATCCGTTTCAGTTTTTTGATTTAAGTACCCAGGAGGTATTGCCAATAACAATTTATTCATCTTGTTTGATGGATGTTGGTCTTAAAAATTACTCAAAATTAACTCCTGAAAATGCTATACAAATGATTCAGCATTTTAAGAGAGAAACCCAGCGTGTTAATGGCTATTTCATTAGTATTTGGCACAATTCTTCATTTGATGAAGATGAGGGCTGGGCAAATTGGAAAGAGGTTTTTGATTCACTTTACGAAAATGTTGAATTAGAGCTTGAGTAAATTTCAGTGAATGCCCAAAATATCTTTTATATTCGTGCATATTTTTTGATATGAAAGGTCCTTTAAAAATTTACGATACACTTAGCCGACAAACCAAGGTTTTTGAACCCATTCACGCTCCATTTGTAGGAATGTATGTGTGCGGACCAACAGTATATAGCAATGCGCATTTAGGCAATGTAAGAACTTTCACTTCCTTTGATATTATCTTTAGATACTTAACTCATTTAGGTTATAAAGTAAGATATGTTAGAAATATCACAGATGCTGGGCACTTAGAAAATGATGCAGATGAAGGTGAAGATAAAATTGGTAAAAAAGCTAAATTAGAAAAGCTTGAGCCAATGGAAATCGTTCAACGTTATACTGTCGATTTTCGTGAGGTAATGCGTTTGTTTAATAATTGGCCTCCAAGTATTGAACCTACTGCCACTGGTCATATTATTGAGCAAATTGAGATGACAAAAAAAATCATCGAAAATGGGTATGCTTATGAATCAAATGGTACTGTTTATTTTGATGTAGAAAAATTCTCTAAAGAATATCCTTACACAGAACTTTCTGGAAGGAATTTGGATGAATTACTCAATAATACCCGCGATTTAGGTGGTCAAGATGATAAACGTGGTAGATTGGATTTTGCACTTTGGATTAAAGCAAAACCTGAACATATTATGCATTGGCCAAGTCCTTGGGGTGAAGGTTTTCCAGGCTGGCATATTGAATGTTCAGCTATGAGTTCTAAATATTTAGGAAATAGTTTTGATATTCATGGTGGTGGTATGGATTTAGTTCCTACACATCATACAAATGAAATAGCTCAGAATCTTGCTTGCAACCATGAAGTGCCTGTTAAATATTGGATTCATACCAATATGCTAACAGTTAACGGACAAAAAATGAGTAAGAGTCTTGGAAATTCATTTCTTCCTCATGAGTTATTTGCTGGTACTCATCCACTTTTAGAAAGAGGATATAGCCCAATGACTGTTCGTTTTTTTATGCTACAAGCACATTATAGAAGCACATTAGATTTTAGTAACGAAGCATTACAGGCTGCCGAAAAAGGTTTCCAAAGATTAATGAATGCAGTGAAGTTGCTACCTAATCTAAAAGCTTCAGCAAGTTCTGATGTAAATATTGAGGAGCTTACAGATAACGTGTACAATGCTTTAAACGATGATTTTAATACACCCATTACTTTAGCAGCTTTGTTTGATGGAGTAAGAATGATTAATTCTATCAATGATGGAAAATCAAAGATATCTGAAGCTGATTTAGTAAAACTAAGAAAATTATTTAATGATATCGTTTTTGATGTTTTAGGCTTGATGGAAGAATCAACAGCAGATAATTCTAAAGTTGATGGTCTTATGAAAATGATTCTTGAACAAAGAGCTTCTGCAAAAGCCAGAAGAGATTTTGCTGCATCAGATGGAATTAGAGACCAATTAAAGGAAATTGGAATTGAAGTAAAAGACAGTAAAGAAGGTTCCTCTTATACAATTAGTAATTAATCATATCATGTTTTTATCGAATCATAAACCGTTTCTTTTATTTGCTGGATTGAGTTTAATTTTACTTTCTTCATGTGGCGATGAAACCAGTTCAAATTCAAAGCAAAAAACGGAAACGCAAACAGAGCAAGTAAAACCAGTATTAGTTTCTCCAGATTTTAATTCAGATTCTGCTTATTTATTTGTTCAGGAACAAGTAAATTTTGGTCCCCGTTTTACCAATAGTGATGGGCATACAAAATGCGGAAATTGGTTGGTTTCAAAGTTTAATTCTTATGCTGATAAAGTTTATGAGCAAAAAGCTGATGTGAAAAATTTCGATGGAAAAATTCTTCATATTAGGAATATTATAGCTTCTTTTAATCCTGATGCAAAAAAACGTGTGATAGTAGCCGCTCATTGGGATAGTAGACCTTATGCCGATCAAGATGCAGATAAATCAAAACACAATGAGCCAATTTTAGCAGCAGATGATGCTGGTTCAGGTGTAGCTGTCATGCTTGAAATGGCGAGAGTTATGTCGCTTAAAAAACCTGAAATTGGGATTGATTTTATTTGCTTTGATGCAGAAGATTTAGGTAAACCTCAATTTGAAGATTCCTATTGTTTAGGTTCACAATATTGGTCTAAGAATCCACATGTTAAAAATTATAAAGCTGATTATGGTATTTTGTTGGATATGGTTGGTGCTAGAGATGCCAAATTTGTTTGGGAATCAATTAGTGTAAAATATGCTGAAAGTACTGTAAGGAAAGTTTGGGACCAAGCCGTTCAATTGGGTTATAGTAACTATTTTTATTATTACCAAGGAAACGGTATTACAGACGATCATTATTATGTAAATAAAATTTCAGGCATACCAATGATTGATATTATTCACTATTCAGAACAAACAAACAGCTCATTTCCTGCACATTGGCATACTTTGGGTGATAATATGAGTGTAATTGATAGAAATACTTTAAAAGCTGTTGGACAATCACTTTTAGAAGTTCTTTACAAGGAAAAATAATGCCTACAGATTATTCATTTTTTGAAAATGTTTATGATGTTGTTCGGTTGATTCCAAAAGGTAGAGTAACATCGTATGGAGCAATTGCCGCATATTTAGGAGCAAAAAAAAGTGCAAGATTAGTTGGTTATGCAATGAATGGTTCTCACAAAATTGTTCCTTATGTACCTGCACATAGAGTTGTAAATAGGGTAGGAGTGTTGAGTGGAAAGCATTTTTTTGGTCTTGGTGATGAAATGAAGGAACTTTTAGAAGCAGAAGGTATCGCGGTGAAAAATGATAAAATTTTAGTTTTCAAAGAGTTATTTTGGGATCCTAATAAAGAATTAAGCCTTTAATTGATATAATATGAATGATCAGGTTAATGAATTTAATGAGTATAGAGAGAAAATGAATGAAAAAATTCTGGGTGCAGATAACCTGGTTTTGAAACGTTTATTTAATCTTGATACCAATACTTATGAAGATGGAGCTTTATCTGCTCAAACTAAAGAGATGTTAGGATTGGTAGCCAGTATGGTTTTGCGTTGTGATGATTGTATTAAATATCATTTGGGAAAATGTTATGATATGGGTGTTTCAACATCACAAATGTTTGAAATTTTTGCTGTAGCAAATATTGTTGGGGGAACAATTGTGATTCCGCATACAAGACGAGCCGTAGAGTATTGGGAAGCGCTTCAACAGCAACCCAAATAATATTTCTAAATTTCTATTGCAGAGGTATTAAATTAGTACCCGATTAAAAATTATGTTGAAGTCTATTGTTTCAATTTTTCTGGTCGTGTTGTTATTTGTCGTTTCAACAAATAACAACAAGGTATATGCAGAATCTGAACTTGATAGTTTAGAGAGTCTGCTTCCTTTTGCGAATGATGCACAAAGGGTTGATATTTTAAATGGAATCGCATTAACACTTCGCTCAACCGATACAACTAAAGCTGGCAGTTATGCTCGTCAAGCTTATGCTTTATCTAATAAAATTAACTTTTGTAAAGGAAAAGCTACTGCCGCTGTAATTATTGGTATTTTATTAAAAAACCGAAATAATTTCCTTCAAGCCCAACAAATGTATTTGGAAGGATTAGCCTTAGGATTAAAATGTAAAGAACCGTATTCTGTTTCTTTGGCTTATCATAGTTTAGGAAATCTTGCCTACTTTAAAGGTGATTACCCCAAAGCACTAAGGTATTATATAGGCTCATTAAAATTATCAGAACAATTAAAAGATTATAGACGTATTGCAAAGACCTTAAATAATATTGGTTCCTTATACACTGAGTTGGGAAATCATTCAAAAGCAGAAGAGTTTTATTTAAGGTCTTTAGACCTTCACAAAACAATGAATGATGATTTATTGACTGCTGAAATTTCAAATAATCTTGCAAATATTTACCAGGCTCAGGGTTACGATTTAAAGGCACTTTATCATTATTTAAATGCTTTACAGGTTTTTAGAGAAAAAGGCAGTGCGTATGACGTTTCCTCAGCGTTGAATAATATTGGAACAATCTATTCAGGAAGAAAACAATACCGCAAAGCACTTCCGTTTTTATTGGAATCGAACAGGATTGATGAGGCAATGAATGATAAAAAATCACAAGTATTAGCTTGCGGAAATTTAGCAAACTGTTACCAAAAATTAGGTAAAAGTGATTCAGCGCTTTATTTTGGAAATTTAGGTTTGAAATTGGCAAATACGCACGGAATTGACCATGAAAAAATTAATGCTTTAACTATTCTTTCTGATATTTTTGCCGATAGAGGTGAGGATCAAAAGTCGGAAATGTATGCCAAACAAGCTGAAGATATCAAACAGAGTTTAACTAATAAAGCCAAGAGGGCTGAGGTAAATTCAATTCAGGCTAATTACGAGAACGAAAAAAAGGAAGCAAAGATTAAATTATTGGCAAAAGAGAAAGAAATTCAAGATTTAAAAATAAGAGAGCAAGAACTTGAACTCGAAACCAAAAATATTATCTTAATTGCTTTTGGAGTTGCTTTATTTTTACTTTTACTTCTTTCTGGTTTAGTGGTTTATAGCTTTTATGTTAATAAGCAAAGGAAGGTTTTCGAACTAAGTAATAAAGCTAAGAGTCATGTTTTATTGCAAATGAATCATGAAATCAGAACTCCATTAAATGCAATTGCTGGTATGAGCCAGTTGGCCATGGAAAGCAAAACCTTTAATGAGTTAAAAGAATATTTGGCTAATATTAGAATGTCGAGCGATGAGTTATTGTTCGTGTTAAATAACTTAATTGCTTACTTACAAATCGATAGAAATCAAAGTAAAGCCATTCCATCACCCTATCATTTTGTAGAATCTCTGGAAGAAAGTTTTAAGGTTTTTGATTTAAAAGCGAAGGCAAAAAATCTCATGTTTACTCAAATGGTTTACCCAGGTGTTCCTGTTATGGTAAATGCTGATAAACAGAAAATTAATACTATTTTACATAATCTTATTTCAAATGCCATTCAACATAGTCATAGTGGGACAGTGAGGGTTGAAGTTAAGCAAAATTCTAAACGCGATAAAGAAGGTAAGTCTATTGTAAATATTCAATTTGTGGTTAGTGATGAAGGAAAGGGTTTAACTGCAAAAGAGATTAAAAATATTTTTAAAGGATTATATAAAAACCCTGAAAACCCTAATGGTTTTGGAATTGGTTTAAAAAACGTGAAAGATTTGTGTGATATTTTAGGTGGTCATATAGAAGTTTTAAGCGAACCAGGGCAGGGTAGTAGTTTTATTGTGGAACTTGAAATAGAAGAGTTAAATGAAAATTTAGCTTCCGTTTTTTCAGATAAAAATGAATTTGTTGCTAAAAATAGGCGTGCAATATTAATTGTTGAAGACAATCAATTGAACCAAAGATTGATGGCCAAAATTTTAGAAAAGGCAGGATTTGATTTTAGAATTGCTTCTAATGGTAAAGAGGCACTAAGTATGCTGAAAGAAAAAGAATTCGGCTTAATTTTAATGGATATTAGAATGCCCGAAATGGATGGAATTGAGGCAACATGGCATATTAGAAATGATGACGTTTATTCAGATGACAATAAAATTCCAATTATTGCTGTTACTGCTCATGATGATGCCGAAGAAAAAAGTAAATGTTTCCAGGTTGGTATGAATGATTATGTAACCAAACCTTTTAATAAAGATTTATTACTTCAGAAGGTCAATCTTTTAATGTCGTAGCTTCAGTTATATAGTGTTGAATATGAAGTATTTAATTTTCAGTTTTTGATATTATTTCAATAGAAAAAAAGAAAATCATTAATACTTCTACATAACCTAAAAAAAATACCCATATTTGCCCCGCATAAAATTGAAAACATGGCAGTTTTAGTAGATAAAAATTCAAAAGTAATAGTGCAAGGTTTTACCGGTAGTGAAGGTAGCTTTCATGCACAACAAATGATCGAGTATGGTACCAACTTAGTTGGTGGTGTAACTCCAGGTAAAGGTGGTCAAACTCACCTTGATAAACCAGTATTTAATACAGTGAAGGATGCTGTTGATTCTGTTGGAGCTAATGTTTCAATTATTTTTGTTCCACCTGCATTTGCTGCTGATGCCATTATGGAAGCTGCTGATGCTGGAATTAATGTAATTGTTTGTATTACAGAAGGTATTCCTGTAAAAGATATGATTCCTGTTAAAGAGTATATCAAATCTAGAAATTGTACTTTAATCGGTCCTAATTGTCCTGGTGTTATTACTCCAGGTGAAGCTAAAGTTGGTATTATGCCAGGTTTCGTTTTCAAACAAGGTAGAATTGGTATCGTTTCAAAATCTGGTACTTTAACTTATGAAGCTGCCGACCAAGTTGTAAAGGCTGGTTTAGGTATTTCAACAGCTATCGGTATTGGCGGTGATCCTATCATTGGAACTCCTACTAAAGATGCCGTTGAGTTGTTAATGAATGATCCTGAAACCGATGCCATTATTATGATTGGTGAAATCGGTGGTAGTTATGAGGCTGATGCTGCTCGTTGGATTAAAGCTAATGGTAATAAAAAACCAGTAGTTGGTTTCATCGCAGGCCAAACAGCTCCTCCAGGAAGAAGAATGGGTCATGCTGGTGCAATTATTGGTGGAAAAGACGATACTGCTGAAGCAAAAATGGCAATCATGCGTGAATGCGGTTTGCTAGTAGTTGAATCACCTGCTGAGATTGGCGCTGCTATGGCTGCTGCCTTAAAGAAATAGAAACCAATTTCCTTTTTATATTCCAAAAAGCGAATTCAGTAAAATGGATTCGCTTTTTTTGTATGAATTACCTAATTAAGGTTAATGTTGAATGAATTTCCTTAAATTCAGTATCGTTTTTCTTTTTCGATTTTAACATAATGAAATAAACTCCATCACTTATTTCCATCCCGTTTTTGTCTTTACCATCCCAAGCAAAATACGTTTTATCATCAGAAAAAATTAACTGGCCCCAACGGTTATAAACTTCAACAGCAGCCTCATCACACTGACTTAATAATCCTTCAATTTTAAAATAATCGTTCACTCCATCTCCATTTGGAGTAAATACATTTGGTATTGTTAATTTCGTAATTGAATCGGGTAAACTAACAGTGCCAAATGCTGTATCTGCACAAACTGTACCCGGACTAACAATCAGCATTATAGGTTTATTATAGAAATCAGGATTGATTATTAATGCAGGATTTTTTTCAGTTGATTCTGTTCCATCAGGAAATTTCCAATAAAAACTATAGGCATTTTTAGCTTCTGCCGTAAAGGTAAATAGTGAAGTACAGGTATCTGCATACCAAGTAATTTCTGCACTTTTAATTTGAAAATCGAATTTCAAACCGGCATTGCTACAACGTGGACTTTTATTGGTTGGACTGAAAGAGTTTGGAGTAGTTTTTAAATCTGAGATAAATCCAGTTAAATTACCTCTTGGACAACTTGCGCACATACTTTGGTAAACAATTCCTTTTTTATCAAATCGACTTGTACCACCATCAACATGATCGCCACTAGCGTTGGGTGAGTTACCTCCTAAAAAGGTTGAGTATAAAAGGGAACTAGCATTTTTATCTAAACACATCAAGTAAAAATCTGATCCATCGGTTTTATTTTGGAAGGCATCAGGAGTTACCTCTAAACCTAAAGTTGAAGAATTAGGTTTATCACTCAATTCACCACCCCATGAACTCAGATATATTCTACCACAATCATCAACCAGAAAAGCATTTATCGTAACATCTATAACTCCTCTTCCTGAACCAAAATTTGTAGACCAGTTTAACTTACTTAAATCAGGGCTTAAGCTACTTATGAATTGTTTACTATTAGGAACGCTGTAAACTCCTGATGTAATTGGCAAATTTCCTAAACTTTGTCCTACCACAATAATTTGATTGTCAGGGTCAATGTCTAAGGAATATATTTGGTCGTATTTATCTGTTCCAAAATAAGTTGCATTAATAATTGTACTTATGTTTCTGTTTAAGTGATAAATAAAACCATCCACATCTCCGCCCAAATTCTCTTTTCTTAAGGCATTTGTAGAAATATTTGGCATATCTATACTTCCTGTTCCACCAGAAACAAATATTTCATTGTTTTTTGAAATATCGATGCTATAAAGTGCCTCAACTCCAGTTCCACCTAAATAGGTAGAAAATTCTAATACTCTTAATTGACTATCGAGTTGAAGTATTACTCCATCTTGCGAGCCCTTAAGTTGGTTTTGAATAGGACTTCCAACAACTGGAAAGTTGTCGGATTTTGTTGCAGTTGCAACTAAAATTTTTCCATTTTCATCACAAATTACATCACCTCTGTATTCGTCTGCAAAGAAATAGACTGTGGCGCTATTGTCATTAAGTCCATCATTATTCGAGCCTCCAATATAAGTAGAGCCAGCAAGTCTCATACCATCAGAAGAAAATTTAGTTACTATTATTTCGGTTCTTCCATTATTACTTGTATCATAAGCTGAACTAGATACAGGGAAATTTTTAGAATACGTTGTGCCGAAAATAACAAGGTTGTTAAATTTATCGACTACCAAGCTATGAGGGATTTCATTATTTGAACCGCCAAGGTAAGTAGCCCAAAGCAGCTGAGTTCCATCAGAGGAATATTTACTAATAGTTATATCACAAGGAAAAGTACTTAAATCGCCACCTTCTGATGTATCACCCCCAGCATAATTGAGCTGAAATGCACCTGCTGTAGTTGGGTATTTTCCATCTGGAATTATTGAACTAGGTTCTGAGGTTATCCCACCCGTATACAAAGTCCCATTTTCTCCCGGTGTTGCTGTACAACCAAAATTATCGGCTGTTGAACCAGAATAAGTTAAGAAAACCAAATCTGGGTCGATAATTAGCTCATAATTAGGGTTGTAATTTTGAGGGATTTTATATTTTATTTGATTACCCACTAAAATAAAATCTACATCAATTTGAATTCTTTTCCCTTTTATTATTTGATATGAAAATGGTCTCGATTCTTTCATTTTCCCATAAGTATGGTAAATACTTAAATCTCCATATTCCAATTCAATTTTATTGGCGCCGTTTATTTCCCATACTATTTTTTCAGGATTTGAATTTGGCTTACACCTGAATTCATATTTAATTCCAGTTTCTGTTGAAGCTACATTTAAAGAGATACCCGAATAAACATTTTTTAATAAAACTTCTTTTGTTGATTTAGCTCCACTTGCCCAGTTTTTTTGATTATTTCCTTGAAAAAAGTTGTAATAATGACTCGAAGCCTGCCAATCTAAATCAGCCCCTTTTTCAGCTCCTATTAAATTCATGTTGATTCCATGTACAAGTAGATTTGAATTTGCAATTTCTTTATTTTCATTTTTATGGTGATGCATTTTAAATGCATTTTCATCAAAGAAATAATATTGAATTGAGTTTTCCTTTATTTGAAAATCAGTATTGTACGAAGTTGCTCTAAATAAAATCTCATTATTCCATTGACCTTTATTTTCTATGAATTCGAAATCTTTTATAGTCTTGGGAAGAGATTGTATGTGTTCCTTTCCAAAATTTTTATTGGACAAAAAAGTACAAAAGCTTAAAATGAGTAGTATTTTTCTCAAGGAATTTTTTTACTAAAATACTAAACTTCTAATAAATTCGGCCTATTCATTTGCAGCTTAGGAGAATTTTAAGAAATTTTAACAGCAACTTGCAACCATTACTAAAATAGTTTCATCTAAATACCAAGCACCATAAAAGTGAACAAACCAATTGATGATGCCATAATACATGGATGTTTGAAAAATGACCCGAAAGCGCAAAAAGCGTTTTACGAGTTTTTTAGTAGAACTATGTATGGTATCTGTTTGAGGTACAGTAATTCACCAGATGATGCCAAGGATATTTTGCAAGAAGGTTTTATAAAAGTTTTTGCAAAATTGAATCAGTTCAGTAACAAAGGTTCTTTGGAAGGTTGGCTTAAAAGGGTATTTATAAATACAGCTTTAGAACATTATAGAGTAAATAAAGTCTATATGGAACAAAGTGATGTAGATCAGGCCTATAATCATGAAATTCAAGGATTTGCAATTGAGAAAATTACTCAAAAGGAAATTTTAGATGTTTTGAGTAAAATGGCAACTGGCTACAAAACTGTTTTAAACTTGTATGCAATAGAAGGTTATACGCATGCCGAAATTGCAGAATTATTAAATATTAGTGAAGGAACCTCCAAATCTCAATTGTCTCGAGCAAGAGTAATTTTTACTCAAACTTGGAATGAACTGCAAAAAAGTAAAATATAGAAAGTGAAAGATATTAATAACATTGATGAACTCTTAAAGGAAAGAATGCAGGATTTTACACCTGATGTTCCTGCTGATGTTTGGACTCAAATCAGTTCAAACCTTGGTTCAGCGGCTGCCCCTGCATCAATAAATACAATTTCAGGTTTATCAATTGCTGTTAAATCAACCATTGTTGCTGGAATCCTTGCTGTTGCTACAGCGAGCTATTTTTTATTAGGCGGATTTGAGAAAGCTCCTGTTTCGGAAAATATTGTGCAAACACAAACAACTGAATCAGCAAAATCTGAAAATATAGCAACTACTCCAATTATTGAAAGTCCTAATGAAATTTCCCAAAGCCCAGTTATTAAGTTTACAAAACCAAGTCCAATTCCTAATACAGAAGTAAAAGACGAACAGAAACTAAATTCATTTAATAAAGAAGTTCTTGATGAAAATGAACATGTAATAAAAACTTCCGTTCATGAACCAATTGCTTCGAAGTTTGATATTTTAGTTAGTAAAGATGCAAAAATAGAGACTGTGGAAGGTAATCCTGAAATTGAAACTACTGAAGAAGTTAAACAGGACGAAGTGAAACCAGTTGAAACTGAAAATAGAAAGGATTATCCGGTTGTAAACAATGCTATTTCTCCAGATGGCGATGGTTTAAATGATGAATTGGTGATTGAAATGCCACCAGTAGATTTTTACCATTTGAGAATTTTCACCAAAAAAGGAGTACTTGTTTTTGAAACAGAAAATGTGAATGTAAAATGGAAAGGTCATGTTTTAGGTTCTGGACAACTTGCAGAAATTGGAGAATATAGGTATATACTTGAATATCAACTCAAAGGAAAAGAGAATGTAAAGGTTATTGGCGGCTTTATTTTCTTAAACAGATAAGGTTTGAAAATTTGGGAGATTAAACGTATGTTAGCGAAATTGAAAATGAATAAAACTATACAACAGAATATGATAAAACCTCTATTAAATCGACTATCGTTGGTGCTACTCATGTGGGTAGTTTCAATGGGAGCTTTTGCACAGAGCGTTACGTTAGATCCTTCACCTAAAATTGTCTGTTTCAATGGTACTACTGGTACACTTGAACTTACTGTTTTATTGAATGGGGTTAACAGAGCCGATGTAAAAAGCTACGACCTGGACTTAGGAGACGGATCAAAAGTTTCAATCACAACAGGCTCTCCTGTTGGAAACTTTTATATCCATAACTATGCTGCACCAGGCGCTTACAAAATTCAGGTTACAGCAAAATTTACCAATCGTGGTGATTTAAACTACGAATATTGGGATACAGTTTATGCTAGACCTGTAGTTAATTGGAACTTAACTAGTTTCGACTCGCAGTGTTTTAAAGGTAACAATTATGTGTTTGGTGACCTTTCAACACAGGCTCCAGCTCCTTCTTCGCCAATTGCCAGCAGATACTGGGTTTGGGGTGATGGTTCTGAAGAATCAATGCCAACTCCTGGAGGTTCTTCAATTAATCATATTTATCCGATTGGTGGTAGAAGAAATTCTGTAACTTTAAGAGTCACCGACCAACTTGGTTGTATAAACTCACAACAAAAGTTTGTTTATGTTGCTCCTAATATTGATGCGAAATTTCAGGTGGTTGGTGTGCCTAGATGTGATACCACTCCTTATATTTTCGTAAATAAAACTGCTATTCCTATTGGTCAAGTTGGTAGGTTTAGATGGGATTTTGGTGATGGAACTTCTTATACTTCAAGAAATCCTCCTATTCCAGCAGATATTGCTTTTTGGACTTCTTTTACTCATAATTACGTTAGAGGTGGAGTTTTTGCACCTAAATTATTTGTTCAACATAGATTCTTTAATTGTGCAGATAGTTTTGATTATAATTTAAGTGGAGATGTGCTACCTGAGAATATTGTTATTCAATATGATGTTAGATCAAGACGCACCAATCAAAACGATACAATTGCTGATTCGGTTTGTTTTATGAATCGTAATACTGCTAGTGTTTGTTTATATAATCAATATCCACTTCAAGGAATTAATGCTCAGCTTCAATTATTATGGGATTTCGCAGATCCAAATGCAAATCCTCCAGGTTCTGATAAAAAATTAAATGAAGTTTCTCCTTGTTATAAATACCAAGGTTTAGGTCAATATTTCCCTACTTTAACAGTTTTCTGTCCTGGTAAACCAGCAAAAACAGTTAATTTCTGGTCGAGAATTGATACTGTTAATGATGTAATGCGTTACAATTCTCCAACTTTTCCTCCAGTAGCAAACCCACGTTTAAATACAATTAACGGATATATTTTCGCTCCGAGACCAGGTAATACTGCTCCCGATTCAATTTCTCTTCATAGGTTTATTCCTGATGGATTAGGTGCTCCTACCAATATTACTGGTGTAAACAATTCAATGGGTACCTTTATCTCTCCTAACCATAACTTACAACCAGGTTATCAAATTAAATTTACAACTATTGGCGCTGTAACTGGTATTGATACATTAACAAGATATACTTTAATTTTTGCAAATGGTGATGAGTTTGCTTTATCAGCTACTGTTGGTGGACCTCAAATTACTTTTAATTATCCTGGAGGTAATTTACCAGTTTATCGCTGGTTGAAACCATATAGAGATAGTATAGTTAGTTATTGGAAATTTTTCCAAGACGATACTTTAAAGTTTAACAAGAGAATTACTAGAGGACAATTATTTGGATACGGTGTAAATATACTTGGTCCAGCAGTTTCTATTGAAGCACCTCCAGTTCCTATTGTTATTAATAAATTCTTGAAGAACCAATGTGGTCCATCTTTCCCTGTGGAATTCACAAATGCTTCTTCAATTTACCAATCAAATCACCTTTATAAAAAGTGGGATTTTGGAGATAATTTTGCTCCTGCTTGTACATCATTCTCAGTGGCAAATGACTTAATGGGTGGTCCTCCTTACACAAATGCGCAGGATATGTATAACCGCACAGAACCTAGATTTTGGGCAAATGGTCAATTGTATCCTGGTCGTGTAAATTGTAAATTCTCACATGATACTTTACCTATTCATGGTTATGAAAATTGGGCTACTGTTTTAAGATGGCATAAATTTGGACATGACTTCCCTCCTTATGATACAACTCAGTGGACAACTGATCCAAATTTAGTTACTTGGAATCCAGGTAATCCTAATGGAAAAAGATTGGTTCATCCAATGGATACATTGTTGTGGAATAAACCAATGTTCTCATCTGGTTCTGCTCAAGCTAGAATCGATACAATCGAAATGTGGCCAGCGGATTTAGATCCTCAAACACAAATTACATTAAACAATGATATTCCGGATCCATTTGCTAATCTAAAAGGCTTTTATAAGTTTACGATTCCATCAGGATCAATAATAAGACCAACAAATGCTTTCATTACTCCTATTATGACAGATAAACTGCCTGATGGAAGCAGCAGAAGATACAGAGGAACTGATTTATTGCCTGGTTCTTCTAAAACATTGTATGATTATGCTTTCGAAAGAAGAATTCAACAATGTTATACTGTTAGATTGTTTATGAAAGATTCAGTGAATAACCAATCTGCTGATCCTGTTAAAAATTTATTGAGGATCAATATGGTTGGAAATACCATTAGTATTCCTGAGTACCACGATGGTATTTTACTACAAACTTTAAGATATACTGAAGGAATTAATATTGTTAATAATAAATTTTTCTTCCGTGGCCCGGATTCAATAACTGTTCAACAAGATGCTGTCGGTAAATTTGTTTTAGTTGAAGAGGATTATGGTTATGTCGATGAGTGGGATTGCGGCGGTACAAGTACTGTTCAATTACCATTAATGAATCCAGATGCTTTTGGTTTAGGAAAAGATGGTGATGAGTGTCCTGGTTTAAGGTCTCAAAATGGCGGTAATCCTACATTCGTTTTTGACAGATCTGGTGGTTCTCCAGGTTTAGCTCCTACTTGCGGAGCCAGAACATTCTTATTAATCAACTACGATTCATTTGCAGATAGAAATGACCCGAATCCAGTTTGGAATGGTCAGAATACTCGTTGTATGTTAGATGCATTCGTTGATTTCTCTGGAACTTCACCAATGACAGGTACTACAACTACACCTGGTGGATACAATATGCCGGCTTTCTACAATGGTCCAAACTGGAATCCAAATTTAATTTGGCAAAGTCCTAATGGTGCTAGAAACGTTACACATTATGTTCCTGGAAATACACCAGTTCAATACTCAAATCTTCCAAAAGATCCACGTGGTTTTGTAACCATAGGTATTATTACTGGAAATGGTTATGCTTCACCAACATCTAATTTGCCTGGTTGTACTTCTGATACTGTTTGGTACCATAATTTCTTCCACTTTATTACCTTAGATGCTAACTTTACTTACGATAAATTTGATACTTCTAAATTCTATCCAGTAATTGGCCCTGGTAATGCTTTGGCTTATGTAGCTAATCCTAATTATCGTGAACCATATTGTTACTTACATGGAAAATCATTCTATCCTTCATATCCTGAAAAAACAAACAAAATCTTTGGTAACTTAAATACAGTTAAGCAAGATTTTGTGAAATCAGATGCATGGGTTTGGGGTGATGATTATGCTACAGTGGATTCTTTCTATACAAATGCAGAAGATACTTTTGTTGCTGTAGAAAGAAAAGGTCAACCTGGTGTTTTTGATACTCTTCAATATGATGCGCATACTTGGCCTTTAGGTCGTATCCGTTTTGAATACAATGTTCAAACTTTACCTTGGACAATTATTAGTGCAACTCATATTCCAATCGGAATAAGAGTTCTTGATAGTACAAGATATGATACAGTTTGGAGATGTGATGACCCTCTAAGGGCAATGGCGCCTCAAGCTATAAATCGTGTAAATATTCGTATTGACTCAGCCTTCTTAATGGAACCTGTGCCACATACGTATATTCAATCATCATGGGAGATGAAAGTTGCTTCCGGTGGAGGTAGTTTTACCAGAAGAAATGATATCACTCCTATTATACATGTGATGACAACTACAACAGATTGTCAGAACATTGCCTCGAGACAAATTGTAATTGGTGTAATTGATACTTTCCTCATTAGAGATATGAAGAACAATTATGATACTACATTCTGTATTGGAGAAACTGTATTGTTTAAAGATTCTATTAGATATTGGTATCCTAAGGCTAATGGTATTTATAATCCTTTTAGGCCTTTACAAGCTGGAGAAGTAGAATATGTTGATATTGATTTCCATGGTTTTGCTATGAGAGGTTATCCTGTTGATACAATGAAATTATACGTAAATCCTACGAAGTATTTTGTTGTTCCTTCAACTGGTACTTGTCCTGTAGCATGGGTTTCAACTCCCGTGACAGTTGGAGCCGCTACTGCTTTACTTTGTCAGAAAATTGATACCTTCTATCATGAAAGAATCTATTGGGATTTCCAATCAGATGGTGTAATTGACAAACATGGTAAAAATCCAACTTTCCAATTTAATGATCCAGGACGTTTTAAAGTTTCAATGATTACTAGAGATAGTTTAGGATATTGGGATACTTGTTTCCAATTTGTAAATGTTGTGAAACCAAATGCACGATATACAAGTAAAGGAGTGTTTTTATGCAGT
Organism: Bacteroidia bacterium; assembly: GCA_051861545.1. Classification (GTDB taxonomy): domain Bacteria; phylum Bacteroidota; class Bacteroidia; order UKL13-3; family UKL13-3; genus CAISCU01. Next base: position 104,722 of record JBIMKP010000001.1, on the reverse strand, counting down.
GATACAGTTAAATTTAATGATGCTTCTTTTGTAGATGACTGGTGTTTCCAAAACTATGGTTTCTCTTGTGATAGATTCAAAGAGCGTAGATGGTGGTTTGGTGATTACGGATATGGTAAAGATGAATACCGTTCAATTGAAGTAAATCCTACTTATGATTACCGTAAAAATGGTTGGTATGCAGTTCGTTTAGTTGTTGAAACTGAACAAGGTTGTCAAGATACATTAACTGAAAAAATCTTTATTGCTGGTCCACGTCCAAGAATCAAACTTTTGAATGATACTTTAGGTTGTGTTCCTTACACATTAAGAATAGTAAGTTACCCTGATGACTCTGCTGGATTTAGCGCAACAAGGTCTACTTTAATTAATTCAGGTATTCCATTTGAGCCACCAAAATTGGCATTAAACAATCCTGATACTGTAACATTTGTATACACTCAAGAAGGTACATACTATGTAAATGCAGTTGGTTATGATGCTAGCTCTCCAGGAGCATCTTCTTGTCCTCCAGTTATTATTCCTGATACTGTAGGTGGAACTGAAAGACCAATTAAGATTTATGTGAAGAATCCTTATAGTGTTGGTTTATTTACTCCTGATACTGCGGTTTGTGTGGGTGAACCATTCGAATTGAAAAATAGGTCACAACATGATACTATTACTAAGTACAGATTATATAATTATAATGCTGATTACACTTTTATAAATGATACTTTGTTCAAAACAAGTTTACCTCAAGATACATCGTTTAATTTCTACTTTAAGAACAAAGGTGTGTATCATTTGGTAATGCATTCTACCAGGTTCTTAACTGGAGCACCTGAATGTGAGAATAAAGATACTATTACAATGAGAGCGCTATTATCAAAAGCTGATTTAAAAGCTGAGGTAATGTTATTACCTAAGTACTATGTAACTAACTTAAGTGATAGCTCTGAAGCTGTTAAATATATTTGGAGAGTAACTAGAAACAAAGACAATAGTGTATTCAAAGAAGTTACTGTAAATGGAAATGATGATCCAAACTTTAACTTAGGTGAATTAAACTTCGGAAATGATACTGGTGATTTCACAATTTGTATTTGGGCTTATACTGCAGAACCTGATGCTTGTATTGATTCAGCATGTGTAGTGGTAAGTAATGCATTTGTAACTGATATTACTATTCCGAATGTATTTACTCCAAATGGTGACAACAAAAACGATTTCTTCAAAATTGATATCAAGGGTGAAGAATTGTACGACTTAAAAATCTACAATCGTTGGGGTGGTCAAGTATTTGAGTCAACCAATTCAACTAATATCTGGAATGGTAAAGTAAATAATTCTGGTGCTGATTGTCCTGATGGAACCTACTACTTTATATTAACTTATAGATTAAGAGGTAAAACAGAACAAACGGTAAGAGGATCAATTACTTTAATCAGAGAATAATTTGATTTCTCAATAAGTTAAAAAGGCGCGCAGCTTAGCTGCGCGCCTTTTTACGTTTTAATACTTTAGTTTTTATTTTTTGGTATTGTTTTTGTATTTTTCCCTACATGAAAATTTCAGAAGTTTTAAGATTTTTCTTTTTGATAATTATCTCATTTATTTCCTGCGCTGCTCCTAAAGCTCTGCAAATAGAAATACCTGCTGATCATATTGAATTTGGTTATATCAATCAAAAAACGTCAGCTTTTAATGCTTTTGTAATTGTTAGAGATGGAAGTCTTTTTCAGAAAAATGCAATCGATTCCAAATCCACTTTAATGAAAAAAATCCCTCAAAAGGATGCTGATTTTATTTACAATACAGTTGCTGGACTTAAATCGGGGAATAGTTCTCTCTACCAAATTGGAGAGGAGATTATTTTTGTGAGAATCCGCAAAAATAATACCCTTTATCGCGAGTGGAAATGGCTTAAGGGTTCTGATGATTTACCTTCTGATATTAAACAACTCGAAAGAATTTTCGTGGATTTGATGGATGAAAGAATGAGATAGTTCTCAATATTCCAATATCTACTCATAGCTTCTTTTGGTTTTTAAAAGACCTTAGAAATTTCCTTCGCATATTCCCGTTTAAACTTTTCATATCTTTGTAGCTATGTTTGAAAATGCTGCAAGAACTGAACTAAGTACTTTAGGGGAATTTGGCTTAATCGACCACCTTACTAAAAATTTTGAATTGAAAAACAATACTATTAAAGGTATTGGTGATGATGCTGCTGTTATTAAATCAACAGAAAATAAAGTTACTTTAGTGAGTACCGATTTATTATTGGAAGGTGTACATTTTGATTTGAGCTATTTCCCAATTAAACATTTGGGATACAAAGCGATAACGGTTAATTTGAGTGATATTTACGCAATGAATGCTAAGCCCAAACAAGTTACTGTTTCAATTGGAAGTTCTAATAGGTTTTCTTTAGAAGCTCTTGAAGAACTTTATTCTGGCATTCAACTAGCATGTGATAGATATGGTGTAGATTTGGTAGGAGGTGACACTTCTAGTTCAAAACAAGGTCTTGTTATTTCAGTAACCGCTATTGGCGAAGCTGATGAATCAAAAGTAGTTTACCGTAATGGCGCAAAACCTCTCGATTTACTCGTTGTAAGTGGTGATTTAGGAGCTGCTTATTGCGGTTTTCAATTATTAGAAAGAGAGAAAAGAGTGTTTTTGGCTAATCCTCAAGCTCAACCCGATTTGGCTGGTCACGATTATATTATTGAACGCCAATTAAAACCAGAAGCCCGCAAGGATATTATTGATTTATTAGATGCTTTAGATATTAAACCAACTTCAATGATGGATATTAGTGATGGACTTTCTTCTGAATGTTTTCATTTGGCTAAACAATCAAAAGTAGGAATTACTATTTATGAAGACAAAGTTCCTATAGATCCAACTAGTTATAACTTCGCCAGAGAATTAGAACTCGACCCAATTCTGACCGCTTTAAGTGGAGGAGAGGATTATGAGTTACTCATGACAATTTCTCAATCAGATTATAGGAAAATTGAAAATCATCCAGATTTTTCAATCATTGGTTTTGTAACACCAGAAGATGAGGGTATGAACATGATTTCAAAAGGTGGACAAAAACATACTTTACAAGCACAAGGTTGGACTGCATTTTAATTTCATAATAAGCTTTTGTAAAGTGTCAGTTTTAATTATAGTTTTTACTATTTTGCAAACCAGATGAGATTTTATCTATCAATATTATGTTTAGTTTGTTTTTTGCAAACTTCTAGCGCTCAATTGCTACCTACTTTTGGTAATTCCAGAACCGGTGCAAGTGGAATGCAATTTTTGAAAATAATGCCAGATGCCCGTTCTAGCGCGCTTTCTGGCGCTGTTGCTGGATTTACAAAAGACCCTTCTGCTATGTTTTGGAATCCTTCAGGAATTGCAGTGGGTGATAGCAGTAAGGCTTCATTTTTTGTTTCAAATACAAGATATACTGCTGCAAATTCAGCCAACTTTTTAGGCGTAACTTATAAAACTGGTAGTTTAAGTACACTCGGAGTACAGGTTATTTCAATAAATTATGCACCTATGGAAGAAACTACAGAGTTTCAGCCAATGGGTACAGGAAGGTTTGTGAACGTAAGTAATACTTTGATTGGTTTAACTTATGCTAAAATTTTAACAGATAATTTTAGTTTTGGATTAAGCAGCAAATGGGCACATGAAGGAATTGGAGATGTTCGAATTAATAATTTCCTTTTTGATTTAGGTTTAACATACGATATTGGAATAAAACATGCTCGATTTGGCGTTGCATTTACGAATTTTGGTTTAAATGTTTCTCCAACAGGTGAAGTAAATATGTTAAATCTTTCTGGCGATATTATTAAAACTAGTTTTGGTGAGGTTTCTGCACCAGGTATGTTTAGAATTGGCGGAGCTTTCGACCCTTTGCATGCTAAGAATCAAGTATTGACATTATTAGCTCAGCTAAACCATCCAACAGATAATAATGAAACTTTTGCAGTTGCTGCTGAATATGGTTATAAACGTTTATTGTATGCAAGAACTGGCTGGGAATTTGGTAGTGATGAAGCTTATACTTTTCCAACTGCTGGTTTAGGTATTCGACTTCCTAGAAAGTTTGGAGATTTTAGGTTTGATTATAGTTTGGTAAGTAAGTCTAGAATGGGCAATTCACATCGACTTTCATTGTTATTTAACCTTCGTTAATATGTTCACTTTGAAAAATTATATTTTAATAGGTTTCACATTTTTCTTAAGCTCTTGCAGTTTTTTGGGAGATAAGAAAAATGATACTGCTCAAGAAGTTTTTAATCAAGGTAATATCGACCCTAATACAGGTTTAAATAACGTAGGTTATGTTCCTGTTTTTCCTTTCATCAATAATGTAAATAAGCCATTAGATGTTTTTTATGGTTATGATGAATTGATTTATGTAGTAATTGAAAATGATGAAACAACTATTGATGACAATGAAGTTTTGGTTTTTGACCAAAAGGCGGATTTAAGTTATCGCTTTACCATTCCTGGTGCTACAGATTTTACCCAAGATAGAAGATTACATTCCTATGTTGCTGGCAGATATTACCCTGATAAAGTAGCCAACCCTTCAATTAGTTTAGCTGCTATTTACCATATTACTGGAATTGGTTCTGGAAATCCTACTTACCTCGACACTTTAAAACATTTTCAATGTGATGAAAGTCGAAGAAATACTTCATTCAGAGGTAATGATGATGTTGCAGTTAAATTTACTGGTTTAGCTACACTTTTCGATAATACACTTTATGTTGCTAGAACTGGGCCAAGAAATGATTTGAATAGTGTGGCTCGTCCAGATAATGGTGTTTTGATTTTCTCTGCACAAGGCGAAAATATTGGTTATTCTAGTGGTTTAAATCCTTTAGAATCAAGTATAAAATCTTCTGTTGGAATTAGCGGTTTAGCAACTTTAGCAGCTCCTCCGCAAAGAATTTCTGGGATTAGCACTTCACGTAATTTCTTTCTTGCTTTAGGAGATGATCAAAACAAAAAATTGGAGTTTAGAGCTTTAGGAATTGCTGTAACAGAAGATCCAGACCAAGGTTATTTATACAGTGAAAATACGAATTTTCTAAACTTCGATAAAACAAAGGCAGATCGTTTCATGTATGAAAGTAATAGGTTTATAAAACCTGAAGATATTTTTGCTTCACCTACTGAAAATGGCTTCCTATTTGTAACAGATAGTGGAACAGATTCAATTTATGTTTTCTCAAATACTGGATTTGAAGGAGTAAATCCTCCGGCAAATTCAACTTTTAAGAAACAAGTTATTGTATCTTTTGGAGGCTCTGGCCCAGATGGAAAAGCAAGTGGTCCTTATAACTTTGTTGACCCAACTGGAATTTGTTTCTTCAATCGTACCATCTTTGTTTGTGATAAAGGAAATAACAGGGTTTGTAGGTACAGATTGAATTCTGATTTGCAATAAATGGAAGCTACTCTTCATTATTTTCAAACACAAAAAACAGCAAGAGTTTTTACTTTAGGAGAACTTAATGAAGAAACTAAATATGTTTGGTTTCTCTTGCATGGTTATGCGCAAACAGCTGATCATTTACTAGCTTCTTTTAAATCTTTTGGTGATGAACATTTCTTTGTTGTACCAGAAGGATTAAACCACTTTTATGCTAGAGGTTTAAGTGGAATTCCAGTAGCTTCTTGGATGACAAGTTTAATGAGAGATGAAGAAATTAAAGATTATGTTCATTACCTCAATTTGGTTTATAAAAACTATACAATACCTTCTACAAGTAAGGTAATTATTGGTGGTTTTTCACAAGGTGTTTCTACATTATGTAGATGGATTCATAATAGTGACCTAAAGCCTAATCACATATTATTTATTGCAGGAAATATTGCTCATGAAATGCAAGATTCTTTACCTGAAAGTATAAATCGTTCTAAAAATTTATATTTATATGGTTCAAATGATGCTTTGGTGCGAAAAGAATCAGTTTTAGCAAAGAGCCATTTGTTTAGTGAAAATACGAGTTTCATGGAATTCATAGGTAAACATGAAGTGAATGAAAGTTGTGTGAACCAAATAAAATCTTGGTTAAATCAAGTATAAATCTTTGATGGATTTATACTTGTAAGAAAACTATTCATTTTCATTCTCTTATCATACAATTTTACTGAGCTTTACTCTTGAAACTGCCAATTTCTTTGATCTTTTTAAGCAAGCCTTGGCTAATTAGAGCCCGCTGAAAAAGACAGAAACAAAGTCTTCTTTGTTTCTGTCTTTAGGTAATTTGAAAACGAATTTTACTTCATGTAAGGATTTTTAAGCAATTGTTCTTAAAAACATAACACCTGATTTGTTTAAAACTAATTCAATTGATTGATAATTAGTGCTAATTTAGATTTTCAGCATGCCCTATTTAAGATTTTCAGTGGGTCTTAATTAATAGGATGCCTTCTTTTAATAATTCGTTCCAAGTCAAGAACCAATTCGTTGTTGCTTTGCCAATTATAATGGTGTTTTAATTCTGAAAATATCCTAAGTGCTTCGTTTAAACCATTTGCGGAATTTAGTTTGTCAATTGCTTTTGCATATTCCACCACATTTTCGGAAAACAATTCATTAACTAAAGCAATTTTTTTGTTTAGGTTAATTTCCGATTTCATGTTTTCAATAGGTGATTCAGTTGTTCTCTCAACCAAAGGAGTAGTTTCAATTTTTTGAGCTAATTTTTCATTATAAGTTAAATCTCTTGTTTTAACCAATTCGTTTAAAGATGGTTTTGGTTTAAATTCTGGATCAGGCATTACAGTTTTAAAGATTCTTTTGTTCTCAACTGCTTTTTCAATATTTAACTCAATTGGATTTGAATTTTGGAAGCTTTGCTCTGAATTAAATTTAAATTCAGGTTCAGGTAAATCATCATAATCAGTAATAGAAGAGTTTGCTTTTTCTTGAAGGCTATTTAATGTTTCTTCCTCAACATCTACTGTTTTAATTACTTCATTAAAACTTTGTGGCGCTTCAAAAGTAACTATTGGTTGATGAATTTCTGGTTCTGGAATTTCAACAATTGGTTTTTCTATAACTGGTGTTTCAATTTTCTTTTCTTCAGGCTGAATTGTTTTTGTTTCAACTTTATTTTCATGAAATAAATTACTGAAAATTGGTTTGATTTCAGTTTTTTCTTCAGCCAATTCAGTGTCGGTTTTAAGTTTTAACACCAATTCATACAATTCAACACAGTTTTTCTTCAGTAGCTCCTTTTCTATATTATTGAAACTTGAACCTGGACTTAATACTTGTTGTAGTGCGAGTTGTAGGTCGTCTGACTTAGATTTTAACTTACTGATTAATTGGAGCGAATTCATGTTTTTAATTGAGATTTAGCACAAATTTTAATAAAGCATGCAAAGATTAATCAACAATTTAAGATATTAGGTGGCCAATTTTCTGTAATTCCCGAAATTGCCACCTTATGTCTGAAGAAATTTTTATTGAACCTAGGTATGGAATCCAGCAAAGAAAAGGCTGGATAGAGGTTGTTTGTGGTTCTATGTTTTCTGGTAAAACCGAAGAATTAATCAGAAGATTAAATCGTGCGAGAATTGCTGGTCAAACCGTTGAAATTTTTAAACCTGCTATTGATACACGGTATGATGAAACTGCTGTAGTTTCCCACAATGAAAATAGCATTCAATCAACTCCTATTACATCTTCATTAAATATGTTATTAATGAGGAATCAAGCAACTGTTGTTGGCATTGATGAGGCTCAGTTTTTTGATGATGAGTTGGTATATGTTTGTGAAACTTTAGCAGACCAAGGTGTTAGGGTAATTGCCGCTGGTTTAGATATGGATTATTTGGGAAAACCATTTGGTCCAATGCCGAAATTAATGGCAGTTGCCGAATATGTTACAAAAGTTCATGCAATTTGTATGGTTTGTGGTGATTTAGCAACACATTCGTTTAGGAAAGCAGGCGAAAATAGCCTAATTATGCTGGGTGAAAAGGATACTTATGAAGCCAGATGCCGCCATTGTTTTCAAGAGGGTATGAAACATGTATTGAACAAATGAAAAAGTATGATGTAGTCATATTAGCTTTTACCAGATGGGATCAACAATCTTCATCTGCAACTTTATCTTTTGCTAAAGAATGGAGTAAAAGTCACCGTGTTTTTTATGTTGATAAACCTTACTCTTTAAAGGATTTATTGAGTTCAAGCACAGATCAAGGTATTAGAAAAAGATTTCAAACCATTTTTTTTGGCAGAAATAGATTTACCAATGTTGAAACTGGTTTTTCTAATTTTACCGTTTTAACACCAGGAATTGTGCTTCCTGTAAATTTTCTTCCAACTGGATTTTTTTATAATATCATCAATCGTTTCAATGAATTTTTGTTGCTAAGACAAATAAAAAAGATGATTAAAAAGTTTGATGTACAGGATTATGTTTATATCAATCACTTTTTTCCAACAATGCTTCCTGTAATTGCCGACTCAAATTGTAAACCTATTTTAAATATTTATCATAGCCAACATGATATCAAACTCACAAAATATTTGCAACGTCATGGTGTTCATGCGGAAGAAAAGATTTTACATCAAGCTGATTTAATCTGCGCAAGTTCTAAGAATTTATATAGACAGTTTTCTAAACATGTTAAGGATGTTCATTATTTACCAAATGCAGTAGATTTTGAAATGTTTAATTCTGCATTAGATTCTGATGAAAAACCTTTTGATTTAGAAAGTTCAGGCTCTACTCCAATTATTTTATTTGCCGGATATTTAAGTAGAATTCGAATCGATTATTCACTCTTAATTGAATTATGTGAGGCTTATCCTCATTTTTTAGTTGTTGTAGTTGGTACTTATGATGAGAAAGATGTAGTTGAGTTTAAACTCGATCAAATACATAATCTACTTTTAATGGGTAATAGGAGGCATGAGGCAATTCCAAGGTATATTAAATCGGCTAAGGTAACCATCATACCCTATTTGTGTAATATGTTAAATAAGAGTTTATTTCCTATGAAATTAAACGAATATTTGGCACTAGGAAAACCCGTTGTTACAACCGATTTTTCGGAAGATCTACACGCTTATGAGGAGGTTATTACTATTACTAAATCAATTAATGAATTTATTGATTCTGTTGGTATTTTAGTAAATGAAAAAGATGAGGCTTTGGTGCAACAAAGAATAAAAAGGGCTTCAGAAAATAAATGGGCCGATAGAATTAGTCACCTTGAAAATGTGATTGAGAAAAAGATTCAAACGCTTAAAAAATAAACTATGTTACCTAAATATGATTTGTTTATGTTTGGCCTTACCAGAAGTGATTTCAAACTTTCATCAGTATCTGTTGCCTGGGCCAAAGAATGGGCAAAAACCAATCGGGTATTTTATATCGATAGACCTTTTTCTTTAAAGGATATTAAAGATGAATGGCATGATCCTGCTTTCAAAAAAAGAATGAATGCACTAGTTCTTGGTTCTAATATTTATAGTGAAATTAAATTCCCTCAAGTTTCTTTTACTCAGGTTACACCTAGGCTTTCCCTTCCAATAAATTTTTTGCCTGAAGCTGGCTTTTACCATTTTCTTAATAAGTACAATAATTTTGTAGTCAACGAAGTAATCAGAAAAACAATCAAAGATTATGATGTGAAAAACTATGTTTTTTTCAATTCATTTAATCCTGTTAATTGCCCATATATAACTTCTGATATTCCTCTTAAACCTTTGGCGAGCATCTACCAATCCTTAGATGAAATTAGTCAAGAACCTTATATTGCTCGACACGGTATTCAGGCGGAATTTGATGCCATGAAAAATTGTGATATTGCTATTGGCACTTCTACTGGTTTATGTGATAGACATGCCGCTGAAAATGGCAGAAAAGTTCATCTCTTGGCCAATGCTGCTGATTATGACACTTTTGAAAACGCTATCAATAAAGACTTTCCTCAACCTGTTGAGATGAAAGATTTAGCTAAACCTGTAATCATTTATACTGGTCATTATAGTGATTTAAGGTTGGATCATGTTTTAGTAAGAAGAATTTGTACAGAATTTAAAGAGGCTACTGTTTTGTTTGTTGGCACTTATGAAAAAAAGGACTTAGAAAAAGAATCTTTATTAAACATTCCAAATTTGCATTTTATTGGTTCTCGACCAATTGAATCTCTACCTGCTTATTTATCTCATGCCAATGTTGCAATTATTCCATACAAAAGCAATGAGCTTACAAGAGGAATATATCCATTAAAAATCAATGAGTACTTAGCTGCTGGTATTCCAACTGTTTCAAGCAACTTCTCAAATGATATAAACTCATTTGATGGCTTGATTTATTTGGGTAATACGCACGACGAATTCATCGCCCAAATTAAAACTGCTCTTAATGAAAATCCACAAGAGAAATTAGCTGTTCGTATGAATCATGCTTTTAATAATTCATGGCGAATGCGTATCTCTAAATTAGAATCAATTATTGAGGATTTCGTTAGCGGAAAACCTGTTTAAGTTTCTAAAAATCTAATCCTAATGAGAAATGGTAAACAGGTTTTGAGTTTACTTCGGCATCCTGAATTCCCCATGCTGTATCGAAACGAATGAAATAACCAATTAATTTTGTTCTTAATCCTCCACCGAAGCCACCAACCAATGGGTCTCTTACATTTATTACTTTAATTCTGATTGGTGGATTATCTACAATTTTTTGGTTGAAGGTATTGTTTTCAGAATAAGGATTTGAACCTACCCAGGCAGTTCCTAAATCAAAAAATGGTACAATCTGAAAGTGATTCAAAAATTCTGACCTCAAGGTTTGATTAAATGCATATTGAAATATTGGAACCCTAATTTCTGTATTGATAAGAGCGAAGGTATTTCCGTTTCTTATGTTCTGTGAAAATCCTCTAAGATTACATGCTAAGGCTTGAAAAATATAGTTTTGGTCTGTAGCCGTTGATATTTCATTGTTGAATTTAGGAGCAATCCAGTTTTCAACTCCTCCTAAATAATAAACAACCTTTCCTGGCCCAAATGATGTATTGGCGCTAATTCTAGTTGCCCAAATTATTTGTCTGTGAATTTTTTCATAATGTCTAACATCAAAACCTAAGGTGTTTAGTTGTAATCCTTTTGTGCTTAAACTATTGTAATGCTCATAGAATAATTTCAATCGTGTTCCGTTCCACAAATTCAAACCTTTAGGGATGGTATTGTCGTAGATATATTCTAATTTTCCTCCAACCCAATTACTTATTCTATCTGGTATTTCTAATGTAAGAGGGTTTGTAGCTCTAATTATGTCTCTATCTTGTCTGAAAAATCCATTGATTTTAAAACTACTTGTTGGATTAAATGGAATTCCTAAAATGTATCTGAATTCATGAGAATAGTTTTTATAACTTAAATTTTCTGAGCTACCTCCATTTCGTGTTTGGCGATAAAACATAAATTTATGGTCGAGTTTCTTTTTTAGCGTTTCGAAACTAAAAAAGTAATCAAATCCTTGTAAGTCAAAAGCCAATCTTAAGCCACCAACCATTCTATAATCTTCAAATAAATCAACCATACCTAGTTTAAACATTCCATTTAAACCTGGATTGAACATTTGTCCTGCTGCATTACTTATGGGTTGGTAATAGGTGTTTATTATGCTATTATCAACTTGAGTAATTACTTTATCTGCAAAAAAAGTAACATCATAAAAACGAGGTGCATTTACTTTGATAGTTTTGGTTTCTGCATCCGATTTTACTTCTTTTTTTACAATTATAAATGCTGGTCTTTTATAATCTGGAGAGGTAAACTCATTCACAAAAAAGTAAGCACTTGTGTCAATGGCAATTTTTTCTTCACCATTTTCACTTGAATTTGTTTCTGCATTAGCAGGTTCAATATACTTATACTCTTTTCTTCCAGAAACAAATTGTTTATTGGTAACTCCACTTTTTAAGCGAAACATATTTGGATAGGTTTCAATCTTTTTTGAGTCTTCAACAACCTGCTGACTTACTTGAGAAAATTTAATATAGTATTTATTGTTATGTTGAATGAGTTCGTACAATTGTTTTGTTTGACGAGCAACATCATGGTTTAAAATATTTCTGTGGTAATTTGTAACAGGGTAATCAAAAACAATGTCTTTATTATGAATAATTGTATCAATGCTTGAACTCAAACTTAAATCTATGTTTTTATCTTTATAAAAGAACTTTTCACCTTTCCATTCAGGCTCTTCTTTGTAGATTAAAGTATCTGCTATTTTTTGAAGTGAATCAGGATAATTGATTAACAATTCAGTATAATCATATTCTTCTTCCAGTCTAGCAGCATACCTGTTTATAATTCCATTATAATCGCTCAAATACGAAAAGTATTCTTTACTATATTGAATTGGTTTGGTTTCATTAATAAAAGGTGTGAACGTTAATCTTTTTAGTTTAGGGCTGCTGGTTTCTAAGTCGTACTGGAAAATATCAAAATTGTTTTCAGCATCTAATTCAGTTTTATTTCCAACACCCAATGAATCTCTTTTTCTATTTGAGCTAAATAAAATTTTGGTTGAATATTCTACAAATCTTGGGTCTTTATCATCCCAAAAATCAAAAGTAATTTGTTTTTCTTTTCTGGTAGGAATATCATAAATATACAAATCGCTTTGGCCTTTTCTTATGGCAGACAATACAATTGTTCTGCCATTATCACTAAAATCAAAACCAATAATTTTATCAAATTTAGTAAAGCGAATTGTTTCTTTTTTCTTGTTTACTAAATCAACAATATTCATGTATACCTGACTTTTTCTTTCATATACATAAGCAAGTTTATCGCCTCCAGCTTGCCAAGCTAGCATAGGGTAGGAGCGGTCGATTTCTAATTGGTGATATTTTAAACCACCTTTAAATATTTTTTTAGTTTTTCCAGTTTCAGTATTCATCAACCAAACCTTGAATTTGCCATTTTTATTGGTGGTAAAAGCTAAATTATTTCCTTTTGAGCTTACCCTCATTTCGGGTTCAATGTATTGAGCAATCCTTCTTTTTATTTTAAACTCATTGTTTGGAAGATTTCTCATTAATTCTTCCTTGGAATATAAATCTTGGTAATAAATAAGTAATTCTTTCTGAATTTCTTTGAATGGAATATTTGTTACGTATAAAAACGCACTTTCATAGTTTCGAGTGAGTTTAGTTATATAAACCATATTGGCAATTACCCCAGGTTCATATTTTTCTACAAGATACTTCCACATGGCATGACCAGCAAAAACAGGACTTTTTTGGGCAAGTTTGTTGAATCGGGTTTGTTTTTTTGATAAAACCCAATCCTTCATTTTGTTATCCATTTCAGAATCCCAAGGTTTTGAAAGGTATGAAGTTAATCCTCTTAAATACCATTCAGGTAAATTCATTAAAGTGGCATTTTGTACCCTATCAGGTAAAGAACCTCCGTACAACATTTCATTTAAAAGTACCAAACTAAGGCCATCCTTAATTTGAGCTTGTAAATGGGCATGATCACCATTGAAATAAACATAAACCCTATTATTTACTACATTGGTAAAACCACCTGTATTTTGAGACATTTCTTCTAAACCAAAATTGCTTTGTTTCAGGTCTGACAAGGTATTGTAGCAAATTATCTCAATTCTTCCTGATAACCTATGGTCTATACTTTTTTCAAGATTTTGAAGGTTTTGTTCGGCATAACGAATGGCAAAATTTGAGATCTCTCTGCCACCTGAATAAAAAAATGCATCAAAATTCTCCGACCTCAAAAACGACCATTCGAAACGTGTGTGTTGAATGCGGTTTTGGCCAAACGTAGTATTGATTCCCTGCGCTTGTGTATCCCCGACACTCAGGCTCAGTATAAATAGAATTGCTATGAATTGTAATTTCTTCAAGACTGCTAACTTAGCAAAAAAGACATTTAATAAGAAGTAAATAAATTATGACAATTGGTTTCAAATTTGGTTTTACTTCAACGTTTAAATATAAGTAAATTATCGAAATAAAAGTTCAGGTTTGTAAAAGCGCTTCTCCACTTTATATTTGTTGAATACCCAAATACTTTTGAAACTATAATTAATTGAATATCATATGAATTTAAACGGTAAAACAGCTCTTGTTACTGGGGCAACACGTGGAATTGGAAAAGGAATTGCTACAACACTTGCTAAAGCGGGTGCAAATATTGCTTTCACATTTGTTAGTTCGGTTGAAAAAGCTAAAGCTTTTGAAAATGAATTAGCTGAATTAGGAATAAAAGCAAAAGGCTACCAAAGTAATGCTGCCGATTTTGCAGAAGCTGATAAATTGGTTGATGAAGTTGTAAAAGAATTTGGTTCATTAGATGTTTTGGTGAACAATGCTGGTATTACGCGTGATACACTATTAATGCGCATGAGCGAACAACAATGGGATGAAGTTTTAGATACCAATTTAAAATCGGCATTTGCTTTAACTAAAGCTGCTATGCGCCCAATGATGAAGGCAAAGGCGGGTTCAATTGTAAACATTACTTCGGTTGTTGGTGTAACAGGTAATGCTGGACAGGCAAATTATGCTGCATCTAAAGCTGGTATGATTGGTTTAACAAAATCTGTTGCCAAAGAATTGGGCTCAAGAAATATTCGTTGTAATGCCATTGCTCCTGGTTTTATAGAAACTGAGATGACCGAAGCTTTAACTCCTGAAGTTAAAGCCGAGTGGATTAAAGGAATTCCTTTAAAACGTGGCGGTTCTCCTGCCGATGTTGCTAATTGTGTTTTGTTTTTGGCTTCCGATGCTTCTGCTTATATTAGTGGTCAAACCATTAATGTTTGCGGTGGTATGGTGATGTAATACTAAGTTTAATGAGTTTCGGCCTCGCGTTTGCATGGTGGCTCATGCCGCTAGCTATCTTACTTTCGGTTTTCTTAAGTTGGTTGTTGTATAAAAACAATCCTTTGCAATTCAGTAATAAATGGATAAACTATTTACTGCTTTCTGCAAGGGCTTTATTGTTGTTTTTTATCCTTTTCCTTTTGTTAGGTCCGCTTTTTTCATGGAAACAAACCATCACACATAAGCCACTATTATTACTAGCAGTTGATAATAGTAAAAGTATGGTTTTATCGAAAGATTCTGTTGAACTAAAAACCAAATTGTATCAAAATTTGATTGACTTTAAGGAAAACCTTAAAGATAAATTCCAAATAAAAGAGATACTTTTTGATTCCAAAATCAAAGAAAGTGATAGCATCTCTTTTGATGGGAAAAGTTCTCAAATGGCTAATGTTTTTGATGAGGCTTCCGAATATTTTGCTAATGAACAAACTGGCGCCATTGTTTTAATTTCTGATGGTATTGTTAATAAAGGCGCCAATCCTGTTTATGCTCGACAAGATCTTAGAATTCCAGTATTTGCTGTTGCTAGCGGTGATACTTCTTCCTTTAAAGATTTATGGGTTCATCAAGCTCGTTATAATGAAATGGTTTTTGAAGGAAATAAATTTCAAATAGCAGCGAGTATTCAAGCCGAAGATTTACAAGGAAAATCTATTGTAGCTCAGATTTATCAAGACGGAAAATTAGTATTTCAAAAGAATTATCAAATTGCAGAAAAACAAGCTTTAATTCCATTTAGCTGCGAATTAGAAGCTGGAAAAGAAGGAATTCATCAATTCACCATTCAATTAAATAGAATACAAGGAGAAAGAACTTTTGCGAATAACCAAATTCAGTTTGCACTACAAGTATTAAAGAGTAAACAAAAAATAGTATTGGTTTACCAAAGCCCTCATCCAGATATTAGTGCTATCAAACAAATTTTAGAAACCAATAAAAATCTTCAAATTGAAATTACATCTCTAGCTGAGCATAAACTTGAAAGTATTAAACAAGCTGATTTATATATACTTCACCAAGTTCCAGGTATTAGGGCAGAGGGTTTAGGTTTAATTAAAGATTTAAATGATGCAGGAATTCCTCAGTTATATGTATTGGGTGCTCAAAGTGGAATTCTTTATCTTTCTCAAGCCGATTTAGGACTACAAATAGAGGGTTATAGAACAGGTTTAAACGAGGCTAAAGCTTGGAAAAATGACCAGTTTAGCTTGTTTATTGAAGACAAAGAGATGCAAACAATTTCTAAATTTCCTCCTTTAGGTGCGGCTTTTGGAAATTATAAAATTCCTAATGGAGCAGAGGTGCTTTTGTACCAACAAATTGGATATGTAAAAACCAATTATCCTTTGTGGTTTTTTAATCGCCAACAATTAATAAAACGTGGTTTTATTTGTGGTGAAGGAATTTGGAGATGGCGTTTAGCTGAATTTCAACAATCTAATGGCAATACATTAGTAAATCAATTATTGTCGAAAACAGTACAAGTTTTAGCTGGTAAAGACGATAAAAGTAGGTTCAAAGTAAAACCAATTAAAAGAATTTTTGATGAATCTGAATCGGTTGTGTTTGAAGCTTCTTATTTTAATGAAGCATTTGAGCCTGATAATAGCAAAGAGTTAAAACTTGAATTAAAAAATGCTGCTGGTAAAAAGTATTCATATTCATTTAGTAAAACTGAGCTTGCTTACCAATTGGACGCTGGTTTGTTTGATGCCGGAAATTATACTTATGAAGCAAAATTTGAAGGTACATCAAACGAAACTAAAAAGGGAAGTTTTACCATTCAATCACTTCAAATTGAATCAGCAAATACCAAAGCCGATTTTGGTTTAATGAGAAATTTGGCTTCTGATAGTAAAGGGGAATTCTTTTATTTAAAGGAATTCAATTCGGTTGCCGATAAATTAAACAATTCAGAATTTGCTAAGCCTCTTTTAATTGAACAAGAAAATAACAAAGAATTGATCAGTTTTTATTGGATTTTCTATCTGTTATTGGCCCTTATGAGTTTAGAATGGTTCATTAGAAAATGGAATGGATTTATATAGTGCCTGCTGAAAGTCTGAGCTATCTCTTACATTTTTAGCAAGCACTTTTTAGAATCTAATCTAGACCTATTTCTCCATCATTTTAAACTGAGTTTCGTAAAGATTTCTATAATTGCCATTCTGTTCTAACAAGCTTTGGTGATTTCCTCTTTCAACTATTTCACCTTTGTCTAAAACAAGTATTTCATCTGCATCTTGGATTGTACTTAATCTGTGTGCAATAATGATACTGGTTCTACCTTGCATCATTACTTTAATTGCACTCTGAATGATTTCTTCAGTCTCATGGTCAATTGAGGATGTAGCTTCATCTAAAACCAAAATACTGGGATTACTTACCATTGCTCTAACAAACGAAATCAATTGCCTTTGTCCTACAGATAAAGTTGCTCCTCTTTCATGTACTTCTTGGTGATATTGATTGGGTAAACGACTAATGAATTCATGAGCTCCTAATTTCTTAGCTGTTTCAATAATAGTTTCTTCACTAATTTCAGGTTTATACAGGCGGATATTGTCTAAAATACTTCCACTGAATAAAAATACATCTTGTAAAACAACTGCTATTTGTTTCCTTAAATCTGTATTTGAAACTTGCATGATTGATTCATTTCCAATTAAAATATCACCACTTTTAATAGGATAAAATTTACTCAATAAGTTGATGATAGAACTTTTTCCAGCACCTGTTGCTCCTACCAAAGCGAGGTTATGTCCTTCTTTTAAATGAAAATTAATTCCTTTTAAAACAGGTTCATCTTTTTTATATTCAAACCAAACATCTTTAAAAATAACATCACCTTTTAATCTTTCTGTGAGAGGTTTTCCTTGAGATTCTTTATCTGAATCATCATCTAATAGTTTAAAAATCCTTTCACTTGCCACCATACCCATTTGTAAATTATTAAACCTATCTGCTAATTGTCGAATGGGTCTAAAAAATAAATTGATGTACATAATAAAAGCAACCAAAGTACCTACAGATGTATTTTCATCCATAACACCTCTAGCACCATACCATACTATTAATCCAATTGATATAGCTGAAATTACTTCAACAATTGGAAAGAAAACACTGTAATAAAAAACAGATTTTATATTGGCATCTCTATGACTTTTATTGATGCTTTCAAACTTTTTATATTCAGCATCTTCTCTATTAAAAATTTGAACAATTTGCATGCCTGTAATATGTTCCTGAACAAAAGTGTTTAAGCGGGCAACCTGATTTCTTACATCTTCAAAACTTGCTTTTACACTTTCTTTAAAAACATATCCAGCATACATTAAAAATGGTAAAACCGATAAACTCACTAATGATAATTTCCAATCGGTGCTTAACATCAAAATTAAAATAACAATTATTTGAAGCGAATCGCCTATAATATTAATAAGTCCTTCACTAAAAATTTCACTTATTGTTTCTATATCACTAATGCTTCTTGTAACTAGGGTTCCAACTGGAGTTTTATCGAAGAACCTAATTTGAAGTGAATTTAAGTGTTTGTAAACTTTGTTTCTTAAGTCGAAAATAATCTGTTGTGCCAGCTGATTACTCAATAGTGTACTATTAAACTGAATAGCAGTGTGAATTAAGAGTGTACTTAGTATGAGTGCCGACATCATCCACAATCCATTTACATCTGCATTTGCAACTTGATGATCGAGTGTATATTGAATTAAAAATGGCCTTAATGGACCTAATATCGCCATGCTAACAGTAAGTGCAATTGCTAAAACGAATTTGCTTTTATATGGGCCTGCTAATCCAGCTATACGGCTAAATAGCGACCAATTGAAGGCTGAACCTGATTTTAAATCTGCTTTTTTATTCGACATGAGCGGGCAAATGTAGTTGATTTTGGCGGATGCAATGGCCTTTTAACATTTTATTGTTTTGTAATTTTTTGTCAATTTTGAAATTTAGGTATTCCTTAAAAATACATTTTTTGTGGATTGTAAATGCATGATATTTAGTTTGTTGAATTTTGAGATTATCAAACTAACAATTAAATTATACCAATATATTATTTTGTGAATCTAATTAATTTACTGCCCCCGCATGAAACCCCAAAAATTCTTCGCTTTGATTTGTTTGTGTCTAATTTCTATCAAATCATTTTCTCAACAAAAGTATTTCGAACCAAAACCAGTAACAGAGGCTGAGTTAAAACTAAATGTTTGTGATTTCGATTCCACAGCTCAAGCAATGTTTTTGTTTGATGTTGCTAATGTTCACGTTGATTTTGATGAGAGTGTTAGTTTAGGTTTTAAGATTGTATATGATAGAAAATATAGAATCAAAATATTTAAAAAGGAATCATCTGATTTAGCCAATGGTTCATTTTTGATCCATAATGGTGATAAAGAAAAACTCATGGACCTAAAAGCATTCACCTATAATTTGGGAACTAATGGTAAGCCAGAAAAAACCGAAATTAGTAAACAAAGTATTTTCTATGAAAACATCAGTGAAGACTTAACCAAAGTTAAATACACTTTACCTAAAGTTTTGGAAGGCTCTGTATTAGAAGTTTCATATTCAATTGTAAGTTATGATTTAGCTAGTTTAACTTCATGGGTGTTTAATGAGAATATTCCAGTAAAATATTCTGAAATTGTTTACGATATTCCTGAGTATTTTACTTATAAACCAATTGCAAAAAATTTCCCTAGTGATATCATTAAATCTAATTGGGAAATGAACCAAAGTGCTGGTTTTGTCGATAAAGAAAGGTCTTTTGGTGGTGGTGTTCAAGGTACTAGTTTTAACTATTCTAATTTTTCGTTTAATGTTAAAAGCGAATTGTATGCAGCTAAAAATCTTAGAGGTTTTACAAAAGAATTATTCACTTTGCCACGTGTTGATTTAGACATAAAAATAAGTCAAGAGCTGGTCTATGTTAGACTTCCTTGGTATACACTCGATAGGGCAAATAAATCCTGGTTTTCTTTGTCGAAGGCTTTTTGGGATTCAGAGAAGTTTGGCAAAAAATTAGTTTCTAGTCCAATGCTTAAAAAAGAATTGTTAAGCTTAAAAACGTATTTTGAGGATAGCCTTCAATTTTTAACTTTATTAACCGAAACAGTACAAAAGAAAACCAAATGGAATAATGAATATTCTGTTTTAATAGATAAAGATTTACGTCAGGTTTTAACTGGAGAACAATGTTATTCATCAGAGGTAAACGGACTATTATACGAGTTGATAAAAGATGCTGGTTATACGGTATATCCTGGATTGGTTTCAACTTTAGGACGAGAAAAACCAAATTTGTTTAATAGTAGTTTGCGTGGTTTTAACCACATGGTTTGTTTGGTTGTTTTTGGAAATGAATTATTAGCTATTGATGCTTGTTCTCCATTTTCTAAACCTGGTTTTTTACCTAAAGCAGATTATAACGGAGAGGTTTTGGCTCTTGTTCCTTCAAATCCTATTTTGGTACCGAATAATCCTGCTAAATCAAAAGAAATTGTCATTCTCAATTATTCTTTTGATACTGATGAAAATGTAAAAGGTGATGTGAGTGCATTCTATTTAAATGAAGCAGCCGAAGCCAGAATGAGACTAGGAAGAACAAGCCCAAGTCATAACCTCAAGTCGAATGATATTCCTGCTCTTACTAGTGATTTTAATTTTGAAGTTTCTTCAGCAAAAGCTAGTATCTCTGAAAAGTATAAATTTACTTGGGCTGGAATTGATAAAATAGGAGATGAAATTAGGTTTAAACCTTTTTTATTTTATGCTCAAGAAATGAATCCGTTTTTACCCACAGAGAGATTCACACCTATCTTTTTAAGTAATCCATTTTCTGAAACGATAAAGGTTATCTTTAACATCCCAGCAAACTACGAAATTGTTTCTTTGCCTAAATCTTCAAACATTGTTTTTGATGAATTGGCTAAGTTTAAATTGGTGGTTAGCTCCGATGAAACTTCAGTTCAATTGATGTCGGAATTGAGTTTTAATGAATATTATTTTGAAGTAGCAGATTATCCTTCTGTAAAGAAAATGTTGGATGAAATGATTCGTAAACATGCTGAGGAAATTGTTTTAAGAAAGAAAAAATGAGAAAATTTCTTCATTACTCAATTATTTCCTTTATTCAAGTTTTAAGTGTTTTTGGTATTGCTGCAAAAACAGTTTCACCTAATGCCGATTTAATTATTTTGAAGTCGGAAATGCTTTATAAAATTACTTCTGCTTCTAAAGCAGAATCCGAAGAGAAATATAAACTACTTGTAAAAACTGAAGCCGGATTGAAAAAAAGTGAAAATGAGTTTTTTTATGATAATTTTAAAAAGATTCAATCGATTACAATTGTTGTTAAAGATATCAATGGTGAAATACTTCGGAAACTTCATCTTGACGATTTTGATGATTATTCTGCAATATCTGCCAATGGATTATATACTGATGATAGGATAAAATTGTATGATTTTTCTGAATTTAGTTTTCCTTTTTTTATGGAGGTTTCTATAGCACATAAATACAATGGCTTTTTACATATTCCTTCCTTCTATCCAGTGGGTAATTTTGGAATTTCGGCATTTAACATAGATTTTAAATTAGAATATCCAAGTAATTATGCATTAAGTTGGAAGCAGATTGGAAAAGGAATTCAAAGTAAAATTGATACAGTTTCTTCGACTCGTATTCTGGAGTTTCATGTAGATAGTTTTAATCATATAATAGCAGAAAGTTTTGCTCCAGATTTTAAAGAATTGGTGCCGCATATCGAGTTTTATTTACCTTATTTTAAATATGATAAATCGGAGGGTGATTTAAGTAATTGGACAAATTATGGGAATTGGCTAAACAAATTGTTAAGTACTTTAAATACTGAGTTATCTGATGAAACTAAAAAGGAATTGATAAGAATAAAAGAACTTCAAATCAGCAAAAAAGAAAAAGCTGAAATGGTTTATAAATGGTTTCAGAATAAAACGAGATATATAAGTGTACAAATTGGAATTGGCGGATATAAACCTTCTGCTCCTAATGTAGTTGATGCTTTAGGCTATGGCGATTGTAAGGCGCTTGTATATTATTATATTTCTTTGTTGAAGTTTATTGATATTGATGCTTATTACTGTGTCATAAAAAGTTCGTATGAAAGTGAAACTATTCCTCTTTTAGAACATCCAAATTTCACATATTTTAATCACGTAATAGCTGCACTTCCAATAGAAAGTGATACCTTGTTTATAGAATGTACAAACCAACAAATTCCTTTTGGTTTTGTTCCATCTTCATGGATTGGAAAACCTTATCTTTTGGTTAGTAATAGTCGAAGTTATTTGACTAAGGTTCCTCATATAACTTATGGTGAAAATACTACTCGTTCGAATAGAAATTGTAGAATTTCAAAGGATTTCAAAATGCTTTCAAATGAACAATATTTATTTTCAGGAATTCAAATGCGTTCTAAAATATGGGAGCTTATCGAACCAAAAGAGCAGCTTCAAAAAACAATGAGCTTGTATCAATCTTCAAAGAATAGGAACTTGGAGAATTATGAAGTTGAATTAGATAAAAAGTATAAGTTTATTCAGGTAAAGGAAGCTGTGAGTAGTGTAATAAAACCTAAATCTGATGGCAGAATAATTTTGAATGTTTTCGAAGACAAATTTATGTCTGGATTTGATTGGGATACTTCTCGTTTGTATACAGGGGTTTTTAGAAATTCATATATTATTTCTGATACAATTATATTCGAATTTGATACACTAATAAAAGATGTGATTTTACCTGAAAATTTAAATCACAAAAATAAATTATATAACTATGAGGTAAAATTAAGCTTTAGAGATAACAAGATTTGTGTTTATAGACGAATTGCTATCAACAAAGTAAATTTAAGTTTACAAGAAATGAAGGCTTTAGTACAGGAGAATTCTGAAATGTTAAAGTATGAATCCTCAAAAATTGCTTTTAGATTTTAGCAATTTGGATTTCAATTGTATTTTCTTAGGATTATCCGCTTCATTTTTCTTTTAGCAAGTTCTTAAAATCCAGAATGGATGACATGATTATAGAAAATAAAATATGAAGAAACACCACCCGCAATCCTCCACCACGCGGACCGAAGGTACGCGTGGTGGAGGATTGCGGGGAATTCTTTTAGAGCATTTTACTATAAACATGTGACCACCTTCAGGGTCTTAAATTTCATTGAAAAGGTAAAATTTTACCTTAAAACCTTTTGATAATATATCTCAAACAAGCAAAGATTTATATAATTTACTGCTGGTAAAAATTCGGTTATTCGTATATTTTATTTCTTTTTTTAGGCTGATTTAATTTTCTTGTAGCCAGTTAGATTGTTTTTTTCTGAGGCTAATTTTTTCTTGATTTCATAAAGATTCGGAATCAAATTTCTAATCCCTTGATAATTCGTATTTAGGGCCTGCTGAAAAAGACAGAAACAAGTCAGATTTTAGACGCTGCCAAATTAGACGTATATATAATACTTCAATTTGGCAGCAACGACAAAGATGACTTTGTTTCTGTCTTTAAGTAAATTAAAAACTAATTTTAATTGATGCATGGATTTTAAAGCAATAGTCCTTAAAACCTTGTATTTAAATTAATAAAACAAAGCTTAATTGATTGATAATAACTTAAAAAAGATTTTCAGCAGGCCCTATTTATTGTTGCTTATTCCTTAATTTCGCCCAAATTTTTCACAATGAAAGACATTTTTATTATTGATGCTTTACGCAGTCCAGTTGCTAAATTTAATGGTGCTTTAAGTACAGTTCGTCCTGATGATTTGGCCGGAATGGTAATTAAAGCGCTAATTGCCCGAAATCCTTCTATTGATGTAAATGTCATTGAAGATGTGATTTTAGGTGCTGCCAATCAGGCTGGTGAAGACAATAGAAATGTGGCTCGTATGGCTTTGTTGCTTGCAGGTTTACCAAGTTCAATTGGTGGAAATACAGTAAATCGTTTATGTGCATCTGGATTACAAAGTATTATTGATGCTGGTAGAGCTATTCAAGCTGGTGATGGTGATTTGTATATTGCTGGTGGAACAGAATCAATGACCCGCGCGCCTTTTGTGATGGCAAAAGCAGAAACTGCTTTTAGCAGAACTCCTGAAATTTATGATACTACCATTGGTTGGAGATTCACAAATAAACGATTAGCAGAATTATACCATCCATATAGCATGGGTGAAACTGCAGAAAATGTTGCTTCACAATGGAATATCAGCAGAGAACAACAAGATGAATTTGCTTTTCAATCTCAAAGCAAATACCAAGCAGCACATGATGCAAATCGTTTTGCAAATGAATTGTGTGCAATTGCTATACCACAGAAAAAAGGTGATGCTAAAATATTTGATAAGGATGAACATCCTCGTTTAAGTAGTATTGATGAATTAGCGAAATTGAAACCAGCTTTCAAAAAGGATGGTTCGGTAACTGCAGGAAATTCTTCTGGTATCAATGATGGAGCTGCTGCTTTAATATTGGCTTCTGAAACTGCCGTTAAATCAATGAATTTAAAACCAATCGCTCGTGTTGTTGCTAAAGCGGTTGCAGGTGTAGATCCTTCGGTGATGGGAATTGGTCCAGTACCTGCTACCAGAAAAGCTTTACAACGTGCAGGATTAACAATGAATGATATTGGCTTGATAGAACTCAATGAAGCTTTTGCTTCTCAAGGTTTGGCTTGTATGAAAGACCTAGAAATCAATCCTGAAATTGTAAATGTAAATGGCGGTTCAATTGCAATCGGACATCCACTAGGAGCAAGTGGTTCACGAATAACAACAACCTTACTTCACGAAATGCAAAAACGTAATGTACGTTACGGACTAGCAACCATGTGTGTTGGAGTTGGACAAGGTGTGGCAATAATTTATGAAAAACTTTAATGGGTAAATTTTAAAATTACTCTGCATTCAATTGAATGAATTTGGGATAAGCGGAAACGCAATTGGAGATTTTATTCGTTCAGAATGTTTAGTTTTTTAAAATAATTGTAAGCTCATTTAGCAATTGCCAATGAATAAAATTTTCTGCTTCATTATTTTTTTGTCGACTTTTTGTTTTGTCCAACAAAGCACAGCTCAAAAACAAATTCGTTATACCGATACTGTTTTTACCATAAGTTTTGGTATGAGTGGAAGGTTTTTAGGAACTAATTTTTTGGATTTTGGAGCTTATTCAAAACAGAATTCTTCTTGTCCTGATGATGGTAATTTTTCCATAGTAAACAGAACAAATGGTTGTTTTGGTGATAATTGGCGCAGATTAGAAGAAGACCATACTCCCAATGATTTGGCGGGAAATTTCATGATTATAAATTCTGCTTATAATCCAGGTTATTTTTTGAATATCCCAATGAGGCCTTTAAAATCAAGTGGGAAATTTGAGCTTTCGATTTATATAGCAAATATTTTACTTTCAACAGATGGTTGTGATGCTACACAACCCAATATTGAAATATCAATTGAAACAAAAAGAGGGAAACGTATTGCTGAATACAGTACTGGCATTATTCCCAATAACCAAGTTCCTATTTGGAAAAGATATAATATGAGATTTATGCTTCCTGAATTAATGGAGCCAATGGTTGTAAGATTTAGGAATTTAGAAATGGGTGGATGTGGAAATGATTTTGCCATTGATGATATCTGTTTGGTTGAATATGTTGAAGAAGAAATTGAACCCGAAACTACTCTTAGAATCATAAAGCCAAAAGTAGTTCCTCCAGTACCTAAGAAGCCAAAACCAGTAACACCAGAAAAACCAGTACTTCCAAAGCCACCGCCAGAAAAACCTATTATTCACATGCGACCTAAACCGGTTGAAAAACCTGTTGAGGAAATACCTGAACTTCCTTTGGCTTATAAAGTGAATAGCAGAAACGATTTACTCATTCAAAAAGTAGAATTGCCAGAGGGTGAATTTGAAATCAATTTATACGATGATAAAAAAATTGATGGTGATACCATTTCTGTTTATGATAATGGCAAATTAATTTTTAGTAGGGCTGGACTAAGTAAACAAGCCATTTCTAAAAAGTTTGTTTTGAATAAAATGAAACCTCAACATGAATTGATTTTTGTAGCAGAAACCCTTGGCGACTTACCTCCAAATACAGCTTTGTTAGAAGTTGTTACTCCGCTAAAAAGATTGAAATTCTATATACACAGTGATATGGAATCGAATGCAAAAATCCTCTTTCAACTGAAATAATTCTTAGAATTACTGCTTCTCTTTTTCTTAAATCAAAAATAAATATGAAGAAATTTACTTTCTTGATGGCACTGCTTTTATTGTCATTAAACACCCTTTTTGCAGGTGATCCTCAAAATGAAAATGTGAAAATTTACCTAAAAAACAGGTCGATTTTACCTAAAAAAGTGGCCCTCATTTCTTATACGCCGGGTGTGACGGGAAATGCAACTAGAATCTTTGTTTTGATGCCATTTTCTAGGAAGAAATATGAATTCAAAATTGGAACTAAATTATATCTCGCCAACAACAAACAAGTAGATGTTGTAATGAGTGGAAGAAGTTTATTAAATGATCCAGAATTTCTTTTGGTGAAAGAAAGTGATGCCGGCAAATCCTTTGCTGTAAAGTGATTGCATTCTTTGCATTATACAAATATCCGCATGTTTGCCAGTAAATTATATTAGTAAAACTCTAAATATTTTAATATTGATTTATGAATTGTATGAAGGCAATATAATTTAAAAATAGAATACGAATATCCGCATGTTTACCATCAATAATTTTTTATAAATCTGGGAAATGATTTGAGAAACATTTTCAAAAATTAGTTTGTAAGTAGGGCCTGCTGAAAAAGACAGAAACAGGTCAGATTTTAGGCGCTGCCAAATTAGATGTATATATAATACTTCAATTTTGCAGCAACGACAAAGATGGCCTTGTTTCTGTCTTTATTTAATTTGAAAACTAATTTTACTTGATGCAAGGATTTTTAAGCCATTGTTCTTAAAACCTTGCATTTAAATTATTTAAATACAATCTAATTGATTGATAATAAGTTCTAATAAAGATTTTCAGCAGGCCCTATTTAAGACCCCGATAGGTGGTCACATGTTTATAGAAAAATGCTTGAAACGAGTTCCCCAAAACACTGCCAACGCGGACCAAAGGTCCGCGTTGGCAGTGTTTTGGCTTTGGTTTTCTTTACTAAATATTTTCTATAATCATGTCATCCCTTCAGGATTTTAAAAAAATTCAAGAAAAATTATGTTTCAGATTCTAATTAATTTTTTATTGGTTGATTCTGATTATTTCGAGCAACCATCTACATGATAGCATTTGAAGATTGGTAAAACTAGTTTTAGGTAAAGAAGCGGATATTCGAAAAATAGAATCCTGTTTATTACGAAATTTCCTAAAATCCCAAAGGGATGACATTATTGTAGTAAACAAAAATGAATGAATTACCCTGACCCCAAAACTGGCGTCAGGGTGCTGTTATTAAATTTACTGGTAAAGAAAAGGATAAGCGTATTGCGTTATTAATCATTTTATAAAACAAGTATTTGCCTTATTTTTAAATCAAATTTATTTTATGCCTTATTTGATTTTTGATTTAGAAATGACAGGCTCCGAAGCCGGATACCACGATATGATTCAAATTGGTGCTGTACTTGCTGATGATAATTGGAAACAAATATCAACTTTCGAAAGCCTGGTTTATCCCAATAATGAAGAAACATTTACCAAAGCTGCAGAAGAGATTCATGGCATTTCTTTAATCGATCTGGAAGATGCACCCATGTCGCATGAGGTATTGGAAAACATGGAAGCTTGGGTAAGAAAAAGCCTACATCGTGAAGCCAAAGATTCTTTAAAAGATTTGGTGATGTGCGGGCAAAGTGTCATCAATGATATCAATTTTTTAAAAGAAGAATATTCTTATCTCAATATCAATTGGCCTTATTCTTTTAAACTCATCGACTTAATGAGTTTGTCTTTTGTTTTTTATCAGATTTTTGATGCCAACGGAAAGAAACGTCCACAATCTTATAGCCTAAAAGCTGTTGCTGAAATGTTTGGTCTTTCTAGAGATGATGAGCAACACAATGCTTTAGAAGATGCGAAGCTTACTTATGCTTGTTTTAAAGAATACATGTTATTGATTCCAAATTTAAAATTGAATTCAAATGAATGATAATGTGAGTGTAAATGATGCTATAAAGAGAGGAAAGTACTTATTAACTTATCCAACTTTGGCCATATTTATTATCTGTATTGTTGCTCCATTGGTTTTAAGTATGTATAGACTTTGTCCGGCTTGGTTTATGATTTTGGGAATGGTATTTTCGGTGGTTCCCGCTTGGATTTGGTGGAGTTTTAATGTTGTAAAGTGGAAAGTTTGGGCATTCTCTAATGTAAGAAATGTACATGAGTTAAAACGTAAAGCCATCAAAGAAAACCTGATTTGGCCTGATGGTAGCACATATGAGAAAACTGAAGTTTGGAATACTTCTGCAAAAGAAAAATGGAGTGAAATTCAACATAAGTTTAATAAGGATGATGTGTATGAAGATGATTTTAATATCCCAAATGAAAGCATCATTTATTATTCAAGAACTAAGAATTTAATGGAGTTGATTTTCATGGTTTTGTTAGTTATAGGTGGATTTTATTTTTTGTATCAAGAATCTTATCTCTTTGCTGTTATACTTATTGGTGCTGGAACTTGGGGTGTGTTCAAAGAGTACAAAGAATATAGCAATACAAGTCCGCAGATTACCCTTAACGACAAAGGCATTGAAACCGCGTTTTGTGAATTTGTGCCCTGGAACCAGATTAGAAACGAACAGGTTGAAAGAGAAGGCAGTGGTAAAAACATAAAGTTTAAACTAACCTATGAAGCTTACGATGAATTGCAGGAAGTGTATATAGATGAATACGATACCAGCGAAGCATCACTTGAGCATTTGTTACAGGTATACAGAGTTCGTTTTCAGAAACGAAATAGAATCTAAATGTCAAACCTGATTTAATATTTTTTGACTGAAATTTCAGAGTTAACAACCCAATGTAATTTCAGCATTAATCATCCCAATAAAATCTTGCTGATTCCTCAATAGCCGTGTAGCTTTAGCTCACGGATAATGAGGAATAAACATTTCAATTTTAAAGGGTTCTTCTAATTCCTTATCGATTTATTGATAAACAATCAGATATTCGTTAATTTGACTAATGGAAAAATATAATTTAGAAAAGACTTATACATCAATTAACCTGAGTGAGCAGAACTTATCGGGCATTGAATTTGAGTTATGTATGTTTAAGGATTGTGATTTTACCAAAGCAGATTTTTCTATGAGTAATTTTCTTGATTGCGAGTTTGAGAATTGCAATTTCAGTATGGTTAAGTTAGCGAATA
Organism: Bacteroidia bacterium; assembly: GCA_051861545.1. Classification (GTDB taxonomy): domain Bacteria; phylum Bacteroidota; class Bacteroidia; order UKL13-3; family UKL13-3; genus CAISCU01. Next base: position 75,373 of record JBIMKP010000001.1, on the reverse strand, counting down.
CTGGCTTACAGAGTGCTAAATTCAAGGATTGTAAAATGCTTGGAATTGATTTTTCGAGGTGTAAAGATTTTTTATTATCATTTCGTTTTGAAGGCTGTAAAATTGACTATTCCTCCTTTCATGGAAAGAAGATAAGTAAAACAGTTTTTAATAATTGTAGCTTAAAAGAAGCCAATTTTGTAGATGCCGATTTAAGCGGTGCGGTATTTAAAGATACCGATTTAAGTGCCAGTGTATTTAATCAAACCAATTTAGAAAAAGCAGATTTCAGAGAAGCATATGGATTCATTATCGACCCTGAAATCAACAAACTCAAAGCCGCCAAATTCTCTGTGAATGGATTACCAGGTTTATTAATGAAATATGGGATAAAGGTGGAGTAAGGAATGCATTTAATATGATTGTTTATGTTTATTGGAAGAATGATTGAGATTAATTTTTATGTATTCTTTAATACATAAATAATTTCTATAAGTGCTTATTGTTCATATATTTGATTAAATTTGTTTGATGGCTACCCCTTTAAAACTTATACTAAGCTTAATAATCTATTTTATTTCAAATTATGCTTTTGCCCAACCTAATTTGGTGCGTAATGGCAGTTTCGAAATGGTTAGTAATAATTGCACTGTTGCATATTCAGGCGGAAGGATTTCAAAATGTTTTGATAATTGGATTGGTAATGCTTGGGCTCTTAATACTTGTGCGAATGATACTTTGATTTTAGACTGGTTAGGTAGAGTTTATCCTACTTTTGGAGTTCCTAAAAATGAATGTGGAGAGCAAAATACTCATTCAGGCAATGGATATATTGTAATTAGTTTTCTTGATCTTAATTCTCCCCTTGATGATAGAAAATATGTAGAAACCCGATTAAAAGAAAAGTTAATTCCTCGTTTAAAATATGAGGGAAAGTATTTTGTTTCCGCCACTGAGATTATAGTAGGTAATGGTTCGAAATATTTCAGAATATCTGCATTAGGGATGTTTTTGGGAAAAGAGGCATTTGTTCTTTCTGATACTGGGGTATATTATAAAGATCCTGGAACAGTTGCTAAATATTCCCCTCCTCAAATTGAAAATGATTTAAATACACCCTTAGCAGATACAGTTAATTGGATGGAAATAAAAGGAAGTTTTGAAGCCAAAGGAAATGAAGAGTATTTAAGTTTGGGTTGTTTTAACTATGAAAAAAATACAAAGATTTTCAATGTATATAATTATTATTTAAATTGGGGAAATGCTCCCTATTATGTAGACGACGTCTCTTTAATTCCCCAAAATACCTTTCATCGTTATGATAGTTCAATTTGTTATCCAACTAAATTGAGTGCAGCCGCGGGTTCTAAAGGTTTTGAGTGGTTTGATGGAGATACCATACATGAAACAAGAACTTTTAATGATACCGGTGTATATTGGGTGAAGAGTTATTTTTATGATAGAAGTGTTTATATGGTAGATACCTTTCATTTAATTCCATCACCTTATTTGGCATCAACTCTAGATAAGGATGTATTTGTTATCTGTGAAAATACAAGCATCGAACTAAAATCAAATCCAAAAGTAACATGTAATTATTTATGGAGTAATGGTAGTTCATCTGCTAGTTCCAATTATTCTTGGAATACCAAAGGGCCTCAGTGGGTACAAATGTATACTGGTGATTGCAAAAGAACAGATAGCTTTTTTATTGACTATATAAAAGAACCAGACTTGTTTGTAACACACGATACCTCTGTATGTTTGGGTAATGCAATAAAGATAAACGCCATCACAAAAGTACCTGTTACCTATACATGGAGTAGTGGTGATACAAACCAATTGGGTATTTTACCCGATACTGGAATATGGATGATTCAGGTAAGAGATAAACAAAGTTCTTGTATTAATACAGATACAATTTATGTAAGAGCAAAACCGCCTATTTCGGTCATCGCAAGCAGTGATACTTTGGTATGTTTTGATGAGGTAAACTCCATTTTGCTTTGGGCGGGCACTTATAAATCTTACTTGTGGGAACCAACAGGAGAAACAAACTCTAAAATACAAGCGTATGAATCAAAAATATATAAACTAAGTGTAATAGATTCTAATAATTGCAAAGGAGAGAAATACATAGAAGTTTTAGAAAAATGTAAACCACAAATATTTATACCAAGTGCCTTTACCCCAAATGGAGATGGCATAAATGATGAATTTTTAATTCCGCTTTCAGCAAGAAATTTAGAGTTATATGAATTAAAGATTTACAATAGATGGGGAATTGAGGTGTTTTCAAGTCAAAACTATTTAGAATCTTGGTCTGGAAAGAATAACACAACAGATACCTATTCGTATAAGCTATTAGTAAAGTATAAAAATAACACTGCAGAATATTTATCAGGCACTATTGATTTGATTAGGTAGAAACTTCACTCATTTTTTGTAAGAATTCTTTCTTTTTTCTAAATGAAACAGGAATGCTTATTCCTGATTTTAATTTCACTTCATGATTTATTTTGTCGTAATAGTTTATATAAAATAGATTTACGATAAATCGGTTGTGTAGTCTGTAGAATGAATCTTGACTCAATAATTTTTCATAATGAACTAAACTTTTAGAACTCAATATATTTTCTATGATATTGTCTTTTTTTAAGACATGTAAAACTGAGTAATTGTTTTCTCCAGAAACATACAAAATATTAGATGGATTTATAAAAAAGGTTTCTTTGTTAGTAGATATACAAATATTTAACATGGGTAGTTTTATTTTAAGGCTATCAAATGCTAAGTTAAATATTTTATTTGTAATTACTATTAGCTAATTATCAATTTTTATTTAGAATATTTTCTATTATTCGTAAAGTCTGCAAATAAGTATTTGTTTTTAAACTATCAGTTCTCATTTCATAATCCTTATCTTGCTTCATATGAAAAGTAAATGCCTGCTTTTGTTTCTCTTGTTTGTTGCTAGTAATCTGTTTGCTCAACCATCTAATCACCAAAAACAATTTGATGCCATACATAGAGTAATTGAAGGCTATAACCGACAAGATTTTTCTATGATGCAGGAGCCTTGGTTTGGCTTTGGTAAATTAATTATTACCAATAAACAATTAGAAAAGGAATTCAAGCCCTTTTATCAAAAATTCGGTTCAGCCATTATAGATACCATTAGTTTTTCTAACCGCTACGATTTCACTGCGCAGTTAAGAATGTTGAAGTCGCCAAGTGCACGTGTATTTATGCATTTTCTGTTTAATGATAATGGCAAAATAGAAGGAATGGGTTGGGCTTATCCTCCTTTGATTTATAGAAAACACCAAAAGAAAATTGTACCTAATTTATTTTTAGCAACAAATCTAGATAGCCTTATTCAAATTAAACATATCAGAAATAAAGAATTGCCTTTTAATGGAGGGGTTTTGGTGCTTCATAAAAACAAAGCTGTTTATAGGAAGTCATTTGGTTATGCCAATTATGATACCAAAGAAGTTTTAAATGACTCATCACTTTTTGAATTGGCTTCATGTAGCAAACAATTTACTGCTGCAGCAATTGTTTTGTTGCAAAGAAAAGCTTTGTTAAAAGAAGAAGATTTGATTCAGAAATTCATTCCCGATTTTCCTTATACAAACATTCAATTGAAACATTTGCTCACACATACATCTGGACTTCCAGATTATGAAATGATGTTGGATAAGAATTGGGATAAAACGCGATTTGCAACAAATGAAGATGTATTAAATATGTTGAAAGACAAACATCCTAAAATATTGTTTGAGCCTGGACAACGCTTTGAGTACAGCAATACAGGTTATATGGTTTTGTCGTCAGTTATAGAAAAAGTATCGGGACAAACCTATGCACAGTTTTTAGATTCAGCCATTTTTAAACCATTGGGCATGACAAGCACCAGGGTATATCATACCAGAAGATGGAAGAAAGAACTGTTACCCAATTATGCTTATGGATTTGAATACTCGAATAAAAAGAATTCCTACGTATTAGCAGATAGTTTAAAGGAGTATGATGAAGTCATTTATCAAGATGCGATAACTGGAGATGGCACAGTGAATTCGAATTTAATTGACTTACAAAAATGGGATGAGTCTTTATCGAAGAATGTATTGTTTTCAAAAGAAGAATTGGATGGCATATATAGCAAACAAACTTTAAAAGATGGCACAGCAATTGAGTATGGCAAAGGCGTTTTCATACAACAGGGCGGGGGAGTAGAAAAGTTGGTTTATCATACAGGTTCATGGCCAGGATATTTGTGCATTATGATGCGTTTTGTAGACCAAGATTTGAGCATTTATATCTTATCAAACAATGCGTATTCAAGGTTTTCAGAAATGGCAGATCAAATAGCAGCAGAAATTCTGGAAGGCTTTTAGAGGAAATTAAAATCCATTTGTTTAAGTGCGTTCAGATTCTATATTTGCGCTCCCTTTTCGGAGAGATGTCTGAGTGGTCGAAAGAGCACGCCTGGAAAGTGTGTATACGGGAAACTGTATCGAGGGTTCGAATCCCTCTTTCTCCGCCGGAAAATGAATGTCCCGCCCTAAGGCGGGACATTTTAGTATAGAATAAAATCCCAAACTTGTTTGAGGATTTTATTCTATACTAAAATGGCAAGAGCAAAGCTCAGGCATTCATTTTCCGAAGCCACCCCCTCCAGGGATCATCGCTTTAGCGATAATCCCATTTGAAAACGAAATTTATTTCAATTCGCTCTTTTACATTTTTTGGCTCAATCCACGAAGGGGATTAGGCATTTTCCGAAGCCACCCCCTCCAGGGATCATCGCTTTAGCGATAATCCCTCTGTTTCAACTTAACGAATTTCGTTTGAGGATTTTATTCTATACTAAAATGGCAATGACAAAGCTCAGGCATTCATTTTTCCAAGTTTGATAATTAAGAAAAATATGAATTATTGTGAAAGGTATTCGGCAACCCAGTTTGGTGTTTGAATTGCTGTATTTATAACAACATTACTACCATTCGTAATTTCAGCAATGAGATTAGCCTTTTCATTAGAATTGTCAAAAATATAAGCTCTATTGCTTTGTTTTACTGCTTCTTTCAGGTTATTTAGACTTTTGAAGTATCTATTTTTTATTACTTCTGGATGAACATGATGTCCTAACAGCGCTACTCTTATGTCTACACGTCGAATATTAATTTCAGGATCTTCTGTAGCAATAAAATATAAGTAAACTTTGTATCCCTTATTTTGCGCCTTTTTAAAAAAATCTATTTTTTGTGCATGGCTCATGACAGTTTCATAAGTAAAGGAAACGCCTTCATTCAAAAGTTTTTGTCTTATAAATTCTGCAATATCTGCAGCCAAATATGAATCAATAGTTGTATTTGTATAAAGAACATTATTAGATACATCAAATTTATTATACAAATCGGGTTCATTTCTTTTTACAGGAGCAAATGTACTATTCTTAAAAAAATCAATGATTTCATGTTTTGAAACTTCGATGTTAAATAATGAAAAGTCGAGAAGCTTGGTTTTGGTAAGTGTTAATTCAATTTCATCTGCATTAATATAAACACCAAGGTTAACTTTATTTTCATTTAGTATGCCCTTAAAGATGGTTGTCTTTCCAGAACCATTGGGTCCAGCAAAAACCCTCATTCTTTTTACTGCCATTTAACTTAAAATATACTGTTCTGGTAAATGTTTATTAGTTGTTTTGATTTCTTTGATAAATCGCTTTTCTCCATTTACAGATATTTCATATAAGTTTCCGTCTTCCTTTATCAATTGAGGAATATTGGTCTTCTTGGCCGCATCACTTGCTTTAGATGTTGCAGCTATAGCAGCGCCTAATAAAGCACCAATAACTGCACCTTCTTCTTTATCTTTAGATAAAATTGCTCCTATACCTGCACCAAGAATTCCTCCGGCAATTAATTTTTCAATATCATTTAGTGGAATACTCATAATTCAAATTTAGTACTTTTAAACTAAACCTGAAATACAATATATTTTAGTTGTATTCGAATATTAAAAATTGGGAAAAAGTGCATTTATCTTCAATAGACTTTTTATTGTTTTGTTGCCGGATTTTCTATATTATGAATAAAGATTTTATCATAATTAAGTCTTCCTTCTGTGATCATCGCTTCAGCGAAAATCCCATTTGTTTCAACAGGACGAATTTCATTTGAGGATTTTATTCTATACTAAAATGGCAAGAGCAAAGCTCAGGCATTCATTTTTCGAAGCCACCCCCTTTGGGATCAGCGCTTCAGCGATAGTCCTATTTGAAAACGAAATTTATTTGAACTTGCTCAATTCACAAAGTGGATTAGGTATTATTGTAATACCAAAATGGTTATTTTTTTCGTGCCAATCATTATCGTTTAGTTGCCGTAATTAACTATGAAAATCAATGGTTGTTTATAAAGTTTATTGGAACACATTCAGAATATGATAAAATAGATGCAAATAGTGTTGAACTTTATAAATCTAAATTATCAAGTAAATTAAAATCTCTTAAAAATGAACGTAGAAATAATAAAAAGTAAGTCTCAATATAAAAAATGTCTTATTCGTTTTGAAGAAATATTCCTAGCTAAATCAAATACGAAAGAAGGTAAAGAGGCTCAGTTGTTAGCTTTGGTAATTAAGGATTACGAAGACAGAAATTATAAAATTGAAGCTCCAGATCCTGTAGAAGCGATTAAGTATAAAATGGAGCAGCTTAACTTATCTAAAGAACAATTAGCCGAAATTTTGGGCTATCGTAGCCGTGTTAGCGAAATTTTAAATCGCAAACGTAAACTCAATTTGGAGATGGTTAGAAATCTTCACGAGAAATTGAATATACCTTTGGAATCTTTAATTCAATCTTATTAGTTTAGACAAAAGAAGCTATGAACTTCTTTTGTCTAAATTCTTTTAATGCGCCTCCAACCAATTATCGCCAACTCCCACTTCTGCTTTTATTACCACATTCATTGGCATGGCTTTTTCCATTTCTTCAACTACTAATTTCTTCAAAATTTCTACTTCATCTTTATGTGCATCAAATACCAATTCATCATGCACTTGTAGAATCATTCTCGAATATTTGATGGTATCTTTTTCGGCTTTTAATCTTTTATGAATATTAATCATTGCCATTTTAATCATATCGGCTGCAGAGCCTTGTATAGGCGCATTGATAGCATTTCGTTCTGCAAATCCTCTTACTGTAAAATTAGCTGAATTGATATCCTTTAAATACCTTCTTCTGCCTTGTAAGGTTTGTACATATCCGTTTTCTTTTGCAAACTCAATGGTTTCACTCATGTAAGTTCTAATGCCAGGATATTGTTTGAAGTATTCATCAATCATCTGAGTAGCTTCTTTTCTTGGTATACCTAAATTCTGACTCAATCCAAATGGGGTCTGACCATAAATCAAACCAAAATTTACTGCCTTTGCATTTCTTCTTTCATCACTTGTTACTTCTTCAATGGCTTTTCCAAACACCTTGGCTGCTGTGGCTTGGTGAATATCGTAACCTTGTTTAAAAGCTTCAATCATGTTTTCCTCATTTGCAATAGATGCAATGATTCTTAATTCAATCTGAGAATAATCTGCACTTAGCAAAACATAATCTTCATTTTTAGGAATAAAGGCTTTTCTAATTTCTTTTCCTCTATCACTTCTAATTGGAATATTCTGCAAATTTGGATTGTTAGAACTCAATCTGCCAGTAGCAGCAACAGCCTGATTAAATGAACTATGAACTCTTCCTGTTTTGGGATTAATCATGGTTGGTAATGCATCTACATAAGTCGATTTTAACTTTTGTAATTGCCTTACATCTAAAATACAACGCGCAATTTCATGTTCACTTAATCCTTGTAAAATGTCTTCTCCGGTTTGGTACTGACCTGTTTTTGTTTTCTTCGCTTTCGGGTCTAATTTTAAATGTTCAAACAAAACTTCACCCAATTGTTTTGGTGATGAAATATTAAATGGAACACCGGCTAATTCTATGATTCTTTTTTCTAATTTCTGAATTTCTATTTCAAGTTCTTTTGAATAAGCATTGAGAAAATCTGAGTTGATTCTAATGCCTTCCATTTCCATATCACTTAATACATGTACCAAAGGAAGTTCAATATTGTTGAATAATTCTAATGCGTTTTTATCAATTAATTCAGGAGCTAATTTTTGTTTTAATTGATAGGTTATATCTGCATCCTCAGCAGCGTACTCTTTAATTTTCTCCAAAGGTACATCGCGCATGCTCAGCTGATTTTTACCTTTTTTGCCAATCAATGTTTCAATACTTACAGGCTCATAGTTTAAATAGATTCCACTTAAATAATCCATCCCATGTCTAAGGTCGGGCTCAATTAAGTAATGAGCCAACATTGTATCAAATAAGGGTCCTTTTAAATCTAAACCATAATTTTTAATGATGTTTAAATCGTATTTAATATTCTGACCAATTTTGGTGATAGATTCATTTTCGAAAACTGGCCTAAACTTTTCAAGTATTTTTTTCGCCTCTGCATCATCATTGGGAAACGGAATATAATAGCCTTCATGTTCTTTCCATGAAAACGATAATCCTACAATTGAAGCTTCAGTACTTTCCAATTGAGAAGTTTCTGTGTCGAAACAAATTTCTTTTTGCTGAAGAAGTAAATCAACAAGTTCGTTTATTTCCTCTTCTGTACTAGCAATTTTATATTGATGTTCAGTATTAGCTATTGTTTTTTTAGGAATCGACTCTTCTTCTTCGGTTTCAATATTTTCGATAATTGTATTTACAGTAGCTGTGCTTTTACTTTCAATACTTCCTTGATTAAACAGGTCGAATGCGCCACTAGAAGCTTGTTGTTGTTTACTAGCAGAGCTTTCAGGTGCAGCAGTAGAATCAGGGAACAATCGTTTTAGAAGTGTTTTGAATTCTAATTCCACAAAAAGTTTTTCTGTTTTTTCTTTATCAGCTTTTTCGATTAACAAAGCTGTTTCATCAAACTCAATAGGTACATTGATATCAATTGTTGCCAAACGTTTCGATAACAAAGCTTTTTCTTTGTTATTCTCTACATTTTCTTTTTGTTTACCTTTTAATTCATGTGTATTGGCCAATAAACCTTCTATACTGCCATATTTTTGGACTAGTACTTTTGCGGTTTTTTCACCAACTCCGGGTACACCGGGAATATTATCAACGGCATCGCCCCATAAACCAAGGATATCAATTACCTGACTCACTTCTTGAATTTCCCATTTTTTAAGGATTTCAGGAATGCCTAAAATTTCAACATCGTTTCCTAATCTGGCAGGTTTGTAGATGAAAATATGTTCTTCAACCAATTGACCAAAATCCTTATCAGGCGTCATCATATATACATCAAAATCAGCAGCCGCTGCTTTTTTTGCTATTGTACCTATAATGTCATCGGCTTCATAACCATCCATTATAAGTAGAGGAATATTTAAAGCTTCTGTAATCTGGCGGATATATGGTAATGCCTTGGTAATATCTTCAGGTTGTTCTTCGCGATGAGCCTTATACAACTCATATTCAATATGTCTTGCAGTAGGAGCAGAAGTATCAAATGAAACGCCAATATGTGTAGGTTTTTCTTTTTTAATTACATCTAATAGGGTGGTTGTAAAACCAAAAATCGCTGATGTATTAAAGCCGTAACTAGTAACACGTGGATTCTGACTAAATGCGAAATAAGCTCTATAAACCAAAGCCATTCCGTCTAATAGAAAAAGTTTCTTTTCTCTCATTCGCGCAAGATAAGTTTTTATGAATTTGTTGCTTCTTAGTTTTTAATTCAATGCTAAAGATTTTATGTTTTACATTGTTCTAGGTTAATTTTACTTGACAATAACAATTTTATAATTTAAGTCCGCTAAATTTGGAAAATATTCTAAAAAATTGAAAATGAGGCTTATACTATTTTAAGTTTAAATTTTTGTTCATTTTTGATTTTTTAGGTATACCTTAAAATTTAATCTTATTAATTTGAAGCGAGTTTTATTTTTAATTTCTTACATATTTTTATTTGCTCTACAAGCATTCTCTGGAACTATTTTTACCACTAAAACCTCTTTAGGTAATTTTGGTAATTGCACAATAAATTATGCTGCAAGCCCTGCTCGTTATAGAGTTGGTGCTGTTGGACTATCTTCTTCCATTACTATTACAGCTTCAAACCACTTTGAAATTTCTTTATCTGTAAATAGTCAGTATTCAAGGTCAATTACTTTAGCTCCTGTTTCTGGAACAGTTGATACTACTGAAATATTTGTAAGATTTATTCCTTCTGTTATTGGCGCAATTACTGGAACTTTAAGTCATGTTTCCGCTGGTAGCACAACAGTAAATATTTCTTTATTAGGCACTGGTATAAGTAGTATAGGAATTCCAAATAATTATTATTCAGGATTAACTCAAACTGGTTCTGCTTTACTTACAGCTTTGTATAATAAAATTTTAGGGCATACAAACATCTCCTACAATGCACTTTGGAATACTTATGTAAATACCGATTTGTATTATGATGGCACTCTGTGGGATGTTTATTCAACCAATTTAAGTGGTAGGCAAACACCTTACACTTTTTCTGTACCAGGAAATCAATGTGGTGTGTATAGGGTTGAAGGTGATTGTTATAACCGTGAACATAGTTTTCCGCAATCATGGTTTGCTAGTTTATCACCAATGGTTTCAGATATGCATTTTGTTTATCCAACCGATGGTTATGTTAACGGTATGCGTAGTAATAATCCTTATGGAGAAGTTAATTCGCCAACCTATACTGCGCAAAATGGCGGAGAACGAGGACCAAGCATTACTCCAGGTTTTACGGCAACTGTTTTTGAGCCTGTAGATGAGTATAAAGGCGATTTGGCTCGAGCCCAATTGTATATGGCTACTAGGTATAATAACTTAATTGCGGGTTGGGTAACTAATGGTACTGCAAATGATATTCTTGCTGGAAATGCTTATCCAGCTTTCGATTCTTGGTTTTTGAATCTAATGGTTAAATGGCATAACCAAGACCCTCCAAGTGTAAAAGAAATTAACAGAAATAATGCTATTTATGCTGTTCAAGGTAATCGTAATCCTTTTATCGATAGCCCTCAATATGTAAATAGAATTTGGGGTTTAAATAAACCTTCAGAGCCAACTATAACTTCTTCAAGTTTTACAATTGATTCTGTAGGTGCAACAGGAATTAGACTTTCTTGGAAATCTGGTGATGGTAATAGAAGAATTTTAATTGCTAAACAGACTTCAGCCGTTAATCAATTGCCTATTGATTCAGTTCAATATTCAGCATCCTCTGTTTTTGGTTCTGGTTCAAATTTGGGTTCTGGAAATTTTGTGGTTTATGATGGAATGGCCTCATCAACAAGAATAACTGGTTTAAGTGCTTCACAAAATTATTTTTTCACTTTAATAGAATACAATGGTCAGAATAGAACTGCAAATTATCTTACTTCAAATACAACAAGTTTATCTCATGTCTCAAATACCATAGATACTTTAATTGTTTGTGGAGATTCTACAGTTTTAACTGCTGATTCTGGTTATTCATCTTACTTATGGAGATACCAATCTAGAGCAACAAGAAGTATAAAGGTTGGTAGTTCTGGTTGGTTCGCATATTCGGCAACTAATGGTTCAAGCAACTTAAATGATAGTATTTTTTTAGTTTTAATGAATGCTAAAATAACTAAAGATGATACTGCAGCTTGTAATACAGAATTCTTAAATTTTTCTGTTAATGTGCCTTCTGGCGTAGGAGTTGTTTGGTCGAATGGTGCAACAAGCAGTTCCACTAATTATTCCATGAGTCCCATTTTATTGGGTGTTCCTGATAATGGTGATGACCCTGATGATATCAATGTGATTACATATCCTTATAAAAAGAAATTTTGGGTAAGATTGAGTTATTTAGGGAATGTTTGTACTGATACAACGTATGTAAATATTTATGAGCGTCCTGCGGTGTATTTTCCTGATACAATTTTTAAAGTTGGGATTGATAGTGTTTTAATTTCTGGTCCCGCTTCGCTTTCAAATTATACATGGAATAATGGTTCAAATCAACAATCAATTTGGATGAAACAATCAGGTAAATTTACTTTAAATGCTTTTCAATCTTTTGGTTGTATTGGTGCAGATTCGGTTAATTTTATCTTGTTTAATGGTTTTGATTCTGATTCAATTTCAGTATGTGGAGATAGCCTAGAGCTTATTGCTGATTTGGGGGCTCATTCATATTTATGGAATACCAATAATACCTCAAGAATAATTGTTGCTAAAACTAGTGCTTGGTATGTTTGTACTTATAAAATTGGAACTCATCAAGCAGTAGATAGTATTTATGTTTTGTTGAATAATATCCGTAATACCACCATTACTTCTGCTAGTTCTACAATCTTTTGTGCTGGTAATTCAGTGAATTTACAAGCTCCATTTAATGCTGGTATGAGTTATCAATGGCAATTAAATGGTGCTCCAATAAATTCTGCGGTTTCAAATTTTTATACTGCAACTTTACCGGGTAATTATAGGTTAATTAGCACTTCTACTAATTCGTGTAGGGATACTTCAAATCAACTTTTTGTTCAAGTGAATTCTCCTGCAATTTCTGTCGTTCCTACAAATGCTTCTTATGTTTTTACAGGTAAATTGAATTCAGATTTTAATGAGCTTAATAATTGGTTGACTTACCAAAATTTATCATCCTCATTTATAGTTGCTCAAACAATTCCTTCATCTTACTCTAGTATTGTTATTCCTTCATTGGGTTCATGTGTTTTCTCACAACCTATTTTAAACGATTCTTTTAGTATTGGAAATTTATTTTTAGAAGCGGGTTCAAATTTATCTTTAAATAATTTCAGATTGAATATTAGTGGTAGATTAAATGGTTCAGGAAAAATAAGGGGAAAAGGTACTCTTTTGTTTAATGATACGGGTACTCTTGCTGTTTTAAATATGCATGAGTTAAACGATACGCTCGATAACTTAATCTTTAATAGACTTGGTTCTACTTTGAGTATAAATGATACTTTAAAAATTGAATCATTCGTAAATCCTATTGCTGGGCAAATTAACAGTAATGGCTATTTGGTTCTTTTGTCTAACCAGAATAAAACTGCTGGAATTTTAAAGGGATTAGTGAATGGTATAGTAACTGTTCAAAGGTTTGTTCCAGGAAGTTCAGGTCGTCGTTATCGCTATTTATCTGCGCCTTTTAGCAGTGGGCCAAGTATTGCTTCTAGTTGGCAACAGCAAATTCATATTACTGGTATTGGAACAGCGGGTTCAATTTGTCCAAATCTAATGGCTAATTCAAATGGTTTTGATGCAACTTTGTTAAATTCTCCTTCATTTTTTACGTTTAATGAATCTACTGCTATTAATACGAATGCTGCTGGTACAACTGGGGGAACAGTTTATCAAAATGCTTGGACAAGTATTCCCAATACCAATTCTACCGTGCTTTTCTCTGGCAAAGGTTATAGGGTTTTCATTAGGGGGAATAGAAATCAAGGCTGCAATTTGTTAAATGGAAGCAATCCAGTACCTCAAGATGTTGTTTTAGCTGCAAGTGGGAATGTTCAAAACGGAACATTTACTTTTCCTATTACATATAGTCCCTTAAATGGTGATGGTTGGAATTTGGTTGGAAATCCTTATCCATGTGCAATTGATTGGAATGCTAATTCTGCTTGGCAAAGAACGAATGTTGATAATCATGTTTGGATATATAGACCTTCAGGAAATCATTTTGCCACTTTTAATGGTGCTTTGAATGTAGGAGTAAATTTTGGCTCAAATATTATTGAATCCGGTTCTGCATTTTTTGTCAAAGCGAATGCTGCAAATCCTGTTCTTCAAGTAAATGAAGATGCAAAAGTTGGCATACAATCTGCGCCAAGATTATTTAAAAAATCAACAAAAAGTTTAAGGATGTTTTTGATAAAACCGGGTGAATTAATGGATGAAAATCTCTTTTCTATGCTTGATGGTGCTTCAGATTCATTAGATATTTTTGATTCTGAAAAGATGCTAAATCCGTCCTTAAATATTTTTAGTTTGATTAATGATTCCATTTCCTTGGCCATTAATACTTTTCCAATAGTTTATTCAGAAAAGCATATCAATCTTGATTTTCAATCTTCGTTTTCCGGAAATCATATTTTATCCTTTAAACAAATTGAAGATTTTTCTGATTATGATGTATTGCTTGTAGATAATTATTTGGGAGTAATTCAATTGATTAATGATAAGTCAAATTATGATTTTGTTAATCAAGCTAATGTGCCAACTAAATCCAGGTTTAATCTGATTTTTGTTTACAGGGGTTTTGTTGATTATTTAAAAGCTAAAAGTAATATAGAAACCAGGTTTCAAAATGAATTACAAATTATTCCTAATCCTGTTTTCAGTAATTTCAAAGTTGAATTTTCACAAAAGATAAAAAGTACAGCGAAGCTTTGTGTTTTCAATGCCCAGAATCAATTGGTTTATACAAATGATAATTATATTTCAGGTGAAGAGATTGAGTCAGTTAATTTGAAGAGTGGAATTTATTTTGTTGAACTTAGTAATTCTTTTGGCTTATTAAAACGAGGCAAATTTGTTAAGTTTTGATTTTAATCGTTTAGAAACAGTAATTGATTTTTATCTGATAATAAAAGTCTTGAAAGCTTAAATTTATGTTTTTCAGCATTTAAAGTATTGATTGGTATACATTTAACATCAGCAAAAAACAAAAAAAGCAGCACTTTCGTACTGCTTTGCCTTTTGTGGGCCCACCTGGAATCGAACCAGGCACCTACTGATTATGAGTCAGTTGCTCTAACCGAATGAGCTATAGGCCCGTTTTAAGGACTGCGAAAATAAGTGATGCTTTGGCTTTTTCCAAATTCAAGTTGTACTCTTTTATACTGATTTGCACTTTTTCCTTACTTTTGGTTTTTTTAAATTATGGAAAAACGTGTGTCGGCATTTGGAGGAGTTTTCTTTAAGTGTCAGGATAAGAAAGCTTTAATTGAGTGGTATAAAAAACACTTGGGTATTCCATTGGAAGATTGGGGCGCAATTTTTCCTTTTTCACAAACTGTTAAAAAGCATCCCAATGCCTATAATGTTTTTTCTCCTTTCCCTTCTAATACCAATTATTTTGAGCCTTCAACATCTAGTTTGATGTTTAATTTTATTGTAGAAGATCTCGACAATCTTGTTAGCATTTTAAAATCTGAGGGAATTCAAATACTTGCAGAACCTGAGGCCAGTGAATTTGGGAAGTTTACCTGGATTTTAGATTGTGAAGGAAATAAAATTGAACTTTGGGAACCTGCAAAAGCTTAATGTATGAAAGTGGTTTTTAATGCTCCTCCCAAAAAGTGGTTTTATCCAATAATTTCAGTGCCATTTTTTTTGCTGATGTTATTACCTATGCCGGTTTTGTATTTGATTTCCGATTTTTTAAGATTTCTGGGTTACAAGGTTTTTGGTTATAGGAAGAAAGTAGTGATAGAAAATTTGAGAAATTCATTTCCTGATAAGGATGAGAAATGGATTGAAGATATTGCATGGAAGTTTTACCAAAATCTTTTTGATGTAATTATCGAAACGCTGAAAATGCTTACTATTTCAGATTCAGCTTTAGGTAAACGTGTAGTTTTAAAAGGTACTGAATTAATTGAAGAGTATAAAAAGAAAAATCAATCGTTTATACTCGTTGGTGGTCATAATGGAAACTGGGAGTGGGGTGGACAATTTATGCATGTTTTAGGCTATCGAATGGGTGTTTTATACCATCCGTTGAGTAGTAAATGGTTTGATTGGTTGATGTATTTTCAAAGAACACGTTTTGGACTTCAGCCTATTCCTATGAATTCTACGCTTAAGTTTATGCTGGCTGCTAAGAATGAGTTTTATTGTTATGCTTTCATTGCTGACCAAACACCAAGTGGAGAAAATTGTCATTGGATGAATTTTTTGAATCAGGATACTCCTGTTTTTATGGGGCCTGAAAAGATTAGCAAGAAGTTTAATTATCCCATTGTTTTTTGTGATTTATATAGAGTTGGTAGGGGTAAATATGAATTGAATTATAAATTGGTAAGTGATTCGCCAAAAGATGAACCGGATTTTGTGATAACTGAACGGCATACTCAATTTCTTGAACAACAAATTCATCAACAACCGGAAGCCTGGTTGTGGAGTCATAGAAGGTGGAAACATAAACGTAAAATTTCTAATGATGAAATTAATTAAAATGAATAAAATTTATGGTTTAATTCTGGTGAGTTTGGCACTTCTTTTTTCTTGTAAAAGTATTGAGAAGGCTGAACATCTTTACTTTAATGCCAAAGTTCATACAATGGATTCTGTAGATGCAGTTTACAATGCATTTGTTGTGAATGAGGGTAAAATATTGGCATTTGGTGAAGCTAATTTGCTTGAGAAGCAGTTTTTGATTTCAAATAAAACAGACTTAAATGGTGCGCATGTTTATCCGGGTTTGATTGATGCGCATTGCCATTTTTATGGACTTGGATTATTTCTTCAACAAGCAGATTTATCAGGGTCCAAATCAATTGAAGAAATTGTTTCCCGATGCATTAAATTTTCATCCAATTCAACATTAAAGTTTATTAGAGGAAGAGGTTGGGACCAGAATTTATTTGATTCGAAGGAGTTTCCCGATAATTCAGCTCTTAATGCTGCGTTTCCTGATATTCCTGTTTTCTTAAAAAGAGTTGATGGACATGCTGCTATTGCGAACGATTTTCTATTAAAACTAGCTGGAATTGATGTTAATAGTAAAATTTCTGGTGGTGAAATTATTTTAAATAAAGGTAAATTAACGGGTGTTCTTTTAGATGAAGCAGCAGATTTTGTTGGTAATTTTATGCCTCAATTAACTTATGCAGAAAAAGTAAGTGCTTTAATGATAGCTCAAGAGCAATGTTTTACTTATGGATTATCTACTGTTAATGATGCTGGTTTAGACAAAGATATCATTGAACTAATTGATTCATTACAAGAAGCTGGTAAATTAAAGATTCGTATAAATGCAATGTTAAGTATTTCAAGAATGCATTTTTCTTATCTAGATTCTATTGGTGGAATCAATAAAGATAAGCTAAAGGTACGTTCTTTTAAAATGTATGGTGATGGTGCTTTAGGTTCTAGAGGTGCTTGTTTAAAGGAACATTATACAGATAGAAAAGGCCATTTTGGATTCATGATTTCATCTCCTGATTCTTTGGAAGCAATGGTGAAACTTATTGCTAATAGTCCTTTTCAGTTAAATACACATTGTATTGGTGATTCTGCAAATTTTCTGATACTTAGTTTGTATAACAAATATTTGCTTGCTGGAAATGATAGAAGATGGAGGATTGAACATGCTCAAGTTGTAAATCCCGAGGATAGGGATTTATTCAAAGCGAGAAGTATTGTTCCTTCTGTTCAGCCAACTCATGCAACTAGTGATATGTATTGGGCGCAAAATCGTTTAGGTGTTAGTAGGTTAAAAGGTGCTTATTCTTATGCATCATTATTAAAACAAAACAATTGGTTACCTCTTGGTACCGATTTTCCTGTTGAGGCAGTTTCTCCTTTTTATACTTTTGATGCCGCTGTTTCTAGAAAGGATGCAAAAGGTTTTCCTTTGCATGGTTTTCTTCCTGATGAAGCTTTAAGTAGAGAGCAGGCTTTAAAAGGGATAAGCATTTGGGCAGCAAAAGCCGGTTTTATGGAGAATGAAGTTGGTAGTTTAGAAGTAAATAAATTGGCTGATTTTGTTGTTTTAGATGTCGATTTATTAAAGGATGATTTGCTTAAAATTAGAAACTTAAAAGCATCGAGTTTATTTATTTCTGGTCAAAGAGTGAAATAATACGTGCTGATAGTTAGTGTTTTAAGTTTGATAAAATAAAATGTTATGGCAATTAATGTATATACATATAAATTTGTATTTGAAATCACATGAGGTTAGAAGAAGCAATTAAGCAAACAAAGTTCGTAAGTCAGCAACAAAAGGCTTTCTTAAACTTATTTTATCTCAGCGGTTTAATGAAATCAGCTCAGGCTAGATTTTTTAAACAGCATGATTTGTCTCCGGAGCAGTATAATATCCTCAGAATTCTTAGAGGACAATATCCTAATCCGGCTAATATTGGTCTGTTACAAGATAGAATGTTAGACAAGATGAGTAATGCATCGCGTTTGGTAGAAAAGTTGAAACAAAAAGCTTTGTTGTCAAGAGAAGAATGTCCTAAAGATAGAAGGCAGGTTGAGGTATTAATAACACAATCAGGCTTAGATCTTTTAGAACATCTCGATCCTGCAATTAGGAGCTTTGAAACTGATTTTAGAGGTTTAAATGAAGAGGAACTTTTGAAATTGAATGAACTTCTTGATAAACTCAGTGATGGTTTTGAATTAGAAAAATAATCTTCAAAAAAATACAAAGAATATGAAAAAGTTAATGATGTTTTTAACAATCGCAGGTCTGGGTTTATCTGTGTTTGCTGCTTCTCCAAAAAAGGCTGCTAAAAAAGCTGCTGATTCTTACAAAGTTGATGCTTCTGCTTCTACTTTCAAATGGCATGCAAAGAAAGTAACAGGAGAACATTTTGGTGTTGCTACTTTTAAAGGTGGTTCAATTTCTTTAAATGGTACTTCTTTAGTTGGTGCTGAAATTATTGTTGATATGACAACTATTGATGCTACAGATTTACAAGGCGAATGGCATGATAAATTAGTTGGTCACTTAAAGAGTGATGATTTCTTTTCAACAGAAAAAAATACAACTGCAACTATTAAAATTAAATCTGCTACAGCAATTAAAGGTGCTAAAGCTGGTGAAAATAACTACAATGTTGTTGCTGATTTAACTATCAAAGGAATCACTAAAGAAGTAAAATTTGGTGCTTTCGTAGTAGTTAAAGATGGTCAAGTTATCGCAAATGCAGAATTTGATATCGACCGCACTTTATATGATATCAAATACGGTTCAGCTTCTTTCTTCGAAGGTATTGGCGACAAAGCAATTTCTAATACTTTTAATGTAAAAGTAAGAGTTGTAGCTAAGAAGTAATCTGAAATGAAATTAATAAAAAAGGGGATGCTAATTTTGCATCCCCTTTTTTTGTGTTTAAACTTTGGTGAATTTTTTATTATTAGTCAATCTTTAAACTGTCTTTAAGTAAATTGATAATAAGTATTAACTATGGCGATTTATCTTAAACCTTTCAATTTTAATATTAAACCCTAATTCGCTTAATATTATCAAGTGCTAATAAAGATTTTCATCAGGCTTATCCCAAAAACCCTTCCACCAATTCAGGTGGTCTAGCTATAATTGCTTTTTCACCGCTTTCAATAATGGGTCTTTCTATTAATATTGGATTTTCAGCCAATACCTTAATCCATTCTTTTTCGCTTAATTGAAGGTCTTTAAAACTGGTTTTGTAGAGTTCTTCATTTTTTCTAAGCAAATCAATTGCTTTGATGCCAAGCTTTTTTAAAAGTTGTTTTAGTTCCTTTTGATTCAATGGTTCTTTTAAATATTCAACAACTTCAAATTCGATATTTTTCTCTTGTAAAATTTGCAATGCATTTCTGCTTTTTCCGCAACGGTTATTATGGTATATTTTTATCACTTGAATTTCTTTTAATAAAGCAAATTTAGATTTGTTTGAAATTAAAAGCATAAAAAAACGGGGCCGATTTCTCGAACCCCGCTTTAGCCTATGAAACAAATTGCACCTCTACCCCAGATGCAACTATCTTATGAACGACTGAATTAATGTTTTGTTTTAATCAGTCCGAATCTTTCTTTAATTCTGTGTGACAAAAGTAACATAACTGGAACTAATATCAATGTTAAAAATGTTGCAAATGATAAACCAAATATCATTGTCCAGCTCAAAGGTCCCCAAAATGCAACTGAATCACCTCCAAAAAAGATATGTGGGTTTAGTTCTGTAAACAATGTAACGAAGTCGATATTTAGTCCTACAGCCAATGGAATCAGGCCTAACATGGTAGCAGATGCAGTTAAAATAACTGGAGTCATCCTTGTTTTTCCTGCTTCAATAATTGCCTCTTTATACTCCATTCCATGGCTATGTAAGATTTCTGTAAATTCAACTAATAGGATACCATTTCGTACCACAATTCCTGCTAAAGCCACAATTCCTACACCTGTCATGATTACAGATATATCCATTCCCGTAAATGAAAATCCTAATAATACTCCTATGATACTGAAAATAATTTCAGATAAAATAATAAGTGGTTTAGAAATTGAATTAAACTGTGTCACCAAAATCAAGAAAATTAAACCAAGAGAAATCAACATTGCTTTTCCTAAGAATGCTCCTGTTTCAGCTTGCTCTTCTTGCTCACCAGTCATATCTACTTTAACTGTTGTAGGTAGTTTATAACGTTGTACCGCTTTAGTTACTTTGTCAACCACTTCATTCGGTGTAAAGCCCGATAATACGTTTGATGAAATTGTCACAACCCTTTTTTGGTTTTTCCTTTTAATTCCACCGTAGTTATTTACATATTTAATAGTTGCAACAGATGATAATGGAATACTTCTCATCATACCGCCCATATTCATATCTCTGAAAGCAATTTTTAAATTCATGATTTCATTGATATTGTTTCTTTGGTCGAATGAATACCTAAGATTAATTGGATATTCATCATTTGCATCTTTAAACTTCGAAATCTCTTTTCCAAATATGGCTGTTCTTAATTCCATACCAATTTGCCCTGTCGAAATTCCTTCTCTATTTGCTCTTTCTCTATCAATTACAACTTCTATTTCAGGTTTGTTCGATTGTAAATCTGATTTTAATTCTTCAACACCAGGAATTGATAATGAATCCAAATAACGTTTCATATTTTTTGAAACAATAGATAATTCGGTAAAATCATCACCCGATATTTCAATGTTTACTGGTTTTCCTGTTGGTGGTCCGCCTTGTTCTTGGTTTACAGAGATTTCAGCTCCTGGTATTCCTTTTACAGCATCTCTAATTTTATCTAAATAATCAACAGTCGATTTTCCATTCCTCTTTGAGAATTCAACAAAGGCTACAGAAACTTTACCTAAATGAGGTTGAGCGGAGAACGATGCTTCAAAGTTTCCTTCATCACCAGCACCAACTGATACGTTAGAGATAACCGACTCAACTATTTCGTTAGAATCTCCAATTACTTCATAAACTCTTTTTTCAATTATTTTAGTGATTGAATCTGTATAAGTTTGGTCAGTTCCTATTGGTAGTCTAATATAAGTATAGATGAAGTTAGGGTCACTTTTTGGAAAGAATACTACACCTGGTTTCGCAATACCAGTTATTATGATTGAAGCAATGAATAGAACCACAATTCCAACCAATGTCCAAATTGGTTTGCTTCCTTCAAGAAACCATGTAATTCTCTTTTTATATGCTTCTTGTACTTTTGGCCATGTATGATTTTGCCAGTTTTCTATCCACTTGTATAATACAAATCTGTTTAATGAATATAGACCAAATAGCAATAAGATAAAATTACCCATTCCATGGTTTCCAGCTATATAAAATATTAATGCAATAGCTCCGAAAATTATAGCAGTAATCTTATATCCTTTTTTGTTTTCTCTTGAAGCTTTTTCTTCTTCATGAGTCTTCATAAAATCAACAGCAAATACTGGATTGATAATGTAGGCAACTACTAATGAAGCACTCAAAGTTATAATAAGTGTAATAGGTAAAAAGAACATAAATTTACCAATTACACCTTGCCAAAATGCTAGTGGAATAAATGGTGCTAGAGTAGTTAAGGTTCCTGAAAATACTGGTAGGAATACTTCACCCGCAGCTAATTTGGCTGCCTTTTTAATTGGAACTTTTCCGTTTTCAAAAATTCTATGTGTATTCTCAATTACCACAATAGCATCATCTACTACAATTCCTAAAGCTAATAGGAAAGAGAATAATACAATCATGTTTAATGTGAATCCAAATGTTGGCATTACAATGAAAGCAACTGCCATTGACAATGGAACTGATAATCCAACAAATATGGCATTAGTAGTTCCCATGAAGAACATCAAGATTACAGTTACTAGAATAAAACCAATAATAATTGTATTGATTAAATCATGAAGTGTAACTCTTGTATTTGAAGATTGATCTCCAGTTATTGTAATAGTTAAGTTTTCAGGTAATGAAGTTTCCTTCATTTCTTCTGTAATCTTCTTAATTTTATCACTTGCATCAATTAAGTTTTCACCACTTCTTTTAATTACGTTTAATGTAATTACATTTTTGTTATCTAAACGAGCAAAACTTTCTTGTTCTTTAAAACCATCGGTAATATTTGCAATGTCTTTTAGGTAAACTGTTGCTCCAGAACCAGCTCTTACAACAATATCTCCAATTTTATTTGGGTCGATAAATTGACCAACAACATTAATAGATCTTTTAACGCCTTCCATTCTCATCTGACCGCCAGAGATGGTTAGATTTTCATATGCAACAGACGATTCAATATCTCTGAAACTAACACCTGCTGATTGCATTTTGTACATATCAACATCAATCTTAATTTCACGGTCTAAAGCTCCAACAATATCTACACGTGTTATTTCCTTTAATCCTTCAATTCTATCTTGTAAATCTTCAGCATATTTCTTCAATTTATCAAGACTATAATCTCCAGATAAATGCACGTTCATAATGGGTAATTGAGAAACGTCGATATCAATTACTTGAGGGTCATCTGGTAAATCGTTTGGTAAATCGTTTTTTGCTTTATCTACTGCATCTTTTACTTTCTGTTTTGCAACTGGTACATCAACATCAGTATTAAACTCAACATTTACCATTGAGAAATCTTGCAAAGAAGAACTAGTTACTTTTTTAACACCTGAAATAGATTTTACTTGTTTTTCAATGTTTTTAGAAACCAAGTTTTCCATATCAGCTGGAGAAGTTCCTGGATATATTGTTGTAACTAAAATTTGTGGAAATACTACCTCTGGAAATTGCTCCTTTGGTAATGAATTATAGCTCAACAAACCTGCCAGCGTTATAATGATGGTCATTATATAGATACTTGTTTTGTTATCTATAGACCAACTGGATGGTTTAAATTCTTTTATTTTATCTAACATATTCTATTCTGTTAATAGAGTTTAGTATTTGATACTTTCTTGATCGTTTAAATCTTGGTAACCTGCAATAATTATTTGGTCACCTTCATTAAGTCCAGCTGTTATTTCAGCTTTTCCATTATAAATGTTTCCTACAGTTACTTCTTTTTTAATTGCCTTTTTACTAACTGCATCAGCAATAAATACAACTTTTTTACCTTCTGAATCTTGAACTAGATTAATAGGAATTACAATTGCTTTTTCTTTGTGATACGATACAACCTTTACTACTGCAATCATGTTCGGAATGAAATCTTCACTTGATGGCAAATCTGCTTCAATTCCAAATGTTCTGTTCAATAAATTGATTGATCTTCCACTATATCTTAATGTTGATTTTAATTCCTTTTTGATATCAGGAAACTGTAAGATTACTGAATTTCCACTTTTTACTTCCGATGCATAGGTTTCAGCCAAATCAGCTTTTACTTTTAATTTGCTGAAGTTTACAACTCTAAATGCTGGATATCCTGGTACAGATGCTTGTCCAGCTTTTAACATTACTTCATCAATTGTACCATTAATTGGCGATTTAATTAAGTACATGTCTAAGTTTTCTTTTACTGTAGCTAATTTTTGCTCCAAAGATTCTTTGTTGTTTTTTGCTGATAAAAATTGTACTTCACTTCCAACTCCTTTATCCCAAAGAGCTTTTTGTTTGTTATACAATTCTGTAACAAACTTCAAATTGGTTTCTAAATCTTTCAATTGTGTTTTTACGATATCTCCATCAAGAGTGGCTAAAACTTGACCAACTTTAACTCTATCGCCAGCATTAACTAAAACTTTAGTTACAGTTGAAGGAACTTTAGCAGATAATGTAACATTCTCATCTCCATCAACATGGCCTTGAACATCAATGTACTTATCAAAGCTTTCAAATTTAATAGCGCTAATTCCTACTATTTTACTTTTTTCATTTCCTTTACTTGAATCACCAGCTAGGGTAATTTCTTCTTCAAGAGTTTTTATTTTTGTAGAGATATCAGCTAATTCTCGTTTCAACGATTCTAGCTCAGCTTTTTTGGCAGTTATGCCGCTTTCTCCATTACAAGCTACCATTCCTAGAAGAATTAAGCTGCTTAGTGTGATGATAATATAATTTTTCATATATGGTTTATTTTTTATTTTAATATCCGATGGCTTTTTTAAGTTCTGCTTCTGCAACTAGTATGTCGTAAAGTGTTGATAGGTAATTTGATTCAGCGTTTAAATAATCGTTTTGCGCACTTGTTAGTTCTAAACTAGAACCAACACCTTCTTTTAATTTTAAACTCGATTTTTCCATGATATCTTTTGCTAAATCAACATTTTCTTTTTGTATTTTTAGTTGTTGACGAGCTCTAAGATATTTTGCTTTAGCGCTGATTCTTTCTAGTTCTATTGCTTGATTTAATATGCTTTTGCCATTTTCAATTTTTTTATCATTGATTTTGGCTTGTTGTATTTTTGATTGTTTCATTAAACCATCAAAAATTGGCATCTGTAAGGTAAGCCCTGCTAATGCACCATTGTACCATGTTTTTCCAACATCACCAATTTCTGAGGCAAATGTATTTCTTTGTACTTGAGCAAAAGCTGCTATTGAAGGTAGATAAGAATACTGCCATCTTTGCTTATCGATATTGTTTAGTTTTCTTTGTTGATCTAGTATTTGAGCATCTATTCTTTTCGAATAATCACCTGCTGCTAAATCCATTCCTAAATTTTCATTTGATGCCTGTACGGTATTAATTTTATCTGTTAATACAATACTATCTTCAACATTTGCACCTAATTGTAGTTTCAATGCGGTGTAAGCAATTATTTTACCATCTACTAATCTGCCTCTTTGTAAATTCAAATTTGAAAGTTGTAATCTTACTCTGTCTGCATCCATTTTTTCCATCAAACCAGCTTTGGCCGTTTCAGTTAAATCATAAGTAGTCTTTTCTAAATATTTAATATTACTATTTAGAATATCCATGGTTACATCAATCAAAAGTACTTGGTAATAAGCTTTTTTAACATTTAGTTCTAATTCAATTTCAGATTGATGGGTTCCTAGCTTTGCTAAGTTTACATATTGATTTGATGCTTTTAATCCCATTAAATAGGAACCATCAAACAATAATTGAGAAGCACTTGCGCTTACTGTAAAATTGTTTTTTACACCAAATTGTGCTGGTACAATTCCTGCTACTGGTGCTGGTGATGTAGCTGGGATTAATCCGTATCCTAGCAAATTTCCATAAACTACCGGACTAATGAAATCGGGAAGGGCAGTGGTAGGAATGGTGAAGTAATGCATGAATTCTGCTTTACCATTTACTTGTGGTAAACCTGCTGCAACTATTTCTTTAACTCGCTTTTTGGCAAGTAGTTCATCTAGTTTTGAGTTTTTTAAAGTGGCATTATTGGTTTTAGCAAATTCCAATGCCTCATTTAAGTTCATCTTTTTAATGTTTGATTCTTGTGATTTAGCTAGTATACTAAATACGAGTGCAAACATTGTGATGGCTAATTTGACTTTCATATAAGGTTATTTTTCTGTTTTAATTGTTTGATTGTTTAAATACTTTAGGCCTTTTTCAGTACAAATTCCTCTTAAATGATACTTCATCATTTCTGATTGTAATTCTTTTAAATTGAATTTATCTTCTAGGTTATTGTCGGGGTTGATAAGTAAATCAACCAAATGAATGTAAAATTTTGCTACCAACTCCTCATTCACATCTTCTCTATACCAGCCAGATGCTTTTCCACTTTTTATGTTTTTAAGGATTTCATTATAAATGAACTCAACCCTAAAACGATTTAGTTTGTCCCAACATGGTTTAAAGTATTTTTTTAAGTCGAAAATGATACTTTGATTAATTTGCTTTTTCTTATCACTCAATGTTTCTGAGATATTCAACATTAAATCAATAGGATTTTCATGCTCTAAACATAAGTTGGTGCAAGCTACTTTTTCTTCATTTAAATGCGCTTCAATAGCTTGATCAACAAGTTCGTTTTTGTCTGCAAAGTGCTGATAAAGAGTTTTCTTTGATATCCCTAATTCGCGGGCTACATCATCCATTGTAATGCTTTTGAAGCCAAATTTGAGGAATAAGTTACTAGCACCTAATAATACCTTATTCTTATTTTCGTCTACATTTGTCATTTCGTGGCAAAGATAAAACTTTTGTCGTGCCGGAAACTTTAAATGTTAAGAAAGTTTCCTAAGTTTTCGAACTTGTTGATAATGAAGGTTTTAATTTTTCGTCAAAATTTGATTTTACATAATTGGCAAAAATTGTATTTGAATCGTATTTTTAAGGAAGATTTTTTGAGCTTTTAGAATAGAAAAAGAAATTTGTATGAAATTTTCTTTCTTTTGCAGAAATAGATTTTCTTAAAAATGAGTTTAAGCAGACGACCATATTTAATAGGAATTACCGGCGGAAGTGCTAGTGGTAAAACTCATTTCTTAAATTCACTTCGGTCAATATTTTCAGAATCAGAGGTTTGTATTATATCTCAAGACAATTATTACAAAACTGCTTTTGAACATAAACGTGATGAAAATGGTCATATCAATTTCGATTTGCCTGAATGTGTAGATTTACATCAGTTTGCTGTAGATATTGCAAAGCTTGGCAGAGGCGAGAAGGTAGAAAGAGAAGAATACCTTTTTCAGCATTATGATAAAAAGGGAAAAATACTTGAATTTAATCCTGCACCTATTATTATATGTGAAGGTTTGTTTATTTTTTATGAGCCTGAGATTTTTGAACAATTTCACTTAAAAATATTCATTAATGCCGATGAGGAAATAGCATTAAATAGAAGATTGGTTCGTGATGTTGCAGAAAGGAATATTGAAGAAGATTTTGTTTTATACCAATGGAAGCACCACGTTTTACCGTCGTACCGACAATTTTTACTTCCTTTTATGGCAAAAGCTGATTTGATAATTAATAACAATGTACATT
The DNA here is from genome assembly GCA_051861545.1 of Bacteroidia bacterium. Lineage (GTDB taxonomy): Bacteria > Bacteroidota > Bacteroidia > UKL13-3 > UKL13-3 > CAISCU01. Next base: position 48,189 of record JBIMKP010000001.1, on the reverse strand, counting down.
TCGGACATAGTTTAGGTGTATTATCAGATCACCTCAGGAAACATTTACAAGAAGCAGGTTCAGTTAGGCCTTATTAATTCATGGCTTGGGTTGCCATCACAACTCTTACTTTAAGTTTTGTTCCGGTTGCAAGAATATCAACCAAATCCTGAATAGTTAATTCTGCATCCATACGTAATACAATCGTAGGGTCAGGAACACCAGCTGTTTCTTGTTGAATTCTGCTTTCCAAGTCAGCAGGCACAATTAGTTTATCATTTAAGTAATATTCCTTACTTTTATTAATAGTAAGTGTTACCTGCTTTTTGTTTAAAGTTTGGTTATTATTTGCTTTTGGCAATAAAACCTTAATTACACTGGGATTAGCAACTGTTGAAATAATCAAGAAAAACAACAACAAGAAAAACATGATGTCGTTTAATGAGGAAGTTGATACCTCTGCTTCAAATTTCTTTTTTCTTCTGAAATTCATATTTTAATTTTCAGATAGGTTTAGCTTTCTAAAATATCAATAAACTCAATAGCATTTATTTGCATTTTGTGGTTAAATCTATCGATTCTGTTATTTAATATGTGGTAGCCTGCATAAGCCAATACACCAACAATTAAACCTGCACCCGATGTAATCATTTTTTCATACAGACCACCGGCAATAATTCCTATACTTATATTATCACTAACAGAAATATTATAGAAAATTTTAATAATACCTGAAATGGTACCAATAAAACCTAACATTGGAGCAATACCAGCTGTTAATCCTAAGAATCCTAAATTTTTCTCTAATTTATCTGATTCAATGCCAGCCACACTTTCCATGGCACTTTCAATATCCTTAATAGGTTTACCAATGCGGTTAACTCCTTTTTCAATTACTCTTGAAATTGGTGTATTTAATCTTTGGCAATAGGCTTTTGCTGCTTTAATATCACCTTTTCCTAATAAATCATTCAGATTTGCCATGAAATTTGCTTCTATTTTGAAAGCTTGGTTAATAAAAACCCATCTTTCAATAATAAAATAAATACTCAAAAGTGAAAGAAATCCAATTGGAATCATGATGACACCACCTTTGATAATTAATTCGAATAAATTTAAACCAGCTTGTTGTTCCATGTGATTTTACAGAAAATTTTGTACTAACGAAACTAGGTGAAGGAGTCAAATCATGGGCTTTCACTTTCCCACAGATTGTATATTAAAGGGCTCAGAAATCCAAAAAAATGACCAAAACCCGCTTAAAATAATGATTTTCAAATTTTTAAACCTTTTTTGCTTTTACTAATGCCCTCCCTTATATTTGCCACCCTTAGAAGAATAGATATATTATATAGAATAGATAGCAACAATGAAAAGTAAAGGAGCAGTTAAGTTTTTTGCGATTGCCTTAGTGTTGGTAAGTATTTTCCAGTTATCATTTACTGCGAAGACTTATCTTGTAGAAAAGGATGCCGAGGCATATGCCAACGGCAATGTTGAATTAGAGCGTAATTACCTCGATTCAGTTTCGCGTTTACCGGTGTACAATTTCCTCGGTATCAAAAAGTTCACCTATTTACAATGTAAAGAGCGTGAATTAAATTTAGGTCTCGACTTGCAAGGGGGAATGAACGTTACCCTTGAGGTTTCTTTGGCTGATTTGGTTCGTGGTTTAGCAAATAACAGTGCTGACCCTAACTTTAATAAAGCAATTGAACAAGCTCGTGAGGCTTTAAAAACAAGTCAGAAAGATTATGTTACTTTATTTGGCGAAGCTTACAACGAAATAGCTCCAAATGCTAAACTTTCTGCAATTTTTGCAAATCCAAGTAACCGTGATAGAATAAAACTTTCTTCAAGTAACCAAGAAGTTTTAGCTTATATCCAAGATGAAGCAAACCAAGCAATCGATCGTTCTTTCCAAATCTTACGCGCTCGTATCGATAAATTCGGTGTGACTCAACCTAATATTCAAAAATTAGAAGGTAGTGGAAGAATTTTGGTTGAATTACCTGGTGTTGACAATCCTGCTAGGGTTCGTAAATATTTACAAGGTTCTGCTAAGTTAGAATTCTTCCAAACTTTTGATAATCCAGAAGCTTTCAAATACCTTAGCCAAGCTAATGATATTTTGAAAAAATCTATGGTTGCTGAAAAGTCAGCTCCTGTTAGCACAGATTCATCTGCTACAGCTGCTGCCGATACAACCAAAAGTGCTTTGGCTAGTTTAGGTTCTACTGCAAATACAACAGCTGCTGCCGATACAAGCAAAAAAGATACAGCTGCGGCAAACCAAAAATCTTTTGAAGAATTTGCTAAAGACAATCCTTTATTCGCTTACCTACGTCCGTTTGCCGATGATAAAGGTATGTTATCAACTAAAGGTTCAAGTTGTGGTACTGCTGCAATTAGAGATACTGCTAAAATTAATGCTTTATTAGCTCGTCCTGAAGTTAGATTGGCTTTACCTTCAAATATTAAATTTGCTTGGGAATACAAAGGTTTTGGTGAAAACCAAGAAGGTGTAATCATGCATGCTTTAAAAACTGACCGTGATGGTTCTGCTTCTTTAACTGGCGATAAAGTAATTGATGCTCGTAAAGATGTAAATCCAACAGGTGATGTTGAAGTAACTATGAATATGAATAGTGAAGGCGCTAGAATTTGGAAAAACCTAACTAAAAGTAATATCAACCATTCAATTGCAATAGTTTTAGATGATGTTGTTTACTCATCTCCAAATGTACAAGGTGAAATTCCTAATGGCCGTTCTTCAATTACTGGTAGTTTTACTTTAGAAGAAGCTGGTGACTTAGCAAATATTTTAAAGAGTGGAAAATTACCTGCTCCAACAAGAATTGTTGAAGAAGCTGTAGTTGGTCCTACTTTAGGTGCTGAAGCTATTAGCTCTGGATTATGGTCAATGGTTATTGCTACAATTGTTATCCTAGTTTTCATGGTTGTTTATTATAACAACTCTGGTTATGTAGCAAACTTTGCAGTATTAATAAACGTATTCTTTATTATTGGTGTACTTGCTTCGTTAGGTGCAGCATTAACTTTACCTGGTATTGCTGGTATCGTTTTAACAATTGGTATGGCAGTTGATGCGAACGTGTTAATTAATGAAAGAGTAAAAGATGAATTAATTGGTGCAAGAAGTTTAAAGAATGCCATTACAGATGGTTACCAACACGCTGCATCATCTATTATTGATGCGAACTTAACAACCTTATTAGCTGGTATAGTATTATATGCTTTCGGAACAGGTCCAGTTCAAGGTTTTGCTATCACTTTAATTATTGGTATTCTTTCTTCAATGTTTACTGCAGTATTACTAACTCGTGTAATCACAGAATGGCAATTAGAAAAAGGAACAGTTATTAAGTATTCACGTGAATTCTCTGAAAAGGCTTTCAAAAATATGAATTTTGATTTTGTTAAAAATCGTTTCAAATTCTATGCATTCTCAGGAATTATTATTGTAATTGGATTGATTTCAATTTTTACAAAAGGATTTACACTAGGTGTAGATTTCCAAGGTGGTTGGTCATATGTTGTTGAATTCAGTCAACCAGTTAGTTCAACTACTGTTAGAGAAGCTTTAGCTGGTCCATTTGGTTCTGCACCAGAGGTTAAGACTTTTGGAAGTGCTGGTAAATATAAAATTACAACTACATTTATGATTAACGATCAAAGCGAAAATACAGCTGAAATTGTTGAAGGTAAATTAAATGAAGGATTAAAAACTATTGACCCTGCCACAAGAATTTTAAGTTCTTCAAAAGTTGGCCCTACCATTGCAAATGATATCAAGGTTGCTTCTTTTTGGGCTGCAATTTTAGCCTTATTAGGAATTGGTTTATATGTATTAATTCGTTTCCAAAAATGGCAATATGCTTTAGGTGCTACAATTGCATTGGCGCACGACGTATTGATGATGTTAGGTTTCTACTCAATCTTTGATGGTATTTTACCTTTCCCTATGGAAGTTGACCAAACTTTCATTGCAGCAGTATTAACCATTATTGGTTTCTCTATTAATGATACGGTGGTTGTATTCGATAGGATTCGTGAATTCTTAGGTACTCATCACCATGAAACCAATAAACAAAAGGTTATTAATGATGCATTGAATAATACATTAAACCGTACTATCATTACTTCATTAACAGTATTTATGGTAACATTGGTATTGTTCATTTTTGGTGGTGATGTAATCAGAGGATTTAACTTTGCTATGTTAGTAGGTATTATCTTCGGTACGTATTCATCAATTGGTATTGCAACTCCAATTGTTATCGATTTCGACAAAAAGAACAAGAAATAATTTACTTTTTTAATAATTGACAAGGGTGAAATGAACTTAGGTTTGTTTCACCCTTGTTTTTTTTTGTAGGCAGTACACATTTTCTATTGATAACTTCAATTGCTTGTTCTTGTTTGTATAACATAAGCATTCCAACTTCGCAATATGCGTAAATCTATATTTTCATTGCTATTTGCAGGAATTCTATTGTTTGGTTTTCAGTCTGCTGCACAAGAGTTAGAGCCAAAAGGGAAAATTAAAGATCCAAAAGGCTTGAGTCAGAAATCGCATAATTTTTTCATGTCGAAGAAATTAGATATGGCTACTTACCAGAGAGATTCCTTACATAGATTAGTTATAGCTTTTAATAAAGATACTGCCGAAAGAGGAATTCAATATAGATTGCTTGACTCTCTACATCGCGATTTACAAAGCAGGTTTCAAACTTTAACAGAGAAACATAACAAACTTCAATCTGATTATTCAGAAATGAATGACAGATATACCGATTTAATCAAATCAAGTTTAAGTAAAACTGAACAGTTAAACCTTGCTTTGAAAGAAAAGGGTGAACAATTGCTAGCAAGAGAAAAGAAATTAACTGAACTGGAAGCTATTATTCGTCGCCAGGATTCAATTACCAATGCTTTAAACGATATTGTTAAAAAAGCACTTTTAAGCTTTAATTCTGATGAGTTAACGGTTGAAATGAAAAATGGTAAAGTTTACGTTTCTTTAAGCGATAAATTGTTGTTTAAATCGGGTAGCGCAGAGGTTGAGGAAAAAGGTATGGATGCAATTAAAAAGCTATCTGATGTACTAAATAAAAATGCTGATATTGATATTTTAATTGAAGGTCATACCGATGATAAACCAATAAAAACTGCTGCTTTTGCCGATAATTGGGATTTAAGTACTGCTAGAGCAAATAATATTGTGAGATTGCTAATAGATGCACATCGTGTAGATCCAAAAAGATTAACTGCGGCAGGTAGAAGTGAATTTCAACCACGTGCAAACAACGAAACAGTTGAAGGTAGGGCGAAAAACAGACGTACTGAAATTGTACTTACTCCTAAACTAGATGAGTTGTACAAGTTGATTAATAAAAGACGCTAGATTAGATTTACTAAGTCATTTTTTAACTCGTCTAATCTAACTTCAAGCTGTTTTGTAAGCTCTTTGAGTGCGTAAAAACCTGTAGTTTGTTCTTCAGTTAAGCCACTTAGATCAGTTTCATTTAACATGGAATTAATCTTAAAAATTGGCTCTGAAAAATCATGACTTAATTTCTCAGCTATTTTTTGAAGCGTATTGTTGTGGTCGCGTAAAAATTCTTCTTGTTTTTTTATCGGAGTAATATCATGTGTAATACCCATACATCCAATTACTTTGCCCTTTTCATCTCTAATCGGATTTAATGATATAAAAACAAAAGTTTCTTCTTCTCCAACCCATCTTTTCTCTTCCATTTTAAAGGGCATCGCCTCATCTAATACTTTTTGATATATGGGAAGCCACTTTAATTTGGCCTCTTCCTTTACATCTTTAAATATATTATCGCCAATAGCAATATTGCTATTATAAACCCTTTTTCTAAGGTCGAAGAATGCTTTATTACCAGCGGTTAATTTAAAATCTAAATTAAATGACCATATAATATCAAAGGTACTATCAACCAAAACTCTAAAAGCATTTTTATTGGTTTCAAGTTCTGTTTTTATGTTTACATCACTAGTAACATGGTTTAGGATGCAAACAAAATTTTCATTTTTATCAATGAGTTTTAAGTCAAAGTAGTTTCCAGAAACAGGAAGGTTTTTTACAATTTTATACTTTTGATTTCCGTGAATAAACTCGTTGATTACTTGTTTAATTATGGACGGAATTTGTTGTTCATCGACTGGTTTTCCTGCAATTATTTCAATATCCTCTAATTCAGTGAAAGAGGAATATGCATTTTCTACAATGCCATCGTAATTAACTTCAAGGAAATAACTGTCCATATTTTATTTCAAGATGTCGTTTTCAATTGCAAGGTACTCATCTAAACTCGAAATTTTAGCATCAGCAATACTCCACCAATGTTCATTGTAATGCAAGGATTCTGGAACTGCTATGCAAGCCATTCTTGCTGCTTTAGCTGCTATTACGCCATTTTTTGAATCTTCAAAAACCAAACATTCATGTGGTTTTGCATTCATAGATGAAGCTGCTGTTAAGAATATCCCAGGATGTGGTTTGCCATAAGTTTCCTTTTCGGCAGAATGTAATTGATCAAAATACATTGATAAATTTAGTTTTTTTACAACCGTTTCAATCAATTCCATTGAAGATGAAGAAGCAAGGGCAATTTTATTACCCTTGCTTTTTAAGTATTCTAATACTTCATAAACACCTTTCATAGCAACTGCTTCATTTTCTATAAGCAGTTTCATTGTATTTATTATTTCTCTTTCAGTTTTCTTAAAATCAGGATTTGGCCAGTTTTGATATCGATACCAATGTTCGATAACTTCTGGTAATCTAAATCCCATTACCTGACGTAATAAATCATCATCAAGATTTAGTCCTAATTCTCCAAAAACTAATTTTTCTGCTCTTTTCCATAATGGCTCTGAATCAACCAATAAGCCATCCATATCAAAAAGAAAACAATTTATTTCTTTTCTCATGTTATGAATTCATCAGACTTTCTATATGGTCTGCTTCAACAGGAATGTGTGCCATTAAGTCTTTACATCCATTTTCAGTAATTAATACTTCATTTTCAAGTCGAATTCCAATGCCCTCTTCTTGAATATAAATTCCAGGTTCACAGCTAAATGTCATTCCAGCTTGCATAGGTTCATACCTCATTCCAACATCATGTACATCTATACCTAAAAAGTGACTGGTTCCATGCATGAAATATTTTTTATAAGCAGGCCAAGCTGGATTCTGATTTTTAATATCATTTAAACTGATTAATCCTAAATCAACCAATTCTTTTTCCATTAATTCTCCTACCTGTTTGTGATATTCCATTAATAAAACACCTGGTTTTAATAAGGATTTAGCACCATTCATAACGCTTAAAACAGCATTATAAACCTGCTTCTGACGAGCTGTAAATTTTCCATTTACCGGAATTACTCTTGTCATATCACTTGCATAGTTTGCATAATCAACGCCACTGTCAACCAATAATAATTCACCATCATTACATGTTCCATTGTTATCTACATAATGTAAGATACATGCGTTTTTGCCGGAAGCTACAATAGGATGGAAGGAATGACCATTTGCACGATTTTTTAAGTATTCATGAATAATTTCAGCCTCAACTTCATATTCTTTTACACCTGGTTTTACGAATTTCAATAAGCGAGCAAACATTTTTTCACTAATGCCAATTGATACATTCATTAAATCTAGTTCAATAGGTGATTTAATGCTTCTTAATCTTTGTAAAATTGGAGCTGCTCTTTCAAATTCATGAAGAGGATATTTATCCTTCATTTCTCTAGCAAACCTTAAATCTTTATAAGGAGTTTTAATGCTTGCACGGTCATTCTCGTTTAAATTCAGGTAAATATTTTCAGCGTAATTTATAACAGAATGAATTTTTGTTTCATAATCTTCCATCCAATAAATATGTTGAACCCCACTAACTTCTCTTGCTTGTTGTTGAGTTAGTTTATGTCCGTTCCAAATCACCATCATTTCATCTGTTCTCTTTATGAAAAGAGCTTCACGCATTTCAATTACAGGGCAATCTGGTGATATCACTAAAATACAATCTTCTTGGTCAACTCCACTTAACCAAAACAAATCTGAATTTTGTTTGAAATTATGAGTTGCATCTCCATTCCATGGATGTTCGTCGTTTGATAAGATTATTGCAACCGAGTTTTTTTTCAATTTTGCCGTGAATAAACTTCTATTTAGTTTAAACAGTTCTGAGTTAATTCTGTCGTATTTCATGTTCGATATTAAGATTTTTAATAAAAAAGGCCAACTGAATTCAGTTGGCCTTTTCAAATTTGGTGTTTTTATTGGGCTCTGAAAACAATTTCTGTTAACCACTTTGTGGTATCTTTTTCTGTCATTGGGTCGGTAATATAGTATTCTAATGGCGCTCCTGTAGCTTTCATTCCTTGTGAACTTAAGTATTCAAAAGCTGGTAAATAAACTTTACCTGTATTCATATAATCACCATAATACTTAATAGTTAGGGCTTTTCCTGCATCTAATTTGCCTGTTTTAATCTTGCCATTATCTTTTCCTTTACCAATAAAACCTATTGCAGCTTCAATATCAAAAGTATTTCCGCTTGCAGAATAGTTTATGGTAAATGGAGCTCCATTTAGTTGTAATCCTTGAGCCTTTATTTCAGCCATAATTAATCCATAATATTCTCCAAGTTTAGCTCCAATTTCTTCACCGTTTAATTTTTCTCTGATTCCAAAATAATCCATTCCTGGAAATTCTTTAATCTCCGCTTCAAAGCCTGCAATTTTTGGTCCTTTAGCTTTTAATTCAGATACTTCTTTTAATTTAGCTAATCCTTTTTCATAATCAGGACCTACCATATTATCCATTACTAATCCAAAATACCTGAAAAATGGATTGAATCCTAATTCACTATCTAAAGTCCATTTTACTTTAACTTCATCACCAATAGTTTCAAAAACAAAATCTGCTTTTGCTTCATCCATTCCTTCGAATAACATAGTTGTTGCTATTAATTCATTAGGTTTACTTTCGGTAATAGTTAATTTTCCTTTTCCAACATTTTTGTTTTCACTACTCCACGAGTAATAAGCATCTTTTCCAATATAATTTTCGCTGAATGTCCAAACAGTAGCAGAATCCATTCCATGCCAAGGACTCCATTTTTCCCATTCTTTTAGGTTGTTAATTAATTCAAACGGTACTTCAGCTTTTGATTTAATAGTAATACTTCTTTCTAAATGTGAAGTTTTAGGGAGGAATAATCCGATAATAGCAAGTAAAAGGATTAGTCCAATTACAATAAATAATATGCGTTTTAGTATTTTCATATTTGGTTGTTAATGTGGCAAAATTATAAACAAAAAAATTTGTAAACTTTATTTATGATAAACGGCTGATTTATAGTTCAAACTGAGCTGCACACCATTCGTTTAGTTCAAAAGATTGGAGGAATTTCCATCCAGCCTTTTCGGTTTCAATTAGGAGGTCTTTTAAATCACTTTCATAAAAACCACTAATGAATAATTTGGTTCCAATATTTGCATGTTTAGCAAGTTTTTCAAAACTCGACATCAAAACATTTTTATTAATATTAGCTAGAATAATTTCAAATTTTTCATCATTTAAAATTTCTAATCCACCTTTTTCAAAATTGATATTGGTGATATTATTAAAGGAAGCATTTTCGCTAATATTTTCAGCAGCCCAATCATCAATATCGTTTGCAAAAACCGATTTACAGCCCAATTGAGATGCTAGTATTGAAAGAATTCCTGTTCCTGCACCAAAATCAAAAACCGATTTAAGCTGCCAGTTTTCCTTTAACATCAACTTCATAATTAAAAAAGTAGTTTCATGATGGCCGGTGCCAAATGAAGTTTTTGGTTGAATTATAATTTCATATGGAAATTCCTTTTCAAGCTTATGAAAGGGTGCAGAAATCCTGATTTCATTTTCTATTGTTACAGGTTGAAATTCGCTTTCCCATTGTTCATTCCAATTTTGTTGCTCAATTTCATTGGCTTTAACTGAATCTTTAGGGATAGAATATTTTTCTAATACCTCTAAAAATTCTTTCTCATTCCATTCTTCTTTAGGTAAATAAGCTTCAAAACCTTCATCTCCCTCAAGAAATCCTTCGAAGCCAATTTCAGCTAATTCAGCAATTAACATGTCTTTTGTTTCTTCTTCGCAAATTATTTCAAACAACAAATAGCTATTCATATAAGTAAAATTGTATTTTAGTGAGAAATTCTAGAAATCCCCTTGCGAATTAAATACCTTTTTATTGTTTGTTTTGTATGTCTTGTTCAAATAAGTTTTGGACAGTTACTGCGATTTGAACAAATTGATGACAAATTAGGATTGTCTCAAAATACCGTTCATTCAATGGCTCAGGATGATGAGGGATTTTTGTGGATAGGAACAGAGGATGGGCTTAATCGTTTTGATGGTTATAGTTTTGATGTCTTAAGATTTCATGAAAATGACCCTAATTCTATCTATCCAGGCAGAATAAAACAATTATCTTATAATTCTGGTAGCCTTGGTGTGCTTACAGAATCTGGTATCAGTATAGTAGATACACATACAAAAAAATCTAAAAACTATGTATTACCACTTACGATAAATGAACCTCGGTTTTTATTTTTAACAAAAGATAAAATATGGATGGGTGCCGACAATGGACTTTATTTATTAGATAAAGTGACAGGTTCTTTTAAATCGATTTTGCCATATGCGCCAATAACTGGAATTTCATTATTAAAAAAGGGCGTTTTGATGGTAACAACGCCAGATGAAATGTATTTGGTTTATTTATTTAATAATGTAATACGTAGGGTTAATTTTAAATCACAAGATTTGATTTTAGGCTCTTCTGTAAATGCAAAAGGAAAAGTTTGTTTGATTACAGATAACCACGGATTTATTGCGGGTTCAATACTCAAAAATAATTTTAATATAGAAAGAAGTATCAACATACCTGAAGGCGGTGTTTTTAGAACTATTTTTGGAGGTAGACATAGGTTTTTTCTTGGTTTTGATAATGGTTTAATTATGGTTGATTCAATGTTTAAAATGAAGCATTATTTTCACCAAAAAGAAAATAAATTTTCATTATCACATAATAAGGTTTTATCCATATTTCAAGATAGAAACTTAAACCTTTGGATTGGTACTTCATCTGGTGGATTAAATAGATACCATCCTTATAGGTTTAAGTTTAATTCTATTAGCGGCAGTCAAGGTTCAGAAGAGGGTTCTTCTTTGAATATCTATGCTGTTTCTGCAGCACCCAATAATTCTTTTATTCTTTCAACTGATGAAGGTAGAATATTTAATTTCTCACCAGAATCAAATGAATTAGTACAAAAAGCTTTTATACAACAATATCCTATTTATTGCATTACTCCTATCAATACAGATAGTTCGGAATATTTGTTGGGTACTAGTAAAGGTGTTTTTAGGTATTGGCATGGTTCTGGTAAATATATTTTTATTCCTATTAAAGGAATGGAAAAATATGTAAACCAAGAGGTAGTTTCATGTTTAAAGGAAGCTGAGAATAGATTTTGGTTGGCTGGAAAGGAAGGTATGTTTTTAGTTGATATTTCACAAAAATCAATTATTATGAATTACGATATAAGTAATTCGGGTTTAGGTGGAAATAATGTAAGAAATCTAATTCCAGCTGAAAATGGTAATTTCTATATTGCTACTTCCAAAGGTCTTTATTTTTATAACAAAGAAAATTCAGAGATTAGCTCTGTTTTAGTTGCTAGGAATGGCAGAAAACTACATGTTACTTCTGCACTTAAAAATAAAAATGGTGATTTATTTATTGGTACTATTAACCAAGGTTTGTATCTAAAAAAATCGAATGGAACGGTTCAAAATTTCACCACAGATAATGGATTAGCCAATAATAATGTTTATTCTGTTCAAAAAGGAAATTTGAATGATGAAATTTGGCTAAGTACAAATAGTGGTGTTTCTAAAATGAGTTTAAAAGACTTTACATTTAAAAGTTATGATTTAAATGATGGACTTCAAGGAAATGAATTTAATGAAAAAACCTCAGCTAATCTTTCTGATGGAAGAATTTTATTTGGTGGTGTTAATGGATTTAGTTATTTCTATCCTTCTGATATTAATGATGATACAACTAATTGTCAGCTTGCAATTAAATCGTTTTCATCATTCAATAAACTTTACGATACTAGGCAAGATATTTACTTAAGTTACGATCAGAATTATATAAATATAGAGTATGTGGCTCTTGATTTTAATCTATCTGGCAACAATAGATTTATGTATCAGGTAGAAGGTTTAAATGAAGAATGGACCGATGCAGGAAATAGAAGATTTGCAAGTTTTGCCCAGTTGGCTCCAGGTTCTTATAAATTTAGAGTGAAAGCAAGTAATTCTGATGGAGTTTTTAGTAGTAATGTAGCCAATCTTACTTTTTACATTGCTAAACCATTTTGGACAAGGTGGTGGTTTAGAATTGCGATGATATTATTTTTTGCAGGAATAATATCTGCAGTAATTTATTGGAGAGTTAGAAACGTAATTAATGAAGAACAGGAAAAGTTAAAAATTAGTGGAATGGTAGGCGAATTAGAGCTAAAAGCTTTAAGAGCACAAATGAATCCTCATTTTATTTTTAACTCCTTAAATTCTATACAAGATTTCGTTTTAAGCCATCAGGGAATGGAAGCTGCAAAGTATTTAAGCAAGTTTGCACGCTTAGTTAGAATGATACTTGATAATTCTGAATATACTTTTATTAGTATTTCACAAAAAATTGAGTTTCTTCGTTTATATATTGAGTTGGAGTCGCTTAGGATGGATAATGGTTTTGAATTTCATTTATCACTTGATAAATCAATTAATATCGAAGATCAAATTCCTACCATGGTTATTCAACCCTATGTAGAAAATGCTATTTGGCATGGTTTACAATATAAAAAATCTCATAGAGTACTAAAACTTCATCTTACAATGGAAGATGAAGATTTTGTAAGATGTGAAATTGAAGACAATGGAATTGGTAGGGAAGCTGCCATGCAAATTAAAAAGCAAAAGGGTAAAACGCATGACTCAAAGGCCATGAAAATTACTGATGAAAGAATTCAAATATTAAAAAAACTATATGGTTTTGGACCGAGTGTAGAAATTATCGACTTAGTTGATGATGGGATTGCAAAAGGAACAAAAGTCATATTAAAATTACCGATACATCATGGCTGAGCCACTTAAAACAATTATTGTAGAAGACGAAATTAGAGGCAGAAATGCTTTAAAGTCTTTATTAACGCATTTTCCTGATTTGGTAAATCTTGTTGGGGAAGCTGGAAATGTTGATGAAGCAATTGAAGTTATTGCTAAAACCGACCCAGATTTAGTTTTATTAGATATTGAAATGCCATATAAAAATGGTTTTGATTTGCTAAATGAAGTTCCTAAAAGGAATTTTGATGTAATTTTCACAACTGCCTATAATAATTACGCAATTCAAGCCATTAAGTTTAGCGCTCTAGATTATCTGTTGAAACCAATTGATATGGAAGAATTGTCGGCTTCTTTACACAAAGCAGTTCTAAAACGTCAGAATAAAGACAAACAAGAAGGGCAAATTCAAATTGAGAATTTACTTAATAATTTAAAGGCAATTAATAATCAGAATTATAAATTAAGTTTACCAACCTCAGAAGGGATTTTGTTTATTTCACTCGACCAAATCATTCGTTGTGAGTCGGATGCAAATTATACTCGCTTCTTTTTGGTGAATGAAAAACCAATTTTAGTAAGCAGAACCTTAAAGGAATACGAAGAATTATTACAAAATTATAATTTTTGTAGGGTACATCACTCAAATTTAATTAATTTGCGTTTTATAAAGAAGTATGTGAAGGGTGAAGGTGGCATTGCTGTGATGTTGGATGGTGCAGAAGTTGAAGTTTCTAGAAGAAAGAAAGAGGCGTTTCTGAAAAGTCTTGAAAATCTTTCCACTATTATATAATTATTAACCAATTAATAGTCTATATAAACCATTTGAAGGGTTTGAGAAATTAGTTAAAGTATTAGGGGCATCTTTGGATATTGATTATGAAAGCCAAAAAGATAGCCCTGATATCATTTTTATTAATTGTTGTGAGTCTCCTTTTAATGGAAGTCATAACAAATTGGGGTGAAGGACTGTAGAGCTCCCGCTTAAGCCTAATTTACCCGAAATTAAGAGCTTGCCATTGAAGAATGGCTTGAGTAAAGGTTGAGCCGGGGCCGCGTAAGCGGCCCTTGGTTCGTTTATAGGGGTACCAATAATGAATTTTTCTGGCTTTTTCAGTATTCCCAAATTACAATTTACAGCAAAAAAAAACCGAAGTATAAACTCCGGCTTTTTGTATTTTTAGTTATTTTTCTTCTAATCTCTGTTTTAAATCTAATCGGTGTTTTCTTGCAGTATCAATAGCTATATCGTAGCCAGCATCTGCATGTCTAATTACTCCCATTGCTGGGTCGTTATGTAAAACTCTTTTTAATCTTTTTGCTGCTGCTTCTGTTCCATCTGCTAATATCACCATTCCTGCATGGATAGAATATCCCATGCCAACTCCACCACCATGATGCACACTTACCCAACTTGCTCCTCCTGCTGTGTTTATTAATGCATTTAAAATTGGCCAATCAGCAACTGCATCCGAACCATCTTTCATTGCTTCTGTTTCTCTGTTTGGTGATGCTACAGACCCAGTATCTAAGTGGTCTCTACCGATTACAATTGGTCCTTTAACTTTACCAGTTCTTACCAGTTCATTAAATGCTAATGCTGCCTTTTCTCTATCTCCTTGTCCTATCCAACAAATTCTAGCAGGTAATCCTTGAAATTCAATTCTCTCTTGTGCCATATCCAACCAACGGTGTAATGATGTGTTTTCTGGAAATAATTCCCTCATTACTTTATCAGTTGTATAAATATCTTGTGGATCTCCACTCAAAGCAACCCATCTAAATGGACCTTTTCCTTCGCAAAATAATGGTCTAATATAAGCCGGAACAAAACCTGGGAATGAAAAGGCATTTTTTACATTTCTTTGGTCATGTGCTTGTCCTCTTAAATTATTTCCGTAATCAAATACTATCGCTCCTTTTTCTTGTAGTGTAATCATCAATTTTACGTGGTGAGCCATCGTATCTAATGATAATCTTACATATTTTTCAGGTTCAGTTTTTCTCATTCTGTCCGAAACTTCCTCAACTAATCCTTCAGGATAATATCCATTTAGTGGATCATGAGCCGATGTTTGGTCAGTTAGTAAGTCAGGAGTAATATTTCGTTCAATTAAACGCTCTAGTAAATCAATAATATTACAAACTACCCCAATTGATAATCTTTTTCCTTGTGCTTTTGCAGCCAAAGCCATGTCAATTGCTTGATCAATGTCCCTGCTCATTACATCTAAGTAACGTGTTTCAAGTCTCTTTTTTATTCTCCATTCAACCATTTCGGCTGCTAAACATACGCCATCACACATGGTTACAGCAAGTGGTTGAGCTCCTCCCATTCCTCCTAAACCTGCAGTTACTGTTAATGTGCCTTTTAAACTTCCACCAAAATGTTGACGAGCAGCTTCTGCAAATGTTTCATAAGTTCCTTGTACAATTCCTTGAGAGCCAATGTATATCCAACTTCCTGCTGTCATTTGGCCATACATCATCAATCCTTTTTTGTCCAATTCATGAAAGGTATCCCAATTTGCCCATTTGGGAACTAACATCGAATTCGAAATAATTACTCTTGGCGCATCTGGGTGAGTTGGAAGAATACCTACCGGTTTGCCCGATTGTATTAAAAGAGTTTCATCATCCTCTAGATCTTGTAAGGCTTTAACAATTAAGTCAAAACTTTCCCAGTTTCTAGCGGCTTTCCCAATTCCTCCGTAAACAATTAAATCTTCTGGTCTTTCGGCTACATCTGGGTCTAGATTGTTGTGTAACATTCTTAACGCAGCCTCCTGAACCCATCCTTTGCAACTAATTGTATTTCCAGTTGCTGCATGTAAATCTCCTCTTTTGCTCATGATTGGTATTTTTGGCAAACTTAGTTCTTAAACCTTATTTGTCAATTCTTATATGTAATAAATTCAAGCAAAAAATATTTTTTACTTAGTTTTTATTTCACAAAATTCAATTTATTGCCTTTTATCCAATTTAGTACTAATTCATGTTTGCTTTCTTAACTTTGTAAACTTGATAAATAGGGCAATTTTCAGTTTTCTATTATTGGCAGTTTTTTCAATAAGCTTGCTGCCATATAATGCTTTTCATCATCACCAAGATGAATTGCATAGAATTGCCGTTGTTAGTAAGGATGAATCGCATCATTGTAAATTGGATGAATATGCTTGTCAAGATGATTTACTTCAAAATCATGATTGTCAACATCAAAACCATTTAGTAGAAAGTACTCCCGATTGTTTCTTTTGCCAATTTCATTTTAATCAATTATTTGAAATTGTTGTCCCAATTTCTAATTTTTCAATCGAAAATGGAACTGCAATATTTTCAAAATTAAGACTTCAATTTTTTAAAACATCCTTACTAGTTTTTTTTAACAAGGGGCCACCGTTTGTATAAATACAACTTGCTGAAAATAACATGAAATGCTCTATTTTTAGAACCTTCCATAAGAGGTTTGTATCTTAATTTCTATGTGGTTGTGATATAAAAGATGACTGTTTTTCTAACTCTTTTCAATTATTAAATCTTTGTTCAATTGTTTGAAGATTGTTACTGTTATATATTTTCAGCAAGCACAAAATAGCCTTTGAATTGAGGGCTACTTTTTCTTTCGGGTTTTCTAGTTAATAAAAATTACTTTTTTGAAAAAAGCACTTGTTTTAATATGGGTGTTTATGTTTACTTTATTGTTTTCTAGTGTTTTTGCTCAAGATAAATCTTTGGGTAAATACTATAAAATTCAACTCAAGGTTTTAGATAGCTTGACTGGAAATCCACTTTTTGCGGCAACAGCACAAATAAGTAAACATAAACATTTTCATTTCACTGACGACAATGGTTTAGTAACTCTAGATTCAATAAAATCCGGTTTGAACCTTGTACAGGTGAGTTTTGTTGGTTATCATTCTTTTGAAGAGGTCTTAGATATTAGGTCTAACCTTAGCTTGGATGTTTTGTTATGTCCAACTAATTTTCATTTACATGAATTTACTGTTCATTCACATGAACTGTCTGATTTAGGGTCTGAAAACCAGTCAAGAATAAAACTGAGTGCTATACAAATTCAAAGGTCAACTGCTATGGTATTTTCAGATTTGTTTAAGCAAATTCCTGGTTTACAAACTTTATCTACAGGACCTGTTGTTTCTAAGCCAATTATTCGAGGTTTACATAGTAATAGAATTGCCTTGTTTAACAATGGAACTAAACTTGAATCACAAAGTTGGGGTGCTGAACATGGTCCCGAAATTGACCCTTTTAGTGCCAATGAAATTGAATTAATCAAGGGTGCAGCTTCAGTGGAATATGGACCAGAGGCTATTGGTGGTGTAATTAAGATTTCACCTAAACCTTTTCGACAATTAGTTGGAATAGATGGTGTGGTTTCTATGAATGCCTATTCAAATAATAAAGCTTTTGCTTTTTCTAATTTACTCAATGGTACTCACGGAATCAAAAGGCATTTTAATTGGAGACTTCAAAGTAGTTATAAATTTGGTGGCGACTCAAAAACACCTAATTATGTAATTTCTAATACTGGTTTTAAAGAAACAGACGTAAATTTTTCATCTCTTTACCAAATTTCAGAGGCTTTAGGTGTGGAAGTTAATGCATCTTATTTTCAAACAGAATTAGGAATTATGAGAGCAGCACATATTTCAAGTACCAGCGATTTAAAGAAAGCAATTAGTAGCTCTAAACCTTTAATCGAGTTTCCATTTAGTTACGAAATTAATAGACCTAAACAAGATGTTACACATCAAGTTCTTGCTGCTAAACTAAATTACTCTTATCCTCAATTAGGAAATTTCCGTTTTATGTATGCTTATCAAATGAATCATAGAATGGAATATGATAGAGGTGTAAGCTGGAATCCTAATTCATTAACTCACACTTTACCAGCTTACGATTTAAAATTGTATTCTGGTAATTTTGATTTGCAGTTTGAACACAAAGAGTTTCGAAAAATTACTGGAAAAATGGGTGCTACTTACCTTACTCAAAGTAATATAAGTTCTGGTACACAAAAACCAATTATTCCAAATTTTATAGCGCAAACCTTTGGTGTTTTTGTTTTCGAAAAGTACAAGTCGGGAAGATGGAATATAGAAGCAGGAACAAGATTTGATTCTCGTGTTCAATCAGTTTTTCAAAGGATTTCAAATACAAATATTAATGAAATTAAAAAGAATTATTCTGGTTTAACATTCGTGGCTTCTGGAGCTTATCATTTAAGCTCTGAATTTCAAATTCAATTTACCCAATCTTCGGCTTGGAGAGCCCCAGCAGTAAACGAACTTTATAGTTTTGGTTTACATAATGGTTTGGCATCTTTTGAAATTGGAGATGAAAATTTAGTTCCAGAGTTTGCTTATAACAGCGATTTTGCTTTTAAGTGGAAAACTGAATGGATTTCTATTGATTTTAATTTGTTTAAAAATACTATCAATAATTTTATTTACGCAAAACCGGATACCAGTGTTACACTTACCTTGAGAGGTGCTTTTCCTACTTTTAGGTTTACACAAACAAATGCAGATTTAAGTGGATTCGAGTTTCAAGTTGCAAAACCATTGTCTAAAAGATTTCTAGTAAACTTGTCTTATTCATTTTTATACGCAAATGATGTTTCAAACAACCAGCCTTTGATTTATATGCCTGCAAATAGATTAAGGTCTGCCCTTGTTTTTAACCAGTCAAAATGGAAATTCTTAGCAGATATTTTCTCAAGTATAGATTTTGAATCTGTTTTTAAACAAAATAGATTTGTTGAAGGACTTGATTATGTAGCGCCACCTCCAGCTTATTTTTTAGTTAACTTTCAAACTTCTTTTACAGTGCATACTTCGTTTTCAAATTTGAATTTTGTACTAGGAGTTAAAAACCTATTGAACAATTCATATCGGGATTATATGAATAGATTCAGGTACTTTACCGATGAACCCGGAAGAAATATTTACTTATCAGTTCAATTCCCAATTCAATATTATCAAACAAAAAAATTAAAGAGTTAAACTCAAAAACACATTATGAAAAAAATATTTTTATATCTTTTTATTTTCTCAATTATTTCATTTGCTGCTTGTAAAAAAGAAGAAGCAAAAAAACCTGAAGTGAATAATGCTCAGGAACAAATTACCTCCGTTTATTTAAGCATAGTAAATCAATCAAATGTTAACGAAACTTATCTTGTAAAATGGAGAGATTTAGATGGTGATGGAGGAAATGTACCTACTATTGACACATTAACCTTAAACAATAACAATGAATATAAGGTGGAAATTTTGGTATTAGATGAATCAAAAAATCCTGTAGATACAGTTTCTGCTGAAATAGAAAAAGAGTCCGATGAACATAGATTCTTCTTTACAGCTTCTAATGAGATTAAAAATATGTGGAGTACAACTTATTTAGATTTCGATTCAAAAAACAGACCTCTTGGATTAAGTTTTAAAATCAAGATAAATAGTACGAATACAAGCTGGCCGGTTTTGGGCAAATTAAATGTAGTTTTAAGTCATTACGATGGAGTTGAAAAAGACAATAATCCTTCATCAGAATCTGATTTAGATATCAATTTTCCGGTGAGAATTTCAATGTAATCTTTGTAGTAATTTAAGATTGATGCCACTCCAATTGGGGTGGCATCTTGTTTTAGTGCCGTTTATCAAAAAATAGGTCTTGTAGTCATATTTAAAACTTTCTAAGCTTGTTTTTATTTAATATTCTTCGTTGTTTTATTGATTAGTTCAGAATAATCTGTTAATTTTTACAGATTATTTAGAACGTTCTGATTGGAGAAAAAGATTATGAAGAAGGTTTTAATTTTTAGACTGTTTAGTTTTATTGCGTTTTCAATTTTGTTGGTTTCTTGCGCAAATCATTCAAGTAAAAACCAACAATCACCCATTATTCCACTCACCAATTTTTTCAGGAATCCAGATATTTCCTACATCTTACTTTCGCCTGATGGAGATAAAATTTCGTTTACCAAGCCTTACAAAAACAGAATGAATGTTTTTGTTACAAAAATTGGTTCTAATGATACTTTCCAAGTTACTTCTGTTGAAGATAGAAATATCAGTGCGTATTTCTGGAAAAACAATAACCGATTGATTTATGTAAAAGATAATGGTGGTGATGAAAATTTCCATCTTTTTGCTGTTGACGCTGATGGTAAAAATCAAAAGGATTTAACCCCGTTTAAAAATGTAAGGGTTCAAATTGTTGATGAATTAATTGATTATGAAGATGAGGTTTTGATAGAAATGAATAAACGTAATCCTGAATTATTTGACGTTTATCGACTTAATATCAAAACTGGTGAAATGATTTCTGTGGCTGAAAATCCAGGAGGTATTAGTACTTGGATTACCGACCATACTGGAACTATTCGTGTAGCAGTTCAAACCGATGGTGTAAGGTCGAATTTATTGTATCGAGAAAATGAAAAAAGTCCATTTAAAATTGTACTTCAAACTTCCTTTAAAGAACAAGTAAGTCCTTTGTTTTTTAGCTTTGATAACAAGTTTATTTATGCATGTTCAAACCTAAATCGCGATAAGTCAGCAATTGTAAAATTTGATATTGCTCAAGGTAAAGAAATGGAAGTATTATATGAGCATTCAGATGTTGATTTAGAAATGTTGGAATACTCTAGAAAACGTAAAGTGTTAACTTCAATAACATTTCATACCGAGAAAACTGAGATGAAATTCTTAGATAAACATACAGAAGAAATTTATTCAAAGCTAAAAAAGAAATTGGGCGATAAATATGATATTATTATAACAAGTAAGAATAAAAATGAAGATAAATGTTTGGTAAGAACTATCAGCGATAGATCTTTAGGAACTAGCTATTTCTATGATATTACAAATGATGAGTTAACAAAAATTGTTGAAAGAGCTCCATGGATTAATGAAGAAGAAATGAGTGAAATGAAACCAATTTCTTATAAATCGAAAGATGGTTTAACAATTCATGGATATCTTACTATTCCAAAGGGTTTAGAAGCCAAAAATTTACCTGTAATAGTTAATCCACATGGTGGACCTTGGGCTAGAGACTTTTGGGGATTTAATCCAGAAGTTCAGTTTTTGGCAAATAGAGGTTATGCCGTTTTACAAATGAATTTTAGGGGTTCTACAGGTTATGGAAGAAAATTTTGGGAATCAAGTTTCAAACAATGGGGAAAAACCATGCAACAAGATATTACTGATGGAGTAAATTGGTTGGTTTCTGAAGGAATTGCAGATCCTAAAAGAGTAGGAATATATGGAGCTAGTTATGGAGGTTATGCAACATTAGCTGGATTAACTTTTACTCCGGAACTTTATGCATGCGGTGTCGATTATGTTGGGGTTTCAAATATGTTTACTTTTATGGGTACTATTCCACCTTATTGGAAACCTTACAAAGATATGTTTCATGAAATGGTAGGTAATCCTCAATCAGATTCAATTGCTTTAAGAGAAGTTTCGCCTGTTTTTTATGTAGATAAAATTAGAGCTCCATTATTTATAGCACAAGGTGCAAACGATCCAAGGGTAAATAAGGCAGAAAGTGATCAGGTTGTTGAAGCCTTAAAGAAACGTGGTATTCAAGTTGAATACATGGTGAAAGACAATGAAGGACATGGTTTTGCAAATGAAGAAAATCAGTTTGATTTTTATGGCTCAATGGAGCGCTTTTTAGCAAAACATATCGGTGGTAGAATTTCAACAAATAGTCCTAAATAATTCATGATTAAGCTACAATCAATAGAAAAAAGTTACTCCGTTGGAGGGAATTCTCTTAAAGTTTTAAAAGGAATTAATGTTGAAATAGAAAAAGGTGAGCTAGTTTCAATAATGGGCTCCTCGGGTAGTGGAAAATCTACTCTGTTAAATATTTTGGGTATTCTCGATGATTACGATGCTGGTACTTACCATTTAAATGGGCAATTAATTCAGCATATGAACGAAACTCAAGCAGCCAAATTGAGGAATCAATTTATAGGCTTTGTTTTCCAATCATTTAATTTAATATCATTTAAAAATGCAATGGAGAATGTTGCTTTACCATTGTATTACCAAAAGGTTCCAAGAAAGAAACGAAATAGTTTAGCTATGGAATATCTAGAAATGGTTGGATTGGCTCCATGGGCTAAACATATGCCCAATGAATTATCTGGTGGACAAAAACAAAGGGTTGCCATTGCTCGTGCACTTATTTCTCAACCCAAAATGATTTTGGCTGATGAACCAACTGGAGCATTAGATACTCAAACAAGTTATGAAGTAATGAGCCTTTTAAAAGATATTAATTCAAAAGGTATTACTGTAGTTATTGTTACCCATGAACATGATATTGCTGAAATGACTCAAAGAACAATCAGATTAAAAGACGGTTTAATTGTTTAAGCATGTTTGATTTAGATAAATGGCAGGAAATATTTGCGAATCTTTCTCGTAATAAACTAAGAACCTTTTTAACAGGTTTTAGTGTTGCGTGGGGAATCTTTATGCTGATTGTTTTACTCGGTGCTGGTAATGGTTTAGGAAATGGAGTTAGACATCAATTTAATCGAGATGCCGTTAATAGTATTTGGTTAAATGCTGGGAAAACATCAGTTGCTTATGAGGGTTATCAGCCAGGTAGAGATATCAGATTTACCAATGAAGATTTTGATTTTGTAAATAGGAATTACAAAAATATGGAACATGCCAGTGCTAGAATGCACATGTGGGATGTGAAACTATTTAGCTTTAAAAACAGGTACGGAAGTTTTAATATGAAGGGAGTTCATCCCGGAATGATTTATCCTGAAAAAATTGTTGTTATACAAGGCAGATTTATTAATGATTTAGATTTAAAGGATTGCAGAAAGGTAGCCTGTATTGGAAAAAAAGTTGCCGATGATTTGCTTAAGGGTGAAGAGCCATTGGGAAAAGAAATTAACATTAATGGCATCTTGTTTCAAGTTGTTGGTGTTTTTACCGATGATGGTAATGAAGAAGACAATAGAAGAGCATATGTACCTGTAACTACAACTCAAAAAGCTTTTACAGGTACAAATCATATCGACCAAATTGTTATGACAATTAACGAGAACGATATGGATAAAAGTGAGGCTTTTACTGATGAATTAAGAGCAATGTTAGCTAGAAGACATCATTTTGATCCTAATGATAAAAAGGCAGTATTTGTTTGGAACAACCTTACTGAATTTAAGAAAATTATGGGTTTAATTACTGGAATTAATTTATTTATTTGGTTGATTGGCATTGGTACCTTAATTGCCGGTATTGTTGGTGTAAGTAATATTATGATGATTGTGGTTAAGGAAAGAACTAAGGAAATTGGAGTTAGAAAAGCTTTAGGTGCAAGTCCTGCAAGTATTATTTTCTTAGTTATGCAAGAGGCTGTTTTTATTACTTCCCTATTTGGATATATTGGTTTAATTGCTGGCATTTTTTTATTGGAACTTTTTAAAACAAATGTCCCTGGTTCCGATTTTTTTAGAAATCCTGAGGTTGATTTAAAAGTAGCTTTATTGGCAATGTTGATGTTAGTAATCGCCGGACTTCTTGCTGGTTATTTTCCTGCTAGGAGAGCCGCTAGCATTCATCCAATTCAAGCTTTAAGAGACGAATAAACATGTTTATAGATAGCGATAGATTTAACGAAATTTACCAAACTCTGAGTAAAAATAAACTCAGAACAGGACTAACTGCTTTTGGTGTGTTTTGGGGTATTTTTATGTTAATGATTATGCTAGGTTCTGGTAAAGGACTAGAAAATGGTGTTACCAAATCATTTGGCGGCTCTGCTACCAATGCAATTTACATGTGGACCCAATCAACCACAATTGCATACCAAGGATTACCTCGTGGTCGAACTTATAACTTTCAAGTAGAAGACGTGCAAGCCATCCGTGATAATATACCTGAAATTGAATATTTAGCTCCTTCGTGCCAGCTTGGTGGTTATAGAGGTGATAATAATGTTAGTCGTGGAATAAAAACAGGTCCTTTTGCTGTAAGAGGTGATTTTCCTGAAAATAAATTCATTCAAACATTTAAAATTTTTGAAGGTAGATATATAAACGATTTAGATATTTTAGAAAAAAGAAAAGTTTGTGTGATTGGAAGCAGAGTTAAAGAGGTTCTATTTGAAAAAGATGAGAATCCTTTAGGTCAATATATTCAAGTTAATGGTACCTATTTTCGTATCATTGGAACTACAATTGTTGAAAGCGGTGGAGGTGAAGCCGAAGAAAAAACTCAAACAGTTTATGTTCCATTTTCTACATTTCAACAGGCATTCAATTGGGGTGGAAAAATTGGTTGGTTCAGCATTACAGCTAAACCTCAGTACGATGCTAGTTTAGTTGAAACCAAAGTTAAAAAGTTATTAGCTGCACGTCATAAAATTTCACCTGATGATCCTTATGCAATTGGCAGTTGGAACAGTGAAGTTGAATTCAAAAAAATTCTGGGTCTTTTTAAAGGAATTAGTTTATTGGTTTGGGTTGTTGGAATAGGAACCTTATTAGCAGGTGTTATTGGTGTTAGTAATATTATGCTAATTATCGTAAATGAAAGAACCAAAGAAATTGGAATCAGAAGGGCAATTGGAGCTTCTCCTTATAGTATCATAAGTCAGGTTATTGCTGAATCTATTTTAATAACAACTTTAGCAGGTTATTTGGGTTTGGTTTCAGGTATTTTTTTAATGGAAGCAGTGAATGTTGCCATTCAAGGACAAGATACTGGTATGTTTCATCAACCAGGTGTTGAAATTGCCGTGGCTTTAAAAGCTTTAACAATTCTAATAGTTTGTGGTGCCTTAGCTGGAATAATTCCAGCAAGAAAGGCTGTTTCTATTAGTCCTGTTGAAGCACTTAGAAATGAATAATAGAAAATATAAGATATGAAAAAAATAATGAAATGGGTATTAGGACTAGCTCTCGTGGGTTTGTTTATTTATACAATTTGGTTCCTTTATCAGAAATCTGAGCAGAAGCCAGTAGTTTATAAAACTATTGAAATGCTTAAAACAAGTATCATCAAAAAAACAGTTGCTACTGGTTCTGTTGTACCTAGAAGAGAGGTAAATATTAAACCACAAGTTTCGGGAATTATTGAAAAAATTTATGTTGTAGCTGGCCAGAAAGTTCGAAAAGGCGATATGATTGCACAAATTAGAATTATACCAAATATGATTAATTTGGCTAATGCTGAATCTCGTGTTAATCGTGCTAAATTGGCTTATGAAAATGCAAAAATTGAATTCGAAAGAACTCAAAGGCTTTTTGAAGATAAACTTATTGCATTAGCAGATTTTCAAACTGTAAGATTGGCTTTTAATAATTCAAAAGAAGAACTAGATGCTGCCGAGAATAATATTCAATTGATTCGTGAAGGTGTAAGTAAATCATCTGGTAAATCAACAAACACTATTGTAAGAAGTACAATAGAAGGTATGGTATTAGATGTTCCTTTAAAAGAGGGTAGTAGTGTTATTGAAAGTAATACATTTAATGAGGGAACAACTATTGCAACAGTTGCTGATATGGGTGAAATGATTTTTGAAGGAAAGGTTGATGAAAGTGAAGTTGGAAAAATTAAACCTGGAATGGAACTTATTCTTACTGTGGGTGCTATTGATTCTGATAAATTTAAAGCTTGGTTAGAATACATTGCTCCAAAAGGCGTAAAAGAAAACGGAGCAATACAATTTCAAATAAAAGCAAAGGTAGAACTTAAGAATAGCTCATTTTTAAGAGCTGGTTATAGTGCCAATGCCGATATTGTTTTAGATAGGAGAGACAGCGTTTTTGCAATACCAGAAAGTGTTTTGATTTTTGAAAACGAAAAAACTTTTGTGGAAATTGAAAAATCAAATCAGGTATTTGAAAAGATTGAAGTGAAAAGAGGTTTAAGTGATGGAATTAATATCGAAATTATTGATGGATTAAAACCTGGAATGAAGATTAAAGACCCAAATTCGAATAATCCGAATACACAAACGCCTTAGCTTGTTTGTAATATAATTGCAAAAAAAAGTAGCTTAATGAACTTCATTTAAGCTACTTTTTTTTTGTTTCTAACTGCGTTTTCTTGTAGTTACTTGTTCAATTCTTTTTTCATAGTTTGTACCTTGAAAAATTCTATTGACATAAATTCCTGGTGTATGAATCATATCTGGGTCTAATTCTCCTGGTTCAACCAATTCTTCAACTTCTGCAATGGTTATTTTTCCAGCCATCGCCATCAGTGGATTGAAATTTCTAGAAGTTGCTTTAAAGATTAAATTACCATGTTTGTCACCTTTCCAAGCTTTTACTATTGCAAAATCTGAATCAAAGGCTTTCTCTAAAAGATATTCTTTGCCATTAAATGTTCTTATTTCTTTCCCCTCAGCAACTTCAGTACCAACACCAGCAGGAGTAAATACAGCCGGCATTCCATAACCTGTAGCCATGCAACGGGTAGCAAGTGTACCTTGAGGTATCAATTCTACTTCCAGTTCTCCACTTAACAATTGTCTTTCGAATTCAGCATTTTCACCTACATAAGATGAAATCATTTTTTTTACCTGACGTGTTTTCAAAAGTAATCCAATTCCAAAATCATCAACACCGGCGTTGTTTGAAATGCAAGTTAGATTCTTGATTCCTGATTTTACTAAGGCATCAATACAATTTTCAGGGATTCCACAAAGTCCAAATCCTCCTAACATTATGGTAGCACCATCTTTTATTCCAGAGATGGCTTCTTCTGCATTATTAACTACTTTTTTTAACATTTTATTCGATAATTGCTGATAAATCTCTGTCGCACAAAGCTTGACAAATACTTTTCATTTTTTCTTGAGAACCACTTTTTACAATTGCTTTACCTTTTAAATGTACCAATAGTGCACATTGTTCGGCTTGTAAATAATCATGTTCACATATTTCAACAAGACATTCTATTACCCAGTCAAAAGAGTTTACATCATCATTATACAAAACCACTTTTGATTCTTCAGCTTCATCCTCAAGAATTAAAACATCACCTTGTTCTTTCTCTTTAGGATTACCACCAAAATTATTTTCATAGGTTTTAAACCAATTCTTCATTTTCTATTTTCTTTTTTTGGGAGAAAGAAAACCTATTCTCATTTCCTTCTCTAAGTCTTTTAATGTTTGCTCGGTGTGTATATATCACCATTAATGCAATCACAACGCAAAAATAAATAAAAACCTGTTCATTGCCGTAATAAACCCAAACATATAATGGGCTTAAGCCGCAAGCCAACATAGAGCCTACAGAAATATATCGAGTTACCCAAACAATAAAAACAAAAGTTATTGCGCACATTAAAGAAATAGGCCAGCTAATTGCTATTACCAAGCCCAATAGTGTTGCAATTCCTTTTCCGCCTTTAAATCCTGCAAAAATTGGATAAATATGCCCAAGAACTGCAAAACCTCCCAATATCATTTGCATATTGTGAAAATCTGGAGAACCAGCCGATATCTTGTTTTGCATCAAGGCAATACTTCCCGCTGCTAATCCTTTGAGGCAATCAACAAATAATACAATGAATCCTGCTTTTTTACCCAAAACCCTTAGTGTATTTGTTGCACCAGCATTTCCACTTCCATGTTCTCTAACATCAATGCCATAAAATGTTGTGCCAATCCAAACAGCAGATGGAATTGAACCTAATAAATATGCTCCAAGCGAGCCAATTACTAAAAATAAAATATCCATTATTTCTTTAATGAGCGTACAAATTTATTTCTATCAGAAATATTGGCTTGCCTTATTTGGTAGCCTTCTTTTTCTTTCGAAACTTTATCAATATTAGTTTTTATCACTTCATTAAACAAGATATCAGAACTCAAAATTGCCATTATTCCTTTTTGATACCTAAAAAAGTACCAGCTTCCTTGAGGTTGTTGTAAATAAATTGTCATCTCATCGCCGCCACGTTTTTTAACAATTTCGATTTTGCCTGTTAGTCTTCTTTCTACCAAATATTTATCGATACTTTTTAGTCCAAAATCTCCTGTAGTATTGGTAAATGCTCGTTTAGATTGGTCCCAATTCATTTGTAAATCGGTGATAAAGAATGTTTTTTGTAATTCTTCTAAGGTTTTACTCGATAACTCATCTTCTAAATTTTCATTTAGTTTGTTATAAGTTTTTTCTTCAACCATATTTGGAATACTATACTTCAAGAATTTTTCATCAAAGAAATTACTTGATGCAGCAGCCGATTGTTCATTTAATGAATCATACATCATTTTAATTGCTTGATTTGGTAGAATCATATCAATACTCATACTTAATTTCATGCTGAATGTTGTATCCCCCAAATTCACACTTCCATAACCACCAGCTTTCACTGTGTACCCAGGTGTTTCTAGTCCAAAGTTAAATCGGCCTTCTCCATAAATAATTTTCTTTTGCTCACTCATGGCTAAAAAGTTTCCTCTTCTTCCTAAACCATATATTTTGTTCATGTCTCCAACTCTGAATTCGTCAAATTTTTCATTGTAAGTAAATGTGCCTTCACATTTTAACAATTCTTGATCACTGGTATTCCTTTTTCTTGAAAATAAACTTGCATAAATGTGTGTAGAATCATTCGAAACATAAAATCCATTATTTAATGTTTGTCTGTTTAAATTAGTTATTGGAGGTGTTAAAGGAATGTAAATCGAATCTGGATTTATAGTAGCTGCCGACCTAAACCAATCTGTTTTTGGTAAAGGTAGTTTGTGGTTCGCTTTAAAGAATCCATTGTATTCCAAATTCTTGTTAAAACTATGTAAAATGGTATTTCCACGGAATCCAATTTTTGGTCCTACCATAAAATTATTGGTGTCAGGAATTAAAGTTTTTCCTTCTAAAAACTTCTTCTCTACAACATAAATTTGATCTAAATAGAATTTCTGTTCCTTTTTATTCTTGTCGAAATAAGAATAAGTACCAGAACCATTACAATCAGTTCTTCCATTTATTTTGATATTTACTTTATCAATTTTGTGGAATTTATTTAATGTATCAGCAATAATTTTCGCATTTAGTAGCAAATCCATTTCTGCATTTTGTCTAATAACCGCTTTGCCACTATCTGGTAAAACCTTTGAGTCTGCAATTAAAATATGTGGTATCTTTTTGCATTGCATTACGTAATCACCTAGGGTTAAGAATACACTTCCTGCTGCAAATTGTAATGAATCCTGACCTGGTCGTTTTGATAATAAATAACTTGCGGCATCTGCTTTATTTGCATTTACTGGTCCATTAAATTCCAAAGTTTTAGGAATCATATCCCATTTTAGTTTTTCGAATGCACCTGCATAATTATTTAGAACAAATGTGTTGTTTATACCTGGGAAGTTCTTGTAGGTAAACTCAGCAAATTTTTGTTCCAGATTCACATAAGCTTTTACCTTTCCCGTTTCAAATGATACTTGTGAAGTGTCTTTAGGATTTTTTTGTCTAAATACTGCATCCTCTGATAATACTTCAACAGGTTTTAACTGGAATAAACTTGCTTGTAATTCTCCTCCTTCAATATCCATTCGTCCAACTGCATTCATCGCTTTTGGAGTAAGAATAATTGTTCCATAAAGTTTAGCTCCATCATAGGCTATTTTCATAGGCTCACCTTTGTTACTAATAAACATGGTGTCTTGATAAGGTAGCCAATGGTTATATACATTTGGAGATTTAATAATAGTTGGGAATAATGATGTTCTATCATTCTCAAATAAATAAGAGTTAGAATTCATTGAATCGAGCAAATAAATAAATCGATTTGAGTATGTTTTAGATGCCAAATAAGATAAAGTTCCAGAGCCAATCAAGCCATCATTACTTAATCTTAAATCTTGTGTTGCAGTACCTTTTCCTCCGTATAAATTAAACTTATAGCTAGAATCGAATGGTATATAAAACCCTAGTGATTTATCTGGTTGCATATAAATTTCTTGCCTCATCTCTGGTAATATTCCTCCTGAAACAAAATTCCCTTTTAATGCTAGAGTCAATAAATTTAAATCACTTAAACTATCTAAAGAAAATGGATCAACATCAAAGTAAAATCTAGTTCTATCATAATTACCATTTTGAGTACTTGGGTAATCATAAAATACTTTTGAACCAACTTCTGATGTAAATATTGGATATTTAGGTATGTGCCTTCTTCCTGATTTGTTGTATGGATAATCAATTTCTAAGGTACCGTAAATGTTTTGAATTACACTTTTCATGTGTAAATATCTTCCCGCTGAATCATCTGGGTAAAGAAATTTTAGTGAGTCAACATTATTCAAGCGAATTTTAAAACTGTTATAATCAAAGGCAAAATTATTTCCATAAAAATCAGCCATACCAGCTCTTAGCTTACCACTAAAATCCATGGTTCTGTTTTTCTTTACTGTTAAAACTTGGTCTCTTGGAATTACATAAACGTTTTGAGAATCGCTAAAGAAAAACTTCGGAACCCCTTGTACTACCAAATCATTATTAATTAAACTAATATGGGCATTAGAAACAGCACTTATGGTTGAGTTAAATGATATAGCATCATAATCTGTTTTTCCATTATGTGCATTTACATAATCAATTAATTTTCTTTTGACATAAACCATGTTTTTGGGGCCATCAAAATTCACAAAACCTTTATCATTTAACTCAATCATTTGAATTCTGATTTCACTGATATTGCTTTTAAATTTTGTAGCATAAAATTCAACATTAAAGCTGTTGGTTTTATAATCTTCACAAAATTGTTTAATTCTTTGTAATGGATTATAGCTAAGCACACCACCAATTCGCTCATAGTTAACATCTCTAAAGTAGTTAATTGATTCAAATTTTACAGGTGCATCACCAGCTAAGTTATCTATTTCAATTTTCGGACTATTTAAATCCCATTTAATTTCATCAACATAAAATTCTAGATTATGGAAATAGTCAACAAATGGTGCTGATGAAATCCCCATTTTATTGTCTCTATATAAACTAATTTTATCCTGATTAATTAAATAGCTAAATGCAAGTTGTGGGTGATAAATTGAGTCCTTATCTAAAAAGATTGTAACCTCTGCTTTTTCAACTGAGATTTTATTTTCTCGAACATAAAATTCTGGTGATTGAATTCTTAAAAAGGGCTTGTTTTTAAAGCTAAACCAAAGTTCGGCTTTTCTATTCGAGTTTCCTTTTCCAATAACCAAAGCGCCTCTCATTCCAAATCCTCCTTTAAACTTTGCTTTGCCGTATGTTACACCAGTAAATTCTGCAAAGTATCCTTCAAATTGAGGGTAAATTGATTTGTCACCTTGCGATTTTCCCATAGGTTTGTCGATAACCTTACCTAACATTGGTTTTGCTTGCAAATCTTTGTTATAAAACATACTAGAATCTGCCTCTAGTATTCCATCACTTAATTCAATTTTATAGTTTTTAATAAGTGCAAATACGCGAGTTGAATCTAAGCCAACTCTACTCCAATCAACTTTTCCACCCTTGCCTAACCAAATATTTTTACTTGTTATAAATTTACCTGAAGTATTGTACAGTTCAAAAGTATCACCTGGTGTTATACAAATTATATCTACTTTTTTAAATATAAAATTTGATTCTGCTTCTGTGTTAAATTCAATATCTGAATTACTTACTAGCCAAGTATAACCAAGGTTTACAAGTTTTTTTTCTACTAGAATATTCTTAGATACCAATAAATATTTTTGAAAATCTTCTTTTGATTTTCTCATAACAACAGATAGTGATTTATGGTAGCTATCAAACTTCCCTAACATATTATCTTTTGTTAATGCATTAATGGAATACAAATAGTTCTCAAATTCAGGGCTTATTTGTGAACCAGTTTGTAACATTTCATTACATACTTTTATTAATTGGTTTTTTTGAGCAAGTGTATATTTTCCTTGAGCATAATATCCTGCAAATTCTTCTGCTAAATCCTTCACTTCTTTTTTAGGTGAACTTGAAATATATTTCTCAAATTCATCTCCAAATACTGATGGATTTACAGTAAAACTTGTTGGTCGTTGAGCCATTAAACTACCTGAAATAAACAGGAAGATTATGAGAAAAATGTTGTTTTTCATTTGAATGATAAGTGTTCCAATATACAAAAAAAAGGCCTAAGCCTTATATAACGAAAACTTCAAGAAATTGGGGTGGGAGAGTTAATATTTGAAAATCAGGCCATTTGAGTTCTTTTTAAGAATTCTCAAATGGCCTTAATTTTGTTATTTCATTGCTTTTATAATATCAGTAAAGCTTCTGCTTTGCAGAGCTGCTCCGCCTACTAATGCTCCATCTATATCAGGTGCTGCAAAAAGTTCAGCGGCATTGTCTGCTTTTACACTGCCACCATATTGTATAGTAATTGACTGCGCAGTCTCATGATTGTATTTTTCGCTGATTAAATTGCGAATAAATGCATGAATTTCTTGTGCTTGTTCTGTTGATGCCGTTTTACCTGTTCCAATGGCCCAAACTGGTTCATATGCAATTACTACTTTTCTCATACCAGCTTCATCCAAATGAAATAATCCTTCACTTATTTGTTTCTTTAAAACATCAAAATGCTGATTACTTTCTCTTTCTTCAAGTGTTTCTCCACAGCAGTAAATTGGATTCAAATCATTTGCCAATACAGCATCTACTTTTTTTGCCAACCAGTCATTGCTTTCGTTGAAATATTGTCTTCTTTCGCTGTGACCAACAATAACATAACTTACTCCACAGCTTTTTAGCATTGATGCACTAGTTTCTCCTGTATAAGCTCCTGATGCATGATTTGAGCAATTTTGAGCGCCTACAAATAAGTTTTTAGCATCGGAAATCATTCTACCAACGGCATTAATATGAATAAATGGTGGTATGAATACAACTTCTGCACTTCCGCTATATTCATCTTTTACCATATTTGATACTTCAGAAACAAGGGCCATTCCTTCTTCGAAGTTTTTGTTCATTTTCCAGTTTCCTGCAATAATCTTTTTTCTCATGGGTATATAGGTTAATTAAAGTTTGTTTTCCCAAAATCGGTATTCTGCTGTCATATCAAATAGTTTCTTGTATAAGGCTTTGTCAATATCTCCAAATACAACATTTCTTCTACCGCACATAGCTTCAGCTGTTTTGTAGAATTTATTTAAAACGTGTGTTTCAAATCCTTGAGCACCACCCCAGCTAAAATCTGGAATAAAGTTTCTTGGGAATCCCGAACCAAAAATATTAGCTCCAACCCCTACAACTGTTCCTGTATTAAACATGGTATTAATTCCGCATTTAGCGTGGTCGGCCATCATTAATCCACAAAATGTAAGACCTGTTTTTTCAAATCTTTGACTTTTATACTGCCAAAGTTTAACTTCATCATAGGTATTTTTTAGGTTGCTATTATTAGTATCAGCTCCCATATTTACCCATTCGCCAATTACAGCATTTCCAACAAAACCATCATGACCTTTATTGCTATAACTAAAGAATACACTATTATTTACCTCACCACCAATTTTACAATGTGGTCCAACAGTTGTTGCTCCATAAATTTTGGCATCCATTTTTAATCCAGCATCTTCACATAATGCAAGAGGTCCACGAATTTTACATCCTTCCATTACCTCAGCATTTTTTCCAATGTAAATTGGACCAGATGATGCATTTAATATAGAGAATAAAACTTTTGCTCCAGGTTCAATAAATATTTTTTCTGGATTAATTACTTGATTTCCTTCAGGAATAGGCTCCGATTTTCTGCCTTTACAAAGTAGTTCAAAATCGTTCTCTATGGCTTGGCCATTTTTTGAAAAAATATCATATACCTGACTAACTTGTAAGATATTATCAGATTTTGTTTCAATTCTAATACCTGAGAAATTATCAAAATCGAATGAAGTTATATCACTTTCCTTAATATTTGCGGCAATAAGTGTTTCATTTTTAAACAAACCTTCACCTATTTTTAATAGTTTAACTTCATTTGCGATAATTGTATCAGGGCAAATAGAGCCATTAATTAAAAAATTTTCACTTTTAGTTACCAGTGGATATTTTTCTGATAGATATGATTCTGTGAGAAATGAAGTTTCAGTAGTTTGTAGATGTTTTTCCCACTTTTCGTCAATATTTAGAATGCCTATTCTTATTTTGGCTATTGGACGAGTAAATGTAAAAGGAAGTAATTGATTCCTTTCTTTCTTTGGGTCGAAGTAAATGCAATTCATTCAAATAGGATTAAAAAAATAAAGCCTTCCAATTTGGAAGGCTTTACAATATTAAGCATCTAATTACTTTTTAGCATAACGCTTTTTAAATTTATCGATACGACCTGCTGTATCAATAAACATAGCTTGTCCTGTAAAGAATGGATGTGACTTGTGAGAAATATCCAATTTGAATAATGGATAATCAGTTCCGTCTTCCCATTTAATGGTTTCTTTTGTTTCAACTGTGCTATGACATAAAAACATGTAATCGTTAGACATGTCTTTGAAAACCACTTTTCTATAGCGTGTTGGATGGATTCCTTCTTTCATATACTTATATTTTTTCTTTACCTGTTTGTTTCAAATTTTGAGAAAGTTTCTGAAACAGTTCAGCCTGATTTCATAAAATTTGGGAGGGCAAAAATAAGTTTAATTGTTCAAAATCAAAATTTTTGGACATTTTTTTTTGATTTCTGCCTACAATCGCAATTTAAGCTAGTTTTTTGGTATTTTTAGCTTTTCCTTAAAATATAAGTTTTGGGCCTATTTCATCTTTTTCTGTTTTATTATTTTTAACAAAAGCCCATTACCTTTGAAATTAATGAAAACCCAAATTTTAAATCACCAGCAAGTTTTACAAATTTTGAAAAGAATGGCTTTTCAAATTGTTGAAAGGAATTTTGACGCAAAGGAAATTGTAATTGCGCATATTTCTGGTCAAGGTAAAGCTGTTGCAGATTTATTAGAAAAGTTCCTAGTAGAGATTACCAAACAAAAAATTACTCGATTAACTGTTCAAATTGATAAATCTTCTCCTAGTGCCGATAATATAGTAGTGGATTTTCAAATCAAGATTAAAGATTCAAGTCCTATTGTTTTGGTTGATGATGTGCTTAATTCGGGAAGGACGATGGTATATGCAATGTTACCTTTTTTGGAAAAGAAGGTTTCAAAAATTCAAATTGCAGTATTGGTTGATAGAAGTTATAAGAGCTTTCCTTTAGAAGCTAATTTTATTGGTACTTCACTAAGTACTACATTACAAGAACATGTAAGTGTTGTTTACCTAAAAGGTAAAATTAGTGTGTTTTTAGAATGATTTTTTATTAAATAATGGGCAAAAAAAAACTCGACCTTAAGTCGAGTTTTTTTATAGTACTTTTTAACTTACTTAACTTTTGCTTGTAAGCCTGCACCAGCTTTAAATTTAACCACTTTCTTTGCAGGAATATTGATTTCTTTTCCTGTTTGAGGGTTACGTCCTTTACGTGCAGAACGTTTAGTAACTGAAAATGTACCAAAACCTACTAAAATCACTTTGTCGCCTTTTTTCAAAGCAGTTTGTGTAGAACCCATGAATGCGTCTAATGCAGACTGAGCTTGTACTTTAGTGATACCAGCAGCTTTTGCCATTGAATCGATTAAGTCTTGTTTGTTCATATTTATATAGTTTAAGGGTTATTGTTGTAACAAACTTAGTAAAGACAGCCAAAAAATCAAGTGCCTCCAAGCTTTTATGAAATATTTTTTTTTCGACTTTGCACAAATTATTCACAAATATTAAATTATTTGGCTTTCTGACCTACATTTTTGGAATGTCTTAAACTCTTGAGACACTTGTAAAATAAGAGTATTCACGCTTTTGACGGGTATATTTATTTGAAAATTTGCTTTTTCGTAAATTTCTTTACGTGTTTCGTAAATTTCTTTTAATTTAATCAAAATTTGTTCTCCATTAAGTGCTGAAAGTAAAGGTCTTTTGTTATTTTGATCTAATAGTCTCCGGTTTAATAGCCCTATATCGGCTTTTAGATATATACAAAATGCGTTATTAAGCATGATTTTATAGTTTTCATTAAATACTGGAAATCCACCACCACATGATACAAGAACCTTGTTTAGTTTTAAAAATTCTCTTAAACTTTTTAGTTCTAATTGTCGGAAATACTCTTCACCTTCTTTTTCAAATATTTCACTTATTGATTTTCCTTCATTTAATTCGATATAATTATCACTGTCTATCCATTCAAAATTTAGTTGTTTAGCTAGTTTTTTGCCCAATGTAGTTTTACCTGAACCAGGCATTCCCCATATAAATACTAAATCATTTACTGGCATTTTATTTCATATATTTATTTAATACTTCCGGACTTGGTAAATTATAACAGCTCCATTTTTTGACTACTATATTATCTTTTAATAAAATTAATCCTGGATTAGATCTTACCATCGATTTTAATGGAATTGCATCCATATTGTAGTGGAAGTAACTTAGTTGATGTTTGTTTTTGTATGCTTTAATATCATCTGTTGAACTAGAGCTAAGTGCCCAGAAATTACCCTTTTTTAAAGATAAATAGTGGTTTACTGTAGCTTGAATAGCCACTTCTTGTCCTTTTCTTCCTTCGTCTAATTTGGTTTGAACCAAAACTAATTTAAATCCTTTGTCTGTGAAAAATTTCTCAGTGTATTCTAAGCCTGTTGAGTCATAAATTTTAAAATCATGAATAGGTGGGTGATAGCCTTTTTTAATTAATTTATCTTTCCTGTCAACATACGTAAATCCGTCCTCTTCAGATGGTAAATGATTCATATCAAACTCAAACTCTTTTCCGCCTTTTTCATAAATAAATATCATTTCAATGATATCTTTTTCTGCATTTTCAGGTGTGAGCGTTAGTTCATAAATATTGTTTCCAATTTTATATGGTAAAAAATCTTTTACAGGCAAAAACATATATGTGTATATGGTGAAAAAGGTTGAAACCAAAAAGGCGGTAAATAGACCTATATGAACTATAGCCTTATTAAAAAGTGGTTTAATATGTTTTACTCCAAAAAATATGATTAGAATAAATACCAAAAGAACAAGGTCTTTTTCAAAACTTTGTACTGGAGTAAGTTTAATTGCGTCTCCAAAACATCCACAATCTGTTACTTTATTTGTTATTGCACTGTATCCTGTTAATAGCGTAAAGAATACTATCAGTAAAAGCAATAGCCATGCATTTAACTTTGCATAAACACCTAGTAATAAAGCAAAACCGGAGATGATTTCAAAAATGCAAATTACCATTGCCAATGGCACTGCAAAAGGTATAAATGCTGTGAAATTAAAAATTTCAAAATATTCAACTAGTTTATAACTAAATCCTATTGTATCATTTGCTTTTATTAAACCTGAAATAATAAATAGAATGCCTACAAAGGCTCTGCTAAAATGTGTTAAAAGTTTCATGCTATTTTGTTTGTTTTTCCTCTGAAAGTCTAATTAGTGCAAAAATCGAATAGTTTATCATATCCATAAAATTGCTTTCAATTCCTTCGCTGGCTAATGTTTTTCCTCTATTTGATATAATTTGATGTATGCGGTTGATGCGCATGAGTAACATGTCTGTAAATGTGCTTACTAACATTGAGCGCCAAATCTCGCCATAATCATGGTTTTTTTGAAGCATCAAGGTTTTTGTGTTTTGTATATAAGCATCGTACGATTTTATTAAATCGTCATCGCTACTTATAAACCTTTCATCCTCATTAGTTTCAATTTGAATCATTGCCATTACACAATAATTAATAATGCCCATAAACTCATTTTCAATGCTTTCGCCAACCATGTTTACACCATTTTCTTCAATGTTTCTGACCCTTACAGCTTTAATGTAAATTTGATCTGTTATTGAGCTAATTCTCATAATTCTCCAACTCTGACCATAATCTTTATTTTTTTTAATAAAGAGTTCTCTACATAAAGTAATTACCTCGTCGAATTGGTTTGATGTTTGATTTCTCAAGTTCGTAGTTTTTATTTGTCGTGGTACAAAAATAAACTCTATTAACGTTTTGCAAGCATTTCAAACTAAATTTACACTTAAATGTGCTGGTCGGCTTCTCGATTTGTCGAAGCCTAAGGTTATGGGAATCCTAAATTTTACGCCTGATAGCTTCTATTCAGGCTCAAGAATTAGTGGAGTTGACCAGGCTCTGGAAACTGCTGAAACAATGTTAAATGAAGGGGCCGATATATTAGATATTGGGGCTCAATCTACTCGTCCCGGTTCAAATCAAATTTCATGGATTGAAGAAAAAAATAGGCTAGAAACGATTATTCCTCAATTGGTAAAAGCATTTCCTCAAGCAATTTTTTCAATTGATACCTACCATTCAAAAGTAGCAGAATTTGCTGTTAATGAAGGTTTTCATATAGTAAATGATGTTTCGTCGTTTGATGAGGATGTTGATATGTTACCTTTTTTAAAAGCTTCCAAGGTGCCTTATATAATGATGCATAAAAAGGGAAGTTTTGAATCAATGCATAAAAATCCAAACTATGAAAATGTTGTTATAGAGGTGATGGATTATTTTAAATTGAAGGTAGATTTATTAAAGAATGCAGGCTTAACCGATATAATTTTAGACCCGGGTTTTGGCTTTGGTAAAAATTTGAATCATAACCTAGATTTATTAAGGTCTTTGCAATACTTTTCTATGTTTGAATTGCCAATTTTAGCCGGACTATCAAGAAAAAAGATGATAAGAGATATTGCAAATGTTGAAGTGGAAGATTCTTTGAATGCAACTGTTGCAGTTAATATGATTGCTTTGATCAATTCTACAAAAATTCTTCGTGTTCATGATGTTAAAGCAGCGGTTCAAACTGTTAAGATTTATAATGCTGTTTTTCAAAACACAAAGTGATGAGGTAAATTTATAGTAGCTTTTTGTATATTGTGAAAAAAAAACATTTGAATGGAATTTATAGAATTAGCTAAATACAAGTTTACTTTAATCAATTTAATTGATTTACTGCTTGTTATGCTTTTATCTTACCAGCTCTTCAAATTGTTAAAGGGGAGCTTAGCATTTAATATATTAATAGGATTAGCAACTATTTATTTATTTGGCCTTCTTGTTAGATATTTTGAAATGCCTTTGTTGGAGGGTATTTTAAGTGAATTTACAAAAGTTGGAATTATAGCTGTATTAATTGTATTTCAACAAGAGATAAGAAAATTCCTATTGATTATTGGTAATAGTTCATTTTTAGGTGAAAATAAGTCGTGGTGGAATATTTTTCCTTGGAAATGGAAAATTGAAGATTCTTTTATTACTCCTTTTGATGAAATCTTAGATGCTTGTTCAGAGTTGGCTCAATCAAAATCTGGTGCAATTTTGGTTTTTCCTAAAACTTCAGAAATGAAGTTTATAGGAACATCCGGTGAAATTTTAAATGCTAATATCACAAAAAGACTAATACTCGCTATTTTTAATAAAACAAGTCCTTTGCATGATGGAGCTGTTATTATTGCTAAGGGACAAATTAAGGCTGCAAATTGTGTTTTGCCTGTAAGTGAAAATCCTGTTTATATCAATAAATACGGACTTCGACATCTTTCTGCGCTTGGAATTTCTGAACAAACTGATGCCGTAGTTTTAGTAGTGAGTGAAGAAAAGGGTACTATTAGTTATGTTTCTGAGGGTAAAATCAGAGACGATTTAAGTGTTCAGGAAATAGTTGGGAAATTAACAAAGAATTTTTCCAAAGAAATGTTAGGGGTTTCCTAATCTCTAAAATTTTCAAATTGTAATGGAATTTCAAAATCTTGCTGCCTTAAATTGGCAATTAGTGCTTGTAAGTCATCAATCTTTTTTCCACTTATTCTTAGTTGATCATCATGAATTGCAGGTTGAACTTTGAAGTTTAAGCTTTTAATGTGATTCATTATTTTCTTACCTAATTCTTTCTCGATTCCTTCTTTTATTTTGATTTCTTGGTAAACTAATTTTCCACTAGATTTTGTCTCACCACTAATATCCAGTGATCTAACATCTAAACCTTGCTTGCTGAATTTGCTTAAAATAATATCTGCAATAGAAGAAATTGCCATATCTTGTTTAGCCTGAACTTTAATAATTT
This sequence comes from Bacteroidia bacterium, assembly GCA_051861545.1. Taxonomy (GTDB): domain Bacteria; phylum Bacteroidota; class Bacteroidia; order UKL13-3; family UKL13-3; genus CAISCU01. The sequence goes on along the minus strand of JBIMKP010000001.1, from coordinate 7,788 downwards.
TTGATTTTTTATCTAAATCGATATCGCATTCTTCATCTTTTAAATCATATCTATTAACTAATTCCTTTTTTGCAGTATTTATTGCATTGTCAATCTTTTGTAAATCTATTTTACTTACTACATCAAAACTTGGCATATAATTGTTGATTGTTCTTAATTCTTTAATAAAATTTTAATTCCTGTGTTATATGGAACAAATATCACATTTAATTTGAAAAATATTTTCTAAACTGCACTTGAAAAATATAGCGAATCATGAAAAATAGAATACTTGGACTTTTTATCTCAATTTTAGTTCTTTCAGCTTGTAAAGACAAAGTTGTTACTACACCTGATGAAAACAATGGAATCAATCCATTAGATACAATTACTTCATTTAATGGTTTAGTTGTTCCAAGTGAAGGAACAATTGAAGTTAATTTAAGTCATATTTTTGATAAGCAGACTATTACTCTCAATACTGTGAGTTATATAAATGCTGCAAATGATACTTTTAACATTGAAGATTTAAGATATTATTTCACCAATTTGTCGTTTCAAAAACAAAATGGTGATTGGGTTAATTTAAACAATTATCATTTGGTTGATTTTAAAACAGCCTCAACACAAACTTTTACAATTACAAAACTTCCAGCTGGCCATTATAAAGCTGTTAGGTATATGTTGGGTGTTGATAGTGTAAGTAATAATAGTGGTTTACAAGAAGGGGCTTTAGACCCATCATGGGGTATGTTCTGGACATGGAATACAGGATATATTTTCTTTAGAATCATGGGAAGAAATCCAAATTCATTAAGAGCATATAGTTTAGATTTAGGTGGAAATGAAAATTTACCCGTAGTTGTAAATGATTTAAATTCGTTGAAAGTAAAAAACAAAAATCCTAAAATATTTCTTGAAATGGATGTGAATGAGATGTTTCAAAATCCTTCAAATTACAGCTTTGAAAAAGATGGTTATGCAATTCATACCAATACAGCACCTGGTGCAGCAAAACTTGCTTTAAATATGATGAATATGGTTAAAGTAAAAAAACTTGAATAATGAAAAAGTGGAGTATAATTTTAGTTTTATTCTCAATAATTTTTGCATGTAAAAAGGATGTTAAGGTTATTGATTCAGATAGCTATTCTTACGACCCAACACCATATGTTCTAAAATTACCTCAAGGTTTTGGATGGAAACCCTTTCCTATTCCTGCGAATAATCCATTAACAATTGCTGGAGTTGAACTAGGAAAAAAATTGTTTAATGAAAAGCTCTTATCTGCAAATAATACTCAAAGTTGTGCCACTTGTCATAAGCAAGAATATGCTTATTCAGATTTTGGAAATCAGTTTAGTAAAGGTATAACAGGAGAACTTGGTACAAGAAATGCGCCTGCTCTTTTTAATTTGCCTTGGGCTGATTTATATAATCAAACCGGACATCGTTATTTTTGGGATGGAGGAAAGGGAGATTTGGAGCAACAAGCAATTGGTCCAATTGTAAATCCTATTGAGATGGCTTCCAATTTGAATGATGTTGTAAGAAAACTGCAAGCACATCCAGAATATCCAGGTTTATTTAAAAGGGCTTTTGGAACAGATTCGATAACTAGCTCCAAAATTGCTATGGCAATAGCTCAATTTGAAAGAACTTTAATTAGTTCAAATTCTCCTTTTGATAAGGCTGAAAGACGAGAAAGACAAAGAACCCAAAGTGAATACAGAGGAATGTTATTGTTTAATTCAGAAGAAGGTGGTGATTGTTTTCATTGTCATGGCAATTTAAGTTCTCCTTATTTTACAAATTTTATGTTTCATAATACAGGACTTGAAGAAAACATACAAGATTCTGGCTTATATAGAATTACGGGGAATCCTGCTGACGTTGGAAAATTTAAAACGCCTAGTTTACGTAATTTAGTTTTTACTGCTCCCTACATGCATGATGGACGTTTTAAAACCTTACAAGAGGTCATAGAATTTTATAATTCCGGTGTAAAATTTAGCCCTACACTTGATCCTAATATAAGTAAACATATAGTTGAAGGTGGCTTAAATTTAACTTCTCAAGAGAAGGAAGATTTACTTAACTTTTTGATTTCACTATCTGATTCAAGTTTTATCAAATAGGAAAATCGAAAAATTTATTTCTAATTTAACAGAAAAAATTTGTCTTTTTTTAAATGGATAATTAACTAAAAGACTTTTTTATTTGCACATAATTTTTGCTAAAATTTCATGTTGAATGTTTTATTACTTGACTGAAATTGTTGAGACTAAGTTCGTCCTTTTTTTAAGTTTAAATCCTTTTTTGATTTTTTTTAATCAGAATTTTCGACCTTTTTTCATATTTATAGCTTGATTAAGTGTTTTTTATGAAATTATTAATTAAAGTGGTAATTGGATATTGTCATTTTTATACCTACTTTTGATAAAATAGCTAATTAATTTTTTGTTTATGATTATACAATTTACTAAACAATTTTTATTGTCACTTTTGTTGATTTTTGGACTTGCCTACACTGTTGATGCGCAGTATTGCACTCCAGGAGCAACCTCAACTGCCGACGATGATATTTCAAGGGTTACAATCACAGGTGCAGGTGGAACTTCAATTAACAATTTAACTGCTTGTTATGCAACTACTCCTCAGTATTGTTATTATGGTGTAGCTTCACAGAATCCACAAAACATTACAATTGCACCTTTGATATTGGTTCCTGGCCAAACCTATACAATCAGTATTGAACTTACACAGTGTAGTGGATTTTTTTATAGCAATGTTTGTAAAGTTTGGATTGATTATAATAGGAATTTTACATTTGATGAGCCCGCAGAATTAGCTGTAACAATTATCAATAATGGTCCAAACTTTCCAGCAACTTTCGTTAATACTTTTACAGTTCCAGCTACTGCTACTTTAGGAGCTACTAGAATGAGAGTGATGGATTGGGAAACCACTGTTGCTGCAACAGTTACACCTTGTGGTATTGCAACTTGGGGTGAAACTGAAGATTATGATGTAACTTTAGGTGCTCCTGGTGGTGGTTCACAAGTATTACCACCAATTGCTGGCATTTACCCAAGTATGGCTACTCCAAATCCTACTTCAAGTATGGATACAGTTTGGTTAAATAGCCCTCAAAAATTGGTTAGTACCAGCACTAATGCAGGTCGTAGTTACTGGGATTTACCAAACGAAACCTTTTTAGAACCGGGTTATTCTAGAACAAGTGTTAATAATACTACCCAAACTTATATTGATACTGCAAAATACAATCAAAGTTTTACCTATACTTTTAAAAGAAGAGGTTTTTGGCCAGTTAGATTACTTGCAGTGGGAGCTACGAGACCCGACTCATTAAGAGATAGTACTGTTAGATATATTTATGTTGATACACCTGGAACTGTACCTGTAAGTAATTTCTTCACTCCGCGTCGTAAAATTGGTTTTGGCGAATACACTCCATTTGTAGATTTATCAGATAAAGGTCCTAACCAATGGTCTTGGTATTTTTATACTTCAACAGATAGTAGTCAATGTAATAAATGTAATAATCAACCATTTTTCCCCAATTTCTTTGGTAATCCAATGGAACAAAACCCATTGTTTTTTGGTGGTGATCCAGGAAAATGGAGTATTTGTTTGCAAACATGGAATGCCCGAGGTTGGGATACCACTTGTTATAAAGATTACTTAGAGATATTAAATAGTTATTTTGTGTGC
>JBIMKP010000001.1:0-4064 GCA_051861545.1 Bacteroidia bacterium | reverse complement strand
CAAGTAATGTGACAGATGAAGAAGGCTTTTTATTCGCAGCATCAGGACCAAATTTCAGTTATACTAGAAGTCAAGTAGGTACTTGTTCTGGTATATTGATTAGACCATGCGCAGATAGTGTGACTTTCTTCTTTGATAGATTGAAAATGCTACCTTCAGATTCTGTTGTTTTCCATAATGGGACTAATGCAAGCGCACCAATCATTGCAACAATTGGAGGAAATAGTTTGAATTCAGTACCTTCCAATATTAGATTGAATGGAGTACGAGGAGGAAGAACAGTTTTCATGCGTTATAAACTAGGAAACGCAGCAGTTCCTGTACCATACGATTCAGCGGGCTTTGCAATTAGATGGACATCAAAAGCTCCAAGTTATGGAGCACCAAAAGCAGCAATGGAAATTCCTGATACGATTTATAGTTTACAACCAGTTCAATTCCAAACAAGATCAACAGGCCAAGAAATGTTGTTTGCATGGGATACAGATGGTGATGGAACTATGGATTCAACAGGAGCCAATCCAACAAGAACTTTCTTAGTAAATACCACTAACTTCAAAAATGTTTGTCATGTAGCTTACAATTGTGTAGGAACAGATACCGTATGTAAAGTAGTGATGTTCATGCCAGTTTTCACGAAACCAGAAGCAAGAATGATAGCTGATAAATACAATGGATTTAATACAGATACATTCAGATTATTTGATAGAAGTTTAAATGGACCAAATAGTTGGAGATGGACATTTACACCGGCAGCTCAGTTCTTATCGGGCACAAGTGCAAATAGCAGAAATCCGCTAGTTCGTTTAACTTTAAGAACGAAATACACCGTAAAACTAGTAGTAACCAATGCTTATGGCAAAGATTCAGTAACGAATATCGATTATATCAATATTGGAGCTTACGATCAACCTCAGTGTTTAAATGATATCAATTTGTCGGATGGAAGTATAGGAATAAGACGAGTGATGATGGATGGAGGAATTGATACCTTGTTAAGCGCAACCAATCCATGTTATGAATTTATCCAAGGAAATCAATATTCGAATTTATATAGAGGTCAGAATATCAACTTGTCAGTAGTTCGTCCAACAACAAGTAATGTAAGTCCAATGGATAGAAAAGTGTGGATTGACTTTAATATGGATGGATTATTTGGAAGTGATGAAATAGTGATGAATGAATCAGGTTCGATGAATCTGAATAGAAGTATTAATTTTCCAGTGACAAGTGACCAACGTTTGGGTTCGACCCGAATGAGAGTAGGAGTGACATATTCACCAACAACTTTAAATCCAAGCGTTACATTCTTAGGAGTATTCAAAGATTTTGTTGTGAATTTTCCTTCAGATACCAGCCGTCCAACAATTTCAATTATTGGTAATGCCATAATGAGTACAGAAATCAACAAGCCATTCGTTGACCCGGGAATTATAGCAAATGATAATATAGAAGGGAATATAAGTTCTAGATATCAAAGAATCGGAAATGTTAATACATCAGTTGTTGGTCCAAATTATTTAAAATACATTGTTAAAGATTTTTATGGTAATGTAAGTGATACTATTTATAGAACTGTATTTGTAATCTTAAACCAAACAGGCCCAACAATTACTTTAAATGGATCAAGTCAGCAGTATGTTGAAGTATTTAATAAATACAATGAATTTGGTGCAGTTGCTAAAGACAACCAAAACAATGTAATTCCTAATAACAATATTATAGTTTCAGGTAATGTTGATACTACAAAAATAGGTTCTTACAATATTAATTATACAATAATTGATGCATTTGGGTTAACAGCATCTGTAAATAGATTGGTTACTGTAGGTGATACAACCAGACCTGTAATTATGCCAAATTATCAAGCAGGTAAGAATTTCTATTTACACCAAGTAAAAACTTCTATTGATATGGAAAGGGTAGTTAAGGTTACTGATAATTATTGGAAGGACTTAATTCCAAATTGGTTAGGAACAGTTGATGTAAACAATGTTGGAAGTTATTTTATTCCTTATAATATTACAGACCTTTCAGGAAATATCGCTAACCAGGTAATGGTAGAAATTAGAGTTACAGATAATATCGCACCTGTGATTCAATTGAATGGAAACAATCCATTAACTTGGGAAATATATACTCCATTTATAGATCCTGGATTTACTGTAAATGATAATGTATGGCCTAAAAACACATTGGCAGTTACATTAAGACCTGCAGTAATTCCTGTAAATTCAATTGGCACTATAATTAGATGGTATATAGTAACGGACCCATCAGGTAATAAAGATTCTACTAGTAGAGAAATAATTATCAGTGATGACCAAGCTCCAGTAATTAAGATTTTAGGTGGTGAAACGGTTAATGTGAATAGGTGGTGTGAGTTTGTAGATCCAGGAGTTGAAATCATTGATGATTATAATTCGGATGCCGAAATACGCTCAGCTGGATTCTTTTGGACTAATAGTACACTTACACCAGTTAATGGAAAACCTGATCATTATTCATGTACTGACCCTGGTTTGTTTTATATTTCTTATAAAGCTCAAGACTTATCTGGTAATATGGGTAAATCTTATATTAGATATGTCAGAGTTTCGCCAGACCCTTGTATAACAAGTTTGTCTGAATTAAATGATATTACTAGTTTAATGAAAATTTATCCAAATCCTAGCTCTGGAATTTTCAATTTTAAACTAAACCAAGTTTTAGAATCTGATTTGAATATTTCTATTTCCGATATCCAAGGTAAAGTAATAGCAAATAAGTTTATTAGTGGTAAAAACTTATCTGAAGAGTCAATTGACTTAAGTGCATTTTCTAAAGGTATTTATATTCTAAAACTTAGAATCGACTCTCAGATTTATTTGCAAAAATTGCAAATAGATTAGTTTTAAATGTATTCAAGGTTCAGAAAATGAGTATTTGTATTAGAAGAAATCGTAAAAAAAATCTCATAATATGTGGCTTAAGATTTTTTTAAATTTTTAATGATGATTTAATTCTATATTCAATTTTTATTTAACATTATATGAAACAAGATTTACTGATTAAAAAGCTAAATTTTAGAATCATGAAGTTTGTTTTGATTTTGGCACTTTTGCCTTTATCAAACTTGAAACTAAGTGCACAAGCAAACATTGCTCCTCAAGCAACAGTTACAGCAAGTACATGCAATTTGGGTGCTTGCTCAACTCTTAATGATTTGGCATTGGGTACATGTGGAAATCAATCTATGTGGATTGCTTCAAATGCAACCAACCCTGGTACAGCCATATTCATTCAATTTACTTGGCCTGCTGCTGTAACTTTTAATAAAATTACTATCCATAATGGAGAGCAGAATAACAGGTTTATGACTGGAGGTATTCTTCAAATTTGGAATGGTAGTGCATGGGTTAATCACCATACATTTACTCAAACAAATTTGGCTGTTTGTAATTGGGATATCAACTTTACCGCAGTTACAACAATGATGTTCAGATTTACTGATATGACTGTTGGAGGTACACAAAGTTCTAATATGAATTTTAGAGAAATTGAGGTTTTTTCTGCACCTCCTCCTGCTGGTTCACAAGTATTACCGCCAATTGCTGGTATTTACCCAAGTATGGCTACTCCAAATCCAACTTCTAGTATGGATACAGTTTGGTTAAATAGTCCTCAAAAATTAGTTAGCACTAGCACAAATGCTGGTCGTAGCTATTGGGATTTACCTGATGAAACTTTTCTAGAGCCAGGTTATTCTCGCTCACCTGTTAGATTTACTACACAACAATATATTGATACCGCAAAATATAATCAAAGTTTTACTTATACTTTTAAAAGAAGAGGTTTCTGGCCTGTTAGATTACTTGCTATAAATACAAATCGTCCAGATTCATTAAGAGATAGTACTGTTAGATATATTTATGTTGATACTCCTGGAACTGTACCAGTAAGTAATTTCTTCACTCCGCGTCGTAAAATTGGTTTTGGCGAATACACTCCATTTGTAGATTTATCAGATAAGGGTCCTAACCAATGGTCTTGGTATTTTTATACTTCAACAGATAGTAGTCAAT